>NZ_QFFN01000015.1 GCF_003129925.1 Bifidobacterium catulorum | reverse complement strand
ATACGCCACGACACACCACCACCCGACCGAAACCAGCCACGACACCACCCACCTACCACCGGTAGGCAGAGCACATTAGATAATGTAGTTAAAATCTAACTTTAACTAGATAAAGGAGTTTTCTCAATCGTTTTCGTGTCGTCAGATGCATAAAGCTCTCCGTTTTTTCATACAAAACTACTGAGCTGCCACTTTTCGTGGAATGATGATGAGTCATGGATTCATTAGTGGAGAAGCAGCTTGCCGGATTCGTGGAGAACTGGTCTCAAGAGGGCAGAGGACATGAGAAGCAGGAGGCACAATCCTTCTGGCGCGAGCTACTGTCCACGGTGTTCGGGTGGTCGCCGGCAGAGGCGCGGGACCGTCTGGAGTTCGAGCATCCGGTCAACGGCGGTTTCATCGACGTGTTTTGTCCTGACGCCCGGCTCCTTGTCGAGCAGAAGAGCCGTGACGTCAGCCTCGACAGGAAGGAGCCGCGTCGCTCCGAGAACGTCACTCCCCTCGAACAGGCGCTACGATACGCGAACGATCTGCCGGCCTCGCAGAAGCCCCGGTTCCTGTGCACCAGCAACTTCCGCGTATTCCGCTTCTATGACCTCGACGAGGACGCCGTCGCCTCGAAGCCGTTCATCGAGTTCCCTCTTGCCGACCTGATAAGACACACGGACGTGCTCACACAGATCTTCAGCCGGGAGAACAGCCGCATCTACCTGCAGGAGCAGGTCAGCCGCAAGGCCGGCCTGCTGGTCGCCGACCTGCACAACGCCCTATGCCAGGGATATGAGGGAGGTACGGACTCCCCGGAGATGCGGCACGACCTTGCGATCCTCACCGTCCGTCTCGTGTTCCTCATGTACGCGGAGGACGCGGGCCTGTTCTCCGGCGTGGATATGTTCAGCCGATGGCTCGAACAGACCGACACCCGGCACCTGCGCCGTGACCTGAAGACCCTGCTCGTTACGCTGGAGACGCCGAAGGAACAACGCGATCCCGATCTGGAATCCGAGTTCGCCCAGTTCCCCTATGTGGACGGCGGCCTGTTCGCCGAGTCCATCCGTCTGCCACGGTTCACCGACGAGACTCGCGAGCAGCTCATAGCAGCCGCACGAGGCTTCGACTGGAGCAGCGTCAGTCCCGTCGTGTTCGGTTCGCTCATGGAGGAGACACTGAGCCACGACCAGCGGAGGCAGGGCGGCATGCACTACACCACAGTGAGGAACATCCACCGCGTCATCGACCCGTTGTTCCTCGACCGGCTCAACGAAGAGCTCGACGACCTGATGCGGCAGGAGAAAGCACGTATCGAACAGGAGCGCAAGGAGCGCAAAGCACGGTACAACGCTGACTACACCAAGTTCCGCAAACGCGGCAAGCGTCTTGACGAGACCGACCCGTTCCACCGGTTCCGCGAGCGGCTCGGCAATCTCAACTTCCTCGATCCCGCGTGCGGGTCGGGCAACTTCCTGACCGAATCCTACCTGCGGCTAAGGGAACTGGAGAACAAGGCTCTCGAAGCCGAGCTCGGCGGCCAGGGCACGCTCCTGAGCGACGACGAGCTGGTCAAGGTCCACATCGACCAGTTCCACGGCATAGAAATCAACGACTTCGCCTGCGCCGTGGCACGCACCGCATTGTGGATAGCCGAACAGCAGGCCCTTGCCGACACCCTTAAGATCGCCGGCTACGCGCCCGACCGGCTTCCCCTGCACGACTCCGGCAACATTGTCCAGGCCAACGCCCTCCAAACCGACTGGAACACCGTTCTGCCCGGAGAACGATGCGACTACGTCATGGGCAACCCGCCGTTCCTCGGACACATCAGCAAATCCCCCGAACAGACGAACGATCTCAGGACCGTATGGGGCAGGGACTATGACGGCTACCTCGACTATGCGACCGGCTGGTACCGCAAGGCCTCGCAATACCTGACCAAGCCGACGTCCGCGTTCGCTCTGGTATCCACGAACTCCATCACCCAGGGGCAGCCGGTCCCGGCACTGTTCAAGCCAATCATCGCGGACGGGTGGCGTATCGCGTTCGCACATCGCACCTTCGCATGGGACGCGCAATCGACCGACAACGCTAACGTGCATGTCGTCATCATCGGCATGGACCGGAACGACGACGATACCCCACCCGTCCTGTTCACCTACGACGACATCAACGGGGACCCTAAGACCACATACCCACAGCACATCAACGGATACCTGCTCGACGCCCCCGACATCTACGTGCAGAAACGCAGCCAGAAACTCGGACCGCTCTCGCCGATGCTCCCCCGGGTCTCCTTTGGATCACTGTCCCTGGATGGCGGAAATCTCACCATCGATACCCGTGAAGCATACGATGAAGCCATCAGTGATCCCATAGCCGCCAAATACGTACGAAAATACCGTAATGGGAGAGAACTTATTAATGACAAAGAAAGATGGTGCCTATGGCTTGTGGATGCTCCATCCTCCGACATCCTGCAATCGCCTTTTCTGCGTAAACGAGTCGAAGCAGTCAAGGCCATGCGTCTTGCGACAAAACGCCGGAAAACAGTGGAATGCGCCGCCACGCCACAACTGTTTGGAGAGATTCACCAACCATCAGAAGACTATCTGGCCATCCCCGTCGTCTTCAGTAGCCAACGCGACTACGCGACCTGTACGATACTGCCTAAGTGCGTAATAGCAGGGCAAAAACTCCACACTGGGGCTGATCCAGACGGGTTCGCCTTCGCAATCGCAGAATCCAAAATGTTCATCACGTGGCAAAAAGCCGTTGGCGGCCGGTTAAAAAGCGACTGCCAATTCTCTAATACCGTCGTATGGAACAATATTCCCCTGCCCGCAATACCCGAAGAAACACGAAGCAGAATCGCAAAAGCTGGGCAGGACATTCTCAAAGCCCGGGCCAATCACCCCGGTGAAAGCCTTGCCAAACTGTATAGTCCACTCATGATGCATCCCGACATCATTAATGCTCACAAGGCCCTCGACCGCATTGTGGACGTCGCTTTCGGTGCGGACAGACCATGCAAGAACGACGACGAACGCCTTCGCATTCTCTTCAGGAATTACGCAAAGCTAGTTCAGGAACCATAGCCGGTTCGGTGTGGGGAGGCACAAAGCCCTTCCACACCGACATCGAAAGCTATTCCACGGGCCCATAAAAACCCCGGGAAATCTTTCGAATGAGTTCTTTCCTCACACCGTCACGCAGATATTCCGACGCCATCTTGTTATCTATGCCCAACGTTTCACCCACCTGCTTTGGTCCGATTCCCTCCGGGTGTTGATTCACCAAGTCAATCACTCGGTACTTCGTATCCGACAGAGCTTCCCGAATATGCGATTCGCGCGCGTTTTTCTCCGCCTCGGAACGGGAGTCACCATACAATGACCACAACCCTGCATCCTCATCGAACCGTACGCTGTATTCCGCTCCTCGGATGTCACGACCTGTAATGCTGAGACGCCCCTCAGTGCTTTTTCGATTGCGGTCCAACACCACAATGGCGTCCGCAGCCGCTGCCAGCCCGGTCGTACCGTTGACGGCGTCCACAAAATCATCTACCGCTGCCTTGCGAGCATGGTGAAGAACGATGATGGTGGCATCAGGACGTCTCCTCGACATGTCCTGAATCATTCCCATGAGTCGGTAGTCTCGCTCGAAGGCCCCTTCTTTACGACGGGGAGGATAATGGGGCAATACCTTTCCCCAGGTGTCAATGATGACAACGGGAGACCGGCCATCAAATTTCTCGATGAACGACTCCACCACGCTCAATGGCGAAATCTTTCTGTCGGGGTCCTCGGGATTGTTAGGTAGATCGCACATCAGATACAACAGGTCGGAACATGGTCCGCCCATACGCCGCTGTCTGCTTTGCAGCCGCCGCAGGCTGTCCTCCATAGCCAGATAGAGTACAGGCCGCGATTCCACGGGGATCCCACCTAACACGGGCGATCCAGACGCGGCGGCCGAGGCCAGGTGCAGGGCAAGCCATGATTTTCCTATCTTGGATTTGCCCACCAGCATCACCAACCCTGTAGGAATGATTCCCGGAATGAACTCTTCAGGCGGGGAAAACTCCCTATTCGCCAATTGACTGCCCGTAATAGCGGTGGATAGACAGTCCCATCCCAGGGATTCATCGGATACATTTTGAACACGCGTCATGGTTCCGCCTACTGGAATAGTAAAACCCGATGCCTATTCCTAGAGTAGAATTGGAGTGGCTGTTCCCGGCAACGGGCAGGGCGGAACCGTATCGGCGGGGCCGCCCCATTTTTATCGGCAAGAGTATGTCTTTCAGGCCGTCTCGGCAGTGGAAGTCCTTAAAGAAGACTCAAAGAACACCACTACGTCATTCTTCCGATATCTGATTAACCTTCCTAGCTTCATATATCGAGGACCCGTTCCACTGTGCCTCCAGTAGGCGAGCGTACCCAACGAAATCCCGCTCACCCTTGCCAAGTCGCCCGGGGTCGAAATTTCAGGAAGGTCCTTCAGCCATTCGACGGAATTGTCTTGACCTTCTCTCCGATTAACGCTCATAACAGCTCCCACAAAATAATTGATTATTTAGTATTAATGGATTTTAATACGATTTTTCATTATCATCAACCTTGTGCAGGACAAAGAAAGGCGAGCTGAATTGGCTATTGGTATATTCGATGACATGGCAGCAACAGTGGATAACGAGTACACCGGCAAGGAGTTGCAAAAACTCCGAATTGCCGCAGGAATGACCCAAAGCGAGCTCGCCCGCGCCATGGAAGACTATGGGTACAACTGGTCCCAAGCAACCATTTGGGCCCTTGAGACCGGGGAAAGGACCCTCAAACTATTCGAGGCACGGGATATCCTCAAGGCTCTGAACCTGCCTTGGGAGGGCGAGATAGACAAACTACTCATGGATTACTCCCCCGACGGCTATCAGTTCAGTAAAGACCAGGCTCTTTCCGCCGCAGTAACACCCCGGAAAGATATTGAGAAGTGGGCCGAATGCTATTTCGACGCGCTCATCAATTATTTCTGCACCTACTCCCATCTCTCGGAATCCCAACGGGAGGCAAGCCAAACCATCCTCGCAACATTCAGCCCCGAGTCCTACATCACCCTCATACGTCGCGTCCTCAAACGAACAAGAGAGAATCACGGCTTGCAGGTTCTCGCCGAACAGCCGGAAATAAAAAAAGCATTGACTGAAAGTCTAGAGAAGTTCCTCACGGAGGACGACATCGACCTCATTCTGGGCAATTCCCCCAATAAGAACGCTTGACCTCTCACCACAAAGACAACGCGCTCCACTGGCTGCGATAATCGAAAGGAGCCGCCACAATGGCGAAAGCTTGGATTGTTGACCGCTGGCTCAAAAAGAAGACGATGACGATGCCCGACGGGACCGTTATCCACGCCGCACCTCCCGCGGCCGTGACACGCGCCCTAGCGAACTCCAAGGATTCGTCCAAAGCCAATGTTCCGGACGAATACAAGACCGCCGACTTTGGCAGGGGAAAACGCTGGCAAATCAAATGGTTCGAGACAGACGCCTACGGCAGACGCCGGGTAAGATCGCGGAGCTTCACCAAAAAGAAGGATGCCGAACTATACCAGACGGCAATCAGCGACGAACAGCTCAGCGGCAAATACATTAACCAAGACGATGCCAGGAGGACCTTTGCCGAGGCATCTACGGAATGGCGCAGCAGCCAGCACAATCTAGGCGATTCAACAGCCAAGCAATACGATGATACTCTCCGCGCATACGTCCTGCCGAAATGGGGCGCGACGCCCCTGACGAAAATCGACGAAAGCGCCATCAACGAATGGGTCAACCAACTGAAAGAGGGAAAGGCTCCGTTCCATTTCAAGGAGCACGCCCATAAGAAGCCCGCAATTCCCCGGCCCGCCTATCTCTGCCAGATAGTTAATTCCGTTTTCGGCGGCGTTATCCGGTATTCCCTGAAAAGAGGCTGGATACAGCATGACCCCATGCGGGATATCCATGTCTCGCGCAAGGATCCGGAGCGAGAGGAACGCAACAAGGTCTTTCTGACCCACACAGAGGTCGAAGCACTGGCTCAGGCTGCTAAGGAATTGCCGGCTCTGGGAAAATATGAGAGGGACCGCAAGGACATCGTCAGCGCCACGGCCATACGATTCATGGCCTACGTGGGCACCAGACCGGGAGAGACCTGGGCCTTACGGGTGGGAGATATCAACACGGAAACACGTCGTGTGACGATCAACAAGACCCTGTCCAAGGATGGGCGGAAAGAAGGCCCCACCAAGGGCCGAAAATCCAGACAGGTGGTCATTCAGCACTTCCTCATGGAGGAGCTGGAAGAACTCATGGAGGGGCGCTCCATCGACGATTATCTATTTCGGCCAAGGCGTGGAGATGGAGGAATCAGCGAGGACAACTGGAGATGGCGGGTCTTTTACAAGGCCGTTGAATCGGCCGGCTTGGGAGACATCGAGGGCCTTCGCCCGCATTCACTTCGACATACGTTTGCATCATTGAGCATCAAGGCTGGTTGCGACGTCGTCACTCTTGCTGCAGCATTGGGCCACGTCGATGTATCCATAACATTGAACCAATATGCCGGATTGTGGCCTGATCGGCTAGACGAGGTATCGGACGCGCTGGAGAAAGACCGGCGTCAGGAGTTGGGCTAGTTTTTCGGAATACCCCAGTATCTACCGAAAGTATTGAAATTATTGAAAACGGCATGGAATCGTTGAAATTTCAACATTTTCTTCTACCGATGCTTTCGGCATCTACCCGAAAGTTTCCGAAAAGAACCGAAAGCATCAATTTAAAAGCGGGGGATTTGGGTTAATGTCGGGCAGAGAATAATCCCTCCGAGATGGAGGAGCTGAATCCTTCATCGTCCCCCATTGTCCCCGGATCGATAGCTCTAAAAAGTAACTAGGCCTTGAAACGTTTGCGTTTCAAGGCCATATGTGCCCGAGATGCGATTCGAACGCACGACACCCGCTTTAGGAGAGCGGTGCTCTATCCCCTGAGCTACCCGGGCAACAGCGATTCAGTATACCGTACCGTTCCCCGTTTGCAAAATCGTTCGGAATCGTTCAGAATCCGAAGCGTGTGCGGCCGAACTGGTCGAGCCAGCGCAGGATGGCACCCTCTCGCAACGCCCACGGGCAGATCTCGATCTCGTCGATCTTCAGGGCCTTCATGATCTCGTCGGCCACGACGGCACCGCCGACGATCTGGTTGGTGCGTTCCGGCGTGATGCCCGGCAACGCGACCCTCTGGGCGGGTTCGATGGACGCCAGACGCGGAATCCAGTCCTCCAGCTGGGCGCGGTTCATACGCCAGCTCTCATCGGAGCCGATGGTCTTGACCTTGGATCCGGCGAGACGTGCCAGCGAACGGAAGGTCTTCGACGTGGCGACCACATGGTCGGGACGCTTGGAATCGGCGAACTCCTTGACGATGGGCTCGATGATATGGTCGACCTTCTTACGCAGGTGGGCGAGCTGCTTGGAGTCGGCCGTGCCCTCCGGCAGGTAGGAGTGGGTGACGCGCCCGGCACCCGCCGGCACGCTCATGGCCTTGTCCGGCTCCTCGTCCACGCCGGACGCGACCTCCAGCGAGCCGCCGCCGATGTCGAGCACGAGCAGGCGGCCGGCGCCCCAGCCGTACCAACGACGCGCGGCGAGGAAGGTGAGACGGGCCTCGTCCGGGCCCGACAGCACGGACACGCCCTGTCCGATGCGCTGCTCGATCTGCACGAGGATCTTGGGGCCGTTGGGCGCGTCGCGCAACGCGGACGTGGCGATGGGCACGACCTGCGAGACCTCGTACTGTTCGGCGAGCTTCATCGCCTGGTCCACGGCGGCGAGGATGGCCTTGACGCCCGACTTCCTTATGGTGCCGTCCTCCTTGAGGTACTGCATCATGCGGACGACGGAACGACTCGACGCCTCCGGCTCCGGGCGCGCGCCCGGAGCGGCGTCTACGATCAGCATGTGGACGGTGTTGGACCCGATGTCGAGCACACCGAGCCGAATATGACGATTCCCTATTTGCACGGTTTTCTACAGTATCAGGCAAAAAACACGTCAAACGTTTCGCATGCGGATTTCATCCACGGTTCGGGCGCGATTCAGACCCCGGCATGGGGACGCCGGGCTCCCCGACGGCCTGTCCGGTCAGCAGCGCGTTGGTCACCTCGTCGTACATGTTCTTGAACCCTGCCGGCGTGGAGGCGGGCAGCACGACCGTCTTGGCGTTCTTCGACTCGCTCATCGAACGCATGACGTCGAGGTACTGGTTGAACATGACGACCTGGTTGACCTCGCTGATGTCCATGCCCACGGCGTGCAGGCTCTTGATCTGGTCGACGATGCCGTTGGCGATCTCGCGGCGGTAGTTCGCCTGGCCCTCGCCCTGCAGCCTGGTCTTCTCGGCGTCGGCCTGCGCCTGCGTCTCGATGGCGATGCGCTGCGCCTCGGCACGCTGGCGGGTGGCCTCCTTCTCGCGCTGGGCGGCGTTGATGGAGTCCATGGCCTGCTTGACCTGCGCCGAGGGGTCGATGGCGGTGATCAGGGTCTTGACCACGTTGAATCCGAACCGCTGCATCTCGTTGCCGACGGTCTGCTGCACGTCGAGGGCCACGTTGTCCTTTCGGGCGAACGCGTCGTCGAGCGTAAGGGCCGGGATGGCGGAACGCAGGGCGTCCTCCATGTAGCTGCGCAGCTGCGCGGCCGGGTTCTGCAGCTCGTAGTAGGCCACGTCCACATGCCGCGCGTCAACGCGGAACTGGGTGGACGCCACCACGGTGACGAACACGTTGTCGAGCGTCTTCGTCTCAAGCTTCACGTCCAGCTGGCTGACCCTCAGGTTCATCTTCTGCGCGATGCGGTCGATGAACGGTATCTTCATGTGCAGACCGGCCACGGTGACCGCGTGGAACTTGCCCAGACGCTCGATCACGTATGCGTTCTGCTGCGGCACGATGTACAAACTCAAGAACAGCAGCACGACGACGATGACCAGTATCAAGAACAGGAACGTCGTTCCGAAACCGATGAATGCCATGGCATTTCCCTTCCCTTCATTTCATGATCCCCGGGAGGCTCCACATCCGCGTGGATGTCCGGGCGATCCATTCCAACACCCCCATGTTCCCATACGCTTGTGACGCGCGGCGCGAGCGACGTGCCGTACGATGGTCCGTTATGACCCAATACACCCAGTATTCACCGAACGGACGTTCCATGCCATCGACCCCGCCGATCATGAGCCGCGCCCTGCGGCGGTGGATCCCCGACCAGCACGGCGCATGGGCCATGGTGCTGCTGCCTGCCATGGCCGGCATGACGCTCAGCGGCGCGACGCCGACGCAACTGTGGTTGCTCGCCGCCTGGATGCTGTGCTATTTCCTGCAGTTTTCGACCGCCCGCTGGGTCAAATCAAAGTTCCGCAAACGCTACCGCAGGCCGGTGCTCGTCTATGGCGCGCTGACCGCCGTGGCCGGCGTGCCGTTCGTGCTGCTGCATCCCGAGGTGCTGGCGTGGGCGCCGGTGTTCGCCGTGCTGCTCGCCGTGTCGCTGATGGCGTCGTGGCAGCGGCGCGAACGCTCGTTGTGGGCGAACGCGGCGGCGGTGCTCGCCACGGCCACCATGGCCACGGTGATGCCGCTGTTCGGAGAGCATCCCGCGGCTGGCGGCGCGGTGGCCGGCTTCGACGTGTTCGGCATGCATGTGCCCCTCTTCCGCGAGGGATGCTATGCGGCGGCGATCTTCGCGTTCACGCAGTTCGGTTCCGTGCTGTTCGTGAAGACCATGATCCGGGAGCGCGGCAAACGGTCGTATCTTCGCGCCTCGGTCATCTGGAATATCGTGCTGACGTGTCTCGGGTTCGCGGCGCAGCCGACGTTGGGAGCGGGCGGTGCGACGCTGCTGGCCCGGTCGGTCGTCCTGCCGCTGCTGGCCCGCAACCGGACGGTCGGGCCGATGGTGACCGGTCTGGTGGAATGCGCGACGAGTCTGATGGTGTTCGCGTCGGTCGTCTACGCGGTGCCCCGCATCGGATGGTAGACAGGCCGGGTCGGACCGGACCGACGGCCGATTCCGTGACCGGATTGACCAAATCACCCGTCTTTCTTTGGCCGATCCGGTCTCGAAAATCCCGAATTTGGCAGATCCGGTCATGAAGACCTTGGATTGAGGGTCCTTATGACCGGATTGACCAAATTCCTTTCGGAACATGACGACATAACGAACATGACGACATAACGAAAAAGGGCCTCCCTTTCGGGAGACCCTTGACTTCGGGGTGGCTAACGTGGCTCGAACACGCGACCTTCTGAACCACAATCAGATGCTCTACCAACTGAGCTATAGCCACCATGTCTGCCATTCAGCGAACTGAATGAGCGCAACAGGTGAATACTATACACGATTTTTCACACCTGTCATATCGGCGTGTCGCATTCGTGGCCGTGCGGTCTCCCGCCGCGCATCCGCCCGCCATACGGACACCGACGCGCGTGGGCCGTTCCCGCCGTCACGGTCGCGACGGGTAGCGTTGATGCCACAATGAATGGCATGAGCAAGTCTGATAATCCCGCAGTCAATACCTACGACCCCACCGTCGTGCCGGACCGCCCGCTCGGCGACCTTCGAAACGCGTCCCGCACGTGCGCGCTGCTGCTCGGCTCCGGCGAGCTGGGCAAGGAGATCGCCATCGAGCTCATGCGTCTGGGCGTGTGGGTCTGCGCCGCGGACTCCTACGAGGGCGCCCCGGCGCAGCATGTGGCGAACGAGTACCGCGTGCTCGACATGGCCCAGCCCGGAGAGCTGGACGCGCTGATCGCCGAGGTGAGGCCCGACATCATCATCCCCGAGGTGGAGGCCATCGCCACGGAGGAGCTGTCGAAGGCCGTCGACGCGGGCGTCCAGGTGGTGCCGGGCTGCCGGATCGCACAGATATGCATGGACCGTGAGCGGTTGCGCCGTCTGGCCGCGGAGACGCTTGGCCTGCCCACGTCGCCGTATCGTTTCGCCGGATCAGAGTCGGAGCTCGCCGAGGGTGCGGCCGCCGTGGGCTTCCCCTGCGTGGTCAAGCCGGTGATGAGCTCGTCCGGCCATGGCCAGTCCGTGCTGAGGTCGGCCGACGACGTGGCCCGGGCCTGGGACATCGCGCAGACCGAGGGGCGCACGGCCAAGGAGCATGTGGTCAGCCGCGTGGTCGTCGAGGCGTTCGTTCCCATGGATTACGAATTGACGGTGCTGACGGTGAGTTCGTCGTCCGGGATCGTCACGTGCGAGCCGATCGGCCAGCGTCAGGAGGACGGCGACTACCGCGAATCGTGGCAGCGTGCGGCCATCGACGACGACGTCCGCCGTCAGGCCGCCGACATCGCCACGGCCATCGTCTCCGGACTGGTGGACCTCGCCCATGCCAACGGCGAGACCGGCTGGGGCGTGTATGGCGTGGAGCTGTTCGTGCTCAAGGACGGCCGCGTGCTGTTCAACGAGGTCTCCCCCCGCCCGCACGACACGGGCATGGTCACGATGATCTCCCAGAATCTCAGCGAGTTCGCCCTCCATGCGCGCGCCGTGCTCGGCGTGCCGGTGTCCGAACGGTCGGTCGCGTTGCGCGACCCGTCCATGGTCTGCGCCAGCCACGCGATCGTCGTGTCCGGCAGGGGCGCGGTGACGTTCCGTCATCTGGCCGACGCGCTGTCGCTGCCCGACACGGACGTGCGCGTCTTCGGCAAGCCGGGCGTGGACGGCCACCGCCGCATGGCCGTGGCATTGGCGTCCGCCCCCACGGAGGCGGAGGCCCGGAGGAAGGCCGCGGACGTCGCCGAACGGCTCACGGCAACGGTTTCGGAGCTCGGCTGAACCACTTCGCCGAGGCCTGTCGCCGGTCTCGGACCCGGCTTCTTTCATGATGATGCGTCCGGACGTTCCCCATCGCCCGGACGCATCGTGTTTTGTAGTCGGCGCTTGATATCCTAGGCTCGATTATTCACCCCGAATTTCCACTCCGATAACGCTGTGAGATCACGTCGTGAGAAAGGTAATGATGGAGAAACTGGAAAAGCTCTACGAGGGCAAGGCCAAGCAGCTGTACGCAACCGACGATCCGGAGGTCTTCTGGGTCGAGTACAAGAACACGGCCACGGCCGGCGATGGCGAGAAGAAGGAGGACTTCACCGGCAAGGGGCGTCTCAACAACCTCATCACCACCATCATCTTCGACCTGCTGAGGAATCGCGGCATCGACAGCCATCTCATCGAACGCGTGAACGACACCGCCCAGCTTGTGCGCAAGGTGAACATGTTCCCGCTGGAGATCGTGCTGCGCAACACCGCCGCCGGCCACTTCTGCTCGCGCCTCGGCGTCGAGGAGGGCCTGCCGCTCAAGGAGCCGGTGCTCGAATACTTCCTCAAGAACGACGACCTGCACGACCCGTTCGTCAACGACGACGACCTGGTGGCACTCGGCGTGTGCACACGTGAGGATCTCGCCGAGATCGCGCCGCTGGCCCGCCGCATCAACGAGGCCCTGATCGAGATCTTCGCGAAGATCGACGTCAAGCTCGTGGACTTCAAGATCGAGATGGGCCGCACCGACGACGGCACGCTGCTGCTGGCCGACGAGATCACCCCGGATTCCTGCCGCCTGTGGGATCAGAAGGACCACAGCGGCAAGGTCGAGCATCTCGACAAGGATCTGTTCCGCCGCGGACTCGGCTCGATCATCCCCGCCTACGAGGAGATCGAATCCCGCCTGGCCGAGCTGGCCAAGTCCGAAGGCATCGAAGTCAAGTAAGTCGTTTATATGGCTCCCCTCCGGGAGGGGCTGTCAGCGTCAGCTGGGTGAGGGGAGGTGTTGCCGCATCATGGCATCCTCCCCTCAGTCGCCTATGGCGACAGCTCCCCTCCGGGAGGGGATCCGCACGAGTTGAGAAAGGAAAACTGCACGTGGTTTTTCGCATCTATGTTGAGAAGAAGCCCGGCTTCGACGTGGAGGCGCGTCAGCTGGACAACGAGCTGCGCACCATCCTCGGCGTCGAGGGACTGACGGGGCTGCGCATCATCAACCGCTACGACGTGGAGGGCATCGGCGAGGACCTGTTCCGCCGTTGCGTGCCCACCGTGTTCAGCGAGCCGCAGACCGACGTGGCCACCGACGAGCTGCCCGACACCGGTGACGCCGTCGTGTTCGCCGTGGAGTTCCTGCCCGGCCAGTTCGACCAGCGGGCGGATTCGGCCAGCGAATGCATCCAGCTGATCAGCCAGGGCGAGCGCCCGGACGTGCGCAGCGCCAAGGTGTACGTGCTGGAGGGTGCGCTGTCCGACGCCGAAGTGGCCGCCATCAAGCATTACGTCATCAACCCAGTGGAGGCCCGCGAGGCTTCGCTCGCCACCCGAGACACCCTGAAGATGGACGTCGCCGTGCCGGGCAAGGTGGAGGTCATCGACGGATTCCTCGATCTGGACGAGGCCGGCCTGTCCAAGTTCATCGCCGACCGTGGGCTCGCCATGGACCTCGCCGACATCAAGGTGTGCCAGGAGTACTTCGCCGAGGAGAGGCGCAATCCGACGATCACCGAGATCAAGGTGATCGACACGTACTGGTCGGACCACTGCCGCCACACCACGTTCGGCACGCAGCTGACGAACGTCGAGATCGACGACGACGTGGTCAAGGCCGCGTTCGACAGGTATCTCGCCATCCGCCACGAGCTTGGCCGCGACTCCAAGCCCGTGTGCCTGATGGATGTGGGCACCATCGGCGCCAAGTACCTCAAGGCCCACGGCGTGCTGAAGAACCTCGACGAATCCGAGGAGATCAACGCCTGCACCGTGAAGGTGAAGGTCGACGTGAACGGCGAGGACGAGGACTGGCTGTTCCTGTTCAAGAACGAGACGCACAACCACCCCACCGAGATCGAGCCGTTCGGCGGCGCGGCCACCTGCATCGGCGGCTGCATCCGCGACCCCCTGTCGGGCCGCTCCTACGTGTATCAGGCGATGCGCGTCACCGGTGCAGCCGATCCGACCGTGCCGGTCTCGCAGACGCTTGAGGGCAAGCTGCCGCAGCGCAAGCTCGTCACCACCGCGGCCGCCGGCTACAGCTCCTACGGCAACCAGATCGGTCTGGCCACCGGCCAGGTCGATGAGCTGTACCATCCGGGCTATGTGGCCAAGCGCATGGAGATCGGCGCCGTCGTGGGCGCCACCCCCGCCGACCATGTGCGCCGTGAGACCCCCGCCCCCGGCGACAAGATCATCCTGCTGGGCGGACGCACAGGCCGTGACGGCATCGGCGGCGCCACCGGCTCCTCCAAGCAGCTTGACGTGGATTCCCTTGAGGAGTGCGGCGCCGAGGTGCAGAAGGGCAACGCCCCGATAGAACGCAAGCTGCAGCGCCTGTTCCGCCGCGGCGACGCCTGCCGTCTGATCAAGCGCTGCAACGATTTCGGCGCGGGCGGCGTGTCCGTGGCCACCGGCGAGATCGCCGACGGCCTGACCATCGACCTCGACAAGGTCACCAAGAAGTACGAGGGTCTCGACGGCACCGAGCTCGCCATCTCCGAATCCCAGGAGCGCATGGCCGTGGACGTGGCCGCCGACGACGTGGACGAGTTCCTCGGCTATGCCCGCGAGGAGAATCTTGAGGCCACGGTCATCGCCACCGTCACCGAGGATCCGCGCATGGTCATGACGTGGAACGGCGACGTCATCGTGAATCTGAGCCGCGCGTTCCTCAACTCCAACGGCGCCCCGAAGTTCATGGACGCCCATGTGGAGAAGGGCGGCACGTACGAGACGCCGTGGAAGGGTTCCACGCTGGCCGAGCGCATGAACGATCTGGTCACCGACATCAACGTGGCCTCCAACAAGGGACTGTCGGAACGCTTCGACTCCACCATCGGCGCGGCCACCGTGCTCATGCCGTTCGGAGGCAGGGAGCAGCTGACCCCGGCCCAGGCCATGGTCGCCAAGTTCCCTGTGTTCGGCGCGACCACCACCGCCTCCGCGATGGCGTGGGGCTTCAACCCGTACATCATGTCGGCCAACCAGTTCACCGGCGCCTACCTGTCGGTGGTCGAATCCCTCTCCAAGCTGGTCGCCGCCGGCTTCCGCCGCGAGGATGCCTACCTTACCTTCCAGGAGTACTTCGAGAAGCTGCGTGAGGATCCGAAGCGCTGGGGCAAGCCGCTCGCTGCCGTGCTGGGTGCGCTCATGGCTCAGGTCGACCTCGGCGTCGGCGCCATCGGCGGCAAGGACTCCATGTCCGGCAGCTTCGAGGACCTCGACGTGCCGCCCACGCTGGTGAGCTTCGCCGTGGCCGTGGGCCCGATGGACCGCGCCACATCCCCGGAGTTCAAGGAGGCCGGCCACGACGTGGTCCGCATCGCTCCGCGCTACAAGGCCGACGGCCTCACCCCGGAGCCGGAGAGCCTCATCGAGGTGCTGTCCGTCATCGAGGACCTCATCGACGACGGTCAGGTGGCCGCCGTGTCCACTCCGGGCTATGGCTGCACGGCCG
The DNA here is from genome assembly GCF_003129925.1 of Bifidobacterium catulorum. Taxonomy (GTDB): domain Bacteria; phylum Actinomycetota; class Actinomycetes; order Actinomycetales; family Bifidobacteriaceae; genus Galliscardovia; species Galliscardovia catulorum. Next base: position 39,821 of record NZ_QFFN01000015.1, on the reverse strand, counting down.
AGACGCTGTTCAAGGACACGCTGGGCAACCGCATCGGCGTGAGGCTGGACGACGCCATCGCCCTCGACGACCTGTTCGCCCCGGCCTACGGCAGCTTCATCGTGGAGCTGGCCGACAAGGGCAAGCTTCCCGCGGTCTCCAATCTGGTGTGCATGGGCAGGATCGGCGAGACCACCGAGGCCTACGAGTTCGCGGCCTGCGGCGAGACGCTCGACCTGGCCGACGTACAGGAGGCCTGGGAGCATGGCATCGAGGATGTGTTCCCCTACCGCGGCAAGGGCGACGCCGTCGAGACGGTGAGCTTCGAGGCTCCGAAGAAGACCGTGTACACGGGCGCCGCGGTGGCGAAGCCGCATGTGGTCATCCCGGTGTTCCCGGGCAACAACTGCGAGTACGACACGGCCGCCGCGTTCGAGCGCGCCGGGGCCGACGCCACCACGCTGATCGTCAACAACCTCACGCCCGAGGCCGTGGCCGAGTCCACGCAGGCGTTGGTCGACGAGATCCGCCGCAGCCAGATCGTGATGATTCCGGGCGGCTTCTCCGGCGGCGACGAGCCGGACGGTTCCGCCAAGTTCATCACCGCGTTCTTCCGCGCCCCCGTCGTCACCGAGGCGGTGTGCGACCTGCTGCAGAACCGTGATGGTCTGATGCTGGGCATCTGCAACGGCTTCCAGGCGCTCATCAAGCTGGGTCTGGTGCCGTTCGGCGACATCGTGCCGATGACCGCCGAATGCCCGACGCTGACCTTCAACACCATCGGCCGCCACCAGAGCCGTCTGGTCCGCACCCGCGTGGCCTCGAACCTCTCCCCGTGGCTGGCGAAGACCTCCGTGGGCGACGTGCACACGGTCGCCATCTCGCATGGCGAAGGACGTTTCGTCGCCAACGACGACGTGCTTGCGCAGCTGAAGGCCAACGGCCAGATCGCCACGCAGTACGTCGGCGAGGACGGTGTGCCGGGCATGGACCTCAGCATCAACCCGAACGGCTCGCTGCTCGCCATCGAGGGCATCACCAGCCCCGACGGACGCGTGTTCGGCAAGATGGGCCATTCGGAGCGCAGCGGCAACGGTCTGTACGTGAACGTGCCGGGCGACAAGTACCAGCCGATCTTCGAGGCCGGCGTCGAGTACTTCACCGCCTGACGCCGCCCAAAGCATCGTCCGATGCCTTGGTGCCAGGGCGGGAAACAACCGGTTATCCGGCCTGTTTCCCGCCCTTTTCCATACCCGAATCGTCGATATCCCGTCTTTACCCGTCCAACTTGTCGCAGAACGGCCCTGATTTCGACGATTTGCACGAGGAAACCGCGGATTTCACATTTTACGCAGTGCGTTTCGTATGCGACGGACGGCTTCGGCGAGCTCCGGCTCGGATTTGAGCAGGCTGAGACGCACGTGTCCGCCGCCGACATGACCGAAACAGGTGCCGGGGAGCACGGCCACGGCGGCGTGGTCGAGCAGATGGTCGGCGAGTCCCTCCCCCGTCCAGCCGTCCGGCACGCGCGCCCACACGTAGATGCCGCCGGCGGAGTCGAACACGTCGAGGCCGGTCTGACGCAGCCCTTCGGCCACGATGCGGCGGCGTGTCGCATACCGTCGCGCGAGTTCCGCGACGCATGACTGGTCGGAGCGCAATGCGGCAACGCCGGCGTCCTGGATGCTGCCGGTGATCATGGATCCCATCTGATAGTGGTAGAGCTTGAGCCGCTGGATGATCGCCTCGTTGCCCGCCACGAAGCCGGCGCGCCATCCGGCCATGGCATACATCTTCGATAGCGAGCACACCTCCACCGCCACGTCGAACGCGCCCGGAACCTCAAGGATGCTGTGCTGCTGGGCGTCCGGTCCGTCGACGCCGAGGCCGGCATACGCATAGTCGTGCACGATGGCGAAGCGATGTTCATGCGCCAGTTCGACGGCACGGCGCAGGAACGTCGATGGAGCCTGTGCGCCGGTGGGGTTGTTGGGATAGTTGAGCACCAGCATCTTCACCCTGTCCCATGTCTCCGCCGGCACGGCGTCGAGGTCTGGCAGGAATCGGCGGTCGGCGAGCGCGGGCAGCAGTATCTCGTCGGCACCGTGCATGACGGCCATGCAGTGGTAGGAGGGATAGTAGGGGTCGACGAATGCGACGGCGTCGCCCCGGTCGATAAGCACCGCGTACAGTCCGGCGAGCCCGTCTACGGCGCCTTCGACGGCGAAGAGCTGTGTGCGCCGGTCGAGGACGACGCCGTGCACGCTGCGGTACCAGTCGGCGGCGGCGTCGAGGAATGTGGGCTTGCCGTCGAACGGGGTGTATCTCGCGTTGGCCGGATCGTCCACGGCCTGTTTGGCGACGTCACGGATGAATGCTGCGGGATAGGCGTCGGGATTGCCTTTGGCGAGGTCGATGACGTCGGCTCCCGCGGCGACGGCCTGGGCGACCTTGCCGTCCATGACGGCGAACACGTTGGGCGGTATGGCCTGTGCGATGGGTGCGAATGGTACAGGGCTTGCATGATGTCGGATGACGGAATCGGTGGCGAGCATGGTGATGGTTTCTCCTGACGGTGCGGTCATGCCCGAATATACAGTTCCCGCGTCGTGGGCCGATCGTCGGGAACGCATCGTGGTCATAACCGTTGTCTATCGCGTGCTATCGTCGGCACTGTTCTCATCAGCACTGTTCTTGCAGTCGGTTTCCCGGATGTCGATGACGTCGTTCAATGGAATGGACCTGCCGTTGGCGAGCATGAGGAGACGGCGTGCTTCGTCGATGCGACGCAGTTCGCCGTAAACGGTGACGTATGTGCCGCCGTCCTTGCGCTGGTCGGGTGTGAAGAACGTGACCTCGATGCGTGGATGGTCCGATGCGTTTCCGATGATGCCTCGGAGTCGTTCGTCCAGTGTTTGCCGTGCGTCGGCGTCGAGTTCCACACGCCGCCTGGTCTGCCGCGCGGTCTCCATGATGATGGCGTCGTAGCCGTTGAGGGCGGCGAACGGCATGAACTGCGCGGCGCGGTTGTGCATGGACATGCGCGGCCGCGTATATGACTGGTGGTGTGGCATGGTGATGATGTCGTCGTAGCGGCTGGTCGGAGTCAACGGCATGGTCTCTCCTTTCACGTGTTTCCCAATTTTTCATATGAGAGCGGGATATGGGGCCAGGATATGGGGTCAGGCTGCGTGGCCGCCGATCTGGCTGTTGCGTTCGATGCCGGTGGCGCCTTCTTCAAGGTTCATGCCTTTGATGACGGCGTTTCTACCGAACCGGTGTTTGATGTTCAGCAGGGTCATCTGCATATCATGCTCCCTCTCCTCCTCCGCTTCCGCCGTTCTCCGGCGCCGCTCCTCCCTGTCCGCGTCGGTGAACAGGTCCGGCTGTTCGTAGCGGACGCCGGACTCGGCCGTTGACGCGGGGCGGAGCCGTCCGAAGACGACGGTGATGCGGCGTATGGTCAGATCCGGATCGACGATGCGGTCGTAGATGCCTACGACGGCGTCGACGAGACGTCTGGAGGACGATGTGCACGTCTCCAGATCGGCCGAGGAGTGAGCGGCTTTCGGCACCTTGCGCCCGTAATGGTCAGTGGCCACGACCCCCGCATACCGTGAGGCGTCGGTTCCCGGCGCCTTCCCCATGCCGCAGTCGTCCTTCCGCCCGCCGAGGTTCTCGATGTCGTAGCCCACCATGAGCGACACATGGTCGGTCCTCAGCCCCTTGCCCGTCATGTCCAGCGCGAGCTGGTCCGCCATCTCCTTGACGATGACGCGTGCGTGCGTGAAATCATAGGGTTCGTGCAGCACCTGTCCGGAGCTCATGCTGCTGGATTCCGGACGGTACGCCTTGATGTCGGCGATGGTGCATGGCTCCCAGCCCCACGCATGGTCGATGAGCGGTTCCGCGTTCACGCCGAACAACCGGTACAGCAGGTCTTCGTTGGGATAGTCCGTCGCACCGCCAAGCGAGCAGCGTGCGATGTCGCCCATGGTGGTGATGCCATGGGCCTCCAGCCTGCGTGCATAGCCGCGGCCGACCCGCCAGAAGTCGGTGAGCGGACGATGCCCCCACAGCAGCCGCCGATACGACATCTCATCGAGTTCGGCGACGCGCACGCCGTCGCGGTCGGCGGGCATGTGCTTGGCGACGATGTCCATGGCCACCTTGGCGAGATACATGTTCGTGCCGATGCCCGCCGTGGCGGTGATGCCCGTGTTCGCGAGGATGTCGCGCACGATGGTCATGGCCAGTCGGCGAGGCGTCATGCCAGCAGCACGCAGATACCGGGTGACGTCCATGAACACCTCGTCGATGGAATACACGTGGATGTCCTCGGCGGCGGCGTATTTGAGATAGATGCCGTATATCTGTGCGCTGCGTTCGAGATACAGGGCCATCCGAGGCTTCGCCGCGACATAGGACAACGCCAGACGCGGATTCGCCTTCAGCTCGGACGCCACGCACGACTCCCCCGTCAGACGATGGCCGGGTGCCCGCATACGCCGCTCGGCGTTGATCTGCCGCACCTTCCGCACCACCTCGAACAGTCTGGCGCGCCCGGGAATGCCGTATGCCTTCAACGACGGCGACACGGCAAGGCAGATGGTCTTCTCGGTACGGCTCACGTCGGCCACCACCAGATGCGTATCCAACGGGTCCAGCCCCCGTTCCGCGCATTCCGCCGACGCATAGAACGACTTCAGATCAATCGCAATGTACGTGCGCCCGCCGTGGCGTCCGCGATCCGGCCCGCGCACGCCACCGGCGGCACACGCCACGTCGCCCCCACCTTGCGACATCGCGATACACCTCCTTTCATCGCAACCACGTTCATCGCAACCGCTGCAATCCCGGCCACTGCAATTCCGCCCACTGCAATCCTGACCGGCATTGCACCCAACATCAATAAAACAAATGTTCGATTTTTCGAATAACCACCATTGTAATATAGAACAAATGTTTCATCAAATTCGAAGCGCACGCCGCCACGACGAATGGGGATTGTAGCGAGCGATTGGTATCGTGGGGACGATTGAATCCTGCGTTAACTCTATATGAAGGAGCGAGTGGCTTGTCCGCCGAACTGGAAGAAATTCACGAGGAATGCGGTGTCTTCGGCGTCTGGGGTCATCCGGACGCGGCGCGCCTCACCTATTTCGGTCTTCACGCCCTGCAGCACCGCGGCCAGGAGGGCGCCGGCATCGTCTCGAACGATGACGGCCATCTCATCGGCCACCGCGGTCTGGGCCTACTCACCCAAGTGTTCGGCGACGAACGCGAAATCACCCGACTCTCCGGAGACAAGGCCATCGGCCACGTGCGCTATGCCACGGCGGGCTCCGGATCCACCGACAACATCCAGCCGTTCATCTTCCGCTTCCACGACGGCGACATGGCCCTGTGCCACAACGGCAACCTCACCAACTGCCGCACCCTGCGCCGCAACCTCGAAGACGAAGGCGCGATCTTCCACTCCAACTCCGACACCGAGGTGCTCATGCACCTCATCCGACGCTCCGACCAGCCCACCTTCATGGACAAGCTCAAGGAGTCGCTGTGCAAGGTGCACGGCGGCTTCGCCTACCTGCTCATGACCGAGGACGCCATGATCGGCGCGCTCGACCCGAACGGCTTCCGTCCCCTCTCCCTCGGTCGCATGAAGAACGGCGCCTACGTGCTCGCGTCCGAGACCTGCGCGCTCGACATCGTCGGCGCCGAACTCGTGCGCGACATCCGACCCGGCGAGATCATCGTCGTCAACGACGACGGATACACCATCGACACCTACACCGACCACACGCAGCTGTCCATCTGCTCCATGGAGTTCATCTACTTCGCCCGCCCCGATTCCAACATCTACGGCGTCAACGTGCACTCCGCGCGCAAGCGCATGGGCGCCCGCCTCGCCCAGGAGTCCCCGGTGGACGCCGACATGGTCATCGGCGTGCCCAACTCCTCGCTCTCCGCCGCATCCGGCTACGCGGAGAAGGCCGGCCTGCCCAACGAGATGGGCCTCATCAAGAACCAGTACGTCGCCCGCACCTTCATCCAGCCCACGCAGGAGCTGCGTGAACAGGGCGTGCGCATGAAGCTCTCCGCCGTGCGCGGCGTGGTCAAGGGCAAGCGCGTCGTCGTCATCGACGACTCCATCGTGCGCGGCACCACGTCGAAGCGCATCGTGCAGCTGCTCAAGGAGGCCGGTGCCGCCGAGGTCCACATGCGCATCAGCTCGCCGCCGCTCAAATACCCCTGCTTCTACGGCATCGACATCTCCACCACCAAGGAGCTCATCGCCGGCAAGAAAAGCGTGGAGGAGATCCGCGAATACATCGGCGCCGACTCCCTCGCCTTCCTCTCGCTCGACGGACTCGTCGAATGCATCGGACTGCACGAGGACGCCCCCTATGGCGGCCTGTGCGTCGCCTACTTCAACGGCGACTACCCGACCGCGCTCGACGACTACGAGCAGGACTTCCTCAGGTCCCTCACCCCCGAGGACCGCGAGCGCCTCCCCCGGTTCGCCGCCCACGACAGCGACTACCAGGGCAACGAATACGCCAGCGTGGACGCCTGAGCCGCGGCCGGCGTCCGGAACACGGACATATACGACAGCACGAACACGTCGCAAGCGAACTTGCGGAAACAAGAAAGGAACATCATGCCTGAAGCGTATGAGAAGGCAGGAGTCAGCGTAGAGGCCGGGTACGAGGTCGTCAATCGCATCAAGTCCCATGTGGCGCGCACCGCCCGCCCCGGTGCCGGCGGCATCGGCGGATTCGGCGGACTGTTCGACCTCGCCTCCCTGGGCTACAAGGAACCGGTGCTGGTCTCCGGCACCGACGGCGTCGGCACCAAGCTCATGGTCGCCAAGATGATGAACAAGCACGATACCATCGGTCAGGACTGCGTGGCCATGTGCGTCAACGACATCCTCGCCCAGGGCGCCGAACCGCTGTTCTTCCTCGACTACATCGCCTGCGGCAAGAACGATCCCTCCCTGCTCGAACAGGTCGTCAAGGGCGTGGCCGACGGCTGCGTGCAGGCCGGCGCCGCATTGGTCGGCGGCGAAACCGCCGAAATGCCCGACATGTACGACGCCGACGAATACGACCTGGCCGGATTCACCGTCGGCGTGGTCGAGAAGTCGAAGGTCATCGACGGCACGAAGATCGCCGAAGGCGACGTGCTCATCGGCCTCCCCTCCTCCGGCATTCACTCCAACGGCTACTCGCTGGTGCGCAAGGTCCTCTTCAAGGACCATGACCTCGCCATCGACTCCAAGCCGGAGGAACTCGGCGGCGAAACCCTCGGCGAGGAGATCATCAAGCCCACCCGCATCTACGCCAAGGCGCTCAAGCCCCTCTTCGACGGCGACGACCTGCTGCACGGCGTTGCCCACATCACCGGCGGCGCCTTCATCGAAAAGGTCCCGCGCATCATCCCCGAAGGTCTGGCCGCCGCGTTCGACATCACCAGCTGGGACGTCCCGCCGATCTTCCGTCTGCTGCAGAACCTCGGCGGCATCGACGAGCTTGAGATGTACAACATCTTCAACATGGGCATCGGCATGGTGCTCATCGTCTCCCCCGACAAGGCCTCCGAAGTCGAACGCATCCTCGACGAGCACGGCGAGGAGCACCACACCGTCGGCCGCATCGTCAAGGACATCGACGGCACCCGCGTCCAGCTGCACAAGGGCCTGTGACCCCGCGCCAACGCGCAACCAATCATCCCCAGCATCGCAAAAGAACCAAGGGTTCGGCCGGCGCCCCGCACCGGCGGGCGCCGGCCGAACCCATTCCCCAGCAATCCCCAGAAAGGACTTCACCCATGGGTCAGAAAGTACTGGTCATCGGATCCGGCGCCCGCGAACACACCATCGCGCACACCCTCCTCAAAGGCGACACCGTCAGCGAAGTGTACGTCGCGCCCGGCAACCCCGGCATGAGCGCCGACGGCATCCACGTCGTCCAGCTCAACGAGGAGAACCACGCCGCCCTCATCGACTTCGCCCTGCAGAACGACATCGACTGGGTGTTCATCGGCCCCGAAGTCCCCCTCATCGAAGGACTCGTCGACGACTACGAGGCCGCCGGCGTCAAAGCCTTCGGCCCCAACAAAAAAGCCGCCCAGATCGAAGGCTCCAAAACCTTCGCCAAGGAACTCATGCAGCGTCACGACGTGCCCACCGCCGCCTACGCCACCTTCGAAAGCCTCGACCCCGCCGTCGCCTACGTCAAGGAGCACGGCGCCCCCATCGTCATCAAGGCCGACGGACTCGCCGCCGGCAAAGGCGTCACCGTCGCCATGACCGAAGACGAAGCCATCGAAGCCCTCGACGAAATATTCATCGACCACCGATTCGGCGCCGCCGGCGCATCCGTCGTCATCGAGGAATTCCTCGAAGGCCAGGAATTCTCCCTCATGAGCTTCGTCCGCGGCAACGAATTCTGGACCATGCCCATCTCCCAGGACCACAAGCGCGCCTACGACAACGACGAAGGCCCCAACACCGGCGGCATGGGCGCCTACAGCCCCGTCCCCCAGATCTCCCAGACCGTCGTCGACCAGGCCATCGACACCATCGTCAAACCCGTCACCCAGGCCATGGTCGACGAAGGCACCCCCTTCACCGGCATCCTCTACGCCGGCCTCATCGCCACCGCCGACGGCCCCAAGGTCATCGAATTCAACGCCCGCTTCGGCGACCCCGAAACCGAAGTCGTCCTCCCCAAACTCACCTCCGACCTCGGCGCCGGCATCTGGGCCATCCTCAACGGCGAAACCCCCACCTTCACCTGGGACGACCAGCGCGCCACCCTCGGCGTCGTCCTCGCCTCCAACGGCTACCCCACCAACGTCGTCAAAGGCGCCAAGGTCCCCGACATCGCCGTCGACCCCGACTCCCACGTCTACTACGCCGGCGTCACCACCAACGACGGCAGCAGCCAGCTCATCGCCAACTCCGGCCGCGTCCTTCTCGTCGAAACCACCGCCGACACCCTCCAAGCCGCGCAGGACAAAGTCTACGCAATCATCGACTCGCTCGATACGGAGGGGATGTTTTATCGACACGACATCGGTGCCAAAGCCTTGAAGTGAAATAACGGAGTGTCCGCTGCGTTGTGGGGAACTCGACGTACCATCGTACGCCTTCGTCCCCCACGCCTTGCGGCCACACACGTTATTTCACTTCAGCAGCAACGACGGGGCACGGAACTCGACGTACCATCGTACGCCTTCGTCCCCCACGCCTTGCGGCCACACACGTTATTTCACTTCAGCAGCAACGACGGGGCATCTCTTCCGGCTCCCCTCCTTGAGGGGAGCCGGCCGCCGTAGGCGGTCTGAGGGGAGATGAACGTCCAAAGTGTCACTCCCCTCAGTCGGCTGACGCCGACGGCTCCCCTCAGCGAGGGGAGCCGAATCATGCATACCGTCAAGGCACACCCCTTCCTTACCAGCTCCCCTCGCTGAGGGGAGCCATCATCATCCACACAACTAGGACATGCACCTTCTTCATCGGCTTCCCTCCTTGAGGGGAGCTGGCCGCCGAAGGCGGACTGAGGGGAGTCCTTCACCAAAGAAAGCGCCGCCATCCCCACGTTCCATCGACGTTTTCCCATTAATCTCCGATAACATCACCATACCCCCGTATAATGATTGACGTCGGCATCACCCTGCCAAACAACGCCTTTCAGACAGCACAGTTTCAACACCCCCGAAAATACACACCAAAACGTAACCTCCTGTTCATTCTTCGTTCATTTTTAAATCCGCCCTCGGCAACGTCGCCGAACGACAATGGATATACGGAACAGTGTCTTTTCGTCGATATTCACCAAGCGAATCATGCGACGCGGAAAGACTCGGATAACAGGAGATGAGATGTTCAGGGCAGTACATTCGTCGATGAAAACCTGGACGATCGCGGCCATCGCCGCCGTGCTCGCGATGGTGATGATGCTCGCCGGCTGCGCCGGCGGCACAAACTCGCAGCAGAACAACGGAGGCGGGGCATCGACGTCGCCCGACACCTCGCAGACCGACCCCACTTCATCCGCCAAGCCCGCCAGCTCCAACAACGGCAAGACCGAGACCTACAAACCCGCCGACGGCAACGCCACGGCCACGCTGAAGATCGCCTCCGGCTCCGAGAACAAGGAGGTCTCCACGGCCATACAACGCGCCGTCGACGACTCCAAGATCGGCGTGACCATCGACTACATGGGCTCCCTCGACATCATGAAGCTCCTCCAGGACGGTGGCGGCAAGTACGACGCCGTCTGGCCGGCCTCCAGCATGTGGATCACCATGGGCGACACCAAACACATCGTCAAGAACGCGCAAAGCACCTCCACCACGCCGGTCGTCTTCGGCATCGCCAAATCCAAGGCCGAAAAACTCGGCTGGGCCAACGCCGACGGCACCACCAAGCCCGTCAAGACCCAGGACATCATCGACGCCGTGAAGGCCAGGAAACTCACGTTCTCCATGACCAGCGCCACCCAGTCGAACTCCGGCGCCAGCGCCTACCTCGCGTTCCTCACCGCCATCGCCGGCAAGAACCAGGCACTCACCAAGGCCGACCTCAACAACGCGAACGTGCAGACGTCCGTGCACACGCTGCTCTCCGGAGTGGACCGCTCCTCCGGGTCAAGCGACTGGCTCAAGGACATGGTCGTGGCCAACCCCGACCGGTTCGACGCCATGGTCAACTACGAAAGCCTCGTCATCCAGGCCGACAAGGCCCTGACCGCCAAGAACAAGGACCCGCTGCTCGCCGTCTACACGTCCGACGGCATCGCCGTCTCCGACTCCCCGCTCGGCTACGTGGACCGCGGCCAGAACCTCGACGACGCCTTCGGCTCCTTCGCCAAGGCGCTCCAGTCCAAGGACGCCAAGCTGCTGTTCGAGCGCGCGGGACGCCGCACCGGCCTCGCCGGCGTGCTCACCTATAAGAACGACGCCAAGGTCAAGGAATCGTTCCGCACCGAATGGGGCATCAACACCGGCGCCGACGCGTTGAAGACCATCCCCCTGCCCGCGGCCGACGTCATCAACGAATCCCTGAACGTCTACCAGTCCAATCTGCGCAAGGCCAGCTGGACGGTATGGGTGGTCGACTACTCCGGTTCCATGCAGGGCGCCGGCAAGGATGGCGTGGTGCGCGGACTCAACGCCGCACTCGACCAGAACCAGGCCAAGCAGTCGCATCTCGAAGCCGGCAAGAACGACGTGAACATCCTCATCCCGTTCTCCGGCGACGCGCAGGACCCGACCAAGGCCACCGGCGCAGCCACCACCCCGCTCCTCCAGCGCGGACAGCAGACCGACACCATCGGCGGCACCGACATCTACGCCGGCCTCGAAAAGGCCCTGCAGAACCTGCCCGCCAACACCGGCGACTACACCACGGCCATCGTGCTGATGACCGACGGCGTCTCCCAGACCGGCAACAAGGACGCGTTCACCAAGCAGTACAAGGCGTCCGGCCACGACATCCCCGTGTTCTCCATCATGTTCGGCGAGGCCGATCCCGCACAGCTCAACGAACTCGCCAAGCTCTCCAACGCGAAGGTGTTCGACGGACGATCCGAGGACCTGGCCTCCATCTTCCGTCAGGTGAAGGGATTCAACGGATGATCAGCACCATCGTCAGCTTCATCGCAGGTCTGGGCCTCGCCGCCCTGACGTTCTGGGTGGCCGGAGGCGGAATCGTCGGCCTCGTCGGCGCCGTGGTCGTGGCCGCCGTCGGATACATCGGCGTCTCCTACCTCACCCAGCCGGAACGCAAGCTCGGCAAGGTGCTCGCCTCCGCCGTGCCCAACGGGCAGAAGGCCGTCGAGGCCATCGACGCGGCCAACGCGCGCATGAAGGCCATCTCCGCCCTGATCGCGCAGGTGAGGGACCCCGCGGTACGCAAGGAGGTCAACGACATCGTCGTCGCCACGCGCGCGCTCACGGCGTTCGTCGAGGAGAACCCCCGATCATACGAAACCCTCCGCCACTTCATCAACGTATACGGCGACCAGACGCAAAGCCTGCTGCAGGGCTACGTGGAGGTCGAACGCTCCGGCGCCCGCGACCAGATAGCCAAGGCGCGCATCGAGACCATCAACGCCATGCAGGTGCTCGAACAGACCGCGGCAGGCGAACTCTCCCACGCCGTCGAAGCGAAGACCCTCGCCCTTTCCGCCGACTCCGAGGCCATCGCCCGCCTCGCCAGCATGGACGGCTACAGCGTGGAGACGGCACGGGACACCCTTCCAGGCGGCGGACGGAAGCAGCCGGAATCCTCCTACGTGTCGCCGATTCCCTATGAGACCCCCACGACGTCGCCGTCCGGCTCTCCTGCGAGCGGCATCCACCGGTCCGCGCCCACGCACGCAACGCCGAACGGGCAGCCCGCAAGGCAATCCACGTCCAACGTCCCCCCATACGACGCATCGGCTTACGACGCAACGACTCAGAAAGGAGTCAGGTCGTGAAACTCTCCAAATCCAAGGTCATCGGACTGGCGGCACTGCTCGTCGTGGTGCTGGTGCTCGGCGGCGTCACCGTGTTCCGCAACTGGAAGACCAGCACCGCGCCCAAGCCCGTGAAGACCGAAAGCGTGACCGGCTATCTGGGCGGCGAGAAGATCACCCTGTTCGAGGACCAGGAGTTCAAGGACCTCGCCGCAAAGAACGGCCTCAAGATCGACTACCGCAAGGCCGGCTCCCTCGCCATGATGGACGCCGACAACAACGGCATGGACTATCTCTTCCCGTCCTCCAAGGTCGCCGTCGAATACGGCAAGTCGAAAAAGATCGATACGTCGGGAGCCGATATCGTCTTCAACTCCCCCATCGTCGTCTACACGCATAAGCAGGTGGCGGACGGTCTCGTGAAATCCGGCATCATGAGCAAGACCGACGGCGTCTACCGCATGGACATGGCCAAGGCCGTCGACGCGCTGAAGACCAACAAGACATGGGCGCAGGTCGGCTGGTCGGGCGGCTACGGACAGTTCCGCATCGACTCCACCGACCCGGTCAAGTCGAATTCCGGCAACGAATACGCGGCCCTCGTGGCCACGGTGCTGAACGGCGGGCAGCCGGCGACCGTGCAGTCCGTGCAACGCGACCAGGCCACCCTGCAGTCGATCTTCTCGAAATCCGGTTGGATGGAGACGAGTTCGGAGGACAGCTTCAACCAGTTCCTCACGCTCGGCGTCGGATCGAAACCCATGATGATCGGCTATGAGAGCCAGGTGCTCGACGTGGCCGTGAACCAGCCCGACGCGTGGAACCAGGTCAAGGACGACATCGTCATCGTCTATCCGACGCCGACCGTGTGGTCCACGCACATGCTGATCCCGCTCGACGACAAGGGCCGCAAACTGCTGACGCTGCTCAAGAGCGACGACATGCAGAAGCTGGCCTGGCAGCGCCACGGGTTCCGTTCCGCGAACTTCACCGGCACCGACGGCATCAAGCGGTTCAAGGTGCCCGGCACCGTCGACCAGATCACGGCGGTATCGGAACTGCCCAGCAACGACGCCATGCAGGCGATCATCACCACGCTCTCGAAAGGACAATGAACCATGAAGGAAATCAGCCTCAGCGACCTCTCCGGGGGCACGCAGACCACCAGTTCCGTGGACCTCGCCACCACGGGCAACGACCAGGCGCTGGCCGCCAACGCCACGCCCGACCAGCAGATCGCGAACCTCAGCCCCGCCGACCAGGCCAAGGTGACGCAGCTGGCCGGCTCGCTCGACCTGACCAAGGCGGGCATCGAGTCCGCGTACGGCAAGGACGTGCAGCGCGCCACCTCCACGTTCGCCGACGACATCCTCGCCAAGACCCGCTCCAAGGACGCCGGGCAGGCGGGCGAGCTGCTGCAGGGGCTGCTCGTCACCGTGGACGAGGCGGAGCTCAGCGGCATCAAGAAGGTGCCGATCCTCGGCACCATTGCGGTGAACATCAACAAGCTGCGCCGCCGCTACGAGAAGGTCTCCTCGCAGATCGACGACATCATCGCCAAGCTGGAAAGCTCGCAGAGCCAGCTCATCTCCGACATCTCGATGTTCAACACCATGTACGACCGCAACGCCGAGCAGTACCGCGACCTGAAGATCACCGTGCTCGCCGGAAAGAAGGCGTTGGCCGACTTCAACGCGAACCAGCTGCCGAAGCTCGAACAGGAGGCCGCCGCCTCGCAGGATCCGATGCAGGCGCAGATCCTCTCCGACTTCAAGGCCAAGCTGGAACGCTTCGCGAAGCGTCTCGACGACCTCGACCGCGTGAGCGTGATCTGCCTGCAGACCGCGCCGCAGATCAAGATCATCCAGAACGCCGACCAGATGGTGTGCGACAAGATCGACACCACGATCTCCACCACGATTCCCGTGTGGAAGAGCCAGATGGTCATCGCACTCGGTCTGGAGAACCAGCGTCAGGCGCTCGAACTGCAGAAGAAGACCGACGACGTGACCAACAAGCTCATCCAGGCCAACGCCCGCGCGCTGCATCAGGGCGCGGTGGATGCGGAGAAGGCGAACCAGCGTTCGGTGGTCGACATCGAGACGTTGGAGAAGGTGAACTCCGAGCTGATCGCCACACTGCGCGAGACCGTGCAGATCCAGAAGGAGGGCAAGGCCAGCCGTCAGGCCGCCGAGGTGAAGATGCGCCAGCTTGAGGGCGACCTGAAGAACGCGCTCATCGAGAACGCCCAGCAGTTGGGCCGCTGACGACGGCCCTACACTGAGGCGTAGACATAGGCTCCCCTCGCTGAGGGGAGCCTATTGGTGAGTCGTTGCGCGTCTTATCGGCTCCCCTCAACGAGGGGAGCCTATTGTGGTGAGTGGTTTCGTCTCGTCGGCTCCCCTCAACGCCAATAAGTCCAGGTAAATAAATACGGCGAGGTCCTTCCCGCAGCTTCTGTGTGTGGGAAGGACCTCGCCGTAGATCACGCAAATCAGGCGATCACTTCACCGCATCGGCGAAATCGTCGACCAGTGCGCTCATCCAGTCGGTGAGATCATCGTATTCCTGCGGCATCTGCTCGGTAAGGTCGACCGTGGGCACATTTCCCTTGTTCGCGGCGTCGATCAGCTGCTTGGTGGTGGAATCCTCCTCCTGGGTGTTCAGCACGAACACCTTCATCTTCCCCGCCTTCAGGGCGTCGGAGAACTGCTTGATGTCGGCGGGCGACGGTTCGCTTTCGTTGGCGCTGGCGTTCTTGTAGCCGCTCGTCGTGGCATCGGTCATGCCAAGGTCGTCGGCGAGATACCATGCCACGGACTCGCTGGCCGCGTACGGCACGCCCTTGGTCTTGGCCTTGGCGGATTCGATCTTGTCTTCGACGGCCTTCTCCTTCTCCTCCCAGGCCTTGTGCTGCTGTTCGAAGTAGTCCTTCTGGTCGGGCATGGCCTTCTCATAAGCCGCCGTGATGGCGTCGGCGGTCTTTTCGCGCACATCCTTGGAGAACCAGACGTGCGGGTTGTCGCCTTCCGCCTTGCCCGCGGTTTCGGCGGCGTCGACCACGGTGGCCTTGGTACCTTCGGTGGCCTTGCTGGCCCACGGGTCGTAGTCGGCGCCGTTGACGACGGCCACCTGCGCCTTGTTGAACGTGGCGACGTCGGTGGAGGTCGGCTCGTAATCGTGCGCCTCGACGTTCGTGGCCTTCATGATGGATTCGACGTTCACCTTGTCGCCACCGAGATCCTTGGCCACGGATCCCCACTGGTTGATGCTCGCCACCACGGTGATCTTGCCGTCGGCGTCCTGCGACGACGACGCGCCGCCGGCGTTCGAGCTGCCGCAGGCCGCGAGTCCTGCGACCATCAACAATGCGGCTACACCGGCCGCAACACGCTTGACCTTGGTTGTCATGTTCATCTGATGCTCCATTGTCTGCTCCATTGTTTTGTGATATACGACGCGATAGTCGAAATCCTTCATATCGTTATTGATATCCAATATCAATAATTCCGATGATTAGTATACCCAGTAAATGAGATTCATTATCATCAGCGTGTCGTTCATCGACTTCCCGACACACTCCACAACGTGAATTCATCGGTCTGATCGAACCATGACGTAGCCGGCACACGCATTTCCTCATCGGTCAACAGCAACCACTCCAATCGCAATGGAATATCCACATGCCCTTCGGCCACCACCTGCAATACGGTCATGCACGGCAGGTTGCCATCGGCGTTATCCAGTTCCTCGATGGAGACGCCGCCGGGGCCGCCATCCCATACGAACACCGAGAACGGACGCGTGGGCACGGTGAAATGACCACGAATATGCACACGGGACGCCGATCCGTTCTCCCCCAATCCGCCAAGCAAAGCGGACAGCCGCCCCGGATGGACGGGCCGGACCGAGTGAACCATCGTCGACTCGAATCCATCCGACGCGCAGATCAGTCGCACCGGCTCATGCACCCGACTCACCTCGCCGCATTCCGCATGCAACGCCAGCGCGTCAAGACGCCGCTGCGCGGCGCCGGAGTCATACCGCCCGCCGGCGATGGCACCCCAATCGGCATCGCAGGCACGTGCGATGTCCGCGGCCTCGCCTCCACGAATCTGGGTGGCCAGCTCCCCCATCCACGTCAACCCGCAATCCGCGGCGGACTCGCCCGGACCCGGAACGACGGAGACGACCAGCAATCGATCAGCCTCACGCAGCAACGCCGCCTGAACCTCCCCGACACTCCGACCGTCATCGACCGACACATCCACAGCCCCGTCACCGTCGGCCCGCACGGAGAACGGCGCATCATCGAACAGACAGGTCCGCAGCCCCGACTCATCCACCGCGGAGACGACGGAAGACACACGCGGAGTCGGCATCGTCTCACCATGGTCCCCGATATCGTCGGCGAACGCGAAGCAGTCCTCCATATATCGGGCGATCGGGAACGCCTGCAGACCGACGGGCAGCACCACGACAAACGTGACACCCGACCGCACACCGCACCGGCGAACGGCCCCGCCCAAGCCGACGACCATGCGTTCGGCATCGGATTTGATGGCGCAGGTGACACAGCATTCACGCATCGGCAACCGCTCCTCGCCATGCGGCACCAGACCGCACCCCTGCACCGACCGTATGATGCAGACACCGCCGTCCGCGGCATCGAAACGCTCCACGCGATAGCGGATGACGCACACACCCTTCTCGTCTTCGGCGCAAAACGCCGACAGGTCCCTCGGCAACCGCTCCGCACCCGTAAGCAGAATCACCCGATCCGGAAGCAATGCATCCCACTGCGCCTCACGGTCGACATCATCGTTGTTCATATCGTCCTTTTCCACGGCATGACCGGACCGCCATCGACGCGGCATCACGACCGACGCCCGCTGCGACACGCCGAAGCGCATTCCCCGCAAGACGCTGTCAATATTGCCTGACCGACGATTTTCCGATCGCCAATTTGTGATAATGATTATCATTAGCTATGATGGCAGCCATGAGCAAACATTGTCAAGTCACGGGGAGCCGCGCCGGGGTCGGCAACAGCGTCTCCCACTCACACCGCAAAACGCGCAGACGATTCAACGTGAATCTACAGCGCAAGAGCTACTGGGTCCCCTCGCTTGGACGCCGAATCACCTTGGACGTCTCCGCCCGTGGCATCCGGACCATCGACCGTCGGGGCATCGACGCGGTGGTCGCCGAACTAATCCGCCGCAACGAGATCAAGGTCTGACGGCATCCGACGCCACCCGACGACACCACCCGCCGCAATCGGCCGGCAACGGACCGAAACGGCACAATCACAGTCTTGCCGGCCGCGTTTCTCCATCTTCCACGGTCGGCATCTTCATTGAAGGACACCACCATGGCAAGCAAATCATCCGACATCCGCCCGGTCATCACGATGCGGTCTACGGAAGGCACCGGATTCACCTACACCACGCGGAAGAACCGGCGGAACACGCCGGACCGGCTGGAACTCATGAAATACGATCCGGTCGTCAAGAAGCGCGTCATCTTCCGCGAAACGCGGTGAACGCAGCCCGGCGGAGCCTCGACGGCCGACCGGGGCGAGCCGACACAAGGCAGGTCCGGCACTCCAAACAACACGGCCCACAACCCACAACCCATAAGGAGCATCAACATCCATGGCCAAGACCAGCAAGATCGCGCGGCAGCGCCAGCGCGAGCGCATCGTGGCGAAGTACGCCGAACGACGCGCCGAGCTCAAAAAGGCCAGCGTCGACCCCCATATCAGCGAGGCGGAGCGCGAATCCGCGATGAAGGCGCTGCACGCCCTGCCGCGAAACGCCAGCCCCACCAGACTGCGCAACCGTGACTCCATCGACGGACGCCCGCGCGGCTATCTGCGCCGGTTCGGCGTTTCGCGGGTGCGTATGCGCGAACTCGCCCACGCCGGCAACCTTCCCGGCGTCACCAAGTCGAGCTGGTGAGGGGAGCCGCGAAAACAAGCCGTTCGGCCAACCGAACAATGTATAAGAAAGGGCATATCTCATGAAACGAGGCATTCATCCCGCCTATGGGCCGATCGTCGTACGGGACAATTCCTGCGGCAAGACGTTCCTGACCCGGTCCACGCTTGCGGCCAAGGCTGACATGCTGCCGTCCACCGAATGGGAGGACGGCAATACCTATCCGCTGGTCGTCACCGAGATCTCCGCCTACAGCCATCCCTTCTACACCGGCAGGAGCGTGGTGCTCGACACCGCCGGCCAGGTGCAGAAATTCAATGCGCGCTACGGCCGCAAATCATGAACGGCGCGGACATCACCGCACAGAAAGACACAGAAAGGAAGACTCCATGAAGGTCAAGGCCTCCATCCGATCCATGGCCAGAAAGCCGGGATCGGTGGTTGTGCGCAGGCGCGGCCACACCTATGTGATCAACAAGAAGAACCCCCGTTGGAAGGCGAGGCAGGGCTGATGGCGCATCCGAAAGTCAGGAAATCACGCGCGAATATGCATTCGCGCCGCGCCAACTGGAAGGCGAAGCCCGTCGACCTCGCCACGGTGACCACGCCGGACGGACGCACGGTCCAGGTGCCACAACACCTGTCGGCCGCCGTGCGCAAGGGGTACGTCGAGGTCTGAGAGCGCAGGCGTCCCACGAACGACTAACGACGGGCCCGCAGCACGCCATCGGAGTCGGCATCCTTATTGTCCATCACATATATGATTATGATAACGATTTTCGTTTAATATACGAAGTTGACCGAGGCCCATATGAACGACGAACCACGCAGGATGCCGACAAAACGCGTGACACGGCCACGTATACTGCTCTCCCGGACCATGGCCGGCCTCGCCCGGTTCGCCACCGCCCAGGAGATCGCCGGCATACTGCGCGAACAGGGCACCGGCATCGGCACGGCCACCGTATACCGCAACCTCCAGCTCATGGCCTCGTCGGGGGAACTCGACACCCTGCACCTCAACGGCGAGACGCTCTACCGCGAATGCTCCGACCACGGCCATCACCATCACATCGTATGCCGGGAATGCGGCCGCACCATCGAGATCGAAATCCCCGGACTGGAGCGGTGGATCAGGCAGGCGGCCCACAAGGTGCACTTCACCGAGATCAACCACAATCTTGAGATATTCGGCCTGTGCGAACAATGCGCGGAAACGCATTCGCACGGCAATGAACTATCTGATTGATAATCGCTTTCACTAATTTTCGCCAGCATGGCCGCGCACGTATATTGGCATACGTCACAAGGGAACGCCACGACGACAGGCCGACGACATCGGCAGCGGCCGCGGCATCATACGGAAAGAGATTCATATCATGACCATCAGGAACTACGACGAGCACGCCTACGAAATCGTCACCGAAGAGGGCACCTTCGCGGTCTGCAAGGACGACCTGGCCAAGTTCGACGCGACCAAGCACGAGCACGGCGTGGCCGTCTGCGGCTGCTGCGGCTGCTGCTTCACCGGCGACTGCTGCAACGACGCCGACTGCAAGCACTGCGAAGGCAAGCACTGCGCACACGCCTGCCACGAGAACCGCGAAGGCCATGAGTGCGCCTTCTGCCACCTCGCCTTCGACACCAACGAGAAGTGCCACGAGGAGATTCTCGCCGATCTCAAGGAGCTGAAGGCCGAGCTCGCCGCCTGATATCTCCAGGGCGCGGGCCACGAACGGCTACGACGGACAAGCGGGGAGGGAACCGGTTCCCTCCCCGCTTTCGCATATGCGGCATACGCGGCCGGAGTCTACTGCCGCAGCACGGCGATGAGGTCCTGCATGGCGTCGTTGGGCGGCAGTTCCACAACGTTCCGCACCGTCTCCTCGGCACCGGGCACGCCGAAACGCTTGACGGAGTCGGTGCCGGAGAAGTCCACGCTGCGGAAACCATGCCGCTCCCAGGCGAGCTTCTGCACCGGCTTGGACTCCAACAGCGACAACAGCTTCTCCCCCCTGGCGTCCAGGGCCATGAGCGTGTGCGTGCTCCACACCGTGGGTGTGGGATAGGCGATGACGAGGTCGTCCTTCACCTGCGCGTAGGCGTCGGGATTGTTGACGGCGAGGTCGAGGATCTGGCTTTCGTAGCCGACCATCATCGGCTTGGATCCCACGCCGAGCGTGAGGAACTGGTTGAAGCTGTCCTCGCTGCTGGTCTCCATCCATCCGGATTTCTCAAAGATGCCGCGGATGACGGGGGCGTCTCGTTTCACCGTGGCACGGGTGGCCGGCTGCCCGCCGTTCATCGTGTTCGCCAGTAGGGCCGCATATTCGTTGCCGGAATTGGATTTCACCGGGTCGGTGCTTTCGATGTGGAACACGCCGTATCCGCCCGCATATCCGACGTCGGCCCAGCTGCGTCCCGCCTTCATGGCGGCGACGGCCTTGGCCATGTCGAGACGCCAGACGTTGCCGTCATGGGTCATGATGCCGGATTTCGCCAACCCTTCGGCCACCGGCTTATGCGTATACACCACGATCGGCGAGTTGAAGACGATGTCCTGTCTCGTGGCCTTGACGCCCTTGCCCGCGCCGTATTCGACCGCGGTGCGCGACGAGGGGAACAGATAGTCCATGCCCGTCCGGTCGGCCGTCATCATATCGAGCGAGCCGGCCTTGCGGTAGTCGACCTTCAATCCGGCGTCGGATGCGAGCTTCGCGAATTCGGGGTCGTCGAACAGGCCGGTCTTCTCGCCGCCGAGATATCCGGTGACCGACTGTTTCGGCTCGGCCGGCTTGGATTCGGGCGTCGTCGTGCGCCATACCGCGAACCCGCAGATGACCGCGACGACGACGATGAGTGCTACCAGCCCGATGATCCTGTTCCTGCGCATACTCCCATTTCAGTCGTTGCCGTTGACTTCTCGGCGAAGTCATCGGTGCGCGGCATCGCCTCATGCCGCGCACGTGTCAATCCGGCCGAATCACCCCTCCCGAAACCAAAGACACGGCCCTCCGTCATCGGAGGGGACGACAGCAAGCCGGACCGCCAGCCCGGAGCCGATGCCGTGCGACCGGGGGCGGCCGCGACGCCAGACCGCATGTCACGACCCGCCGGACGGAAACCCGCGGAACATTGATTTTCCAACGGTCTGCATTATTCGATTCCATCCAATTTGTGATAATGATTATCATTAGATATGATAATGGCGAAGGATCGACACAAGTAGAAAGACACTCATGACCGACGAAACAACGCATGATTCCCATATCGCCGGCGATTCCAACGGCCTCGACGGCCCCACGGAGAACACCGCCTCACCCCGCAGGCGACGCGGCCCCGTGTACGTCATCGGCGGCGGATTCCTTGCCGCCGCACTGATCGTCGGCTCGTTCGTCGCCGGCAGCGCCTATCGTGCCGGACACCCGCTGAACGGCGGGAACGCCGTTGCCGCCGCCGAAACGACAACCGGGGCCGATTCCTGCGACGTCACGCTCAATGTGGTCGCATCCGTGAACCAGTGGGGCTCGCTCGCCGAGGAACTCGGCGGCAACTGCGTGAAGGTGACCTCGCTCATCAACTCCACCTCCGCCGACCCGCACGACTATGAGGCCACGCCACAGGATCTCGCGGAGCTCTCGAAGGCGCAGATCGTGGTGCTCAACGGCGCCGGATACGACGGATGGGCGGAAAAGGCGCAGCTCGACCCCTCCAAACAGAAGATCGTGAACGTCGGCGACCTCATGGGCGTCACCGCCGCCGAGGAGCACTCGCACGAGCACGAAGACAGCGCCGAAGGTGGGGAAGGGCACCACCATCACCACCACGGTTCCACGAATCCGCATCTGTGGTTCAGCCCCGACGCCGTACTCAAGGCATCGCAGGCCATCACGAAGGCATACTCCGACTCGGCCCCCGACGGCGGCGACACCGAGGCCACGGTGCAGCGCCATTCCAACACATGGAACGGCGACTACGCGCAGTTCGTGGCACTGGTGAACAAGGGCCGCACCGCAGGCGTCGAACGGCATTATGCGGCGACGGAATCCGTGGCGAACTATCTGCTCGACTACATCGGCGCCGTGGACAAGACGCCCGCCACCTACACCAACGCCATGAACAGCGAGGCGGAGCCTTCGGCATCCGACCTGAAGAACGCCATCGGCGTGGTCGAAGGCAAGGACGTGGACATCCTCGTCGTCAACCCGCAGGAGATGGGCGAATTCGCCAAGAAGCTGGAATCCGCGGCGAAAAGCCACAACAAAACGATCATCTCGGTGACCGAGCAGCTGCCCGAAAACAAGAAGACCCTGCTGGAATGGCTGACCTCCATCACCAACCAGGCCCTAGCCACCGATACCACAAACGGATACTTCCTCACGCAGGACGTGAAGGACCGCACGCTCGCCGACTACGAGGGCGAATGGCAGTCCGTATACCCGTATCTCAAGGACGGCACACTGGATTCCGTCATGGAGGCGAAGGCCAAGAAGGGAGGCATGACCGCCGAGGAATACAAAAAGTATTACGACACCGGATACCGGACCGACGTGGAGAAGATCGTCATCAAGGGCGACCGGATGAGCTTCACCCGCGGCGACAAGACCGCGACCGCCACCTACAAGTACGACGGATTCAGGATCCTCGACTACGAGAAGGGCAACCGCGGCGTGCGCTACCTGTTCACCGCCACCGGCGACGTGCCGGAGGGCGCTCCGAAGATCGTGCAGTTCTCCGACCACGGCATCGCACCGGGCGAGTCCGCCCACTTCCACATCTTCATGGGCGACGACTCCCAGGAGGAGACACTCAAGGAGATGGACAACTGGCCCACCTACTACCCCGCGTCCCTGACCAAGGACGAGGTGGCCACCGAAATGCTGGCGCACTGAACCAGTCGGTGAGATCAGACATGGGAACGCCCGCCGTGACATATCGTCATCGGCGGGCGTTCCCGTCCATGGATCCGGATGCCGTCAGGCGACCCGACGCGCCGGTCGGCATCACGCGCCGGTACCGTCGTCCGCACCCGCGCTCTCCTCGGCGGCGCAGTCGGAGCACAGGCCGAAGATCTCCAGAATATGATGGCTCACGGTGAACCCGTTGTCTTTGGCGACCTTGCGGAACCATGCCTCGCTCGGTGGCTCGATGTCGACCGTCCTGCCGCAGCGCTCGCACACCAGATGGTGGTGATGGCGTGTGGCGTCCTCGCCGCAGTCGCGGAACAGCTGCTCGCCGCCCATGCGTATGGTGTCGGCCTCCCCCGTCGCCGCCATGGCGTTGAGCTGGCGGTACACGGTGGCGAGTCCGATGCGCGAGCCGGCGTCCTGCAGACGGCGGTGGAGGTTCTGCGCGGAGATGAAATCATCCGTCCGCCGCAACGCCTCACGGACCGTCTCCTTCTGGACCGTCCTTCTCGTCATATGTTCGACCATGCCCTGCTCCCCGTCCGTCGCAATCCACCGCGGGCCATCCGCCCGTTCACATACTCATTACGTACTCATATAGGATACGCACGCCGATGACCAAAACGCCCCTACGAAATACGGGCCAAAAACCCGTTTCCCGTGGTTCGCAGAGTCTTTCGGACGTTCAGAAGCCCCAAACCGTCCGAAATACTCTGCGAACCGGCGATTCCGGTGTTCTCGGCCCGTATTCCGATAGCCGATTGCGTAGATAGGCAGCGACGCAGGCGCACGCCTTCACAGATACGTGACCAAGTCGGCGATGTCCTTGCGGCGCAGATGCTTCGCGGACGGTTCCGCGTCCGCCGCTGGATAGCCGAGGTCGAGCATGGCGACGACCCGATCGCGCTCCTTCAATCCGAACGCCTCATGCACCCTGTCCGGGTCGAACACGTTGACCCAGCAACTGCCGACGCCGCAATCGGCGGCGGCGAGCATCATATGCGTCAGCGCGATGGAGGCGTCCTCCACGCCAGAATCGTATTCGCCGCCCGGATATTCGTAGACATCGGTCGTATCGTATGTGACCATCAGCACCGTGGGAGCGCCATACCGGCATTCCGACAGTTCATCGACCCTGGCAAGCCCGTCCACCGACCGGATGACGTACACATGCTGCTCCTGCTGGTCGGTCGACGTGGGCGCCAGCCGCCCCGCCTCCAGGATCGCGTCGAGATCGGCCTGCGAGACCTGACAATCGGCGTATTTCCGACATGCGTACCGTTTGCGAACGACATCCATGAATTCCATGACGAACATCCCCTCCATCGACAGTCCAGCGAATTCACAACCACTATAGGCACACCATAGGCGCACACGATTCCGGCACCATGACCGATGCGATGCGACAGCGACCATCCATGCCGCCGCATCCCCCGGTCATGCCTCAGCGGCGACGAAAAACACGGGCCGGAAAAGACGTTCCGACCGATTCACGGTGGTTGACGGACGGTTTTGGGCTGCAAAACGTCCGTCAACCACCGTGAATCGCAGATTTCGTCCCTTACGGCCCGCCCCACCGCCGTAAGCCGGCTCAGCGCGGGGCGCAGGCGGAGTCGCGCACGACCATGCGCCCCTGCACGGTCTCAAGACGCGACTGCGGCGGCCGCTCGCCGGCGCGCCTGGCCTGGATCTGCTCGTAGAGCATGGCGAAGGCGCGCTCGCCCATCTCGATGAAGTTCTGGCGATAACTGGTCAGCGCCGGCTTCCACATGGGCGCGAACTGACGGTCCTCAAAACCCGCCACGCTCACGTCCTCGGGAACGCGGCGCCCCTCCTCGCGCAGACCGTTGATCACGGCGATGGCGGTCTCGTCGTTGCCGGCGAACACGGCGGTCACGTCGCTGCGGCGGCCGAGGACGCGACCGACCTCGACGGACTCCTCCAGATCAGTCGCGGAGACATGGAGTATCTCGGGGACCGGCGCCCCCGCCTCCGTCAGCGCGTCACGCCAGCCGTTCGTGCGCGTGTTGTCGCTCGGCCCTTCGGAGCGGGCGACGTGATACACGGTACGATGACCGAGGCCCAGCAGATATTCGGTCATGGCACGGCCACCCTCGCGCTCCGAGTTGATGACCTGATACGCCCCCTCCCCCACGTTGCCGCCGACGATGACCAACGGCATGTCGTCGGGGATGTACCTCAGGGCCTCGGCTCCGGCGCGGTCGTATTCGTAGACGATGACGCCGGCCGGGTTCGCGCCAAGCGCCATCTGCACCATCTGCCGCACGTCGCCGAGACGATGCTCGCTCAGCGTGGTCACGCCGAACAGATAGCTTTTCGACTGCGCGCCGCGTTCCACGCCGACGTTGGTCATATTGGTGGAGAACGAGCCGGAATCGGTGGCGAACACCATCACGGAGTCCATCTCCCTGTTCGCCAATGCGCGGGCGACGATGCTCGGCTTGTAGCCGAGCAGTTTGATGGCCTGGGCGATGCGCTCGCTTTTCTCCTCGTTCACATTGGCGGTGCCGTTGAGGTATCGTGACACCGTGGCCGCCGAGACCCCGGCCAGTTTGGCGACGTCCTTGATCACCGGCGTGCTGCGTCGCGCGTTCCTGGGCATGAGCACTCCTTGCGTGTACTGCTATGAGATCCGTCGGCATGAAATCGTTTCAGAACCCATGACGACGATAGGACAACAGCCAATTATTTCAGCAAAACCAGACACGGTTGCGGTTGTGTAATCGGTTGCATCGATCGTAACCAATCCCTTATTACGTTTTGGTTTATGGGTTATAGGTCGCCAAGCCGCCCCGCCCCTCAGACCGCCTGCGGCCGCCAGCTCCCCTCCACCCGGAGGGGAGCCGATTAGCGAGACCTCCCACCCAACCGGCTCCCCCACGAACGGCGGAGAGCTAATCGGCAATACCCCCACCCAATCGGCTCCCCTCAAGATGAGGGGAGCGGTCGGCAAAGGGAACTGCGCCCTGATTGGTGGACGTTGTTTATTAAGGGTACCTGATCAGGCTGTGAGGGACATGTTCCGGAATTCCTCCGGGGTGCGTCCCTCCAGCCGTTCCTGGCGTCGTCTGGTGTTCCAGTGGATGATGTACGCGTCCAGTCCGGTCTTGAACTCCTCGTAGGAGGCGAACTCGCGTCCGGTGTAGAACTCGTCCTTGAGGTGGCCGAACACCTGCTCGGTGGCGGCGTTGTCGATGCAGTCGCCCCTGCGGAACGATCAGACGATGGGCGAGGACCCATGATGCGTAACGTACAATCGGACCCACCATATCGTTTGGGAAGGTGGGTCATCATGAGTCTTAAGGAACTTAGGCTTAAGCGCGGACTAACTCAGCAACAGTTAGCCGACAAGGTCGAGGGCGTGAATCGAGCGAGGATCGCCGGGTACGAAACCGGATTCTACGACGTGCGGAACATGTCCCTTGATTTGGCGCTTAGGTTTTGTGATGCTTTGCGTGTTTCTAATCCACGCAAATTGTTAGACGACGATAAGCCGTCGAAAGAAAAAGACGCTCAATGAACGGGCTTGTACCCTAGGTTTTTAGTCTTCGCATGCGATTCATCGTGTGCGCTTGGTTGTCCCGCGGGATTACGAAACGCTTCGGATAGTGGATTATCCGAAGCGTTCCATGGGATAGGTTGCAGGAAAGTCCCGTGACCAAAACAAACCAAGTAAAAGTTATCATTTTTAGCATACCCGAAGCCGGGTATGCTTGAAATCAGAAAGCGAGGTGATGTTATGACCACTCTTGAGAGTTTGCCAGCGTATGCGCAAGCCGAGTCGGCGGCACGCCTGAAGGGAGTGAATATCACCGATTTGGTGAATGCGTATCTTGCCGGGTTCGCCGCTGGTGCCAGTAGCGACGAAACCTTGGACGACGATGACGATTACACGGATTCGCGCGTCCTGCCGGGTGAATCCGTGTATGCGACGCCTGATGATACTCGGGCGCATTTCATGGGGTTGCTTGACGAGGTGCGGCATGGTGTTTGAGATTCGTGCTAAATCCAAGAGGTTTGACAAGCATTTCAAACGGCTTGCCCGGTACGATGCGAGTCTTGCGGAGGAATTGGTCTCTCTGATGTATGAGGCTTTGCAGACGACTGGGCGTGTGCCTGAGATGTATCGGCCTCATGTGTTGAGTAATCCGGGTGGATTGTACAACAATTGCATGGAATTTCATTTGGCTGATGATGTTCTGGTTGTTTACTATCCCCCTGATCCCGATTCGTTTGTTCGTATGTTGGCGATTCTTACGCATGACGAGTTGCGTACTGGTCGTTTTCATAGGGAGTGGCCGCGTGGCTGATTGGTGGAAAGCGGGATGGTGTCATGTCCTCTCTTGTTAAACGTCGTCGCGCTCGACGCATCGCCAATACGCGGTTGCGTAAGGCGTCCATGATGGCCGAGGATGCCAACTTGGGTGCGGAACTGCCCACGGGTGTACGCCGGTATCGGTCCAAGACCGAGTTTATGGCTAGTATTCGTGAGTCTTTGAATAGGGCGTGTTGCTTGTAATCGTTGATATTCCAAGCGACACGCCAAAGAATTTTACCTCGCTGTACCAATTCAGGTACAGCGAGGGGCATCAAGCCCGATCGGGCACGATACCTTGACAACTCAACAGTGATTTGATTTACCCATACTGTACCAATTAAGGTACAATATCGCCTAGCGAAAGCGAGGCGGTATATGGGGCTGACCGAAATCAGGGAACGGCGCGGACTCAACAAGACGCAATTGGCGGAACTTGCGGGGATACCCCGCGTGACGATTTCAAAGTATGAGACAGGGGCGACTAACCCTGAGAACATGTCTTTGAAAATGGCTTACCGTTTGGCCGATGTGCTGGATTGTGAGCCGCGTGAGTTCCTGAAATAAGAGAATGCGGGTAGAGGCGGCAACCTCTACCCGCGTGCTTCAAAACATATCAACCAATTTGAGGCGTGTTTATCGTATCACGCCCATAAGGAAAGTGGGTAACCATGACCGGTATCAACCTGTCTAATGTTCGTTTCCATCCGTGCGGCCATGTTTAAGGCCGTGGAATATCACGACCGGCGCGCATGCAAGCGGCGGAAGCACCCCGTCAAGAAAACCGGCAAAATCACGACGAACCGCAGCGAATCGCTGATGACCGCGCTTGCGCACAAAACCGCCATACCAGCCAGCGACGACGCATTCCAAGAAGACGAACACCCCCACTCCCCAAGCCGGCGCACGAAAACTCCGTGCACCGGCTTTTTCATATCGTCTGAATAACGCTCACATGCCCGAAAAATCTGATGAAACAGTCAAGATACATCACAATCTCACAGAATGTGACACGCCGACGAAACGGCATAATACCAACCAATCGGTAGGTGCTGTTGCGCCAGCGCTTGCGCAAATTGCATCCATGGTCTATCGTTAATCATGTCAGCCAAGCAAGGCGGACAACAAAGCAAGGCGAACGGCCAAGCAAGGCAGTCAGCCGAACATATGCAAGGCAAACAGCCGAACAAGGCTACAAGCCAAACACATGCAAGGCAAACAGCCGAACAAGGAGAGAACATGAACATGAAGCAATCCATGATGCGCGGTCTGGCGCTGTACGGCGCTTCCACCATGACCAGCATCTCCAACCTGAAGCTCAACGAAGCCATCCTCGAAATCCACGGGGACGAGCGCTGAGCGCGCAAGACTTACCACATAATCCACAAATCGATTCCAACCAAGGAGCATAACAATGAACTTCACCAAGGCACTTCGCAACCTCGCCGCCTACGCCGCCGACAACATGGTCGTCGCCCCGCACTCCGCCAAGGAGATCGCCAACTTCCACGTCGACATGGACGCCCGCTGATCCCAAACCGACCAATCGGCCGGCCACGGATTTAGTCCCGCGGCCCCGATACGATACCCCCTCGGCGAGATTCGCCGAATCAATAACCAATAACCAATGATCGACAACTGACGAATTCGATCAACGTCATTTCAAGGAGAACAACATGAACATCAAGAAGAGCATCCTGCGCGGCATGGCCCTCTACGGCGCTTCCACCATGACCACCACCCCGGCGATGAGCAAGCACATGCTCGACACCATCCGCAGCATCGAGAACGACGCCCGCTGACACAAGTCAAGGCAGTCTAAGTCAAGGCTACCGTGGAACAATACGCTCCCACGGTATAGACGTAGACAGCAAGGCATGGGGAATCCCAGAGGATATTCCCCGGCATGGAGAAGAAGAGAACAACGATATGCGGCCAACGGCGTCCGCGTATTCGTGGTCTTTATAGTGTTTTTGCAGTGATTTTTCAATGATTTTTCAATGATTATGCAGTTTTTGCAGTGATTGTCGGCGGCGCGAAGCCGCTTTTTTGTTACCGTCTCAGGCTTCGCAGCAGGGCGATCTCGTCACGATGCGTGGTCTCGGTGAGCTCCTTCGTCTCCAGAATCATCGGCAGCCCGGCCAGACGCGGGTCGTTCACCATGTCACGAAAGAAATCGACGCCCAACTCGCCCTTACCGATGTTGGCATGACGATCCTTATGCGATCCGAAGCCAAACTGCGAATCGTTGGCGTGGATGGCCTTGAGACGGTCCAATCCGATGACGTCGTCGAATTCGCGCAACACTCCATCCAGATCGTTCACGATGTCGTAGCCGGCGTCATACACATGGCATGTGTCGAAAGTGACGCCCACGACCGCCTTGTTCTCCACGCCGTCGATGATGGAGGCGAGCTCCTCGAAACTGCGGCCGCATTCGGTGCCCTTGCCCGCCATCGTCTCCAGCAGAATCATGACGCCGGCGTCCGCGGTGCCGTCCTTCGCCAGATCGTCGCAGACGCGATTGATGCCGTCGGCGATGAGACGGCATCCCGCCTCGCTCCCCTGCCCTACATGCGATCCGGGATGGATGTTGATGTACGTCGTCTGACCGGCGCGGGCGATGGGCGCGAGCATACGGATGTCCTCGGCGAGCGCATCGACGGCGAAGGCCCGCTTGGACGCGTCCTTGCCGGCGAAATTGTAGACGTATGGCGCGTGCACGACCAGCGGGCCGTAATGCTCGGCGACCAATCGCCCGGCGAACGCCTCCGGGCTGGTATCGGCCAGCGCCTTCGACCTCTTGCCATACGGCGAGCGCGGGAAGAACGCGAACGTGGTTCCGCCCTCGTCGTGCGAACGCTGGAGCAGCCTCCCCCAGCCGCCCGACGTCGACAGATGCGATCCAACGAAGAGTTCCGAAGATGCCGTCACGAGTCTTCTCCTTGCCTTGCCGTTCTGACGTCTTGACGTTTTAGCGTCTTGGTGTCTTGACGTTTTGCTGTTCTGACGTTCTGGTGTCTTGACGTCTTGACGTTCTGCCGTTCTGCCGTTCTAACGTCTTGCCGTCTTGACGTCTTGCTGTTCTGAAGTTCTGGTGTCTTGACGTTCGACGTTCTGACGGCTTGACGTCGGTCCTCATCCTTCTTACCGGCCACGCCGGACGAAACCCTCCAGTACATCCGATGCCATCAGCGCAATACCGTCAACCATGTATGACCGCGACGGGACGAATGCCCGGGAAAACCATGGCACGACTTAATGAAATCGGTTTCACTGTCTATATTGATAATCACAGGAAGGGGAAACAAAGACCGGGAATCGGGATCCGGATGAAATCAGGCGGTTCCAGATTCCAACGGATTCCACCGATCGACGGTCCGGAAGTTCCTTACCCGTAGCAAACAGATGAAGAAATACCAGGAAAGGTGGCAATCATGTCTCTCAAGGATTCGATGCTTCGCGGAATGGCCCTCTACGGCAGCTCCAGGATGGCCGGCACTATGGGCTTCTCCAGCAAGGAGATGAACGAGACCATCATCCACATCGCGCAGGACCGCTGACCGGACGGTTCACCCCGGTTCCTTCCGGCGCAGAAGGCGATTCATGCCTTCCGGGAAGTCGTTCATGACAGTCAGAACGACAAATGCACAGGAAAACGGACGATGGCGTCCGGTTTTTCTTTTTTAGGGTTCCTTCCCCTGGATTTCACCGCTGCACCCGGTTCAACGATTCGCGCCCCCCATATCCCTTCAGCCGCGACCACAAAGCCTCACGACTCACATTTTCGGAAAATCCCGACGAAGGGGAATCCCGGGAGGTGTTTGGTTCCCGTCCGTCGCATGATACGGAACGAACAGGAATCCCGGGAGGTGTTCGGTTCCCGTCCGTCGCATGATACGAAACGGCGATAGCAACGAATACGTGATGATTTTAGGTCGTTTTTCCGTAGGATTCCAGCGTTTTTCCTTTGCAGCACATAGAACGATTGACGGCTGGCAATTCTTGCGGACCCTTCTACCATGGGAGCCATGAGCATTCCAAATGAGTATCCAATGAAGCAATATCTCGGCGGCATTGTTGAAGCACTGAAGGCTGCTCCCACCAACGGCGCCAATCCGAACGATGTGGAAACAATTCGTTTCTACGGAGAACTGGGCAACGACGCTCCCGACTCGCAGCTGCCGAACGTTTTGGTCGCCATCGCACGTGTAACTCGCGCCGTCTCCGAGGACGACGCCGCCAAGGCCGCGTTCACCAAGGCCGAAGGCTTCACCTACGTGAAGAACGCGCAGAAGGCCATCATGGCCACGCTCGACAAGGATTCCGAGGACCTCGTCAAGAAGCGCGGCTGAACCACACGCGGGCTGACCGCATATTTTCCAGCTTCCAATAGCGAACACCGCCGCATCGATATGGTTGTCGATGCGGCGGTTTTTCTTATAGACGCCGCCCGGCTCTGCACAACTCCGCAACGCCAATTTTCTGGATTTCGGATTCATTGGGGGGCACCCGTTTTAGACCAGTTCCGTCTCCATTCCGGATTCTTCCCGGTCCCGTTTCGGATTCATTCATTAGATGCGCTTTGCGTAGGTTATACGCACACGCACAGCAAACCCTACGCTGAAAAACCCTGCGCATAGGGTTTACCGCGCAGGTGCGTTATAACAACCAGCGCAGGAGGGATCCCCGCGCAGGATTTTACGCATGGATGCGTTATAACCAGCGCAGGAGGGATCCCCCGCGCTGAGTTTTACGATGGATGCGTAATAACCAGCACAGGGGGATCCCCGTGCTGGTTATTACGCATAGCTGCGTAATAACCAGCACGAAGGCCATCATCGCGTAGGATTTGGCGCACGAATGCGTTATAACCAGCGCATAGAAGGTCTCCGCGCCGGGTTTTACGTATGGATGCGTAATAACCAGCACGGAGGACATCATCGCACTGGGTTTGACGCACAGGTGCGTAATAACCAGCGCAGGGGGATCCCCGCGCAGGATTTTACGCATGGATGCGTTATAACCAGCGCAGGGGGGGGATCCCCGCACTGGGTTTTACGTATGGATGCGTTATAACCAGCGCGGTGATGCCATGCGGAATCCTGAAGTTGATTCCGCGAATCGATCATTTGACCGATTGCCGGATATCAGGCAGCCGTCGCCACTTATCTGCGCAGTCACGGCTGCCACTTCTACCCGCCGAACGCTGCGGCGAAACGGCTGCACTTATCTGCGCAATCACGGCCGCCATGGTTACTTGCTACTTACCCGATTACCGATTACCGATTACCGATTACCGATTTACCGATTTACCGATTTACCGATTTACCGATTACCGGCCACCGGCCGGCCGACTACTTGAGGTCGTCCCAGACGCCGGTGGCTTCCAGGTCGGCCACGGTCTGCGCGGTGTCGTCGGTGAGCACGGTGATGTGGCCCATCTTGCGGTTGTGACGCACCTGCGCCTTGCCGTAGTCGTGCACGTTCCACTCGGGATGGCTGCCGATGAGCGCACGGCTCGGCGCCACATGCTGTCCGAGCACGTTCACCATGACGGCGGGGCTGAGCAGCTTCGGTTCGGGCAGCGGCCATCCGGCGATGCCGCGGATGTGCGCATCGAACTGGTCGATGGAGCACGCCTCGATCGTGTAGTGGCCGGAATTATGCGGACGGGGCGCCAATTCGTTGACAACCACGCGGCCGTCCTTGGTGATGAACAGCTCGATGGCGAGCGTGCCCGCCAGTTCGAAGCCCTTGGCCAGCCGCAATGCGAGGTCTTGCGCCTGACGGTGCAGTTCGTCGCTCACCTCGGCCGGGGCCACGGTGATGTGCAGGATGTTGTTGCGGTGGTCGTTGCGCACCATCGGGAACGTCACATAGTCCTCACCGTTGCCGGAAACCAATATCGACGCCTCGAACGCGAAGTCGACAAAGCCTTCGAGGATGCTCGGCGGGAAGCCGCCGCCACGGTCGCCGCGGGCGCGAATCTTCTCCAGGTCGGTGTCGTTGCGCAGCACATGCTGGCCGTGGCCGTCGTAGCCGCCGGAACGAGTCTTGAGCACGCACGGGTAGTGCAGTTCGTCGATGGCGGCCTCAAGTTCGTCGAAATCGTTGACCTCACGCCACGGCGCGGTCTCGATGCCGTGCCGGTTGATGAACGTCTTCTCGTTGATGCGGTCCTGCGTGACGCGCAGCAGGTCGGTGCCCTGCGGGGCGGCGACCAGGTGACGCACCTCGTCGATGGCGTCGGCGTCCACGTTCTCGAACTCGTAGGTGAGCACGTCGGATTTCTCGGCGAGATCATGGATGGCGGTCTTGTCGTCGTATTCGCCCACGACCTGGAAGTCGGCCACCTGCGCGGTGGGGCAGTCCGGCGTCGGATCGAGCACGCCGATGCGGAAGCCGCGGTATTTCGCCACGATGGCCATCATGCGGCCGAGCTGGCCGCCGCCGACGATGCCGATCGTCGCGCCGGGCTGCAGCATCTTGACGGCGCCGTTGGTTTCCTCAGACAAGCTGGGCATTGGACTCCTCTACCTTCTTCTTCAGTTCGTCGCGGTATTCCTGCAGTTCCTTGGCCAGACGCTCGTCGGTGGTCGAGAGAATCTGCACGGCCAGCAGGCCGGCGTTCGTGGCGCCGGAGTTGCCGACTGCGGTGGTGGCCACCGGGATGCCGCCGGGCATCTGCACGATGGACAGCAGCGAATCCCAGCCGGACAGGGCGTGGGAGCGCACAGGCACGCCGATCACGGGAAGCGTGGTCTGCGCGGCGATCATGCCGGGAAGATGGGCGGCACCGCCCGCGCCGGCGATGATCACGTGGATGCCCTTGCTCCGTGCGGAATGCGCGAAATCGGCCATGAGTTCCGGCGTGCGGTGGGCGGAGACCACCTGCTTGGAATACGGTACCGCGAATCTGTCGAGCATCTCGCATGCGTGCTTCATCGTCTCCCAATCGCTGGAAGACCCCATTACCACGGCTACGAGCGGTGCGTTTTCAGCCATCATTAACCTCCGTTGATCCGAACAGATACAACTGTACGCAACAGCGGGGAAAACGCGGGGAATACGAACTGCGAAACACAGAACACGAAACGGTATGGGCGGATCAGTTTTCGGAGAGGATCTCCACCCGCACCTTCTTGGAACGCAGGAAGGCGACGGCGTCGCGAATGTTGCGCTCCGGCCCCTCGAACACGCCGACGATGCCGCCGATCGGATACTTGCCCACGATCTGCACGTCGGCGAGCATGATGTTCACGTCAATGCCGAACTTGCGCGTCACGAGCGACACCAGCGGCTCGGAGACGTCCTCATGCACGTAGCGCAGCGCGATGAGCTTCTGCCCGGGCCTCAGGTCGACCACCGGATCATGACCGGCGAGCAGCGCATCGACCTTGCCCAGGCTCGACGCCGCCTCAAGGAACACGCGCGTCTGGTCGGTCTGCGGGTCGGAGATGACGGCATAGGTTGGTCCCTCCTCCACCACGAAACCACGGTCGAGTACGACGATATGGTCGCAGATCTCCTTCACGGTGGCGATCTCATGCGTGGCGAGCACCACGGTGGCGCCGGACTCCTTGGCGAACTGCCGGATGAGCCGCAGGATCTCGCGGCCTTCGATATGGTCCTGCGCGGCGGTGACCTCGTCGAACAGTAGGATGCGCGGCGCCGACGCGAACGCGCGGGCCACGGCGGCGCGTTGCAGTTCGCCCCCGGAGAGCTGCGAGGGGTGGGCGTCCTTCTGCGAGCGCAGGCTCACCTCGCGCAGCAGCCGCAGGGCCTTGGCACGGGCCGCCTCATCGGGCCGTTCCGCGTTCTCGGCCTCGCCGGCGGCGACTGCCACGGATTCCAGAATCGTGCGTTCCTCGTCGAAGTCGGGAAACACGCCGGCGCGCGAGATCCGCGAACGCAGCCTGGCGAGACCGCGGTCGTCGAGCCCGGCCACGTTCTCGCCGAGCACGTCGACGATGCCGGACGTGGGCGTGATGGTGCCGTCGATGAGTTTGAGCAGCGTGCTTTTGCCGGCGCCGCCGAGTCCGATGACGCCGTAGACGCCGCCCTCCTCGAAGTCGAGGGTGACGTTCTTGATCAGGGATTTCGGCCCATCGGCGGTCAATACCGTCTTGGTGACGTCGCGGAACGTTATCGCCGCATCGGCCCGTGGCTCGTCGCCCATTGGCGCATCGGCCCGCGTCGTTTCGATGTCATCGGTCATCGGTCGTCTACCTCCCGCCGTCCTGTCGACGCGGCCGGGCGTCGTCAGTCATACGCTGTTCCATACTGCCTCACAAGCGTATTGCACTTTTCCGGCCGTTTCCAGCGAATCGGCCGGAATGTCGGTGGAGGCGTCGTGGGAATCGGACGGATGGTCATCGTATGCGACCGTGATTGCAACGTTTTGACGACGTTGATATAAGCGCGGATTGTAGACGACGATCAGATAATGCGAAGGGATGACGACGATGACGACCCTCCATCCATTCCGGACGGAAGGCCCATCCCCTCAGTCCGCTACGCGGACAGCTCCCCTTCCCCACGGAAGGGGAGCCGATTAGTGAGACACCTCCATCCAATCGGCTCCCCTCGCCATGTGAGGGGAGCTGCCCCATCCAGCAACACCCACCCAAAAGGCTCCCCCACGAACGGTGGGGGAGCTGTCAGGCGAAGCCTGACTGAGGGGGCCCACACACGATAAACCAAACACAACAACCCCGAACGGAGGCCCCATCCCCTCAGTCCGCTACGCGGACAGCTCCCCTTCCCCACGGAAGGGGAGCCAAGAAAAACCAACCGCCCCCGCCACGCTCACACGTGGAGGACGACCTTGCCGAAGACGTCGCCGTCGAGCACGCGGCGGAAGGCGGCCGGCGCGTCGGCGAGCGCATACGTGGAGTCGATGACGGGATGGATGTCGGCGTGCTCGACGAACCGCAGCAGACGGGCGAAGTCGTCGCGCGTGCCCATGGTCACGCCCTGCACGCGGATGTCCTGGAAGAACACGCGGGTGAGTTCGGCGCCGGGCTGGTCGCCGGTGGTGGCGCCGCAGACCGCGATGGTGCCGCCGGGACGCACCGACTTGACGGAATGCGACCATGTGGCCGCGCCCACGGATTCGATGACCGCGTCGACTTTGCGCGGCAGCCTCGTGCCCGGCTCGAACGCGCCGTCCGCGCCGATGGCGAGCGCCCTGGCGCGCTTCCCTTCACTGCGGGAGGTGACGAACACCTCCAGTCCGGCCGCGTGGGCGAGCATGATCGCCGCTGTGGAGACGCCGCCGCCGGCACCCTGCACGAGGATGGTGTCGCCGGGTTTCACGCCCGCCGCGGAGAACACGAGCGAGTAGGCGGTCAACCAGCTGGTGCCGAGCGCGGCGGCCTCGTCCATGCTCAGGTTCGCGGGTTTGGCGAACACGTTGGCGCTGGGCACCTGCGTCTTCTCGGCCATGGTGCCGGGGTATTTCTCGGAGAGGATGGTGCGGCGTTCGCCGGGGGCCACGCCGTTGCCGTCGGTGCCGATGAACGTGTAGAGCACGACCTCCGCGCCGGCCTTGAGTCCCTTGCGCGCGGGCACGTCCTCGTCGAGGATGCCGGCGGCGTCGGTGCCGAGGATCATCGGCGTCTGCTTGTCGGAGAGTCCCACGCCCTGCAGCGACCACAGGTCATGGTGGTTCACGCTGGCCGACCTCACGGATATCGTGGACCAGTATTCGCGCGGTTCGGGTTCGGGCCGCTCCCCCACGGCCAGCACGGATATCGGGTCGTCATGGTTCACGCTGCTTGCGTATGCTGCCCTCATCGGCGTTCCTTTCGATCGTGACGGCCGGCTGTATGGTTCCCGCCCCGTCTGTTCCATCCGTCTTATTGTGCGGCGGAATCATATGACCACGCAACAGGACACGCGCAACAGGAGGCACGATGCGTCCATACGGTGATCGACATGCGTCTATACGGAGATGTTGAGGGCATTCGTCGGCCCATCCGACGACGTGACGCATCGTCGACTATGATTTCGCCGTTGGAACATCGGAAACAATGACCATACGAATGGCAATACGAAGGACGATCGCAAGGGAGCACGATGAGCGATTTTCTGGCACATATCAACGGGCCCGACGACCTGAAACGTCTTTCCGTGGCGCAGCTGCCCGATCTCGCCCAGGAAATCCGCGCCGCGCTGCTGCGGTACTGCGCCGCGGAGGGCGGCCATATCGGGTCCAATCTCGGCATGGTCGAGGCCACCATCGCCCTACATTATGTGTTCGACTCCCCCAATGACCGCATCGTCTTCGACGTCTCGCATCAGAGCTATGCGCATAAGATGCTGACCGGCCGTCGCCGCGCGTTCACCGACGAAGCCCTGTTCGGGTCTGCGACGGGGTTCACGAATCCCGACGAAAGCGACCACGATCCGTTCGTTTTGGGGCATACGGGCACGTCGATATCGTTGGCGTGCGGCATGGCGAAGGCGCGCGACCTCATGGGCGGCGAAAACGACGTGGTCGCGGTGATCGGCGACGGGTCGTTGTCGAGCGCGGTGGCGTTCGAGGGATTGAACGAGGCCGCGGAACTGGGAGGCAATCTCATCGTCGTGGTCAACGACAACGAGATGTCGATCGCCGAGAACCATGGCGGCATGTATGCGGGATTGGCCGAACTTCGGGCGACGAAGGGGACGTCGCCGCACAACCTGTTCCGGGATATGGGATTGGATTACCGGTATGTGGAAGACGGCAACGACACGTCGGCGCTGGTGCGGGCGTTCGAGGACGTGCGCGGCTGCGACCATGCGACGGTGGTGCACATCCATACGTTGAAGGGCAAGGGATTGCCTGCCGACGAGGAGGGACGTGTCGAGGGCAACCATTGGCATGATCCCGACCGTCCGGCCGGCGCCGCGCCCGCGTTGCCGAACGCGCGGAAGACATACGGCGGCATGGCGATGGACGCGTTGGCCGCCCGATTCGACGACGAACCCGGGCTGATCGTGATGTCGCCGGCGACGCCAGGGTCGAACGGCATCACGCGTCAATGGCGTGCCGCGGCCGGACGGCATTATCTCGACACCGGCATCGCCGAGGAGCATGCGGTGGCGATGGCGGCCGGCATCGCGCGCGCCGGGGGCACACCGGTGCTGGCGACGAGCGCCACGTTCTTCCAGCGCGCCTACGACGAGATCCATCAGGAGTTCGCGTTGAACAACGTGCCGGGCACGCTGCTCGTGTTCGCAGGAGGGCTCGCGGGCGCCGACAACACGCATTCGGGGGCCGGCGACGTGGCCATGTTCGGCAATGTGCCGGGACTGACCTGTCTGGCGCCGACGAGCGGCGACGAGATGCTGCGGATGCTGGCATGGACGACGGGGCCGGCGCAGCGGCCGGTGGCGATCCGTATGCCGGGCGAGGCGGTGCTGGCCGGGGAACGCGGCGGCGCGTATCCGCGGTTCACGGCGACGGCGGGCGGCTGCGGTCGCGGTGATGGCGATGGCGACCTTGACGGGGCGACGACCGATAAGACGACCGATGCGACGGCCGGCGACGATGCCTGCGGCGATCGTGGGGCCCGCATCAGCGTCGACGGCATCGCGGCCACGTCGGACGCCGGCAACCCGTGGGCGAGGTATTCCGTCACAAGGCACGGTTCGCAAGTGGCGATCATGGGCCTCGGCAACGCGTATCCGCTGGCCGAGGACGCCGCCATGGAGCTCGACGCGCGCGGCATCCATGCCACGGTCATCGACCCGCACCAGTATTCGACGTTGGACCATGGCACGTTGGAGGCGCTGCGGGAGGGGCATTCGCTCGTCGTCACCGTCGAGGAC
Source organism: Bifidobacterium catulorum (assembly GCF_003129925.1). Lineage (GTDB taxonomy): Bacteria > Actinomycetota > Actinomycetes > Actinomycetales > Bifidobacteriaceae > Galliscardovia > Galliscardovia catulorum. The sequence continues at coordinate 358 of NZ_QFFN01000015.1, read as the reverse complement.
GGCCAACTGGAAGGTGGCTGGGGCGGCAAGATCGCCGCATACTATGGTGCGCATAGTGACGCTCATAACGACGTGCATCGTGACGCGAATCGTGACGCGCATAGTGATGTGCACGGTGACGCGAACCATGCCGCGCATCATGACGGCTTACCGATGCGCGTGCTGAATTTCGGGGCGCGCAAGGAGGTCACGGACCGTATCACGTTGCCGGACCTATGCCGACGTTACCGTCTCACCGCAGGCGATATCGCCGCCGCAGTGTGCGAGGCGTCCATCCAATAGCCCCCCCCCCGGAGGGGAGCCGAGCAGCGAGCCGCTCCCACCCCAACCGGCTCCCCGCAAGGTTGAGGGGAGCTGT
>NZ_QFFN01000014.1 GCF_003129925.1 Bifidobacterium catulorum | reverse complement strand
GCGGTATCCGGCGTTGGGAAACGAAGGCGTACGAAGGTACGTCGAGCCTTGCATAGCCCGATGACGCTCCGCAGACCCCGCCCGACAATCGTTCTGCGCGTGCGGTATCCGGCGTTGGGAAACGAAGGCGTACGAAGGTACGTCGAGCCTTGCATAGCCCGATGACGCTCCGCAGACCACGCCCGACAATCGTTCTGCGCGTGCGGTATCCGGCGTTGGGAAACGAAGGCGTACAAAGGTACGTCGAGTTTCCCATAGCCGGATAACGCTCCGCAGAACGATTGTTACAGTTTGGGGAGGTAGTGCTGGAGCTCGTAGGGAGTAATCTGCCCCCGATAGTCCTCCCATTCCTTGCGCTTGTTGCGCAGGAAGTAGCGGAAGACGTGTTCGCCGAGGACGTCGGCGACGAAGTCGGATTTCTCCATGATTTTGAGGGCGGTGTCGAGGGAGTCGGGCAGGGGTTCGATGCCCATGGCCTGACGTTCCTCGTCGGTGAGCTCCCAGACGTCGTCACTGGTGGGTTCGCCGAGGGTCATCTGCTTGTCGATGCCGTCGAGGCCGGCGGCGAGGAGAAGGGAGTAGGCGAGGTAGGGGTTGGTGACGGGGTCGAGGGCGCGGAATTCCATGCGTGCGGAGTTGCCTTTGCCGGGCTTGTACTGGGGCACGCGGAGGAGGGCGGAGCGGTTGTTGTGGCCCCAGCAGATGTAGCTGGGGGCTTCGTTGCCGCCCCAGAGGCGCTTGTAGGAGTTGACGAACTGGTCGCAGACGGCGGTGATTTCGGCGGCGTGGTAGAGGATGCCGGCGGCGAATTGGCGCGCGGTGAGCGACATGTTGAATTCCTGGCCGGCTTCGTAGAAGGCGTTGGCGTCGCCTTCAAAGAGGCTGAGGTGGGTGTGCATGCCGGAGCCGGGGTGGTCGGGGAACGGCTTGGGCATGAAGCTGGCGTGGATGCCGCGTTCGAGGGAGATCTCCTTGACGACGGTGCGGAAGGTCATGATGTTGTCGGCCATGGTGAGGGCGTCCGCGTAGCGGAGGTCGATCTCGTTTTGGCCGGGGCCGCCTTCGTGGTGCGAGTATTCGACGGAGATGCCCATCTGTTCGAGCATGTTGACGGTGGCGCGACGGAAGTCCATGCCGGGGCTGCGGGGCACGTGGTCGAAGTAGCCACCTTCGTCGACGGGCTTGGGGGACTTGGACCAGTCGTCCTGCATTTCGAAGAGGTAGAACTCGATTTCGGGGTGGATGTAGAAGGTGAAGCCTTTTTCCTTGGCTTTGGCGAGGGTGCGTTTGAGCACGTGGCGGGGGTCGCCGAGGCTGGGCTCGCCTTCGGGGGTGAGCACGTCGCAGAACATGCGGGCGGTTCCCTGGGGGCCGCCACGCCATGGGAGTATCTGGAAGGTGGAGGGGTCGGGTTTGACGATCATGTCGTCTTCGGAGACTCGGGTGAGGCCTTCGATGGCCGATCCGTCGAAGCCGAGGCCTTCTTCGAAGGCGGCTTCGAGTTCGGCGGGTGCGATGGCCACGGATTTGAGGGTGCCGAGAACGTCGGTGAACCATAAACGAATAAAGCGCACGTCGCGTTCCTCGACCGTGCGCAAAGCAAACTCCTGCTGTCTGTCCATAGGGGACATGGTTTCATGAGTTTGTTTCATATGTCGTTAACAGAAGGGAGGCGTGTCGTATCGTGGACGCGGCGGCGGGTGCGACGGGTATCGCGGCGGGTATGGTGTTAGGGTCGATTGTCTGTGTTGGTTTGATTCGTGTGAAGGAGTGTTGGCGTTCATGACTGCGATTGGGATTTCCGCAATGACGCGGTTCTCGGCCCCGTTCGGAGGTGCGTCCGATGATGTGGAGGCGCCTCCGGTGGTGTTGGATTGGGTGGAGGCCACGAGTCCCAAGGATCGTGCGCTGATGGGCACGATCGCGCGCCGTCGTGCGCCGTTGGGCGGTCATGCGATGTGGCATCCGACGCCGAACCGCCTGGAGAAGATCGGGCTGTTGGAGGAGCAGTCGGCGATTCGTGTGCAGGAGCTGATTCCGCTGCGGTATGCGAGGATGAGCGTGTCGCCGTTCACGTTCTATCGGGGTACGGCGCTGATCATGGCGTCGGATCTGGCGACGACGGCGGTGAGCGGCATTCCGGTGCAGTGCGTGGGCGATGCGCATATTGCGAATTTCGGCATCTTCATGTCGCCGACGCAGCATCTGGTGTTTGACGTGAATGATTTCGACGAGACGCTGCCCGGCCCGTGGGAGTGGGATGTGAAGCGTCTGGTGACGAGCGTGGAGATCTGCGCGCGCGACCGCGGGTTCGACAAGGAGACGGGCCGGCGTGCGGTGCAGGAGTGCATCCGTTCGTATCATGAGTCGATGGACGAGTTCGCGCAGATGGACAATCTGGACGTATGGTATGCGAATCTCGATGTGGAGAAGACGTTGCAGGGGTATTCGCGCAACGGTATGCCGAGCAAGACGTTGCGCAAGGCCGTGAACAAGGCGCTGTCGAAGGATTCCAACCATGCGGCGCAGAAGTTCGGGGAGATGGTCGACGGCGAGCCGCGGTTCCGGTCTGATCCGCCGGAGCTGGTGCCGATCGGCGAATTGAAGGGCTATGACCATGAGGGCCCGTTGGATGTGACCATCGAGACGCTGTTCAGCCGGTATAGGGACAATCTGTATGCGGACCGACGCCAGGTGCTGGATTCGTATCATCGGTATCATGATGCGGCACGCAAGGTTGTGGGTGTGGGCAGTGTGGGCACGCGCGTGTGGGTGATGCTGCTGTCCGGCCGTGATGTGGACGACGCCCTGGTGCTGCAGATCAAGGAGGCCGAGGAGTCGGTGTTGGAACGGTTCGTGGGCCGCAGTCGGTTCCGTACGCATGGCGAGCGCGTGGTGCAGGGGCAGAAGGTCATCCAGACGACGTCGGATGTGCTGCTTGGCTGGACGAGCATGACGACGCCGGAGGGGCTGCGTAAGGATTACTATGTGCGTCAGCTGTGGAACGGCAAGGGGTCGATCGATCTTGACCATGCCGGCAAGGAGGGCATCATCAATACGGCGCGGATGAGTGCATGGGCGTTGGCGCATGCACATGCGCGCACGGGTGATGCGATCGCGATCAGCGCCTATATGGGCGATGATGATACGTTCGACAATGCGATTGTCGCGTTTGCCAAGCAGTATGCGGATCAGAACGAGCTGGATTACGCGGTGTTCATGGACGCGATCAGGTCCGGCCGTCTTCCCTGCGCGAAGTGATGGACTGATGGCGGAAATACAGGAAGCGGGGCCGGGGGGGGCGGGGGAGGGGGGAGTCCGCGCCGAGCCCAGCAAGCGTTTTGAGGGCGCGCAGGTCGGCGAGGCTGGAGATGCCGCCGGATGCGGTGACCTTGGCGTCGGTGCGTTCGGCGACCTCGCGCAGCAGTTCGATGTTCGGGCCGCTCATCATGCCGTCGCGGGCCACGTCGGTGACGACGTAGCGGGAGCAGCCGACGGAGTCGAGGAATTTCATGGTCTCGAACAGGTCGCCACCTTCCTTGACCCAGCCGCGTGCGGCGAGCGTGTGGCCGCGCACGTCGAGGCCGACGGCCACGCGGTCGCCGTACTTCCTGATGACGGCGGCGGTCCATTCGGGGTTTTCAAGCGCGGCGGTGCCGATGTTGACGCGGGCGGCGCCGGCGTCGAGCGCGGCGTCGAGGCTGGCATCGTCGCGGACGCCGCCGCTCATCTCGATGTTGACCTTGTCGCCGAGTTCACCGACGATGGCCTTGAGCTGGGCGCGGTTGTCGCCTGTGCCGAACGCGGCGTCGAGGTCGACGAGGTGAATCCACTGGGCTCCGGATTCCACCCAGGTGCGGGCGGCCTCAAGGGGGCTGCCGTAGTTGGTTTCGGAGCCGGATTCGCCCTGACGCAGACGGACGGCCTTGCCGTCACGCACATCGACGGCGGGAAGAAGAGTGAGCATGGTTGTTGTTCCTTTCGGAGATTAGAACGTGGAGATCCAGTTGCGCAGCAGCCGGGCACCGGCCTCGGCGGATTTTTCGGGATGGAACTGGGTGGCGCTGAGCGGTCCCTGTTCCACGGCTGCGACGAAGCGGCTGCGGCCGTATTCGCACCAGGTGATGCGTTCGTCATCGTCGGCGAGCACAGCGGCGTTCGCGCCATCATCGCTCGGGTGGCTTACGGCGTAGGAGTGCACGAAGTAGAAACGCTCGTGTTCCAGGCCTGAGAGCAGTCGGGAGCCTTCGGCCGCCTCGACGGTGTTCCATCCCATATGGGGAACCACGTCGGCGTCGAGCGGTTCGACCACTCCCCCGAAATATCCGAGGCCATCGGCCGGGGTGCCGCCTTCGACGCCTTGCGAGAACATCACCTGGAGTCCGACGCATACGCCGAGCACGGGCCTTCCCGCCTTGAGCCGTTCGGCGATGACTCGGTCGCCGCCCACGGTCTGCAGTCCCTTGACGCAGGCGGCGAACGCGCCGACGCCGGGCACGACCAGCCCGTCCGCGTCCATGGACTGACGGTAGTCGCTGGTCAGCGTCACGTCGACGTCAAGGTTGGCCAGCGCGCGCACCATGGAGCGCACGTTGCCGAAACCGTAGTCGAATACCACTACAGATGTCATGGCTTGCCTTTCTGTTCGGACCGTTCGTCGGCCTGTGTCCGCCGGGATTCGCGGTCGCGGTCGTGTTCAGTCGACGCTCGACCCCTTGGTGGAGCCGCCGCGTCCGAATTTCGTGTGCTGGGCTATCACGTTCAGCGCCTCGGCGCGTTCCATGGTCCCGGAGTCCACGATGGTGAGGTCCTGCCGCTGGAGGCCGTCGATGTCGATGGCGCCGATGAGCAGGTCCTCCACGAATTCCGGGGTGGACATGAACAGCACGGGCGGCGCGAACTGCGTGCCGGGCTTGCCGTTCACCCACAGGGTGGCCTCAAGCTTGTCCGCTCGGTTCACGGCCAGGACGACAGACAGGCCCGAGATCACGGTGGTGAGGTCGCGGGCGGCGGCTTCGGGGCCGTCGCCGTCCACGTTGCGCAGCACGGCGACCGCTCCGGTCTTGGCCGCCACGCATTGGGCGGAGATGTCGGAAAGCTGGCAGAACGCGGCGAGCAGGTCGGCGGCGCTCAACTGGGTGATGAGCACCGCGGCCTTGGCCTTGTTGCCGAGCAGTCCCTGGAGTTCGGCGTCGAAGGAGTCCACGCCGTTGAGCTCGTCCTCGAATCCGGCGAGTGCGGCGTTGATCTCGTCCTCGCTGAAGGAGTCGGGGTCCCGGTCGGTGTTGTTCGGGGTGTTGGGGGTCTGGTCGCTCATAGCGATCCCTTCGTGCTGGGGATGAGTCCCTGGATGCGCGGGTCGGGTTCGACGGCGAAGCGCAGCGCACGCGCCACGGCCTTGAATTCGGCTTCGGCGATGTGATGCGGGTCCCGTCCGGCGATGAGCTGCAGGTGCAGGCACAGGCCGGCGTGCAGGGCGATGGATTCCATGACGTGACGGACCATGGAGCCGGTGAAGTGGCCGCCGATCATGGCGTACTGGAATCCTTCGGGCTCGCCCGTGCAGACGGCGTAGGGCCTGCCGGAGATGTCGATGACGGCCTTGGCCAGGGCTTCGTCGAGCGGCACGGTGGCGTCGGCGAAGCGGCGGATGCCGCGTTTGTCGCCGAGGGCCTGCTTCAGCGCCTCGCCGAAGACGATGGCCGTGTCCTCGACGGTGTGGTGCACGTCGATGTCGGTGTCGCCATGCGCCTTGATGTCGAGGTCGATAAGCGAATGCTTGCCGAGCGCCGTCATCATATGGTTGTAGAAGGGCACGGAGGTGTCGATGTTCGTCTTTCCCGTGCCGTCGAGGTTCAGCGACAGTTCGATGCAGGATTCACTGGTCTCACGCTTGATCGTGGCTGTTCTTGCCATGATGGGCAACTCCTTTCAGGCCTTCTGGGCCAAGTCGAGCACTTCGAGGAACGCCCTGCGGAACGCGGCCATCTCCTCGTCGGTGCCCATGCACACGCGCAGCCAGCCCTCGGGGCCGACGTCGCGGATGAGCACGCCGCGTTTGAGCAGCTCGTTGAAGATGAGGTCGCGGTCGTCGAACGTGCCGAAGTACACGAAGTTCGATTCCGAGTGTGCCACGGTGATGTTGCGGCCTTTGTACGTGAGCGAGGAGAGCCATTCGGCGGTCGCCTCGCGGGTCTCGCGCAGATGCGCGACGGTGCCGAGCTGTTCGTCGGTGTGTTCGAGTGCGGCGAGGGCGGCGGCCTGGGTGACGGCGCTCAGATGGTACGGCATGCGCACGATGCGCATGGAGTCGATGATGCCCTTGTCGGCGGCGATGTAGCCGACGCGGGCGCCGGCGTAGGCGAACGCCTTGCTCATGGTGCGGCTGACGGCCAGGTTCGGGTGGTCGTCGATCAGGCTGACGGCGGAGGGCACGCCGGGCGTGCGGAACTCCACATAGGCCTCGTCCACCACGAGGATCGGATGCACACCCTCGGCCGCTCCGTCGACGCCGGCCTGTTCGCATGCGGCGAGCAGGGCCTTGGTCTGGTCCGTCGGCAGCGGGGTGCCGGTGGGGTTGTTGGGACTGGTGACGAGCACGATGGAGGGCCGTATGGTCCTGATCGCCTCGACGGCGACGTCCGTGTCGATGGTGAAGTCGTCGTTGCGCGGCACGGTTACCCATTCGGTGAACGTGTCGCGCGCATACTCCGGGTACATGGAGTAGGTGGGAGCGAAGCTCAGCGCCTTGCGGCCGGGGCCGCCGAACGCCTGGAAGAGCTGCAGCATGATCTCGTTGGAGCCATTGGCGGCCCACAGCTGTTCCACGGCCGGGCGGAAGCCGGATTCCTTGGCGAGATAGTCGCCGAACGCCTTGCGCAGGGCGATGTGCTCGCGGTCAGGGTAGCGGTTGAGCGTGGGGGCGATCTCGCGCACGCGCTCGGCGATGGTGTCCACCACGTCCGGCGCCGGCGGATACGGGTTCTCGTTGACGTTCAGGCAGACGGGCACGTCGAGCTGGGGGGCGCCGTACGGCTCCTCTCCCCTGAGGTCGTTGCGCAGCGGCAGGCTCGCGGGGATGGCGTTGCTGGTCGTGGTGCTCATCGCAGGCCGGCTTCCTTCTCCTGCTCGCGCAGGGTGGCCTTGTCGTACGGGTCCTTCACGAAGCGGGACAGCACGCATTCGCCGTGGGCGGGCAGGTCCTCGGAGACGGCGAAGGCGTTGATGCGCGCGGCCAGGGCCTTGAGTCCCTCCTCGTCGTATTCGATGACCTCGACGGGCTTCATGAACGTGTGCACGCCGAGGCCGGCGGCGAAGCGGGCGGTGCCGCCGGTGGGCAGCACGTGGTTGGAGCCGGACATGTAGTCGCCGAGCGGCACAGGCGAATACGGTCCACGGAAGATGGCGCCGGCGTTCTTGATGCGCTTGACGACCGCATCGGCGTCCTTGGTCTGGATCTCAAGGTGTTCGGCGGCGTAGGCGTTGGCGGCGTCGATGGACTGGTCGAGTCCGTCGGTGAGCACGATGGCGGACTGGGTGCCGGACAGGGACGTGTGGACGCGTTCGGCGTGCTCGGTGCGCGGCACACGGTAGTCGAGGTTCTCCTGCACCTTGTCGGCGAGCTCCGGCGAATCGGTGAACAGCACGGAGCCGGCGAGCTCGTCGTGCTCGGCCTGGCCGATGAGGTCGGCGGCGAGAAGGCTCGGATCGGCGTCCTTGTCGGCGATGATGCCGATCTCGGTGGGGCCGGCGACGGCGTCGATGCCCACGAACGCGGAGACGAGGGACTTGGCGGTGGCCACGAAGATGTTGCCCGGTCCGGTGATCTTGTCGACCGGATCGCACAGCACCTCGCCGTCCTGCGGTTCGGAGCCCTTGGCACCGTATGCGAACATGGCGATGGCCTGTGCGCCGCCGACGGCGTACACCTCGTCCACGCCGAGGATGGCGCAGGTGGCGAGGATGGTCCTGTTCGGCAGACCGGAGCCGTCATGCGCCGGCGGGGTGGCGATGGCGAGCGATTCGACGCCCGCGGCCTGGGCCGGTACGGCGTTCATGATCACCGAGCTCGGGTACACGGCCTTGCCGCCGGGCACATAGAGGCCCACGCGCTGGATGGGGATCCAGCGTTCGGCCACGCGGGCCCCGGGGGCGAGGTCGGTGTGGAAGTCCTTCGGCACCTGGTTGGCGGCGACGGCGCGGGCACGGCGCACGGACTCCTCGATGGCGGCGCGGACCTCGGGGTCGAGCGTCTTCAGGGCGTCCCTGATGGCCTCCTTGGGCACACGCAGGTTCTCGGGACGCACATGGTCGAACTTCTCCTCGAAGTCGCGCAGGGCGGCGGCCCCGCGTTCCCGCACATCGTCGAGGATGGGGCGCACGAGGTCGGTGGCCTCGGAGGTCCCCATTGCGGCGCGCGGCATCGCGGCCAGCAGTTCGGCTCGGCTGAGGCTCCTGCCTCGAAGGTCAATGATTCGCATAATGTTCTCTGCCATGCTAACGATGGTAAGAACCGCCAATGACGAAAACGACCGTATTATGCACCGTGTCTCATACTTCGGAGACGAAAACGCCGTCCGGCCCATGAAAGGCACGGACGGTGTCGAGTTCGGCGAGAATCAGCCCCTCCACCATGGACGCAGCGGATACCAGTCGCCCATGGGATGGCCCTCGCGGTCGGGCTTGACGGCGAGGAACTGGTGCACCTGGATGCCGTCGAGCTCGAAGTTCAGCGCGCATGCGGCCAGATACAGGCCGTACACCTTGGCGCGTTCGAAGCCCACCTCGGCCACCTCCGCGTCCCAGTTGGCCTTGAGGTTGCGGTTCCAGTTGTGCAGGGTGAGGGCGTAGTGCTGGCGAAGGTTCTCCTGATGCACCACGTTGAACCCGGCGTCGTGGATGCGGGATTCGATGAAGCCCGGCGAGGCGAGGTCCCCGTCGGGGAAGATGTACCTGTCAAGGAACTCGTCGGTGCCGGGGCGGCCGTCGGGCTTGTTGTGGCTGATGGTGATCTGGTGGTTGAGCAGACGGCCCATGGGCTTGACGAGCTTGTACATCTCGTCGAAGTAGTGCTGGTAGTTCTTGGCGCCCACATGCTCCATCATGCCGATGGAGCATACGCCGTCGAAGTCGCGCTCGGGCACTTCGCGGTAGTCCATCACGCGCAGTTCGGCGAGGTCCTCAAGGCCTTCGCGGCGAATCCACTCCCTGCCGTATTCGATCTGCTCGCGGGAGAGGGAGACTCCCAGCGCCTTGATCCCGCGGCGGGCGGCCGCGATGACCATGGAGCCCCAGCCGCAGCCGATGTCGAGCAGCCGCTGCCCGGGCTTGAGGTCGAGCTTGTCGAGCACGAGGTCGAGCTTGCGCTGCTGCGCCTCGTCAAGCCCGGTCTCCGGGGTGTCGAACACGGCGCACGTATAGGTCATGGACGGCCCGAGGAACCGCGAATAGAATTCGTTGGACAGGTCGTAGTGGAAGCTCACGGTCTCGGAATCAGCCTTCTCGGTGTGTGGGATCAGGCCATGGCGGATGCGGTCGAACTTCGACGGCCCCTCGGACTCGGGGACCTCCACCTTGTGGATGCCGTGGCTGAGCACCGCGGCGGCGAGTCGGGCGAGTTCCGCCGGCGAGGGCTTGCGCACGTACGGGGACAGCGCCACAAGACGACGCAGCTGCGGATACGGGTCCGCGTAGTCGATGCCCTCGATGTCGAAGTATCCGAGGATGTACGACCGGGCCACGCCGATCTCGTTCGGGTTGCGCACCAGCTGGTACATCATCTTCGGACTGGTGATCGTGATTCTCAGGTCGGCGTCCGCCGGGCCGAACGACGACCCGTCGAACGCGTCGATCCTCACCGGCGCATCCTCCCCGAGGAAGATGCCGATCATCTCGCCGACCTTCATGTTCTTTCCGCTGCTCATAACCTCGCCCCTTTTCCTAACGACGATTCATGGAATGGAAAATCCATTGAGTAGTGTAGTCGTCCTTGGGGCGGACATCGTCCGACTGCGACGTTTTGCGGAACGTCGTCGTGATTTTTCGGCGGACGGCGAACGATACCCGACACATGCCCCCGGACCGTCGCAGCGTCCCCGACCGGCGCGGCGTCGATGGGCCGCTACGCGAACACCGTCTGGACGAGCGCCATGTAGAGGATGGTCCCTCCCGCGATGGACAGCAGCATGTTCCTCTTCCACGCATGCAGTGCGACGATCGCAGCCATGGCGATGAGCTCGGGGATTCCGTGGCTCCCCGTCATCGGCGACGTGTCCTTCAACGAATACACGACCAGCAGACCGGTCATGGCGAACGGCAGCACACGGCCCAGATAGTCGATGAACCGGGGCGGCCGCTTCGTCTCCGGGAACACGATGAACGGCAGGAACCGGGTGATCATCGTGCCCAGCGCCACCACGGCGATGATGACCACGCTCTGCCATACGGTCATGGTCATGCCGTCACCTCCATATCATGCCTGTCGTGGCGGTCCGCATCCGATGCGACCCCGTCCTTCATGGCCACGCCCCTCACGTCGCCGTCCGTCCCGCCGTCCGACTTGAGGTCGTCCATCCATGGGCGCAGCACCACGAACAGCACGAGCATGGCGACCATGGACGGGATCATGAAGCCGTCCGCTCCGAACGCCGCGAGACACGAGGCCGAGGCGAGCACGCCGATCACCGCGGGCAGATGGGAACGCAGACCCCCGGGCACCCCCATCCACTGGTCGAGGAAGATGACGAGGAACAACGCGGTGAGCACGAATTCGATGCCTTTGGTGCTTACCGGAAGCAGCCCTCCGACGAGCCATCCGAGCGCCGTGCCGAAGATCCAATACCAGCGGTTGAGCAGATTCACGAAAAGCATGAACCATCCCCGGTCCACGTCGTCGGGGATCCGGGCGCTCGAATTGATGGCGAAGCTCTCGTCGCACATCGCGAAGATCAGGTACGGCTTCTTCCACCCCATGTCCCTGTATCTGCCGAGCATGGACAGGCCGTAGAACAGGTGACGGGCGTTGACCATCAGCGCCAGCATGAACGCGGCGACCGGATTGAACGCGCCGAGCAGCAGGTTCACGGTGACGAACTCCATCGAACCGGCAAAGATGAAATACGCCATGCACACCGGGTAGAGGAACGCGAACCCCTTGGCATGCATGAGCAGACCGTATGAGCAGCCGAGGAACAGGAAGCCCGCCGCGATGGGCAGGGTGAGCGGGAACGCGGCCCTGAACGCCCTGGACCTGACTCCCGGTTCCGACGCCGAACGCACGCGCACCGCCCTCCTCCATGATTCTCCGTGGGCAACCCGATTCATGATGGTCCCCACTGGGGACAACCGCCGGCGGCGGGAGCGGCCCATCGACCTATCGGCCTATGCGGCGGCGAGGCAGGCTGGTCCGAAGACCGTCTTGATCTCACCGAACAGCGACGTATCGCGTTTGACGCGGAAGTTGTCGCCGAAGGTGAGTAGCGTGACGTCGCCCTTGTCGTGCGTCACCGCCAGCCTGACCTCGCTGTAGCCGGGATGCTGCCGGAGGATCGCGGCCAGCCGTTCCATATGCGGCTGGTCGACGGCGCCCTCGGGCAGCATGATGACCAGCGAGCGTTCGTCCTCGGCCTCCAGGACCGCCTCCTCCATGTCGGAGGCGCGGAACGATACGGTCTCGTCGCGCACGTCGGCGACGCCGCGGATGCGCACGATCTTGTCCAATGCCAGGTTCGGCGAGGCGGACTCGTATGCCTTGCCGAAGAACATGCATTGTATGGAGCTTTCCAGATCCTCGATGGTCACGATCGCCCAGGGATTGCCCTTCTTCGAGACGCGGCGGTCCACGTTGGTGATGAGGCCGGCGAGCGCCACCTGTTCGCGGTCGGGCATGGTGGGCGCCCGGTTGATGAGCTGGGCGATGGACATGTCACGCAGTCCGGCGAGCACGGAGCTCATGCCGGAGAGCGGGTGGTCGGAGACGTACAGGCCGAGCATCTCGCGTTCGAAGTTGAGCTTCTCCTTCTTGGGCCATTCCTCGATGTCGGGCACCTGCACGTCGGCGTCGCCGAGCGGGTCGCCGGCGTCGCCGCCGCCCTCGTCGTCGCCGAGTCCGGCGAACAGGTCGAACTGGCCTTCCGCCTCCTTGCGTTTGATCGGCACGATCTGGTCGATGGCGTCCTCGTGGATCTCGTAGAGGGCGCGGCGGTTCGGGTCGATGGAGTCGAAGGCGCCGGCCTTGATGAGCGATTCGACGAGCCTGCGGTTGAGCGCGGTGAGGGGCACGCGTTTGATGTAGTCCATGAAGTTGACGAACTTGCCGTGCGCGCCGTTCCGTTCGGCGATGATGTCGTTCACGGCCTTCTCCCCCACGTTGCGGATGGCGCCGAGGCCGAATCGCACGACGTCGCCGACGGCGGAGTATTCGTACACGGATTCGTTGACGTCCGGGGAGAGCACCTGGATGCCCATGCGCCGAGCCTCGCCGAGGTACAGGGCGGTCTTGTCCTTGTTGGTGGCGGCCCCCTGCAGCAGGGCGGCCATGAACTCGGTGGGGTAATGGGTCTTGAGGTAGGCGGTCCAATAGGAGATGAGCCCGTATGCGGCGGAGTGGGCCTTGTTGAACGCGTAGCCGGAGAACGGCACGAGGATCTCCCACACTGCCTCCGCGGACTCCTCGGAGTAGCCGTGCTCCTTCATGCCGGCGAAGAACGGGATCTTCTCCTTGGCCAGCACCTCGGGCTTCTTCTTGCCCATGGCCCTTCGCAGCACGTCTGCCTTGCCCAGGGAGTATCCGGCGAGGATTCGCGCGGCGGACTGCACCTGCTCCTGGTAGATGATGAGGCCGTAGGTCTCGTCGAGCACCTGTTTGAGCGGCTTCTCCAGTTCGGGATGGATGGGCACGATCTTCTGCAGGCCGTTCTTGCGTTTGGCGTAGTTGGTGTGCGAGTCCATGCTCATGGGGCCCGGACGGTACAGGGCGATGAGTGCGGAGATGTCGTTGAAGTTGTCGGGCTTGAGGGTCTTCAGCAGCGAGCGCATGCCGTCGGAATCGAGCTGGAAGACGCCGAGCGTGTCGCCGCGCGACAGCAGGTCGTACGTGGGCTTGTCGTCCAGGGGGATCTTCGTGTAGTCGATGACGCCCTTGCCGTTGTGTTCGATGTTCTTGAGCGTGTCTCGGATGACCGTGAGGTTGGACAGGCCGAGGAAGTCCATCTTCACGAGTCCCAGCGTCTCGCATGTATGGTATTCGAACGTGGTGGTCACGGTGCCGTCGGTGCGTTCCAGCAGCGGCGACGTGTCGGTGATCGGCTCGCTGCCCATGATCGTGGCGCATGCGTGCACGCCGGTCTGGCGAATCAGCCCCTCGATGCCCATGGCCTCCTCGGTGATGCGTTTGACGTCGGGGTCGCTGTCGTACAGCTCCCGGTATTCGCGCGCCTCGGCGTAGCGTTTGGCCTTCGGGTCGAAGATGTCGTGCAGCTTGATGTCCTTGCCGCCGGTCTCCGCGGGGGGCAGCGCCTTGGTGACGCGCTCGCCCATGGAGAACTCGTATCCCATGATGCGCGCGGAGTCCTTGAGGGCCTGCTTGGTTTTGATGGTGCCGTAGATCACGCATTGGGCGACCTTGTCGTGACCGTATTTGTCGGCCACGTATTCAAGCACCTTCATTCGTCCCTCGGGGTCGAAGTCCACGTCGATATCGGGCAGCGACACGCGTTCGGGGTTGAGGAACCTTTCGAAGATCAGGCCGTGTTCGAGGGGGTCGAGTTCGGTGATGCCCATGGCGTAGGCGACCATGGCGCCTGCGGCCGAGCCTCGTCCGGGGCCGACCATCACGCCGTGCTCCTTGGCCCAGTTGATGTAGTCGGCGACGACGAGGAAGTATCCGGGGAACTGCATCTGGCAGATGACGCCGCACTCGTAGTCGGCCTGTCTGGACACGTGTTCGGGCACGTCGCCCTCGTAGCGCTTCTCCAGTCCCTCCTCCACCTTCTTGAGGAACAGCGAGGTCTCGTCCCATCCTTCGGGGCAGTCGAAGCGGGGCATGAACGCGCCGTCCTCGTGGTCGTCGAACATGACGTTGCATCGTTCGGCGATCTCCAGGGTGTTGTCGCAGGCCTCGGGGAACTCCTTGAACAGGTCGCGCATCTCCTCGGCGGATTTGATGTAGTAGCCGGTGCCGTCGAACTTGAAGCGGTCGGGGTCGTCGAGCCGCGATCCGGAGTTGATGCACAGCATGGCGTCCTGGGCGCCGGCGTCCTCGGCCTTGACGTAGTGGGAGTCGTTGGTCGCGAGGAGCGGGGCGCCGAGTTTGTCGGCGATGGCGAGCAGGCCCTTGGTCACCTCGCGTTCGATGCGAAGACCGTGGTCCATGAGTTCGATGTAGAAACCGTCCCTGCCGAAGATGTCCTGCATCTCCCCCGCCACGCGCAGCGCATCGTCGAACTGGCCGAGGCGAAGACGCGTCTGGATGATGCCCGAGGGGCATCCCGAGGAGGCGATGACGCCTTTGGAATAGGTGGAGAGCACCTCCTTGTCCATTCGCGGGTAGCGCATCACGCGGCCTTCGAGGTTGGCCACGGAGCTGGCCTTGGTGAGGTTGACGAGGCCTTCGTCGTTCTCGGCCCACATCGTCAGGTGGGTGATGAGGCCGCCGCCGGAGACGTCGTCGCCGGCCTTGCGCTGCTCCTCGGTGCCCCAGTGCACGCGGGACTTGTCCTGCCGGGCGGTCTCCGGCGTCACGTAGGCCTCGATGCCGATGATCGGTTTGATGCCGGCCTGCACCGCGGTGCTCCACATCTCGTAGGCGCCATGCATGTTGCCATGGTCGGTGATGGCGACGGCCGGCATGCCGAGCTCCTTGACCCGTTCGACGAGGTTCGGGATCTTCGACGCGCCGTCGAGCAGGGAGTAATGCGTGTGGTTGTGCAGGTGCACGAAGTTCTTTGCCGGTTCAGCCATAGGTCCCACCATACCGTACCCGTGCAACCCGGTTTCCGTGTCATCGGCCGGCGACGCGGGAACGGCGTGGTTCCGGGCGTGTTCCACATCCGTCAACATTCCTTCCACGGCTTGCGTTCGCCCGACGCCACCGGGGATGATTGACGTATGAGACCACAGAACCCCACCCCCGAGCCTCCTGCAGCCCTCCGCGCCGGTTCCATGGTGCGGGACGATCCACCGCGCGCGGCCCCGTCCCGCCCGTTTTCCACGGCCGCAATCGTGTCCTTGGCGTTCGCCGTGGTCTGCTGCCTGCTGCTGTGCGCGGCAGCGGTCGCGTATTGGTATCTGGGACGCGGCGAATACCGGGCGGAGGACGCCCTGGTCCTGCTCGCCGCGGTCGGGATGGGAATGCTCGCCCTGCCGTGTGCGGCGGTCGCTTTCGTCGCCGGGGCAGTTGGGATGGTGCAGTGCCTGCGTCCCGATGCCCGGACCGGAAGGACATGCCGCGGGATGTGGATGGCGGTCGTGTCCATGCTGGTGGCTCTGCCGCCGCTCGCATATGCGATTTGGGCACAGCTGAACGCGATGTGACGCCGGCCGCGTCCCGTGCCGGAACAGGCGTGGGACCGGCGGGACCGGAGCCCACGACGACCGGAGCCCACGACGCTATGCCTCGCTTCGTGCCTCCCTGCGCTCACGGAGGACGTCAAGCGCATGCTGGAGGTCGGCGGGATAGCGGGATTCCACATGCGTCCAGACGCGGGTGCGCGGATGCCGGAAATCCAGTGCCATGGCGTGCAGCCATTGGCGTTCCAGACCGAGCCGCTCCGCCAGCCGGGGGTTTGCCCCGTACATGTGGTCTCCGACCAGCGGGTGGCCGATGGACGAGAAGTGCACGCGGATCTGGTGCGTGCGTCCGGTCTCCAGGTTGATTTTGGCCAGCGTTGCTTCGCCGAACCGTTCGAGCACGTCCCAGTGGGTGACGGCGGGCTTGCCCGCGGGGGTGACGGTGAACCGGAAGTCGGAGACCTTGGCCCGTCCTATGGGCGCCTCGATCGTGGCCTTGTCCTGGGCCAAATCGCCCTGGGCGATGGCGTGGT
Source organism: Bifidobacterium catulorum (assembly GCF_003129925.1). Taxonomy (GTDB): domain Bacteria; phylum Actinomycetota; class Actinomycetes; order Actinomycetales; family Bifidobacteriaceae; genus Galliscardovia; species Galliscardovia catulorum. Next base: position 40,256 of record NZ_QFFN01000014.1, on the reverse strand, counting down.
AGGTCTTGACCACCTCATGTTCGGAGAACTGCCTCCGCATCTCCTTGTACGCCAGCTCGGACTTGCACACCAGCATGAGCCCGCTGGTGCCCACGTCGAGACGGCTGACGATGCCCTGCCGTCCGGGTGCCCCATAGTCGGTGATGTGCACGCCGCGCTGCAGCAGACTGCCGAGCACGGTGGGGCCGCTCCATCCGACCGAGGCGTGCGCGGCCACGCCGACGGGCTTGTCCACGACGACGATGTCGTCGTCCTCGTAGACAATGGCCATGTCCATGCTCACCGGTTCGGGTTCGGGTTCGCGGTCGACGATGTCGAATTCCACCATGTCCCCGGCAAGCAGTGTGGTGGACCGGTCGCTGGACCGATGCAGCAGCCGCACCTGACCGGAGGATATCAGTTCGCTCGATTTCGAGCGCGACTCGCCGGTCATCTTGGCCACGGCCACATCGAACCGCTTGCCCACCAGGGCATCGGGGGCGGGAACGATAGTCGACATCAGCGCACCTCCGTCGTGGATGGCGCCGCATCGTCCTCCCGTCGCGGCGTCCGCAGCGGCACGGACATGAACACAAGCACGACCAGACCGATGCCCGCGGCCATCAGCCAGATGTCGGCGACGTTGCCGACGGACCACCCATAGTCGAGGAAATCCACGACGCTGCCGTCGAGCACGCCCTTCGCATAGATGATGCGGTCGATGAGGTTTCCCATCGCGCCGGCCAGCGCGAGCCCGAGACACACCGACCATCGCATCGATGTGGCATACAGGCCCGCCACGAGGATGGCCGCGGACATGACGATGGCCAGCAGCGCGATGGCCCAGGTCATGGACGAGCCCATGCCGAGCGATGCGCCGGGATTATGCAGCAGCCTCAGGGACAGCAGTCCCGGAATCACCGGCACGGAATGCTGCGTATCCAATGACTCCAATGCCATCATCTTGGTGATGCGGTCGAGCACCAATGCGAAGACGGTCACACATGCGAAGACGGCCACGCACGCACGCGGCCGTCCTGTCGGGTTGTTGCTACTCATACCGTGATGCGAAGAACTACTTGTTCAGCGGGTTGTCCTGCATGGTCGCGTAGTTGTTCGTATCCGAGATCTGCGTGGTGAGCTGGCCGAGGAACTCGGTCAGACGGCTGCGGTACTCGGCTTCGAACTGCTTGAGGCCTTCGATGTTGCCTTCGATGACCTTGGAGTCGTTGTACAGCTTCTCCTTGACCTGCTGCGCGTAGTCGTCGGCGGCATCGCGAGTGCGGCGGTCGTACTGGTCGGCCACGTTGCGGGTCTTCTTCGCGGACTCCTCGGCGGTCTGGCGGGTCTGGACGCTGTAGGCGTCGGCCTCGCTGCGCACCTGCTTGCTGTAGGCCTCGGAGTCCTCGTGGTTCTTCTTGGAGTATTGGTCGGCCTGGTTGCGGGTCTTCACCGAATATTCGTCGGCCTCGTTACGGGTCTTCTTGCTGTAGGCGTCGGCCTCGGAATGGACGCGCTGTGAGTAGGAGTCGGCGTCCTGGTGGATGCGCTTGCTGTAGGCGTCGGCCTTCTGGATGACGTCCTCGTGCTTGGCCTGACCTTCGGAGATGAGCTGGTCGCGCTGGGCCTTACCCTTGTCCACGTACTGGTCGTGCAACTGCATGGCGAGGGCGAGCATCGCGGTGGCGCGCTCCGGCTCGGTGGTGGCGCCGGCGCCGGCGCCGGCGATCTTGCGCAGGCTACCGGTCTCGGTGGAGGGCTCCACCTTGGAGAGCTGTTCGCGAAGCTGGGATTCGCGGGTCTTGGCGGCTTCGAGTTCGCGAGTGAGCGTGGCGATCTGGTTGTTTGCCTGGGCTGCCTGACCGTTGGAGGAGTTCTGGGACTGCTGCAGCATGGCGATCTGCTGCTTGGCCGCCTGCAGCTGGTTGGCGAGTTCGGAGGAGCGGCGACGCTCGGCCTCGAACTGCGCGGACATGCCGTCGCTCTTGGCGGACTGGGCGGTGAGCTGGTCGATCTGGGCGTTGAGCTGGTCGACCTGGGACTTGAGCTGGCCGTTCTGGCTGATGAGCGCCTGCACCTGTTCGGCATCCGCGGAGGAGGTCTGCTGCGGTGCCGCCTTGGCCTGTGCGAGCTCGTTCTGCAGCTTGCCGTTCTCGTTGGTCAGCTGCGAGATCTTCTCGTTCAGCGCCGCCACATCCGGACCGAGGGACTGGGTGGAACCCGACTGCGCGGCCTGGCTGCCGAGTGCCTCTACCGTTTCGGTGACCTCGTCAAGGAAGTCATCGACCTCATCGATGTCGTAGCCTTCCTTGAAGCGAACCGTCTGGAAAATGTGGTTACGAATATCATTCGGTGTCAACAGGGCCATTGCAGATCCCAACCTCACTCTCAGCTCGTAGGAGCTCATGAAATTACGTACTCGAAACTATGCTAGCACGCCGTCCCCGACGGGATGGGGATACCCATGCCAATTGCGACGTGTGTCCTGGGCGTCAGATGATGATCTGCAGCACCACCAAGGCAAAATACAGGACGATGAAGCTCACGTCAAGGTATATCGCGCCGAGCGGCAGCGGTTTGATGTATCGCCGCAGCCACCGGAGCGGGGGCTCGGTCAGCTGATAGACGATGTCGATCAGCGACGCCACGACGCCGCGCGGGTACCATCGTGGCGCGAGCACATTGACCCAGTCGAGGATCATTCGTACGAAGAGCACGAAGATATAGGCGTTGATGAGCCAGTCGATAATCAGACGAAGAATAACAATCAAATTCATAGTGCAACCGTATCAATGCCCACGGCCACGTTCGCCCCGCGTCGAACGGTGTCTTGGGTCCGCACGCGCCCGTCAGTCGCCGAAGATGTCGGCGTTCGAGTCCGCCGACGTGTCCTCCACCTTGATGTTGACCTGGGCCGGGCTGAGCAGGAACACGCGGGGGGTCACGCGTTCGATGGATCCGCGCACGCCGAAGACGACACCCGCGGAGAAGTCCACGATGCGATACGCCACGCTCTCCTCCACGCCGGTGAGGTTCAGCACCACGGGCACGCCGTCCCGGATGGCGCGACCGACCAGCTGCGCCTCCTCGTAGGTCTTGGGATGGATCGTGGTGATACGGTTGAGCTGGGCCTTGAACGGGGTCTGGCGGGAACGTGACGGTGACGCCGGGCTCGCCGTCACCGGGGAGGCCGGCGTCACGGTGGAGTCGGAGTCGAACGACGACGGTGCGGCGTCGGGCTCCTCCTGCATGATGTCGTCATCGACGTCGACATCGGCCATGCCGAGATACGACATCGTCTTCTTCATGAAACCGGCCATAGTTCTCCTTCAGAAAATGTCAGCGCAGGAAATCGGGGATGTCAAGATCGTCGAAGCCGGAATCCGGGAACGTCGTGTGGGGATTGACGACCGGCTGCTCGTTGGTGCGGTCGGGGGCGGCCTGCGGCGCCGCCTGCTGGGGCGCCGGTGCAGTCGGCTGCTGCTCGGGCGCCGCGGCGGGACGGGTGTTCATGTCTTCGAGACGCAGCTCGGGGACCTCGGGCATGGCTACCTCGGTGCGCTCGTGCGTCGCGTTGCGCTCCACGGGCCGGTAGGAGCTCTTGACGTCCTTCTTCGCGTCGAAGCCGGCGGCGATCACCGTGACGCGCACCTCGTCGCCGTAGGCGTCGTCGAGGGCGAGGCCCCAGATGATCTGCGCCTCGGGGTGGACGGCCTCTCGTACGAGTTCGGCGGCTTCGTTGGCCTCCTGCAGGGAGAGGTTCATGGGGCCGGCGATGTTGAGCAACACGCCGTGGGCGCCCTCGATGCTCGATTCGAGCAACGGGGAGCTGATGGCGATCTCCGCGGCCTGGTTGGCGCGGTCCTCGCCCCGTGCGGATCCGATGCCGAACAGCGCGGTGCCGGAATCCTTCAGCACGGAGGTGACGTCGGCGAAGTCGACGTGGATGTACGGGTTGACCATGGTGATGAGGTCGGTGATGCCCTGAACGCCGGCCAGCAGTGCGGAATCGGCGGTCTTGAACGCGTCGATGATGCTGATGGAGCGGTCGGACAGGTCGAGCAGGCGGTCGTTCGGAATGACGATCAGCGCGTCGACCTCCTTGCTCAGGTTCTGGATGCCGGTGTCCGCGGAGGAGGAGCGACGGGGACCTTCGAAGCTGAACGGACGGGTGACCACGGCCACGGTGAGCGCGCCGAGCTGGCGGGCGCAACGGGCCACCAGCGGGCTTGCGCCGGTGCCGGTGCCGCCGCCTTCGCCGCAGGTGACGAACACCATGTCCGCCCCCTTGAGGGCCTCCTCGATGTCGGACTGGTGGTCCTGGGCCGCCTTGGCGCCCTTCTCCGGGTCGGCGCCCGCGCCGAGGCCTCGGTTGGTGTTGTCGGAAAGGGAGATCTTGACATCGGCATCCGAGCGCAGCAGATCGGTGGCATCTGTGTTGATGGCGACGAACTGGACGTTCTGCAGTCCCTCGGCGATCATTCGGTTCACCGCGTTGCCGCCGGCTCCGCCCACACCAACGACCTTGATGAGGGTCTTATTGTTGAAGTTGTCAGCTTCGGCAATGTCGCTCACTGTATGCTCCTGTCACTCACGGTTATGCCTAACTCTATCGCAGTATTACCGTTCAATCGTGAATATTGTATAGCGTGTACGGGTTTTCTCTATATGACTCAGTATGAGGCATCCAACGGATCGGCGCTAATCACCGTGCGTCGCTGATCGTCGGTCAGATCCCGGGAGTCGAGCCAACCGTAAGGGAGGTGCACCTTCTTCGCGTAGCGCACACGGCCCCGAGGCTTGTCCTCGACGGCCCGGGGATAGGGGATGTCCGGGTCGAGGGAGTCGATCCGACGGCGGACATCCGCCAAGTCTTCACATTCCATGAACGCCTTGCGCACGCCGCCCCCCACCGGGAACCCCTTGAGGTACCAGGCCACATGCTTGCGCAGGTCGTGGACGGCCATCGTCTCGTCGCCGTCGTAGAACTCGGTGAGCAGTTCGGCATGTCTCATGATGACTCGCCCCACCTCGCCGAGCGTGGGCTCCATGCGCTCGTCCGACCCGGCGAAGGCGTTCCTGAGGTCGGCGAACAGCCACGGACGGCCCTGGCATCCGCGGCCGATGGCCACGCCCGCGCAACCGGTCCGGCGCACCATCGCCAAAGCGTCGTCCGCGCTCCAGATGTCGCCGTTGCCGAAGACGGGGATGTCCAGCTCCCCCACCAGTTCGGCGATGCGGCTCCAATCCGAGTGGCCGCCATAGTATTCGGCGGTGGTCCGGGCGTGCAGCGTCACCGCCGCGCATCCCTCGTCCTGGGCGATGCGGCCGGCGTCGAGGAACGTCTCATGGTCGTGGTCGATGCCAACACGGATCTTGGCGGTGACCGGGATGTCCGCCTCGGAGCAGACCTTCACCACCCGGTGGATGATGTCGCGGAACAGTCCGCTCTTCCATGGCAGGGCGGAACCACCGCCGCGACGGGTCACCTTGGGCACGGGGCATCCGAAGTTCAGGTCCACATGGTCGGCCATGCCCTCGTCCACGACGATGCGCGCGGCCATCTCCACGATGGCGGGGCTCACGCCATACAGCTGCAACGACCGGATCCGCTCGCCCGGCGCGAAACGGCAGAGGCGCAGCGCCTTGGGGTTGCGGGCCACCAGCGCCCGCGCCGTGATCATCTCGGCCACGTACAGCCCCTCCGGTCCGTATTCCTCGCACAGCACGCGGAACGGCCAGTTGGTCACGCCCGCCATCGGGGAGAGCACGACCGGGGTCTTCACATGGATGGGGCCGAGATCGACCGGGGGCAGGGAGCTGTTCTCTTCCATATTCCTCCACTTCCTGACGCTTGGATGTCACGACCGGCGGGCAGACGACTAAAGGGTGGCGTCTCGCAGGGAACGCCACCCTTGTGGTCCGGCCACGCCGGGGAACCGGTGTAACGCGTGTGGGATCAGTACAGGCCGCCGGCCTCGTTGATCTTCACGGAGTCCGGCCATGCCTCGCCGCCCATGGCGACGGGCTTCATCGGCACGCGGGTGCGGTGCTCGCCGATGCGGGCGTCCACGTACTCGGCGACCTTGTCCAGCGAGACGCGCTCCTGATTCATGGTGTCGCGGTCGCGGATGGTCACGGCGTGGTCCTCAAGCGTATCGAAGTCGACGGTGACGCACAGCGGGGTGCCGATCTCGTCCTGACGGCGGTAGCGGCGGCCGATGGCGCCGGACTCGTCGTAGTCGATCATCCACTCGTGCTGGCGCAGGTCGGCGGCCAGATCCTCGGCCACGGACTTCAGCTCGGGCTTCTTGCTCAGCGGCAGCACGGCCGCCTTGACCGGGGCGAGACGCGGGTCGAGGCGCAGGACGGTGCGCTTGTCCACGCCGCCCTTGGTGTTCGGGGCCTCGTCCACGTCGTAGGCGTCCACGAGGAAGCACATGAGGGAACGGGTCAGGCCCGCGGCGGGTTCGATGACGTACGGCACGTACTTCTCGCCGGTGGCCTGATTGAAGTAGCTCAAGTCCTCGCCCGAGTGCTTCGCGTGGGCGGACAGGTCGAAGTCGGTGCGGTTGGCCACGCCCTCAAGCTCGCCCCAGTCGGAACCCTGGAAGCCGAACTTGTATTCGATGTCCACCGTGCGCTTGGAGTAGTGGGCGAGCTTCTCCTTCGGATGCTCGTAGTGGCGCAGGTTCTCCGGCTTGACGCCGAGGTCCAGATACCACTGGGTGCGGGCGTCGATCCAGTACTGGTGCCAGTCCTCGTCGGTGCCGGGCTGCACGAAGAACTCCATCTCCATCTGCTCGAACTCGCGGGTGCGGAAGATGAAGTTGCCGGGCGTGATCTCGTTGCGGAAGCTCTTGCCGATGTTCGCGATGCCGAACGGCGGCTTGGAGCGCGAGGAGGTCATCACGTTCTTGAAGTCCACGAAGATGCCCTGCGCGGTCTCCGGGCGCAGATAGTGCAGGCTGTTCTCGTCCTCCACCGGCCCGAGGTGCGTGCGCAGCATCATGTTGAAGTCGCGCGGCTCGGTCCACTTGCCGCGGGTGCCGCAGTTCGGGCAGACGATGTCCGCCATGCCGTTCTCCGGAAGGGTGTCGCCATGCTTCTCCGCATAGCTCTCCTCAAGCTTGTCGGCGCGGTTGCGCTTGTGGCAGTTCAGGCATTCGACGAGCGGGTCGTTGAACACGGACACGTGGCCGGAAGCCACCCACACCTCGGAAGGCAGGATGATGGAGGTGTCGACGCCCACGACGTCGCCGCGGGTGACGACCATGGAGCGCCACCATTCGCGCTTGATGTTGTCCTTCAAGGCAACGCCAAGCGGACCGTAGTCCCATGCGGAACGCGTGCCGCCGTAAATCTCGCCGGCCGGGAACACGAACCCGCGACGCTTCGCCAGGGACACCACCGCATCAAGTTTCGATTCAGCCACAATCCACCTTCTATATAGGGGTCAACGATGTCGAAATAGTCGGCAACGACTCTACCGCCCAGCACTGACACACCGCGCGCCGCGACGGAGGCCGCGCACGCCGCCACTGTCCTAGCCGCCGCATACGTTATGGAACCATCATGCCAGGGGAACCGACGCGGCCCGAGCCGCAAGGTTGAGAAGGCCGCGGCCTGACCCTTGGAACCTGTTGGCTAACACCATCGTAGGGAGGCATTCGATGACTTCGGCAACACAATCCGCGGCCCCGGCGGCCCGTCGCAACCTCGGCATCGCCGCCCCGCTGCGCGTCTCGGTCGCCGCGGCGGTGAACGCCGTGCGACGCACCACGCCGCTGGCGCAGTCGCTCACCAACTTCGTCACCATCAATCTCGTCGCCAACGCCCAGCTGGCCGTCGGGGGCACCGCCGCCATGCACTACAGCGGCGAGGAGGCCGCAGCGCTCGACCACGGCGCATCCAAGGCCACCTACATCAACATGGGCACCCTGCTGGAGCCTTTCCGCACCGAATACCCCGCCGCGGCGCGCGACGCCGCCGAACACGGCCTGCCCTGGGTCCTCGACCCCGTGGGCGCCGGTGCGGGAGAACTGCGCGGCGCCATCCTGCGCGCCTTCGCCGCCACCCCCCCGGACATCATCCGATGCAACGCATCCGAGGCCATCGCCCTCGCCGGCATCTGGGGGCTCGACGGCGCGGACTCGCGCAGCAGGGCCGGCGTGGAGGCCAGCGACGAGGTGGACGAGGCCATCCCCGCGGCCCACGCGCTGGCCCGGTTCACGGGCGGCGTGGTCTCGGTGTCCGGGGCGGTGGACCTGGTGACCGACGGCGATGCCGACTACCGCCTTCCGGGGGGAAGCAGGTGGATGACCAAGATCACCGGCGCGGGATGCTCCCTCGGCGGCGTCACCGCCACCTACGCCTGCGTGACGGACCCGTTGACCGCGGCCGTTTCCGCCGCGCTGCACTACAACCGCGCCGCCGACAGCGCCGAACGTGAGGCGAACGGCCCCGGCTCGTTCCAGACCGCCTTCCTCGACGCCCTGTGGAACACCACGGCGGACGAGATCGCCCAGTCCCCTATCTATATGGAAAAGGACATGTCATGACCTTCCGTTTCCCCTACGCCTCCATGCGCGACTCCTTCGACCTTTCCGCATATCTGGTGCTCGGCCCCGACGACACGAACGGCCGTCCGGTGACCGAGGTGGTCCGTCAGGCGCTCGACGGCGGCGCCACCATCGTCCAGCTGCGCGCCAAGCACGCCGACGCCGGAGAGATCATCGACATGGCAAGGGACATCGCCGACGTCATAGCCGAGGCGGGCAAGTCCGACACGGTGCCTCTGCTCATCGACGACCGGCTCGACGCGGTGCTCGCCGCCCGGGGGCTCGGCATCAAGGTGGACGGCGTGCATGTGGGCCAGACCGATGTGCCCGCCGAATCATGCCGTCGGCTGCTCGGACCCGACGCCATCGTCGGGCTTTCCGCCAACACCACGGAGCTGTTCGACATCATCGACGGGCTCCCCGCGGGCGTGGTGGACTACATCGGCGCAGGCGCCGTCCATCCGACCGGGACCAAGCCCGAGGCCACGCTCATCGAGAAGGCGGACGACGACGCCGGATCCATCGCGGCGATCGCCCGCCTGTGCGAGGTCAGCGCCTATCCGGTGGTGGTCGGCGGAGGCGTGAAGCTCGCCGACATCGCCCCGCTGGCCCGCACGAAGGCGGCGGGATGGTTCGTGGTCTCCGCCATCGCCGGAGCCGACGACCCGCGCCTCGCCACGGAACGGCTCGTGGAGGCGTGGAGGTCCGTGCGCGGGGAAGGACGTCACGGGCACGCGCCACGCCCCCAGGCGACGCCGCGCGGGGAGGACAACCCGGCCGAACGCTATGTCAACACGCTCGCCCAACTGACCATCTGGCCGACCGGCGTGGGCGAGGAGCTCAGCGAATACGTGGCGCAGGTCATCGACGTCATCCGCGATTCCGGTCTCGACAACAGCACCCATGCCATGAGCACCGACATCGAGGGGGATTACGACGCCGTGCTCGCCATGGTCAAACGCGCGGCCTTCGTGCTCTATGACCACGGGTACCGGACCCAGGTGAGCCTGCAGATGGACATGCGTCCGGGATTCGACCATCAGATGAAGGGAAAGGTCGATCTGGTGAACGAAATCCTGAGGCAAAAGCGATAAACATGGGGCGGTCAGCGCGAAAAGCGTTAACGTAGTGCCTATGACAACGATGAAGGAGATCGCCGAACGCACGGGGGTATCAATCTCGACGGTGTCGTTGGTATTGAACAACAGGGACGTCGGGCGAGTGAAACCCACCGTGGCCAAAAAAGTGCGAAAAACGGCGGAGACTCTGGGATATAAGCCGAATCCGCTCGCGCGGAGCCTGCGGACCAGCAAGACGCGCATCCTCGGCTTCGTCAGCGACGAGATCGCAACCACGCCGTATGCCGGGCGTCTGATCCTGGGGGCCCAGGACGCCGCCCGCTCGTTGGGGTACATGCTGCTGACCGTCAACACGAACGGCGACGCCGAACTTGAGGACCATGAGATCAGCACGCTCAGGCAATACGGGGTGGACGGCTTCATCTACGCCCGCATGTTCAACCAGCGCACGACGCTGCCCGAGGGGGTGAAGCCGCTTCCCACGGTGCTGCTGGATGGCAGCGACGCGGACGGGCGCGCACCGTCCATAGTCCCCGACGAGGAGTCCATCGGATACGACGCCACACGCCATCTCATCCGCGCCGGCTGCCGGAGCATCGCCTACATCGGCGCCAACGACCGGACCTACGCCGCCGATACCGGACGGCGCGCCGGGTACCGCCGGGCGCTGCAGGAGGCCGGGCGCCGCTTCGACCCCGGCCTTGAGGTCGGCACGACCTTCAACCAGCCCGCGCTCGACGTCGTCGAAAGGCTGTTCGACGAGAGACATCCCGACGGGTTCTTCTGCTTCAACGACGCACGCGCATGGTACGTCTACGAGGCCGCGGCACGGCGTGGCCTCGTCGTCGCCCGCGACGTCAGCGTCGTGGGCGTGGACAACCACCGGATCTTCGCGGAGACGCTCGCCCCACGGCTGACCACCGTGGACCTGCCGCACTATGAGATGGGATATTGGAGCACGCTCAAGCTCGTCTCCCTCATCGAGCATCGTTCCCTCGGCGGGTTGCCGCTGCCCGAGACCCGCTCCCCCATCCCGCCGTTGGACGGCAATGCGGCACGCATCCACTGCACGCTGATCGACAAGGAATCGGTCCGTCGATAGTCCACGGCGGACATCCGGGTGCGGCCCCGGCGAGGGACCGCACCTGTCTTCACATCTGACGGGGCGACTCACCCCACCCCCGGCGACACGCCGGCGATACCCGCTTTTCCACCGTCGTTTTCCCACGAATACCAACCTTCCCGCCATGGTGTTGTCAATCATGACGTCAATCGTTTGACGAAATGTCATTCCATTGTTAATATCGTTAACCAAGACCACGGCAACGGGGCATGGCGATATGATTCGGCACAGCCAATCGACGCAGCCAGTCGATGCAATCAGTCGACACAACCAATAGACGCAATCAATAGATGCAATCAGAACGCCACGAAGCCCCGGCAGGCGTGGTCGCGAATGAACCACAACCGCAAAGCTGCGAATCCAAGATCCAAGTCGGAAACACCATGAGAGAAAAGGAATCGACATGGCAAGCAACAAGGTCTGGCGGAACCCCTCATACCTGCAAAGCTCCTTCGGCATCTTTCTGTTCTTCTGCTCCTGGGGCATCTGGTGGTCGTTCTTCCAGCGCTGGCTCATCTCCGGCGTGGGGCTCACCAACGCCGAGGTCGGCACCATCTACTCCATCAACTCGCTGGCCACACTCGTCATCATGTTCGTGTATGGCGCCATCCAGGACCAGCTCGGCATCAAGCGCAAGCTGGTGATCTTCGTCTCCCTCGTCGCCGCGCTCGTCGGCCCGTTCGTGCAGTTCGTCTACGCGCCGATGATCCTCGCCGGCGGCACCACCCGCTACATCGGCTCGTTCCTCGGATCCATCGTGCTCTCCGCGGGCTTCATGTCCGGCTGCTCGCTGTTCGAGGCCGTCACCGAACGCTATTCCCGTAAGTTCGGCTTCGAATACGGCCAGTCCCGTGCCTGGGGCTCCTTCGGCTACGCCATCGTCGCGCTGTGTGCAGGCTTCCTGTTCAACATCAACCCGCTCATCAACTTCTGGGTCGGCTCCGCCTTCGGCGTGTGCATGCTGCTCGTCTACGCCTTCTGGGTGCCGAGCGAGCAGAAGGACGAACTGAAGAAGGAATCCGACCCGAACGCCGAGCCCACCAACCCCTCCTTCAAGGAGATGGTGGCGGTGCTCAAGATGCCAACCCTGTGGGTGCTCATCGTCTTCATGCTGCTGACCAACACCTTCTACACCGTGTTCGACCAGCAGATGTTCCCCACCTACTACGCCAACCTCTTCCCCACCGAGGCCATCGGCAACGCCACCTACGGCACACTCAACGGCTTCCAGGTGTTCCTCGAATCCGCCATGATGGGCGTCGTGCCGATCATCATGAGGAAGGTCGGCGTGCGCAACGCCCTGCTGCTCGGCGCCACCGTGATGTTCCTGCGCATCGGCCTGTGCGGCGTGTTCCACGACCCGGTCACCGTGTCCATCGTCAAGCTGTTCCACTCCATCGAGGTTCCGCTGTTCTGCCTGCCGGCGTTCCGCTACTTCACCCTGCACTTCGACACCAAGCTCTCCGCCACGCTGTACATGGTGGGATTCCAGATCGCCTCGCAGGTCGGCCAGGTCATCTTCTCCACGCCACTGGGCGCCTTCCACGACAAGATGTCGGCCATCATGCCGAACAACGACATGGGCTCCCGCGTGACCTTCTGGGTCATCTCCGCAATCGTGCTCGCGGCGCTGATCTACGGCATCTTCGTCATCAAGCGCGACGACCAGGAGGTCGGCGGCGACCCGTTCTACACCGACAGGCAACTTCGTGAGATGGAAGCGGCCAAGGCCTCCGAGGCCAAGTAAGCCCTCCCGCGGCATACCCTCGGCTCCCCTCCTTGAGGGGAGCTGTCCGCGTAGCGGACTGAGGGGAGCCCACTTCCATAGCAGAGCGCAAACCCAACCCGCAAACAAGAAAGGACCATTCGACGATGAGTGACTTCACACCCACCTACTCCCCCATCAAGGACCACGGCGAGGAACTCGCCAAGGCCGAGGCCGGAGTCGCCAAGCTGGCGGCCTCGCGCAACGACCGCTGGTACCCGAAATTCCACATCGCGTCCGACGGCGGTTGGATCAACGACCCCAACGGCCTGTGCTTCCACAAGGGCCGCTGGCACGTCTACTACCAGCTGCATCCGTACGGCACCCGATGGGGCTCCTGCCACTGGGGCCATGTCTCCAGCGACGACATGGTCACGTGGCGCCGCGAACCCATCACCTTCGCCCCCAGCCTTGAGGAGGAGAAGGACGGCGTGTTCTCCGGCTCCGCCGTGATCGACGACGACGGCCACGCGCGCTTCTACTACACCGGCCACCGCTGGGCCAACGGCGTGGACGGCTCCGACGGCGAATGGCAGGTGCAGATGCTCGCCGAACCGACCGACGACACCCTCAACACGGTCGAGAAGAAGGGCGTCGTCGTCGACTGCCCCCGCGAGAAGGTGAACTCCCACTTCCGCGACCCGAAGGTGTGGAAGACCAACGGCGTGTGGTACATGACCTTCGGCGTCTCCTCCGCCGAGAAGCGCGGCCAGATGTGGCTTTACACCTCCGAGGACATGGTCGAATGGACGTTCAGGACCGTGCTCTTCGAGCACCCGGACCCGGACGTGTTCATGCTCGAATGCCCCGACTTCTTCCCCGTAACCGACAAGGACGGCAACGAGAAGTGGGTCATCGGCTTCTCCGCCATGGGCTCGAAGCCGAGCGGCTTCATGAACCGCAACGCCAACAACGCCGGATACATGATCGGCACGTGGGAGCCTGGCGGCGAGTTCAAGCCCGAGACCGACTTCCGCCTGTGGGACTGCGGACACAACTTCTATGCGCCGCAGTCGTTCAACACCGTGCCCGGCGACACCGCCGACAACACCGACGGCCGGCAGATCATGTACGGCTGGCTCAGCCCGTTCGTCGACCCGATCCCGATGCAGGAAGACGGCTGGTGCGGACAGCTGACGCTGCCGCGCGAGGTGTTCCTCGGCGACGACGGCGACGTGCACACCGCTCCGGCGGCCGAGATGGCCGGCCTGCGCGAGGACACCGACGAGATCGGCGCCCTTGAGGTCAAGTCCGGCACCGAACGCACGGTGATGGACGACGCCGAAGCCGTCGAGATCGAGATGACCATCGATCTGAGGCACACCACCGCCGAGCGTGCGGGACTGAAGGTGCACGCCACCGAGGACGGCTCCTACACGTACATCGCCTACGACGACCAGCTCGGCGGCGTGGTCGTGGACCGTCAGGCCAACAAATACGGCGACCGCGGCTACCGCATGGCGCCGCTCGACCGTGCCGAGCTGGAGGCCGATGAACTCAAGCTGCGCGTGTTCGTGGACCGCGGCTCCGTGGAGGTCTACGTGAACGACGGCCATCAGGTGCTCAGCTCCTACAGCTATGCGGCCGAAGGCCCGCGCGCGATCAGACTCGCCGCCGAATCCGGCGATCTCAACGTCACCGCCCTGACCACGCATCATCTGAGGTCCATCGGACTGGAATAGTCCGCATTCCACGGATTAGAAGGAACACGGATTAGAAGGAACAGTCAAGGGAACGAAACGGCCGGTGAGAACCCACTATGGGAACTCACCGGCCGTTCATATGGAACGAACCTACATCTCCTTGCGCTCGTACAGTCTCACCGACAGCAGATACGAACCCGCAAGCACGACCGCGGCGATGACCACGCCCAGCACGCCGGTGATCCAGACCGACGAGAACACGTGGGAGCCGAGCCACCCCATGACCATCTGTACCTGCTCGGAAAACCGCGCCGCAAGGACGAATCCGCACAGCACCAGTCCGGAACCGGCGAAGACCACGACGTACAGGAGCGTCTGCGACTTGAATCGATAGACGAGCGTAAGCACGATGGCGGCGAGCACCACGTATGCGAACAGCAGTGCGGCCAGCATCCCCCACGGCAGGGCGCCCATGGACCCCAGCCGACCGGCGACGGCGAAGGCCAGCGGATACGTGAGGGCCGTGGTCACCACGAACACCACGCCGAAGAGCAGCAGATACGCGTACCGTCCCAGCACCTGATTGCGACGGGACACCGGCATCAGCCCGTTCATATCCGCATTGTTGCCCATATCCTGATACACGGAGGGGAAGGTCATGAAGCTCACGTACATCATCAGGTTCAGGCCGGCAAGGTACTTGTACAGCCAGAGGATCACCGCAACGGTATCGTCGCCGCTCAAGACGAGCGTCAGCACCGCCATCAGTATCGGCATCGACAACACGTAGCCGGCGATCATGCCGTACCCTGCGCTGGTCATGCGCGCCCAGTCCACGCGCATGGATCTGATCACCGAGTTCATCGCGTGTTCCCCTTTCCTTTGTCGCCGTCCTTCACGTTCGTCAGCCGGATGATCTCGTCGATGCTGGCCGGCTCCACCAGCAGCCGAGACTGCCTTGCCCCGCGCAGGTCGCGGATATCCTCCACCCGCTGCAACGCATCGAATCCCGTTTCATACCGGTGGATGCCAACGGCACGTTCCCGCAGCGACTCGTCAAGGTCGCCGAGCCCGCCCTTGACCACGCGGAACGCGTCGAGGAACTCGTCCTTCGGGCCTGTGAAGTACAGCCGCCCGCGGGTAATGTAGGTGATGAAGTCGGCGGCGTTCTCCAGGTCGGATGTGATGTGCGTGCTGAACAGCACGGTGTGTTCGCCGTCCTCGATGTATTCGTGGAGGATGTCCATGAGCTCGTCACGGGCGAGCACGTCGAGGCCGCTGGTCGGCTCGTCGAGGATGAGCAGCCGGGCGTCGTGGCTGAGGGCCACGGCGAGCATGAGCTTCATCAGCATGCCGCGCGAGAGCTCCTTGACCTTCTTGCGCCGGTCGAGCCCGAAACGACGCAGATAATCGCCGAACAACCGGTGATTCCATGTGGAATACAGTCCGCGCACGGCATGCTCCACCTTGTTGACGGTCCACACGTCGACGAAATAGCTGGAGTCGAAGACGACGCCGAGCTGTTCCTTGACGCGTTCCTCGTCCTTGATGTTGTCGAGCCCGAACACCTCGATGGAGCCGGCGTCGCGCCGTACCATGTTGAGGATCAGTCTGATGAGCGTGGACTTGCCCGCGCCGTTGGGTCCGATGAGACCCATGATGTATCCGGCGGGCAGGTCGAACGTGATGTCGTCGAGCCGGAAGCCGGTGTCGTACCGTTTGCCGACGCCGTTCACGCTGAGTGCGAGCGGCGTGGCGTCGGCGATCGTGTCGAGCGCCATGGTCTGCCTTTCCCCTGTCATCATGACTTCCGTATGCATTTCCGCAAAAAAGTACGTAGCGGAGGTCATATGTCGTTGTTTTTCCGGGCTTTCCCACTCCGCGGATCGCCGCGGTATGCCTCGTCGAGCATGGCGTGCAGTTCGGCGGCCGGGATGTCCGCCGCCTTCGCCGCCTTCGCCGCTTCGGCGAGGCATCCCCGCACCCGTTCGGACAGCCGGTCCCTCATGACGTCATTGCCCTTCGGCATGACGAAGGTGCCTTTGCCCTGGACGTTGCGCACGATGCCCTCGCCCGCCAGTTCGTTGTACGCCCTGGTGACGGTGAGCACGGAGACGCGGAGCTCCTTGGCGAGCTTGCGCAGCGAGGGCAACGCCTCGCCCGCTTCGAGTTCGCCGGAGAGCACCGCCGAGCGGATCTGCGTCTTGATCTGCTCGTAGATGGGTTCGCCGGACACGGAAGAGATGATCAGCCTCATTCCCTGCCCCTTTCTGTTTTTGGACCGCACCAGTACTGTTGTGCTGTCATATAGAACAGTACAACAGTTTTTCCGACTGTGCAACACGAAACCATAACAGTTGAACTTGATTGCGGGGCGTCGATGAACCACCCCCCGTAAATCGTTATATCCCCGGATAACGGCACAATTCAGCAATTACGTAGTTTTATCCAAGTATTTCCCAAGCCCCCGTTAAGGATTATCATGGAGGTATTCGTGGGGTTGTATCGGTGCTGTTTTACGAAACGCCGCACGATCGCATTATCCCTAGAGACAAGGAAGTTCGTCACAATGACAACATGGACGAAGACCAGCCGGATCGCCAGGGCGGCCGCCGGACTGCTCGCCGCGGCCCTGACCGTCGGCATGGCCGGATTCGCCGGCACGACCGCCGCATCCGCCGCCGAACCGACATACCAGACGTACGATTTCGCACTGTCGGGACTGCCGACGCATAACGACGGCCTCAAGAGCAGCTCCCTCGGCATCGTCGCGGTGAACAGCGACAAGGACGTCCCGACGGCCGTGCTGAACAACGGCACCACCACCAAGGACAAGCACACCACTGAGACCAAGTACGTCGGCGTCAAGCCCGGCGAATACAACGTGACGTACACCGCCACCGGCGACCAGCTGAAGACCGCTCAGGTGGGCATGTACCCCGGATCGCGCACCGCGGACGGCATCTTCACCTCCGACCCCAACGCCGGCAAGTACTCCTCCTTCTCCCTGACCGTCAAGGGCAACCAGTCCGGCACCAGCGTGGAATCCAAGACCGTGGATCTCAAGGCCGGCGCCTACCTGACCGTCCTCGGCAACGAAAAGGGCGGCACCATCCACCTGACGGCCACCACGCCCACCGAGCCCGCGGCCAAGTCGGCCGCCATCGTCGGTAAGGACGGCAACGGCTTCACCAACAATACGACCACACTGAAGGTCAATGAGGAGCTCGGCCTGAGCGCCAAGCTCGAGAACGTGGACAAGGCCGACTTCGACTGGGCCATCGAACAGACCGACAAGGTCCTCGAGTTCGTGGACATGGGCGCCAACCCCGCCACCGACGTGCGGGTCAAGGCCGTGAAGGCCGGCAAGGCCACCGTCACGCTGACCGGCAAGAAGGGCACCGCCGCCGAAGGCGTCTCCGCCAAGCTCACCGTCACCGTCACCGCCACCGAACCCGAGCAGCCGACCCAGCCGAAGGACGTGCTCTCCGGCTTCAGCGCCGCCGAACGCACCTACCTTGAGACCTCGTACTGGACCTTCCCCGAGCAGCAGGACACCAGCAAGGGCTTCGACGGATGGGCCGCCACGACGACCGTCTACACGAAGCTGACCGACGCCCAGCTCAAGGGACTGCACAACTCCGTCCCCGGCTACAGCGCGCAGGACGCCGAGAAGCTGTTCCACTACACCGCCGCCAACGGCACCGACCAGGGCGGCGCCAAGTTCGCCGTCTACAAGAACGGCAAGGCCGTGCGCTCCTACGACGACTTCGACACGCAGACCGTGACCTACACCGGCCGTGAATCCGGTGCCACCGTCACCTACGTGTTCACCACGCTCGACAAGGTCGTGCTGGAGCAGAACAACAACAACGGCAACAACGGCCAGAAGCCGAACGGCGAGACGAACGACAAGAAGCCCGCCGTCAACGCCGGCAAGACCACCACCCCGACCACCGGCAACAACGCCAACGCGCCCAAGTCCAACGCTCTGGCCAAGACCGGCACGAACGTCGCCGCAGGCGTCGTCGCCGCGCTTGCCCTGCTGGGTGTGGGCGGTGCGCTGATGCTGCGTCGTCGCTCCCTGAACGACTGATCGGCATCCGTCCGATTCCCGAATCCCGGGGCCCGGTTCCGCATTCCACGGAGCCGGGCCTTCGCTTTCCCTACGCCAATTAGGCGGAATCCGTGGTTTCCTCGCGCGAATCGTCGCAAACAGCCCCCTCCGGCGACAAGTTGCGCGAGGAAACCCGCGATACCGACGATTTCGGCGAGGCGAATCAGCACCGACATGCGCGGTTCGGAGGCCCGAACGGAACGTACGGAGCATGGCGGCGGGTAGACTTTTCCCATGGACGACCATCATGCACTGAACCTGCTCTTCGACGCCGCACAGCTGGCGCGGCGTTGCGCCCGGCCACGCACCGGCACGGACGTCAGCGCGATTGCGCGACGCGTCAGATCCGGCGCAGTGGTGCGTCCATATCGCGGATTGTATGCGCGCGCCGACTATTGGAAACGCCTCGACCGTCACGAGCAGGTGCGGCATGTCGTGCGCTCGCTCTCCGCAATGCATCCGGATTGGGTATTCTGCGGGCCCACCGCCGCAGTCATGCATGGGCTGGACTGCTCGTACCGATTGTGCGGACCGATCTGCATCGTCTCGGACCGTCCGACGCGCATCCGGCCCTCCACGCGGCTCATACGGTATGCGATCACCCATCCCGATGTGGAGACACTCGACGGGATCCAGGTGACGGGACTGATGCGCACCCTTTACGACTGCGTGGCGAGACTGCCGGCGCGGTATGCGCTTGCTCCGATGGATTCGGCATTGCGCCTGGGCAAGGTCGATCCGCTGGTGTTGCGGAACTATCCATGTTCCCTGCCATATGTACGGGACCGGAAGCGTATAGAGGCGATGTTCGATCTCGCGGACGGGCGCAGCGAGAACGGCGGCGAATCCGAAGGCCGCGGCGTATTCGCCACCATCGGATACCCGACGGACGACATCCAGGTCGAATTCCCCTGTCTGGAGCGACGAGGACGGGTGCATCGCGTCGACTACCTATGGCAAAGGGAGGACGGGTCGAAACTCATCGGCGAATTCGACGGCGTGCGCAAATACGTGGACCCGACCATGACGTCCGGCAGAGCCATCCGTGACGTCGTCGACGAGGAGCGGGACCGGCAACGCTGCCTGGAACGCCAAGGCTCAAGCACTACGCGCTTCTACTATGCGGATTGGGATTACCCCGGCAGGATCGCACGCATACTCTCCTCGCACGGGCTGGCACGCCAACCCGGCATCCCCTCCCCGCCATTCCCCTACGCCAATTAGGCGGAATCCGAGGTTTCCTCGCGCGAATCGTCGCAAAAGGCCCCCTCCGGCGACAAGTTGCGCGAGGAAACCCGCGATACCGGTGCCAATGAACACGTCTTCTTCACCATTGCACCCAGTGAAGGCACCGGCCGGCGATTAGGCTATGTCGTAGCGCGGTCGTAGCGAAGCGCATCGTCATGCGGTAAGGAGAGCGCCATGGGATTCCTGGACAAGCTGTTCGGAGGGAAAGCCTCGAAGGACGAGCGGGACATCGTCCGCAACACCCCCAACCCCATAGCGGAGAACATCACGGGAATCCAACGGGACGAAGCCTATTCCGATACGCAGCGCATCCCCCAGCTGACCGACTATCTGGCGCAGATGATCGCATCGATGGTCCGCGACGAGACGCAGCGGCCGTCCATCGAACTCCTCCCCACGCATGACACGCCCTCCATCACCGACACCAAGATCGGCGGCGCGTTCTATGTGCCACCAGCCATGAGCACGCCCAGGAACAAGGAGACCGGCGAGCCGCTGTTCCTCCTCGCCCAGCTGAACTTCTCCCAACTCCCCCGCCTGCAGGACTTCCCCCAGGATGGGCTGCTGCAGTTCTTCATCGCCGGCGACGACTCCCTGTTCGGCATGGACTGGGACCACCTGACCCTGCAGCGCTCATGGCGCATACGATACATTCCCGTTCCCGACGACGTACGGCGGGGACGGATCGTCCGCCCCGAATGGAAGGACGACACCGACCTGCCATTGCATGACCCCGACGTCGAGTTCCGGCTGGAACCGAAACCGTCCATGCAGGCGATGCCGACTTCCGACTTCCGTTTCGAAGCCTTGCTGCAGCGTTGTCTGGGCGCATTGAACGAGCGCGACCGCGACTTCTTCCAGACGCATGATGCGGAGATTCGCGACGCGCTCGACGACATGCTGGGCGGTGCCGGTCAACGGATCGGAGGCTACGGCATGTTCACCCAGGACGATCCTCGGGAAGACGGCTCCGGTCTGGAGCGGTTCACCACCCCGCTGCTCCAACTGGATTCGCTCGATGACGGACGACTCATGTTCGGAGACACCGGAGTGATGAACTTCTTCATCGAGCCGGAACGGCTGCGCCGACTCGACTTCTCAAGCGTCGCCTACACGTGGGACTGCTACTGAACCACCGCGCGGCGCGGCAGTGAAACGCCGTCAGCGTTTCACTCCAGCAACAACGGACGGCCCCACGGCCGCGCCCTATCCGCCACGCCGCTCGATACAATTGCGGCGCGGCAGTGAAACGCTTGCTAGCGTTTCACTCCCCCAAACCGTCGATCGCGGTGGATGTAGTGGTCGATGGAACGCCACAGGACCTCGCGCCCGCAGTCGGGGAACAGCTCGGGCACGAAGTCAAGCTCCGCATAGGCGGCCTCCCACGGCAGGAAGTTGCTCGTACGCTGCTCGCCCGACGTGCGAATCACCAGATCGCAATCGGGGATGTCGGGGTTGTACAGGTGCTGGGCGATCATCTTCTCGGTGACACGGTCGCCGGAGATGCGACCGTCGCGCACCTCCTTCGCGATGGCGGCGCAGGCGTCGGCGATCTCGGCGCGCCCGCCGTAGTTGATACAGAACACCACGTCGATGACCTTGTTGTTCTTCGTACGCTCCATCGCGGTCTCAAGCTCGTCGATCACGGATTTCCACAACCGGGGACGGCGCCCGGACCAGCGCACGCGCACCCCCCACTCATCCATCTGCGCCACGCGGCGGTGGATGATCTCGCGGCTGAATCCCATGAGGAACCGCACCTCGGAGGGCGAACGCTTCCAGTTTTCGGTGGAGAACGTATACAGGCTCAGATAACGCACGCCCGCCTCGATGGCGCCGGCGATGGTGTCGAACACCACGGGTTCGGCGGCCTGATGCCCGTTGGTGCGCACGAGTCCGCGCTGCTGCGCCCAGCGTCCGTTGCCGTCCATGATGACGCCCACATGGCGGGGCACCTTGCCCTTGGGGAAATCAGGGATGATCGATGGGTCGGAGAAGGGCGCCGCGGGAATGTCGAGCGACGTGTAATCGACGTGTTCAAAAGCCATGGTTATGAATCTAGCAAGTGTGCGGAACGAATCGGGCGCTCAAGATAATACTCCGCCCATTCTTCAACTATGGCATGGACCGCCGCGGCATGGGACTCGCCGCCGGCCGACATGCGGACGTCCACCACTCCGACGTCCGCCGCCGCGACGTCGCCGCCGGCCTCGCCGCGCGCCCGGACCGCCGCATTCAATGCGTCCCAATCCCCCGCGAGCAGCGCCCGAAGCCTCGCGAGCTGCGAGGCCGTCACGCGTCTTGCCTCGGGCGTACGGTCCTTGCCGCACATCGCGCCGCCGCCCGGCACGGAGAACGCGCACAGGCCCTCCGTCTCGCCGCAGACGACGCAGGCGTCGAGACGAGGACGCCATCCGGCGAGCGCGAGGGCGCGCAGCATGTAGGATTCGCCGATGTCTCCGGGGGCGTGCAGATGCCGGGCCAGTGCGGAGATGGCGCCGACGGCGAGAAGGTATTGGCGTGGCGATGGCTCGTCGAGGGCGGAGAACAGCCGGTCGGCGGTCTCGACGACCATGCCGGCGTTGATGTAGGAATCGTAGTCGGTGATGATGCGGTCGGCGTACATGCCTTTCGACGAGGCTTGGGAGACGACGTCCAGGGATCGTCCGGTGGCGATAAGCAGGTCGGCCCGCATGAAGGGTTCGAGTCTGGCGCCGAACCGGGATTTCAATCGTCGCACGCCTTTGGCCACGGCGCGGATCTTGCCGTGGTCGCGGGTGAGGATGGTGATGATGCGGTCGGCCTCGCCGAGTTTGACGGTGCGGAGCACCAGTCCCTCGTCCTTGTAGAGTGGCATCGCGTTCCTTTCGCCGCCGGTCGTTCCAGGCCGGCCGTCGTCGTCAGTAGATGAACAGGCCCCAGAACGCCAGGACGAGCAGTATGCAGAACATGGTGAGCGTGGTGACGACGAACATGACGACGCCGAACCGCGTGGAGGCTATGACCGGCCCGGGATGCCAGTCGCGGATGCGCAGCACTGGACGCCCGGTGAGTCTGCGCACCTTGAAGTCGGCGCGCCATTCCTCCGGGGTGCGCAGCAGTCCTTTGATGGACATGGTGTGCAGTATTTCGCAGAACACGCGAGACCATGCCCATACCACGATGGCGCAGGCCCCCTGGATCGCATACCAGCTCCAGTAGATCATGCCCGGGGCTTCGGGCGCGCCGCCCCATATGAGTCCGACCATGCGCCAGATGGTCTGTCCGACGCCGGCCATGAACAGAAGCAATGACGCCATGGTGGTGGTGGATATGGCGATGAGCACCCGCTGGTATCCGCGCACGTAGCCGAGCAGCGGGCCTTTCCGCCGTATGAGATGCCCTATCTTGCGTATCAGCGCGACGATGTTGAGCAGGGCCGCCACGACCAGCATGACGGCGGCCGTCACATGGATGACGGCACCGTATATGGTGAGTTTGCCGTGGGCGTACAGGTTGGTGGGCACGGCGATGGACTGGTAGATGGTGGCGCCGGCGATCGGCGGCGACGTCTCCTCAAGACCATGCGCCCGGCCGACCGCCCAGTCGACCATGTCGTCCTCGTAGCGGTCGACGAGCGGCGTGCCCTCCTCGGCCTCGTCGCCGAGCCTCATCACATGGTTGGCGACCGGATAGTTGCGTACGGTGACGTCCCAGTTGTCGGTCCGTCTCGCCATGTTCTCGATCTCCCCGATGCCGTCGACCTGTGCGGTCATAACGTCCTTGGATCCGTAGGCCACGAAGGTGGGTATGGCGTAGCCCTGGGCCACAAGCGGGTCGAAGTCGAGGTTGCCGAGGCCGAATCTGGCCATGTCGGCGCTGAACACGCGGCGGACGATGGACTGGTATCCGGGGTTGGCGCCCACGATGGCGAAGTCCTGCGCCACGAAGAACCCCAGGGCGTGGCGTGGGCTGTACACCATGGGCGAGAGCAGTATCTGGAAGGCGATGTTCCCGTCGTCGCGTACGAGATACGGCGATATCCATGTGCTTTCCGACGTGGCGTAGATGCCGACTTTGTCCGGATTCACGGAGGGCAGCGAACGCAGATAGTCCACGACCTGCCCGTATGCGTGGGCCGAGGCCGGATAGTCGCGGGTGATGTCGTTCGTGGACCATACCGGCTTGTCGACGGTGGCGGTGACGAATCCTGCGGAGCTCAGGTCCTCGGCCACGTCGCCGAAGGAGTTGTCGGCGGTGCCGTATCCGGCACCGTGCATGAACACGACGGCGGGCAGACTGTGTTCGGCGGCCGTGGTCTTCGGCGAGCGGATGAGCACGTGCGCCCGCTGCCGTTCGCCCGTCGACGGGCGGACGAGGTCGATCCACTCGCTTCGCGTCTGGACGTCATGGTCGCCCCGTTTGGGCAACGTCCCGCCGGTGGTGTTGCGGAAGGTGACGGCCGTGCTTGCCGCCAGCGTCTCGACGCTGCGGTCGGTCGGCTCGTTCTTCCATTCCACGGTGGTGATGTGCGAGACCGACGTGAGTATGCCCATCAGAATGATGAAGATGGGGATGCTCACGAGCATCTTCTTCGACCACGTCCATTCCGTGGGATCCTGGGGTTTGCGGCGTTCGAACACGCAGGACATTCTATACGCCGCCGCCCCTGGGGTCTACTCTATTCAAAGGCCGAGAGTCTTCCGTTTGACTGAATCAAACTCTTCTTGGCTAATAACACCTTTATCCATCAGTTCTTTAAGTCGTTCAAGTTTTTCGTATGGATCAGTATTCTCTTCCTTATGCGCCTCAGTAGTGGCTTTTGCACCGACCGTCATGCCGCCAATGCCACCCATAGCCATATTCATGAAAGCAATTCCCAATGCGCCGCTATCTGGATTAGATCCTGCAGACTGAACCCCCTCAGCAAATGACGCCTGAAGATTCGAAACCCCCCGTGCTCCTATAAGCGCATCTGCGCGTTGTACCGTCTCAATAAGCTCCTTCGTTTTCGAATCATAATCAATAGCCGTAATAGAAGCCTTGACAAGGTTAATTCCTCGGCCGGCACCCCAAGAATAGTTATTCTCAATTGCCTGCGAAAAAGTATCGGCAAACTTCGCTGAATCTGATTGCAAATCGGACATCCTAACCGATCCACCATTTTTCCTCGCGAATGCGCTAAATGCTGGTGCGAGAGAGGCAACTACTTCTTTAAATAGCTGTGTCGCTGAATCATTCTCAAAATCAGACAAATCAAACACTTTTAAGTAGCTGTTGAACGAATAATAATCAGCAGGGACGAACTGTTTAAGAAAGAGAACAGGATTAATAATCTTTAACGTATATACGCCGCGCACTGATGCTCCAACTTGTGTATTGAGAAAAGCATCGTCCCAGTATATTTCATTTGGTGTGCCAAAACGAAGATTGGGAATCTCTTTCTGATTAACATATACAGCAATCTGGGAAGAACCCGGCGTACCCCCGAATGCAAAACGTTTGATAGTTTGCGTTATGATTGCGTCTCGTAAGGAGTCTCCTGCAAAGATGCTCTTTGAATTAATGTTATCTGAATGCCATGTGTAACCTCCAGGCTCTGAAATGAAGCCTGTAACCTTGCCGTCTTCGAAAGTCACAAGAGCATAGCCTTCTGGAACAACAATGCGAGAACCATTCGTTATCAAGCAGTCACTTGCAGATCGATTAGAACTTCTCGAAATACTATTCGCACTTTGTGTCGCCTTACACACGCCAACAGTCGCGGGCAACCCATCTGGAATCGTATAAAAATCAATCCATTGATCAGCAAGAGTCCCTCCGGAAGCGCCTGAAAACGCCTTGACGAAACCCATAACTCCCCCCTGATGATTGTTGTCTATGCCTTTTTTTCTATCACAACAGCGTTACCATTAGCAGTGACACAAAACACATACGGAAGATATAGAGTTCCTCCATTCATGTTCACTGTCTCTGGAGCCAAAGTCATGTAATCGAAATCAACACCGATAACAGCATTACAGCCTAAGTCGAGAGCAGCTTCCTTAAGCTCAGCAAGAGCATTACGACGTAGACTAACAAGCGCTTTACTCATGGCAGGACCAACAGCGGTGGGATTAGAAAAAATTCCTTCTCGACCTCGATCTATCTGTAATACGTCATCGCCGGATATATATCCAGAATATTTCTTAATAGAATAACCGTCAAAATTGAATCCCGAAGTGATAAGAATCTGCGACATCGCAGCTCTTCGCGCCCCTTCTTCTTTTCGTATTTCGGCGCGTTTTTCTTCTTCTTTCCGTCTATCTTGTTCTTTTTTCAACTCAATTTCGGATAGCCTAGCTTTGTAGGCGGTAATCGCACCATTAACGGCTGAATCTTCCAAATCACTTCCCAAAATAGTTGATTTCACCGGATACTGGTTTTCTTTAAGAAATTGAATGAATTCAACTTCATCGAAGTTATTCGATGAAGCAATACGCGCTACTTTCATAACGCATCCCTTCCTTAGAGATATTGCAAAGCATCTTGATTTGTGGGATCGATGTCAAGCACCAGCCCTGCATATCTCGATGCACGACTCGGGTCTTTTCGACATTTCTCCAGAAGAAGCTTCACATCTTCCATAACATCTATAGTTGCACCTGATTCTTCGTTATACGGAGCTTTTCTTCTAAAGAGAGACCTGCAATATGCACATATTTGCATATCTCCTCTGTCAATAAACTCACTGCTGCCACAATGCGAACAAACAATCTGGTCTAACATCACCTTCTCCTTGGAGACAAGGATGCCGCAATCCTAGATTCATCAAACATAGTGGTCTCCCCCCTGCCTTGCTATATCACACTGCATCGTGCATACCTTCGCTGAATCAGTGAATTACATGATATCACCCACAGAGCACATCTGCTGATAGAATGCAGTGGAATTAGATTCTCGCTTGGCTTTTGTTCTTAATGCAAAGCTGAATTCGATAACTAAACTATCTCGCTTATCTAATCTTCTTTTTCACAAATTCAGAAGTGAAGTAATCTGATGTTTGCGCCATATTCTCCTTCGCATTTAATAGGAGCTGCGGTGAGGTCATGGGCATATCTATTGCACACGGGAATTCCAGAAAAAAACGCTGTGACTCTTGCGAAGTCATTCACTCTCATTCATTGAGGACAAAAGCCCGCGGTATCGTATCTTTCTTGCCGATGCCGGTCATACGCCGATGAGACACATCTGACGGCCGATCACTCATCAGCGGATATCATAGCAACGAGGCGTGCACCAGGAACGCGGCCACTCCGTCCTGAAGGCACCGGCATGCAGTTCGGTATGTGTACAGACCCGCTGAATCCTGACAAATCCGTCGGGGACGGTGGATAATACAATACAAGCACATCATCGAACGCATGGAGTTCCATATAACCGGAGTAATGCCCGTCCGGATCGCCCAATACCTATGGATCATAGGCAACGGAGACGCATCCATCGACACGTAGCTCCTCGCGGACGATACGCAATACCTCAGCTGCAAAATCACGACGGTATCTGCTGAGTCTTTTGAGATCGAATCGCGCCAAATCGAAATACACGATGTCAATCATCGCCCAGCATTTCATGTTCAAACGCATCGAAATCAGCGTCAGTGCGCAATACTCTATCGGTCGACAGCGCATGAGGCATACGACCTCGGATATCATCGCGCCGAGCAAACATATTAATCGCATGGCGCAGATATTCATCGAAGTCAATACCCGCAGCGTGCGCGGCATCCACGGCATCCACATATCTCGCCGTATCCACATCGGGAATGCTCAATGTCATAGTAGACATAACGACCTCCGTTCAATCTCCCTGGATGGAACGATACAGCCATTGTATGCGCTTCTCAACGATTGACGACATTGTCGATTGCCCTGCGAATAGACAATGCCCCAACTCCAATCGCCTCCCGTCAGGAGGTGTGGCGTCTGATGTCGGGGGTGATGGGGATGACGACGGGGGCGGCGTCGAGCGTGGTGCCGTTCGCCTCGGCCTCATCCTTCATGCGTTCGGCGATCGCGTGCGCCTCGCCGAGCAGGGTATCGACGATCTGGTCCTCGGGAACCGTCTTGATGACCTTGCCCTTGATGAAGATCTGTCCCTTGCCGTTGCCGGAGGCGACGCCGAGGTCGGCCTCCCTGGCCTCGCCCGGGCCGTTGACGATGCAGCCCATGACGGCCACGCGGATGGGGGCGGTGATGCCTTTGAGACCGTCGGTCACCGCGTTGGCGAGCTGGATGACGTCCACCTGCGCGCGGCCGCAGCTCGGGCAGGAGATGATGTCGAACTTCCGTGCGCGCAACCCCAGGTATTCGAGCAGCTTGCAGCCGACCTTCACCTCCTCGACCGGCGGCGCGGACAGGGACACGCGGATCGTGTCGCCGATGCCTTCGGCCAGCAGCGCGCCGAACGCGAGGCACGACTTGATGGTGCCCTGCCATTGCGGACCGGCCTCGGTGACGCCCAGATGCAGCGGCCAGTCGCCCTTGGAGGCGAGCAGACGGTAGGTCTGCACCATGGTGACGACGTCATGGTGCTTGACCGAGATCTTGAAGTCATGGAAGCCCACATCCTCGAACATGTGGGCCTCCTTGAGCGCGGAGGCGACGAGCGCCTCGGGCGTGGGTCCGCCGTACTTGGCGTATAGCGTCTTGTCGAGGGAGCCGGCGTTGACGCCGATGCGCAGGCTGATGCCGGCGTCGGTGGCGGCCTTGCAGATGTCGGGACCGACCTGGTCGAACTTGCGGATATTGCCGGGGTTCACGCGCACGGCCGCGCATCCGGCGTCGATGGCCTGGAACACATACTTCGACTGGAAATGGATGTCGGCGATGACGGGGATCGGCGACTTGCGGCAAATCTCGGGCAGGGCGTCGGCGTCGTCCTGGCTGGGCACGGCCACGCGCACGATGTCGCAGCCGGCCGCGGTCAGCTCGGCGATCTGCTGGAGCGTGGCCGGCACGTCCGCGGTGAGCGTGTTGGTCATCGACTGCACGCTGACGGGCGCGCCTCCGCCGACCGGTACGGGCCCGACCATGATGCGACGGGACCTGCGCCGCGCATGCAGCGGGGATTCCCCGATGGAGGGCGCTCCCGTCTTGCGGAAAGAGGCGTCGGATGCGGTCGGGATCATGGTGTTGGAATCAGTCACGATTGCCTGTCTATCAAATCGTCGGCCAGCCGGCGCGCAGTTTGTTCGAGTCGGCTCATTTCCTCCACGGATTCGAACAGGGGCGCGCCGCGCAGTTCGGCGTCGAGCTCGTCGAGCGTCTCGCGCACGGTGTCGGTGATGCCCAGATACGGCAGCCGGCCGTCGAGGAACGCGTGCACGGCCTGCTCGTTGGCGGCGTTGAGCACGGCCGTGTGTTTTTCGGATGCGGCGAGGCAATGGCGCGCGAGTTCGACTGCGGGGAACGCCTCGTCGTCAAGCGGTTCGAACGTCCACTGCGTGGCGGTGGTCCAGTCGCATGGCCGGGCGATGTTCGGCAGCCGGTCCGGTGCGGAGAGCCCCAGGGCGATGGGCAGGCGCATGTCGGGCGGCGAGGCCTGGCAAATGGTGGCGCCGTCACGGAACTCGACCATGGAGTGGACGATCGACTGCGGATGCACGGTGACGGCGATGCGCTGCGGCGGGATGTCGAACAGGCGGCTGGCCTCGATGACCTCCAGCCCCTTGTTCATGAGGGTCGAGGAGTTGATGGTGACGACGGGCCCCATGTTCCATGTGGGATGGTGGAGCGCCTCCCGCGGCGTCACGTGGGTCAGTTCGGCGCGTGTGCGGCCGCGGAACGGGCCGCCCGACGCGGTGACGACGAGCCGTTCGACCTCGTTGTGGGTGCCGGACCTGAGCGACTGCCAGATGGCCGAATGCTCGGAGTCCACGGGGTTGATCTGCCCTGCGCGCACCTGCGAGTCGAAGAGCAGATGCCCTCCGGCCACCACGGACTCCTTGTTGGCGAGCGCGAGCTGGGAGCCCGCCCTGAGCGCGGCGATGGAGGGTTCGAGGCCGATGGAGCCGGTGATGCCGTTGAGTACGACGTCCGCGCCGAGCGACGCGACGTCGATGACGGCCTGCGGACCTGCGGCCACGTCGATGTCGGAGACGCCGAGCGCGGCGAGCGCGTCACGCAGTTCGTCGGCCGCGGACTCGCGGAACACGGCCACATGGCGGGCGTGGAACCTGGCGGCCTGTTCGGCGAGGAGGGCGATATGCGAGCCTCCCGCGGCGAGCGCCGTGACCTCGAACCGGTCGGGGTGCCGTGCGATGACGTCGAGCCCCTGGGTGCCTATGGATCCGGTGGATCCGAGCACGATGACGCTACGATGCCAGGAGACGTCGTCCAGATAGGCGTCCGTGGGGTTGTCGTTCGGTGATTGACTCACTTGATGTTCACCTGTTTCTTCTGGATCGGGGTATCCGTCGTTCAGGATTTCTTCTCGTCGTTCTCGATGTTGCTCGTGGGGAACGTCAGACTGGGGATGTGGAAGTCCACGGCCGGTATGGAGCTGGTGTCGAGCAGCGACGACAGGTAGTCGTCGGCTTCGGCCGTCGATGTCCGGCCGTCATGGTCCGTGCCACCGTCCGATTTCTGGGATTCGGCGGGTTTCGCGGAGCCGGCCTCACCCGGCGCGGGGGCGGAATACGTGGGGGCGTACGACGACTCGTAGGACGAGGCCAGGTACGGCGATGAAGCGGACGCCGGCGCATCCGGTCCGTCCGCCTTGTCGATGGCGACGCCGTTGCCATTGCTTTCGCCGCCGTTGTCGAACGCGTCGAAGTCGAAGGAGTACGCCTCCGTCGCCCCAAGTGCCGGCGAGGGCTCCTGCGTCGAAAGTTCCGGGGCGGGGGCCGGGGATTCCGTCTTCGGCGTGGCCGGGGCCGCGAAGTCGAACCGGTGGGAGGATCCGGCGTCCGGAGACGGGGGTGCCGGCAGGTCGTCCGGCGTGTATGCGGCGGTCTCCTCCAACGGGGATGGTTCCGGCGTCGTCGCAGGCCGCGAGCGCCGGGGCTTCTGCCCGATATCGGCAACCGGTTTGTCAGTGGCCAGCTTGTCAGTGGCCGGCTTGTCAGCAGCCGGTTCGGGATGGCTGTTTCCGGCGGTGGTCGCGTTCACCAGGCCCGCCAGCGATCCGCTGACCGCCGCAGCCGGCGATTGGGCGAAGGGCAGTCCGTCGCCGCCGGCGTTGAATATCTCGTTCTCCGCCTTGCGCAGATCGTGGAATGACGGGGTTTCCTTCCCGTTTCCGGCGCCCGTCTTCGACGTGTCCTCTTTACCCGGAGCGTATCCGTATCCTTCCAGCGCCTCGGTCTTGGCCTCGTTCTTCGGCTGGGGCACGGCGTTGAACAGCATCTCAGTGGGGCGTTGGCTCAGCGGAGCGGGCGTGGACTGCACGGCTGACCGGGACGGCTTCACGTCCCCCTCCTCCACGCTGGACAGCGACCCTTCAAGGCGCGCGAACGATTCGAGGCGCGACAGCACCTGCACCGCGCGGTTGAGATAGGCGTCCACCTGCCGTTCGCTGTATCCGTGCCGTCCGGTGCGTTGGGTGAAGATGATGTTGGAGACGCGCATCGACGTCAGTTCGGCGTCTGCGGCGGCGTCCGCGTCCTGATCGGATTCGCCGAGCTCGCGACGGATCTTGCCCACGATCTGCGTCACCAGACGGTCGACCTGCCTGCGGTCATACGACGGCTTCTTCTCCTCCCCCGGGGAGAACCGGTCCTTCTCGGGACGCTCCGATCGCGGATACAGGCTGTGGGCGAGCTGCTCGGTGGTCGCGCGCCATGCCACGCGGCCGAACGAGGCCACGTCCCATTGGGTCTGCTTGTCGACCACGGCCTTCTCCAGCCGGTTGAGCGCGGCGTCGACCTGCGAAATCACATATCCGTTCTTCTCCAAGGCGAACGAGACGTTCTGGATGTCCTCCTGGGTCATCTTCGGTTCGGCGTCCTCGTACAGGGTGTGGGCTCGTTCGAGGAAGGAGTCGACCTGACTGACGTCATAGCCCCACTTGCGTTTTCCCGCCTTGGCAATCGAAGCACCGTTGCGCCCTGTCTCACGCTGATGCGCCATAAAACCGACCTCCTCGGCTGCGATGGATTTCTTTCGACTACAGCCACCTTACGTGATTGCGCGGTCAAATATCGTATCGGAACCGGACGGACACGAAAAAACCGGCAAAAGACACGACACGCGGAAGCACATACCGGGTGGTATGCGTTATCCTAGACGATTGCGGGTGA
Organism: Bifidobacterium catulorum; assembly: GCF_003129925.1. Classification (GTDB taxonomy): domain Bacteria; phylum Actinomycetota; class Actinomycetes; order Actinomycetales; family Bifidobacteriaceae; genus Galliscardovia; species Galliscardovia catulorum. Next base: position 8,482 of record NZ_QFFN01000014.1, on the reverse strand, counting down.
TTAGCTCAGTTGGTTAGAGCGCCACCTTTACACGGTGGATGTCAGGGGTTCGAGTCCCTTATCACCCACGATAGAAAGGCCGTTGGAAACGATCCAACGGCCTTGTTCAATTCACGAATGTGCCGATACCGGCCGAAAACCGTCGTTTTTCTGCCCTAATCGACGATTCATGAATGGAAGGGGCCATCACCGGCCCCGCATCATCATCTTCCTTTTCCGAACGCGCGCAGACGCACCGCGTTCCAGTCGGCGTTCACCGTCTGCGGGGTCGCGGCGTTCATGCCGGACGTCTTCGCCGCGTTCTCGATGGTCGTGGCGCCGGCGGCGCCCTTGCGTCCAGGCTTCGGGGTGACCACCCAGAACGGGCTCCCCTCGTTCAGCACGGTGGCGGCATCCATGATCGTGTCCGACAACGCATCCTCGTCGTCGCCATCACGCCACCACAGGATCACGCCGTCGACGTCGGAATCATAATCCTCGTCGACGAGGTCCTCGCCGGTGATGGTCTCGATGCCCTCGCGGATGGAATCATCCACGTCGTCGTCCCATAGCCACTCCTGGATGATATCGCCGGAATGGAACCCAAAAACGTCAGCCGTATGCCTAGTAGTTTCAACCACGGATTCAGCATAGCAACACTTGCGGAACAACAACGGCATCGAAACCACGAATGTGCGAATAGTGGTCGTTCCGCCTCATCGGCCCGCTATTCGGCGGCGCAATGCGGCAGGGAGTCCCCCCTGCCCTGGCCGATGGCGACCAATGCATCGTACGCTTCCGACAGGTTCGATACGCTCACGTCGCGCAATCCGTCGGGCACATGGCCTACGACCTCGCCGCAGTTGTCCTTGGGGGCGAGGAACCATGTGGCGCCGTCGCGCCGGGCGCCGATCATCTTGAGGCGGATGCCGCCGATGGCGCCCACCTTGCCGTCCTTGTCGATGGTGCCGGTGCCGGCTATGGTCCTGCCGCCGGTCTCATCCGCCTCGGTGAGCTTGTCGATGGCGCCCAGCGCATACATCATGCCGGCCGACGGCCCGCCGATCTCGTCGACGTTCATCGACACCGTCACGCCGGACGTGTCCATCCCCCGGGATGCGAGGAACCTCAGCGCCTGCGTGGACGCGGCGTCCTGCGCGCCGGTCATCTCCTTCTTCGCCGTGCGCGTGTAGTCCTCGCCGCTCTGCCCCGGCGGGATCACCGCCTCGCGCGGCAGCACGCCGGCATGGGGGTTCGCCCAGGCCAGCAGCGCCTCCGCGTTGGTCGGAGGCCAGTCGATGCCGTAGCTGTTCACCGTGGTCAGCAGCAGACGGCCGGTGTCGTCATGGGTCTTCGCGCCCTTGACCACGATCATCGGCCTGGCGTCGCCGGAGTCACCGGAGTCACCGACGTCCACCGTGCCGAGCACGTCCCGGGTGGGGCCGGGCCCCTCGGTGACGTATCCGCTGGGCATGCACAGCATGACCACGCACAGCACGGCGCCGACGAGGCCCAGGCTGTATCGGAGGCCTCGGACGCGGAAATACCGTATGACCCGCGACGGCATGGCGCTGACGGCGAACTTGACGCGTTTGAGATGCATGATGGGCATACCCCTCATAGTATGGATGGAAAGGACTTCTTTTATTATTGGAGTCAACGATAACAACCGTAGCGGCGCCCGTGCGTCGGCAACAGATGGTGAAGGTATGGAAGACAACGAACTGCATCAGTGGCTTATCGACTCCTTCGGCCCGGTTCAGGGGGAGATGGCGTGGAAGCAGTTTTCCGCGCTGCCCGAATCGATTCGCGAGCAGATCATGAGCCAGGGGGTCGAAGGGCTGCCCAGGCCTTCGGAGGTCCGTTCTCTGGCGGAGGCGCTGACGGCGGGCGGGCTGAACACCGCCGGCGACGTGCACCGCACGATGGAGGAGGGGCCGATCAACGTCAGACTCGCCCAGTCCATCGCCCTGAACAAGACGAGGGAGGCCGGCTCCGCCTCGATGGTCAGCGCCGAGGACGGCGCCGCCGCACGCCAGTCGCTGAGCGAGGCCAACCTGTGGCTCGACACCGTGACCGAGTTCGATCCGGTCAAGGGGCAGGCCGACGTGCTCACCCGCGCCGAATGGGTGGAGCGAACGCTGCCCTCGTGGGCCTCGTTCGCCGCGCCGGTCGCGGAATCGATGAACGACGCGCTCGCCTCGGTGTTCTCGGAGCGTCTCGGCGGCGCGCTCGACGGCGAGGTGTCCGGCATCTTCGCCGGCCCCGTGCCGATTCCGATCCCCGACGACCTCAAGAACCCGTCCACGCTGATGAAGCTGCTGGGCAACACCTCGTTCGCCATGCAGCTGGGCAACGCGGCGGGCAACCTCTCCAGCGAGGTGCATGGCAGCTTCGACCAGGGCATCGCACTGCTGAAGAACCCGGCCGGCGCGCTGATCCCCGAGAACATCGACGCCTACGCCAAGGAGTTGGAGATCGACCGGTCCGAGGTGATGGGCTTCCTCGCCCTGCACGAGGTGTCGCACGCCCGGCTCTACGCCTCCGTGCCGTGGCTGATGCCGCGGTTCGAGGCGCTGATCGGCAAGTACGCGCGAGGCATCTCCATCGATCTCGACGCCATGGAGGAGCAGCTGCGCGAGGCCGAGGCCATGAACCCGGAATCCATCGCCGGCGCGGTGAACCTGTCGAAGGTGGGCATCGGGGATTCCCCCGAGCAGAAGGAGGCGCTCGGCAGCCTCGAAACGCTGCTCGCGCTGGTCGAGGGCTGGGTCGACTGCGTGGTGTGGCGCGCCGGCATGGCGCATCTGCCGCACATCGAGCAGCTGCGCGAGATGATGCGCCGCGAGCGCGCAGTCGGCGGCCCGGCGGAGCTGACGTTCGAATCGCTCCTCGGCCTCAGGCTCCGGCCGAAGCGCCTGCGCGAGGCCGCGGGGCTGTGGGAGGCCGTCACGGCGGCCGAAGGCGCCGAGGGACGTGACGGCCGATGGGGGCATCCCGACCTGCTGCCGACGTTCGCCGACCAGAAGCCGGACGGGACAGGCGACGCGCCGGATTCCACGGCCGCCGATGAAGGCCGCCCCGCCACCTCGGTGGACTGGGACGCGGAGCTCAGCAAACTGCTGGACGAGAACGGGGACGGGAGCGCGGGCGACGACGGCTCCGAATCCGGCAACGACGGCGGCAACGGTACCGACGGCAACGGCAACGGCTGACGCCGACCGGTGCGCCCCGTCCCGCTCTATCCGAGGAACCGGCTGGGCGTGCGCCGCTGCATACTCGCGCCGTCCTTGGCCGTGGCGAAGGAGAGGTCCACGGTATCCTCTCCCCGCGTGACGGCCACATACATGAGCCGACGCTCCTCCTCCAGAAGGTCCCCGGGTGCGGGCGATCCGAACGGCATCAGCCCCTCCGAACACCCGATGATGAACACATGCCGCCATTCCAGACCCTTGGCAGCATGGATGGTGGAGATGCTGACGGCCCCGGCGGGGCCGGCTGCGAGGTCCGCGGCCGCCGCCCGCGCCGCCGCGGCGGACGAGTCGATGAGCGCAGCCCCGCTCTGACCGTATTCGGAACGTATGCGCGAGCGGATCCGCAATCGCGACAGCGCCGCGCGCACCATCGCCCCCTGCGCGTTGATGCGCATGAGCACGGCGATGTCGTCGGGATCGACGCCACGGGCCACCAGTGAAGCGATCTTCCGTGCCACCCCCTGCGCCTCCTTCTCGTCGGTGTCGTAGGAGGAGCACATCATCCTCCGGCCGGACTCGCGTCCCGAACGAAGATCGAGATAGTCGCCGGCGCATGGCGCGGCGGAGAGCACGCGGTTGGCGTACCGCACGATCTGCGGCGTGGAACGGTAGTCGGTCTCCAGCCTGACGTCGGCGTTCAGCGAACGGAACTCGTCGGCGAAGCCCAGCAGATAATGGCTGGTGGCGCCGGCGAACGAATAGATGGTCTGCGCCGGGTCCCCCACGACGCACAGGGAGTCGCGGTCCCCCATCCACAGCCGCAGCAGCCGGTGCTGCAGCGGGGACACGTCCTGGTATTCGTCGACGGTGACCCAACGTACACGGGAGCGGATCGACGCGGCCTGCTCCTCGAAGTGTTCGAGCACATGGCAGGCCATGAGCAGGATGTCGTTGAAGTCGATGCGGTTGCGGCCCGTCTTCGCCTGCTCGTACGCCATGATGACGTCCGCCATGCGGCCGGCGTCCAGCTCCGCCGGCGGGATGCGGTGCGTGGCGGCGCATACGCGTTCGTAGTCCTCGGGGGCGATGAGCGACACCTTCGTCCAGTTGATCTCCGCCGACAGCGCGCGGATGGCCATCGGATCGGCGTCCGCATTGCCCGTCACCCGCGTATAGGCGGCGGAGACGGACTGCCGCGGGTCCTCGATGATGCCCGGGAAGTACGCCTCGCTCAGCTCGGGCCATACGCGCCGCAGCTGTTTGAGCGCTGCGGAGTGGAATGTGGCCGCCTTCACCTGCGGCACACCGAGCGCGGCCAGCCTGGAGCGCATCTCGGCGGCGGCCTTCACCGAGAAGGTGACGGCCAGGCTGCCCATGGGATTCCATGCCCCGGTGGCGCAGGCGTAGGCTATGCGCCGGGTGATGGTTCGGGTCTTGCCGGCCCCGGCACCGGCCATGATGCGCACTGGCCCGTCGACCGCCCGGGCGGCCCTGGTCTGCGCCTCGTCGAGCCCTTGGAGAATTTCCTCGCCTTTTGCATTCACACACCCATTCTCGCAGGTTTCCTGAACGATTCGGGACCCGACTTGCATTAGAGTGGAACACGTGAGTGAACGTTCAGTATTTACCCTGGCGGCCCTTGCGTCCGCCGCCATGCCGAATCTCTCCGTGGCCAGCACGCGCGAATCCGAGCAATACCCGCTTTCCGGGGACGACGGCATCGACACCGCCGTGGTCACCGACACCGCGGGAAGGGAGTTCGACGTCAGCGTATCCGACACGGCCGCGGGAAGGAAGCGGCTGCTGACCCGCGCGAACTCATCGGCAGCGCTGCTGCGCGCCAAGGAGCCAGCTGGACTGGGATTCGCACTGGAGCGCACCGTCGCGTTCCAGTCCGGGGAACATGCCAACGGCCCCACCGGATCCACCGCCGTGCTCGTCTCCGTGCACAACGACGGCTTCGCCACGCCGCTCGACCAGCTGACGGAAAGCCAGTGCGTCTCCGTGGGCACCGCCATCGGCGCCATCCACCGTCTGCGCCCGGCGTTCCTGGAGAAGGAGCGGTACCCATCGTTCTCGTCCATGCAGATCCGCAACCAGCTGGTCTCGTGGATAGCCCGGCTGAAGGAGGCGGGCCACGTCCCCGACGAGATCACGTCGAGCTGGGACCGCATCGTGGCCACCGAGGGACTGTGGTCGTTCCACACCTGCCCCGTGCATGGCGGGTTCGACGACGGGGACATGCTGTTCTCCAGCACCGGCCTCAACGCCATCTACCATTGGAGCAACATGCAGGTCAACGATCCGGCGCGCGACCTGGCGTGGATATTCGACAGGCTCGACTCCAAACGCCGCAACAACGTGCTGTCCGCCTACGCGCGGCTGATCGGCTCCCGTCTGGACGACCTCATCATGCTGCGCGCCAGCCTGTGGCTGCAGATGGAGCAGGTGGGCGACTTCATCCGCGCGCTCGACCGCGCCGACAACGACAAGATCATCGAATTCAAGGCGCAGGTGGAACGGCTCGCCCATCAGCTTTCCGTACGGGCCTCAAGGCTCACGACGCGAGACGGCGCGGAGCAGCCCGGCCGCCATCCGTCCACGATCACCGTGGGGACCCTGCTGGAGAACGACTCCCCCGCCGACCGGAACAAGGACCGGAACAAGGACCGGAACGTCGAACCGCCGTCCTCCCCACGAGACGACGCCCCCGCACGCGACGCCACACAGACGTCGTTCCCGCCGAAGACCAAGCGCCAACGTCCCGTATTGGACGAGCCGACCGATGCGCACCCGCAGGCGCCGGAGTCCAAGACCGACGTGGTGACGCCGGCCGACGTGAAGACCGACGGCACGCGTACCATCGCCATGCCGAGGCTGACCGAGGCGGATTTCGACGACGACGGCAACGTCACGCCCTCCCCCATGACCGACGACAACCATGTGGGCGACCATCCGACCGGCTATGTGTCGCTGGTCGACTCGGACGCGGACACGGCCGGCGACGACGCCGGACGCTCGCCGGACGACGTTGACGCCGACAGCGAAGAGCCTGCGGACGTTCCGCCCGAATCCGCCGGCAATCGCTAGAATCCGGTGATAGTGTTGATAACCAGCAACCGGCCAAACGGCCAAGGAGGAACCATGGACGTCGAAATCGGCATTCAGAACGTCACACGCCCGGTGAGCTTCGCCACCGACAAGTCCGCGGACGAAGTCAGCGCCGCCATCAGCGAGGCCGTGGGCCAGGGGACGGTGGTGGACCTGACCGACGTCAAGGGCCGCCGCATCGTCATCCCGGGCAAGGCCATCGGATATGCCATCGTCGGCTCCGAGACTTCGCATCCGGTCGGTTTCGGCGCCCTCGGCTAGGTCATCGCCCGTCCCGTACGGCGACATGCATAACGGCTTCCCTCCCATGCGGCGGGAAGCCGTTTTCCGTTGCTCGACGGCATCGCCGTCCGCGGTATCGCTACCGTATGATCCCGATCGCGCCGCGACGCACGATCTCCTCGACGGTGGCGTCGTCGGTGACGTGCTCCCCCATCACGTTCGGCTTGCCCGCGCCATGCCAGTCGGAGCCTCCCGTCGTCAGCAGATGCAGGTCCTCCGCCAGTCCGAGAAGACGCTTCCTCTGTTCGGGGGAATTATCCCTGTGGAACACCTCCAGGCCGTCCAGTCCGGCCTGTGCGAGATCGGCGATATGCTCATCGGTGAGGATGTGGTTGTTGCGCGACGTCGCCGCCGGATGCGCGACGATGGCGACGCCGCCCGCATGCTTGACCGCCCTGACCACCGTACGGGCGTCCGGCGAGACTATCGGCACATAATACGGGCCGTTCTTGTTGATGGTGCCGGCGAATGCGGCGGAACGGTCCGGGAAGAACCCCAGCGCCACCATGGCGTCGGCGATATGCGGCCTGCCGATGGTCGTCGACTCCCCCTCCTTCACCTGCGCGATCACATCATCCCAGGTGATGGGGAAATCGGCGGACAGGTTCTCCACCATCTTCTTCATGCGTTTCGTGCGGTTGATCCGCGTGGTCTCGAACAGGTCGCGCAGAACGTCGTCGTCCGGCGAATACAGCAGTCCGAGCATGTGCACGCAGATGCCGTCCATGTCCGCCGTGATCTCGGTGCCGCGCATCAGCGGCATGCCATGGCGCCGACTGGCCTCCTCGGCCTCGCCCCATCCCGCCCACGTGTCATGGTCGGTGATGCCCACGCCGGACAGGCCCCGCCGGCACGCCTCAAGAACCAGCCCCTCCGGCGATTCGGTGCCGTCGGAGTATGCGCTGTGGCAATGCAGGTCCCATCCGATGGTGTGTTCGTTTCGTGCAGTCATATCACTATCGTAAGCTGTTGCCGTCATAAGTACACGCCGGATGTGACGATGACGCAGTCCGCGTCATGGCACGGCGGGAAAACGATGGACATCGGGGGGACGATGGTGGACCGACACGACAACGCCAACCGACACGGCAATGCCAACGGCAATTTCGACAACGATTTCGACAACGACGATTTCGACAACGTGGCCTCATACGACGCTGACGCGACCAAGACCGCAGGCCGCGGGGACGCGCCGCGCGGATGGCGGCACGGCGCCGCATGGACATACCTCGTCATGCTGGCGGCCTCGGCGGTGGCGCTGATGGTGTCGTTCGTGCTCTCCGCCGAAACGCTGCATCTGGCGCGGAATCCCGACGTCAAGCTCGACTGCGACGTCAACTCCGTGGTCTCCTGCTCCACGGTGGCGCAAAGCTGGCAGGCGGAGATCATACACATCGGGGACCTGAGCTATCCGAACGCGTTCTTCGGCATCGCCGCCGAGGCGGTGTTCATCACCGTGGCCGTCATCGGACTCGCCCGCGTGCGCGTGCCCCGCTGGTTCGCCGCATGCACCTGGCTGGGGGGTCTTGCGGCGCTCGCCTACGCCTATTGGCTGTTCACGCAGTCGGTGTTCGTCATCCATGCGCTGTGCCCATGGTGCCTGGTGCTGATGTTCGCCACGACCATCCAGTTCATGGCGTTGACGCACGCGAGCGTGCAGGTGCAGGGCCTGCCGCGTCACGACGGCCGTTTCGGAGGCCTGCGCCGCGGGCTGGACACCTATTATCGTCTCAACATCGACCTGATGATCGACGTCGTATGGGTGCTCGCCCTCGTTACCATCATCATGCTCAACGAGGGCGCGTCGCTGCTGTAGGCACGGACGATTGCCGGCCGGACACCGGTTCCGGCCGACGGCGTGCCCTCCCGGGCCCCGGCCCCGGCCCCCCGCCCGGGGGGGCCCCCCCGCCCGGGGG
>NZ_QFFN01000013.1 GCF_003129925.1 Bifidobacterium catulorum | reverse complement strand
AAGGACTAGGATTTCGCGCTCACCCCAAGTGAGGCACCACTCCGGATTACGCGCTCACTTTCAAATGAGGCACCTCGGCCAGCACGCCCTGCGCGCAATGCCGCACGACGCCGGCGCATCCATGCATGGCGGCGTCCATCGCCACAAAAACCCCGTCAAACGCCAACGCGCCGTAATCGACCCATGACCATGAGTCACGGTATCATGCTTGGAGAGCGCTAACATTCCGAATTTCGGAACGCCGCTTTCGGCACGTGGACCATCCATCCGTAATCGTCCGCCGTCATTACGTAGTATTACATGTGAACCCGGTATTCACAGAGAAGGAAGCACAGAACATGGCAACCGAAAACAGTCTGTATCTCGTGGTCAAGGTCGTCGACAAGGCCACCGGCGCCAAGTCCCTCGTGGGCGTCACCAAGGCCCTCGGCGACGCGGCCCTGCTCATCGGCAAGGACCACCCCGACTTCAAGGACGCCAACATCAACTTCGTCGGCGAGCGCGACGAGTTCGGCGCAAAGCGCCAGCTGTTCAACCTGCCGTTCGATGACACCTACCTGATCTACGAGGTCGAGGCCGGTGCGGTGCTCGACCCGCTGCTGACCAAGTGATCCAGGTGGTCCACGGATAGGTTTCCCAGGAGGGGCCCGCGATCGTGTCATTCCACGGTCGCGGGCCCCTTGTGGTTTCATCGTGTCCCATATGGCGGCCGCCCGACCCGATGGCGCCGCCGGAGGAATGATGGTCTATCATCGAATTATGTTGCCAGCGGAACGTATGAGCGCAGTGGCCTTCTCCGCCCGGAACTGCGCGCTTGAATCAATGACGATCGGCCCGCGGACCATGTCGTCCGCGAGGGACTATGTGCGGGGGCGGCTCGGCATCGACGGATTCGTTGAACGATGCGGCGCGGGCGGGGACGACCTCGCCGACTGCGCGGACGCCGTCTTCGTGCGGGGTCTGCTTCTCGCCGAGCATCCGGCCCCCTTCAGCGGCGATCTCGCCGAACTGCGGGCTATCCACCGGACGCTGTTCGGCGGGGTGCTCGCCGGGGCCGGGGAGCTGCGTTCCCACGACACGGCGTCCGGCGCCTATGACGCGTCGGGGTCCATCGCGGCGAGTCCGCAGGCGTTCTTCCCGTGCGCACTGCTGGAGACGGGGGCCGCGAACATCGCCTCCGAACTCGCGGAGGCCCGGAATCTCCATAGTCTCGACCGGGGAGCGTTCGTGTCTCAGCTGGCGCATTTCTATGACGAGCTCGGCTATCTGCACCCCTTCGCCTTCGGCAACGCGATGGTGTTGCGCGTGTTCGCATCGCGTCTCGCACACAGCGCCGGATGGGATCTTGATTGGGGCACGGTCGACGCGGAGGATTATCGGCGTGCGAAACGACTCGCCTACGGCGGTGACGCATCGGGTTTCGAACGGCTGTTCGCCTCAATCGTGCGGCCGGCGAATCCCACGCGTGTGTTCCTGATAGCGGGGTGGGACCAGGGCCCTGCGCACTGACGCCCTGCGCACTGACGTCCTGTGCACCGGCACCCGGCGAACCGACGCGTCGGGCCCCTTCCTCCCGGCTCAGGACCGGGACGGGTCCCTCCGTGTTCCGGAAGACCTCCGGCCTTTGTTCCTTCGGCCTTTGTTCGAGGTCGGATGCAGCTCGCTGAGCAGTATGGCGCAGAAGATCAGAGTGAACCCGCTGACCGTGGATGCGGTGAGCCTTTCCCCGTAGAAGACCACCGACATGAGCACGCCGAAGATGCTTTCGGTGCTGAGGATGATCGACGCCTGCGAGGTGGGCACGTATCGGATGGCAACGGTCTGGAATATCTGCGCGACGATGGTCGAGCCGATGACCAGATAGGCGAAGCCGGCGATAAGGTCCCAGCGCGCCCATTCTGGCCGTGGTGCGCCGTCGAACAGGACCGCGCCGGCGAGGAACAGCAGGGACACGAATACGAATTCCATGAACATCAGCGCCACCGGGTCGAATTTCCTCGCGAGCGTCCCGACGGCGACGAGGTTCGCGGCGAAGAAGAACGCGCCGATGATGGTGTAGACGTCGCCCGCGCCGATTTCGAGGACCCCCATGGACGCCCCGCCGCCCAGGGATACGAATCCGATGCCGATGATGCAGACCGCGGCGGCGAGCATATGCCGCCAGTTGGGCCGGCGGCGTGTGACGGCCCAGACGAGGAACGGCACCATGACGCAGTAGGTGTCGGTCAGGAACGCGTTGCGTCCCGGCGCGATGGTCTCAAGGCCCTTGAGCTGGAACAGGAACCCGAGCCAGTAGGTGAGCGCCAGGATGATGCCGGGGACGACCAGACGCCTCAGGGCGACTCGTCTGAGGCGCGGCAGGAAGATGACGCCCATGAGCAGGGCGGCGCTGGACAGACGGATGGCCATCATCCATTGCGTGGGGACGGTGGCCTGGATGTGCTTGATGATGGTGTAGCCCGACCCCCATACCGCCGCGTTGACCAGCAGCATGAGCCTGGCCACATGGGGTGATACAGCCCTCCCCTTCCCGGTTCCCGGCTTCGCCGCCGCATCCTGCTCCGTCATCGTCCCCTTCCCGTCCTCGTCTCTTCTCATGGGCCAGAGGCGATTATAGCCAATCGCCGCGGATGCCACGCGGGATGGATGCGCGGCGACGCGGGTTCCCACGGCGCGGTGTACATTGAATCGTGTTGGGCATCGGAACGACCCCGATGCGCCCAGGATGCAAGGGAGGCCCCATGACCGTATCGAGGACATCGCCGCAGCCGCCGCGGAACACCTCTCCCACGCCGCCGTTCCCCACCCACGACATGCCCGCATGGGTGCGTCACGGCATCTGGTGGCATGTGTATCCGCTGGGGTTCGTGGGCGCGCAGATCCGTCCGGAGGGTGCCCGCCGTTTTCTCGGCCGGGGGCTCGACGCACTGGTCCCGTGGCTGGACTATGCGCGTGACCTCGGCGTTTCCGGGCTGCTGCTCGGCCCTGTCTTCGAGTCGTCGTCGCATGGATACGACACGCTCGACCATATGCATGTGGACGTGCGGCTCGGAGGCGACGACGCGTTCGACCGTCTCGTCGAGGCCTGTCGACCCCGCGGGCTGAAGATCATCCTCGACGGGGTGTTCAACCATGTCGGACGAGACCATCCCGCCGTCAGGGCCGCGTCGGGAGGCGACGCGAACGGCCCCTGGGCAGGCCTGGTCCGCACCCGCAGAGACGAGGACGGACGCCCCGTGTTCGACGTGTTCGAGGGGCATGACCGTCTGGTGGAACTTGACCACGACTCCCCCGCCACCGTACGGTACGTGGCCGAGGTGATGGCGCATTGGCTGGACCGCGGCGCGGACGGATGGCGTCTCGACGCCGCCTACGCCGTGGATCCGTCGTTCTGGGCGAAGGTGCTGCCGAGGGTCCGCGAGCGCCATCCCGATACATGGGTCTTCGGCGAGGTGATCCACGGCGACTATGCGGGCATCGTCGGTCAGTCCACGATGGATTCGGTCACGCAGTACGAATTATGGAAGGCCGTGTGGTCGAGCCTGAAGACGAGGAACTTCTATGAGCTCGATTGGACGTTGGGGCGGCATAACGGTTTTCTTGACGCGTTCGTTCCGCAGACGTTCATCGGCAATCATGACGTGACGCGCATCGCCAGCCAGGTCGGTTTCGACGATTCGGTGCTTGCCGCGGCCGTGCTGATGACGGTGGGCGGCACGCCGAGCATATACTACGGCGACGAGCAGGCGTACACGGGCGTCAAGCGCGAATGCCTCGGCGGGGACGACGACATCCGCCCGGCGTTTCCCGAATCCCCCGCGGGCCTGTCGCCGGCCGGCGAGCCCATGTACCGGGCGTATCAGGATCTCATCGCCCTGCGTCGGCGCAATCCGTGGCTGGTCGAGGCGCGCACCGAGACCCTGTCCCTCGCCAATGAGCGGTATGTCTACCGTTCGGTGGCGGCCGACGGTGGCAGCGGCATCGTCGTGGAGCTCGACGTCACGGCCGCGCCGTCCGTCGTCATCACCGGCGACGATGGCATGACGCTCTACCGGTATCGGGGACGGTAGGGCGGCATGGGCGCGGATCCCGTCTCCCCTATTTCGCGTATTGTTCGAGATGCGGGTCGACGGAATGGACCACGTCGACCAGGTCGCCGTTGCTGAGCATCGGCTTCTGGAATTCGCGCCACGGCTCCACCCTGACCTCCCATCGCCCGATCTCCTCGTTGAACACGGGGCGTGCGGTCTGTTCCCACCGCACACGCTGCGAGGTGCGTCCCGTGTTGGGGTCGCGCCGCGAATAGTGCAGGCACGTGCAGTTGGTGATCGTCCACGCGTCGTCGGAGGTGCGGCGCAGGAACTCCTCGTCGGAGATGTCCTCCAGGGTGAGCATGAGCGCCAGCATGAAGTCGCCGTGCGAGACGGCCACCACGGATTCCGCCTCGGCGCGCCGGTTCAGCGAGGTGAGCAGGTTGTGCACGCGGTCCTCGGCGACGTCGGCGATGGATTCGCCGGCCGGCGGACGCCAGTAGAGCGGATCGGTGTGTTTGAACATCCAGTTGCGGGAGTAGTTGGTACGGAACTCCTCCTGCGTGACGGTACTGATCTCGCCCCATGAGCGTTCGCGCAGCACCCGGGTCTCCTCCCACCGCGCCTTCGGCAGCGCCATCGTGGCGGCGGTCTCGCGCGTGCGGACGTATGGAGAGACCAGATACCGGTCGAACAGGGGCTGCTGTTCGACGAGCCAGCGTCCGATGCAGTCGGCCTGCTTGCGTCCCGTGGCCGTCAGACGCCACGAACGGTCCGGGACCGTCACGTTGTCCTGCGTGTAGAGCGAGTTGTCGCCCTGTTCCCCGGCTTTTACGATGACGTTCGCCTCGGATTCACCGTGCCTGATTACATACAGATCCAATGGCATTCCCATGCCGTATACCTCGTTTCACACTGTCGGCGAGGCAGCGACGCCTCATTTCGTGGTATTCACCATAGTCGATGGCCTGCATACCGACGTCACCGAATGATGGAACCCTTGGTGAAATTCTGGGAAAGCACGGTTGACGGAGCCATGCGGCGCCGGGAGAATGGGAAGCCTCCGTACCGAACGAGGAGGGAAGATTGTCCAGCACCACCGACGACCATGCCGAGACCATCGCGTCCGCCCGCGCCCCCAAGCTCGGCCCCAAGGCCCGCCTGCTTATGACGTTCACGTTCTTCTCCATGTTCTTCGGGGCGGGAAACCTCATTTTCCCGCCGTTCGTCGGTGCGCAGGCCGGTTCCCGGACGCCGCTGGCGGCGGTCGGGTTCATCGTCTCGGCGGTCGGTCTGCCCATTCTCGGCGTGGTGGCCGTCTCGCTCGCCGGCGGGTTCGAGCGTCTGGCGAACCGCGTCTCGCCACGGTTCTCCTCGCTGTTGGGTCTTGCCATCATCCTTACGATCGGCCCGTGCTTCGCCATCCCCCGTACGGCGACCACATCGTTCGAGATGGCCGTCGTGCCGTTCGCGGGCGCGACGCCCCGATGGCTGCTCCAGCTGGCGTATTCGCTCGTCTTCTTCGCCGCGGCGTTCCTGCTGTCCCAGCATCCGGAGAAGCTGTCGAAAACGCTCGGCAGATTCATGGGGCCGCTGCTGCTCGCGCTCATCGCCGTGTTGTTCGTGGCCTGCGTCGCCGGCCATTCCGGCGGATTCGCGCGCCCCATGGGCGATTACGCCTCGGGACAGGTCTCGCGCGGCTTCCTCGACGGATATCAGACCATGGACCTGCTGGCGGCGTTGTACTTCGGCATCGTGATTTCGGCTAACATACGGTCGCAGGGCATCGACGACGAGTCCCAGGTACGCAGGGAGACGGCGCTCGCCGGCGTCGGCACCGGCGTGCTGCTCATCGTGGTGTACGGCATACTGGCGTATATGGGCGCGGCCTCCGGGTCGATCACCGGGATCGACCCCTCGAAGGACACGGGGGCCACGGTGCTGACGAATCTGACCTCCGCCTTGTTCGGCCCGTTCGGCACGGCGTTCATGGGATTGGTGTTCGTCATCGCCTGTCTGAACGTGTGCACGGGCCTGATCTCCACATGCGGCACGTATTTCACGAACCGTTTCCCCGTGGTGGCGGGCCGCCGTATGCCGTACCGCATCTGGAGCGCCGTGTTCGCCGCGTTCAGTTTCCTGGTGTCGAACGCCGGTCTGAGCATGATCATCAAGGTGTCGGTTCCGGTGCTTTCGGCCCTCTATCCCATCGCCATCGTGCTGGTGGCGTTGGCGTTGACGCACAACATGTTCGCGCGGAGGTTCCCCCGCACGTATTTCTGGACGGTGCTGCTGGTCGGCGTGGTCGCCGCGCTCGGCTGCGTCTCCAGTCTTGCCGACGTGTTCGGCGGTGCGCTGCCGTTGCTGGATTCCGCGCTTGGAATGCTGCCGCTCCATGATGCGCAACTCGGATGGGTTGCGCCCGCGGCCGTGGGCGTCGTCGTCGGCATGGCCGACAGCGTGCTGCGGGGCCGCGCACGCCGATGACGGACTTCTACCGGTAGTTGCGTTCGATGAGGATGTCGGAGACGGTGAGATTCGCGTCGTTGACGAGATTGAACAGGATCACCTCGGCGAGTTCGGCCGCGTTCATGAACGTGTGCTGCTTCTCCGGCGGCACATAGTCGTGGCTGTCGCGGTAGAAGTCGGTGTCGATGCCGCCCGGGTAGACGCCGACGATTTTCACGCTGCTGCCCTTGTAGGCGGCCTTGAGGCTTTGCGTATAGCCCTTTTCCCCCCATTTCGCGGCGCAGTACACGGATTCGTTCGCGTTGCCCCGCGTGGCGGCGGTGCTCATGACGTTGGCGATCTTCAGGTCACGCTCCCCTGTGGCACGCAGCGTCTCCACGCTCCACAGAATCATGCCCCTGAGCCCCTTGAGGCAGGTGTCCACGTCGGCGGCCTCGTATTTCGCCGGCTCCTTGAACGACGGCTGCCCGGCGTTGTTGACGAGCAGGTCGACGTGCCCCAGTCCGGCGATCCCCGCCATGGATTGTTTGACGAACACCTCGTCGGACACGTCTCCGACGAAGCCTCGATATGAGTCGGCGGGGAATTCCCGCGATAGTTCGACCTGTCGCTTCTCGTTGAAATCGACGCCGGCGACGAACCAGCCCCGGCCGATGAGCTGCCTGGTGAGCTCGTAGCCGAGCCCCATGGCGCTGCCGGTGACGATCGCGAGTCCCTTTCCCGTATCCGTGCCCATGATGTTCCTTCCGTTGGCCATATGATCCGCCGAAACCCAGGCTGCGGGCGCGGCCCTGGCGTCCATGCCGGGCCATGACGGTCATTTCGATGATAACGCCATGGTCCACGTTGCGGTCAGCCGGTCGACCGAACTTCGGCATGTGGCTATGCTCGCATGATGTTCCTTGCGATTTCCTAACGGAATACTAATGGATTCCTTACAACGGAGAATGATCATGACCATTGCCTCGGTGCCCGTCACTACACTGATGCCGGTGCTGCTCGCCGGCATCGGTGCAGGTTTCGTCGGCTATGCGGTGGGCGCTTCGTCACTGGTCTCCTATCCGGCGTTGCTCGCCATCGGCGTACCGCCGGTATTGGCGAACACCACGAACACCGTCGGCGTGGTGGGCACCGGCGTGGGAGGATGCCTGTCGGCCCGCAGGGAATTGGCCGGCCATCGCGCCCGCGTCATCATCTACGCGGCCATCGGCGTCGTCGGCGGTGTCGTCGGCGGATTGCTGCTGCTGGAGCTTCCACCAGCCGTATTCGAATATCTGGTGCCGCCGCTCATCCTGTTCAGCGCGCTCATCATCGTCTGCAATCCGAGGGAACGCATCCATGCCCGCGATTCCGTCGCCCGGACGCTGGGCCCTGATTCGGCGCAGGCGCTCATGGCCGCCGAACATGGACTGGCCAAACCCAAGGACGACGTCCGTGGCGACCCGTGGTGGATGTGGCCGGCCGTGAGCTTCGTCGGCATCTACAGCGGCTATTTCGGCGCGGGCGCAGGCACGTTCGCCCTCGCCATCCTCGACCTCGGGCATATCGGCCGTTTCCATGAGATCAACGCGTTGAAGACCGTCATCGGATTCGCCGCGAACATCACGGCGGCCATCATGTTCATCGTGCGCGGCTCGGTCGACTGGACGTTCGCCGTCACCCTGTGCGCCGGATGCTTCCTCGGCAGCTACATCGCCCCGCCCATCACGCGCCGTATACCGTCCCGGATCATGCGTGCGACGGCGACGCTGGCCGGCGTGGCGCTGGCGGCGAAACTCGGCTGGAGCACGTATCTGTGACGGGCTCGCCCGCCTATTTGACCCGGGTGATGGTGCTGCCTTTGACCATGAACCCTTTCCTGGCCATGTCGATCATGGGCTGGTCGAATTTGCTGTCGGTGTAGAATTCGTCGATCCGCACGTCGTCGCCGAGTATTTCGCGCAGTCGTTTCGGCTTGTTCGTGTTGAAGTTGAGGTAGGTGACCGTCAGCGTCCTCGGATCGATGGTCGAGGAGATCAGCGTGCCCACGCCGAGACGCCGGCATGCCTCCCCCACGGTCATGTCGAACGATGCGGTGAGGATCACGTCGTCCGGGCGCGGCTCGTACCATGGTTTGATCTTGCGCATGTTGCGGTCCCAGAACGCGTTGACCAGCGCCTTGAGCGATCCCGTCACCGATTCGAGTTCACGTGCGGAGGCGTCTGCGGCCAGGACGTCGTCGCCGAGCCCCGCGTCCACGGCATCCCGGAGCGCGCCGACGCGCAGATGGTCGACCTTGCGGGATACGGCGAGGTCCCGCAGGTATTTCCCGGTCACCTTGCCCACGCCGCGCTCCATCTGTTCGAGTGTGGCGCTGCCCAGCTTGTATTTGATGGCGTAGCGCAACACCGGTGCGATGTGGCGGAACACGCGCAGATCGTATCGTGCGCTGAACAGGTACAGGTCGAAGAGGCTTTCGCCGTCGTATATGGTGCCGTCGAAATCGAAAACCCTCATGGCCGGCCGTCGCCCTTTCCTTCCGTCTGTGCACGACGCCTGTGCACGATGATGCCGCTGCCCAACACCCTACTCGGCCATGCCGATTGGGCGGCAACTGCGACGCTCAACGTCGCGCGTCCTCAAGACGGAGGATATCCGTTTCGACGTCGCGAAGACGGTTGCGCAGGGCGGCCTCCGCGTCGACGCCGTCCGCCTGTGCGCGGCGGATGACGTCGAGGATGTCGTCGGCATAGGCGTCGGCCCTGGATTCCGCGGACCCGTCCGCCCTGTCGAATGCGGCGAACAGGTCGTCGGCCTTCGGCGATTTGGATACGCGAGAGACAACCTTCGCTGCCCGCAGGAACGCGCCCTGCGTATGTGAGATGCCGTCGAGCACGGACCGGCGATGCTTCTCCCTCTGCTTGACCTTCTCCCACAGGGCGAGCGTGTCTTCCGGGGATTCGGCCCCGCCCCCGGCACCGCCCGCGTCGTCCGAGCCGGCATCGTCGGGGGCGAACACGTGTGGATGGCGGGTGATGAGCTTGTCGACGAGCCGGTCGGCCACCTCGTCGATATCGAACGGGTCGGCGGGGTCGGATTCGCACACGCGAGCCTGGAACACGGATTGCAGCAGCACGTCGCCAAGCTCCTCGCGCATGTTGCCGCGGTCGTCGGCCTCCACGGCGTCGATGTATTCGTAGGTCTCCTCCAGCAGATGTTTGAGCAGGCTGCGATTCGTCTGCCTGCCGTCCCAGGGGCAGCCTCCCGGCGAGTAGAGGATGTCGACGATGGCCCTGACACGGTCGAGCGCTGTCCTCGCCTCGACCACGGGGCGGAGTTTGGAGCAGTGTTCGAATCCCGCAGGCAACGTATACGATGCCTCGTCTCGAATAATATCGTCTGTCATTTGATTGTAGTCCTTGTGTTCATTGGGATTAACGAAATATCGTCCCATCAGATGAGAATACCGTCGCAATGGTCGATTTCATGTTGGATGATCTGCGCGGTGAAGCCCTCGAAGCGCGCGGCTCGTTCACGCCAACGACGGTCGCGATACGTGACGGTGATGCGCCGGTATCTCGTCGCCGGCCTCTCCCCCTCCAGGGACAAGCATCCCTCCCGCGTCTCATACGGCTCCGCCTTGGCGACGATCTCGGGATTGAACATGACCATGCTGCGGCCGGTCAGCCCGTCGGCGAAGACGATGACGCGCCTGGACACGCCGATCATGTTGGCCGCCATGCCGACGCACTCGTGTTCGTGGGCGGCCAGGGTGTCCCTCAGGTCGTCACCCACCGGCAGGTCGTCCTCCGTCGCCGGCGCGGACGCCCTGCCAAGGAACGCCTCGTCCTTCATGATCGATCGCCGTATAGATTCTCCTTCTCCACGGGCCGTACGCCACCATCATCCAATGTACAATATGATCGCCCGCCGAAGAACGCCCCATGCCCATCGACGCCGCGACCGGAGATGATGGCATAATCAAGGATATGACTCGTTTCCTTTCCCGTTGGCTGGTGCTTACGATAGCGGCGGGCGTCATGGTGGCGCTGCTGCCGGGCATGGAGGCCGTCGGCGAGCCTCCCGTCCTCGGCATCGCCGCGTTCTCGCTGTTCCTCGCGCTCATCAACGCATCCATCAAACCGGTCGTCCAGCTCATCGCCCTGCCCATCTCCATACTGAGCTTCGGGCTGTTCGCGCTGATTCTCAACTGGCTGTTCATGGAGCTGGCATCATGGCTGGCAATGTCGCTGTTCGACGTGGGCGTGATCATCCACGGCTTCCTGTGGGCGGTGCTCGGCTCGCTCATCATGGCCATCGTCTCCGGTCTCGTCAACGCCGTCATCGGCGACTGACCATCATGCTGATCGAAGCACTCGCCGCACGCCCACCCCTCATCGTGGAAGGGGCGATGGCGACTGAACTGGAGAAGCGCGGCGTGGACACGGCGAACGCGCTGTGGGCCGCCATGGCGCTCCTCGACCGGCCGGAGGCCATACGCGACGTGCACCGCAGCTATTTCGAGGCAGGGGCGAACATCGCGGTCACCGACACGTATCAGGCGAACATCCCGGCGTTCGAGCGGCTGGGACTGCGGCACGCCGACGCCGAACGGCTCATCGCACTGGCCGCGAGCGAGGCGCTCGCCGCACGGGAGGACTATCGGCTGGCCCACGTCGACGCCGCCCAAGAAGGCCGACCCCTGCTCGTCGCGGGAAGCGTCGGCCCATACGGGGCGTTTCTCGCGGACGGCAGCGAGTACACGGGGGCCTACGAGCTTCCGGAAAGCGAATACCAGGATTTTCATCTGCCGCGAATGCACGTGCTCGCCGACGCCGGCGTGGACCTGTTCGCGTTCGAGACCATGCCGAATCTCGGCGAGGTCCGGGCGTTGGCGAATCTGCTGGCCGACGAATTCCCCGAAGCACAGGCCTGGATGTCGTTCAGCCTGCGCGACGCCGGCCACCTCTGCGATGGAACGTGTCTTGAGGCCGCGGCCGCGGCGATCGACGACATTCCGCAGATCGGCGCGGTCGGCGTCAACTGCGTTCCGCCGAGCATGGTCGAGGAGGCGGTGGGGCGGCTTCGCTCCGCAACCGGCAAGGCGATCGTCGTCTATCCGAACAACGGCGACGTCTACCATCCCGGCACCAAGACATGGACGCCCGCTCCGGGCGACGAGGATTTCGTGCGTCTTGCGCCACGCTGGCTGGAGGCCGGGGCCTCGCTGATCGGCGGATGCTGCCGCACCACGCCCGACGACATCCGACGACTGGCCCGAAGACTGGGCGCCGACGACGGATCGCGCGGCCGGCAAGGCTGACCAGACGAAAACGATGCGACCGAAAGGAAGGGAACGGGAAACCATGACCATCACACAGGACGAGCTCATCGGCACGTGGGAGATCGTCTCCTACACGCTCACCCGCGAGGACGGGACCGTATACCACCCGCTTGGCGAGGATTGCCGAGCCTATCTCATCTACACGGCCGACGGTCATGTGTCGGCGCAGATGTCGGCGACCGGGAGGCCCTCCTACGCCTCACATGACCTGCACGATGGCACCATGGAGGAGATGGCCGCCGCCGCGCACGGCTATATGGCCTACTGCGGCACCTACACGCTGGACCTGAAGCATGCGAACGTCATCCACAACATCGAAATCAGCATGAATCCCACGTGGGAGGACCAGTCTCAGGTCCGTCACATCGATTACGACGGCGAACTGCTGACCATCACCGCCGACGTCAACACCGCCCGGCTCGTCTGGCGCAAAACGCGATGACCCCGGTCGAACTGGCGATGTAGCAGTTCAAGGCGAGACGGCCGCGCAAGAAGCGCGACTAGTGGCCGCTTATGCGCCATGCGGGCGAAGCGTTCGGCCTTCAGCTGGCTTTCGAGCTGGCTGGCGTTGTCGCCGGCGAGCTTGGCCGCGGCCTGCGCCTCGGTGAGCGCGTCCGCGGCCTCCTTGTTCCTCACGCGGGCCGCGGCGTTCTCGTCGCGCAGCCCGTGGATGAGCTTCTGCGCCCAGTCGGGCAGGCTCCCGATGTCCTCCGCCGCGGAGCCCTGTGCTGTGGTGTCTTCTGCGCCCATGGGACGCTCCTTTCCCCGCGCGCCCGGCGTGGATACAAGAAAACCCGCAGACCAACGGCCATGCGGGTATGGGAAAGCCCCACGACGGATCGCCGTGGGGCTCGTGAATGGATATCTTCCAGCGTTTAGCGTTTCTTCGGTTCGGCGACAAACATCAAGGGGCCTGTCCCCAGTCGTTCCGCTTTGCCGGTCTTCTTGTCGACCGCCCAGCAGCAGTCGTCGTACGAGTCATGGATCAGGGGCACCCAATAGTAGGTATCGTCTTCACTCCCATCCGGATCGGTGTTTTCCACGCCTTTACCTGACACGCGACCGACGATCTCGCGGGCCTGCCCGTAGGAGACGACCTTGCTGGAATCTGCTCCTTGAGGGGCTCTAAATCGGTCGCGGAAACGGTAAAGAGCGGGGTAGTCGGGATTATGCGTAAGGGAGATGACGGTCTGCGGGATCTCGACGCCCAATTCGGGGTGCGAGAGAATGATGGCGAGCGCGGATGCGACGGCAGGTTCGGGTTCGCCGGCGTCCACATCGAGAGCCATAAGGGATGCCTCAAGCGGATTTATGGATTCGATTATAGGGTTCCATCGTTCGGCGATGGCTTCAAGCTCGTCGAACGTCGATATCGCTTGACCATTTGCTTCCATAACACCCTCCTCTGTTGGTTCCGGGATCCCCGTCCAGTATGATGCGAACGGCTTCCTCGTCCAACGGTCATGCGGGTACGGGAAAGCTCCACGGCGATCCGCCATGGGGCTCAGAAAGTTCTTTAATGATTTATTGGTTCTTCAGATAGGAAAGCATCCCGCGTCTTTGCGCCTGCCCGGTTTTTTTATCAACGGCCCAGCATGTTCCGCTTCTTGATTGGCGGATAAGAGGCACCCAGTAATAGGCTTCGTCTTCATGACCTTCCGGCCGGGTGGCTTCAACCCCACGGCCAGAGGCTTCCCCGACAATCTCACGAGCACGCTGATACGAATCCACCACAGGCATTGTGTGACACCTCCTTATTTGATTATCCCACCGGCTATGGATTCCATTTCTCGTATTCTGCGGAATGTTCCTTCCAAGAGGATTCTTCCCAGCGAATCCGCTTGAGCTCTTTTTCTCCCCATGTATCGTGTTCGTGGGATGTGACCCAAGGCTTGCCGTATGTCTGATTGCCGACATCGATTCCCCCGTTCGTGCGGATGACGCGCTCGCGGACCGCATCGCGGACGCCGGCGATGATGCCGGGACTCGTGACTATTACGCGATGGCGGCGAAGCGCGGCGACATCGACGCGGAACAGCAGGCATACGAGGAACTGCCATAAGCCGAACGACGCCGAACGACATCGAAACCCAGGACTTCGTGGAGGAAGGGAATGGAGGGACCGAAATGACGGCACGGACCGGAATCGACGCCGATTTCGTGGGGGAATACGGCGAATGGCGGGAGATAGCATCCCCCTTCCTCGACCAGTCGAACGACCATCCCTGCTTCGGATGGAGCGACACGGAGAAGGCGGCCTGACATGGATGACGGTGTGCTGGAGGCCGTCGCCCTGCGGTGGGTGCGGCGGATATGCGACCGTCCGCTGCCGGCGGGGCTGGAGGGCGTGTACGACGCGGAACGGGACGAGATCGTGCTCAGCGACAGGCTCTCGCCCATACAGCGCCGGTGCGTGCTCGCCCATGAGATCAGCCATGCCAGGCATCATGACGTCGGGGGTCATGGCGACGCCGTGACGGAACGGCGAGCCGACATCGACGCCGCGCGAATACTCATCGACATGGGCGAATACGTTACCGCGGAAATCGTCTATGGCGGTGACGTCTGCGCGATGGCGCGGGAGCTGACCGTCATGCCGTGGACCGTCCGCGCGTACCGGGAATGGCTGCACGACAACGCGGCCATACACAGGTGAGAAAGGCAAGGAGAACGATGGGATTCAAAATCCGCAAGAGCATATCCCTGGGCAAGGGCGTCCGCGTCAATCTAGGTAAGACGGGCTGAAAATCTATCCAACCCACGAACCGACGCCATTGGGATTCTGGCCGGAATGGCCGGAATAAAACGAAAGGCTCCCATCGACATCGACGCATGGGCCGACCGCATCAAGGCCGAGGATTCGACGGAACGATCCGAAATAGTAACGATTGACGTTAGTAACGCATTGCGTTAGTATAGTGTCGTGGAAACCAGAACCAAGGAACTCGCCGACTTCCTCTACGGAGGCCGGTATACCAAAGGCTATCCGGTCGGCCTTGAACGCACCCTCATGCGCAAGCTCCAGATGCTCAAGGCCGCACACGAACTGCGGGACCTGCGCATACCGCCGAGCAACAGGCTCGAACCACTCAAAGGCGATCTGCAAGGCCGCTGGAGCATACGCGTCAACCAGCAATGGCGACTCGTATTCCAATGGGACGAGACCAACAAGGAGGCAACCGATGTCTACTTCGACGACTACCACGGCTAACGGATACTACAGCACACCGGGCCAGATCCTCGACGAGGAATTCCTGCAGCCGCTCGGCATCAGCCGCTACCGGCTCGCCAAGGCGATCGGCGTGGGCGAGACCGCCATCGGCGAGATCGTCAACGGCAAGCGACGCATCAGCACCGCGATGGCATGGCGACTATCCAAGGCACTCGGAACCACCGCGGAATTCTGGAGCAATCTCCAGAACGATTACGATCTGCTCACGTTCGACCCGACCAGTCTCGGCGACATCCGGCCCCTCGTCACCGCATGATGAAAACGAGCGGAACAGCGAACGTCACCGCAGTGTGCATCCGCAGCGGCGGCCGGTGGGCCGTCGAGGTCCCCGAGATCCCCGGCCTGTTCACGCAGGCCCGCCGTCTCGATCAGGTCGAGGCCATGGTGCGAGACGCGGCTGGCATGCTCGACGTGCGGGTCGGCGAGATCACCGTCGAACCGCGGCTGGACGAGGCCACGCAGCGCATGGTGGACGAACCGTTCTCCAAGCGGGACGCCGCGCGCAAGGCGCAGGACGAGGCATCGAAGCTCGCCCGCAGCACCGTCGCCGCACTGCGCGGGGAGGGCCTCGCAGATAGGACGAAAGCCGCAGATTCCGAATAACCCAAGTATCCGGAGCTACGGCTCCCTACCAGACTAATCCATGGACCATCATGAACGCAAAAAACACATACGGGTTCGTCTCGCTGGCATGCGGCGCGATGTGCCTCATCCTCGCCGTCGGCGGGCGGGCCATCGCCGCCGGCGTCTTCGGATACCTCGCGGGAGGCCGGCGATGACCGAACGGTACCTGAGCCTCAAGGAGGTCGGCGAGCGCATCGGCGTGAAGAACCCCGCGGCGAGGGGCTATCATCTGCCGGAGCCGGACGCTTTGATCGGTTCGACTCGTGGCTGGCTGCCGGAGACGATCGATGCGTGGAACGCGGCCCGACCCGGCCGCGGCGTCGGCGTCGGACGCCCCCGCAAGCACAAGGCCTGATCGGAACCGCCCCGGCCGCTCTTTGCGAGCGCCGGGGCTTCGTTGTTGGTTTCGTCTATGAGGCTTCGTCGATGACCTCGGCGTCGATGACGTCGGTGGCGTCGTGGAGTTCGGGGATGGC
The DNA here is from genome assembly GCF_003129925.1 of Bifidobacterium catulorum. GTDB lineage: Bacteria > Actinomycetota > Actinomycetes > Actinomycetales > Bifidobacteriaceae > Galliscardovia > Galliscardovia catulorum. The sequence continues at coordinate 41,437 of NZ_QFFN01000013.1, read as the reverse complement.
CTGGCCGAGGAGTTTGGCGAGGCTTGCCGCATCCCTGTGGGTGTAGTGGTTGGTCATGGCGATGCTGGTGTGGCCCATGATGGCGGTGCGTGCGTCGTCGGGCATGTTGGCGCGGGCGGTCATGCTGGCGGTCCAGTGGCGTGCGCTGTGTACGTTGACCATGGGCAGGCCGGCGGCGGCGAGCGCCTTGCGCCAGTTGTATCGTTCGGTGCTGCTGCGGATGGGGTTGCCTCGCGAGTTGGTGAACACGAGCTCGCGCGGGCCTATGCCCAGCCTCCGGATGCGCGCCCACAGCCGCTCCCATAGGTTTTCCGTGATGGGCACGAATCGGTGGGCGGTCCTGGTCTTGGGCGTGGTGAGCCACAGGATGCCGTACAGATGCTCGGCCTTGAGCCATCCGGGTATCTCCACCTCGCCGGGTTTGCCGTATTCCTGTATCTGCTGGCATACGTTGACGCCGGGCACGCCGTCGCGGCGGGCGCACGCGTCGGCACGGGTCCACGGGGATGAGCTCTTCGAGTTCCGCCTGGTCGAGCATCATCTTCAGGTTCACATAGTGGTCCTTGAGCGTGGAGGGGCGAGCCGCTTTCCGAGCACGCGCATGCATTTTCGGATGTGGTCGGCGGTCAGGTCCGCCAGTCGCACGCATCCGATGACCTCCATGCACGCCTTGATGCGGCCGGCGCGCGTCCGGTACGTGGTCGGTTTCACGTGCATCCGGTACTCGTCGAGCCAGCATTCCGCATAGTCCCTCAGATACGGGGACCGGCCGCCGGGCAGTCTGCCGGTGCGCCCCAGCTCGTCGATCTTCGCGTCGAAGCGTTCCCGCGCGTCCGCCTTCGTCTTCCCCTTGGCCGTGATGAAACGGCGTCGTCCGGTGGCGGGGTCGCGGCCGATCTCGCGGCGGAACTCCCATGAGCCGTCCTTGCGGTGGATGATGCTGCCCGCGCCCTTCGTGCGTCGTCTTCCGTTGGTCGCCATGATTGCCTCCCTGTCGTGGGAGCGCCTTCGGGGACCCCGCCGCAAGCGCCCTCAAAAAGGCACTCTAAAGGCACTCTATCCATGCGGGAAACGGCGGAATACGTGCGGAAAACGGCGGTTTCGCGTGCATCGAAAAACGGCGGATTCCACACACTCCGAGAAGCCGGAAACGTTGGAAATCCGCCGTTTTCAGGAACGTCAACCCCTACTTGCTCACGTTGAACTTGAACTCTTCGTGATTACCATTTTTCGTATGGGTTTTCCTATTATTTCAATATTTTGTTAAGATTCATGCTATGAGCTTTGACAGTGAAATGTCAAAATGAAGGAGCAGCATGACAAACGTCAAGAAACCTGTTAGAAAGAATCGCAAGGCAATCCCGATACTGAATGGTCGCGCCTCCATGACTGCGCCTACCGCCGCATCGCCATACTGGAGACCGCGGTGGCGCGATCCGAAAACCGGGAAAATGCGGACTACGAACTGCGCGACTCAGGACGCAGCCATCGAGGCGGCTCGTAAGGGCCTCGGCGATGTTACACAGACACGAGCAAACATCCAACCTCCAACGTTTGAAGAGATGTTCTACGAAATGTCTGCTGTGAAAGGAAGCGACTGGTCAGACGGCACTCGAGCGGGAATGATTTCCCTATACAAGAAGCATCTTGCGCCGGTGCTTGGTAACAAACCAGTGACACGTATCACGCAATCGGACATCCGCAGCATTACGCTACCTACATTGAACAACGAGCGTCAACGTAAGATTAAGGGCCTCATCAAGGGAACCATGGCGCAAGCTGAACGGTGGACCGGAAATGATGCAACATTTTATGCTTCACAGCTCATAGTCACGGGGAAAGCATATAAGGGGCGAACCAAACCCGTTGATGAGCGTGACATTCCCAGTGGCAAATACGTTGCCGACATCATCACTGCCGCATACAGCACCATGAGCATTACGCCACTGGATGACGCAATGCCCGGACAACGTGACGGAAAGCCAACGCACATAGACCCGATGACGGGGAAAAAGACCAGTAGCGCACGAGAGGTCACGCGTTTCTTCAATCAGTCACCCGACGCCTTCGACGGCATCATGGACATCACCCCGCTTGACGCTCGTATTCGTTTGGGTCTCCCCATCGATGAAGAAGATGCTCAAATGCGATCGGCGAACATGCCGAAAAAACAAACGAAACACATTCCTGTGTACGCCAGTGACATCCGACGCAGTATACCGAAACACCTGCATCATCAGAATGAACGCAAAGCAGCAGAGATAGTAGCTTGCGGCGAACGCTTTCGACTTATCGGCCTTGCATTTGCCTTGAGCGCAGCCGGTGGTCTCCGCGTAGGGGAAATGCTACCGCTACGTGTCAGGCATTTTCTGACTCGTGAACAAGCAGCACGCATGTTTGTTTCCAGCCTCGCCATTCATAACGATACCCGGACAGTAACCATCGGGGGCAGGACAGTTCCCGCCAGTACTGAGGTCTATGCCATTCGCCGAAACCAAAAAAGAACAGGAACATTTCCCGTTTGGGACAGTCGTGCGGATTACAACGGGCGAATCAGCATCGAGGAACAAATAACGCAGGCGGGAACGAAGTACCTTATTCAGCCGCCGAAAATGGGAATCGGCAGAGAACGTGTAGCGCACTTGCCGTATTTCCTTCCTAATTGGGAATACATCGCCAATCGCACGCACGTCAGTCAGCGCGAAGCCATCGGCAACATCGTCACGCGTTTCAAGCAGCAGCCGGAGTCACAAAACAACGTATCATTCTGGACATGCACCGATGAAGAAGCCGGCCTCCTGTGGACCAAGGGGTATGTGCCTATAGGATGGATGCTTCTCGAACGCTTCCGCGAACTGTGGAACTCGCCAGCCCTTGCCGATATACCGCCGAATAAGCGTATAGACGAGTTCCGCGAAATGCTCCTATTCCCGGCACGTTCCAATCCACGTATGACCAAGGACGGTCTGCCCGCCATACGTCCCATACCTGGATGGACGAACAACACTGCCATAGTGCCTGGTACCTGCGGGTACATGACCGAAGCCAACTTCGTTGAAAGAAGCCTCAATCCGATTTTTGATTATGTATCTGCCAACACCGGCGAATACCCGCTCCATCGTAAAAACTCAATACACAACAGAAAAGGTTGGACCTATCATGGGTTACGCCATTTTGCAGCATCCAGCCGCATACAAGCAGGGGTACCCATTCCACAGGTAGCGGCGGAGCTCGGACATAAGAACGCTTCATTCACTCTTGATCGCTATGCGCACATGGTCAAGGAAGCCATACCTCCAACTGGATTTGAATACTGATAAACAGTAACTATACATTCCTAGCCATCACTGAACCTTAAGCACAACATGTGCGCATATTCGTCCGAAAAACGCGAACGAGTTGTGTTTAAGGTATGCGTCTTGCATCTTTTTTTCTCAGTGGATGCGGTTCTGTGATGTCGATGCCGGCTGATGCATAGACGGAGATGATTTGCGCTTCGTTGAGCTCGCTCATCCGGTGATGCGTCAGTATGCACCGGCCGGGATTGACGCAGAACTCGGCCGTCTCGGGTCCGATGATGTGGATTATCGCTGGGTCTTTGGCGCTTGGCATGGCTGCTCCTTTTCCGGGAAATGTCGTCAGGAACATATCGTCGAAAAAAAAAGAAAAAGCCGCTCGCGCTTTGCCTCGCCGCCGCGCTTCATTATCGCCGCATCGCCTGCCGGCATTTCGGCGGGGTCGTTCTCCCGTTCCAGCGTGCTCTAAGCGTATGCGGCGACCAAGAGCTGGCCCCTTATATCTCAGACCACGACGGCTCTCCAATGGAATGACCATGCCCCGACGCCGGAGTGTGCGAATCGCATTCTCGCTGTCTTTGTTGGCTTTCCGATGGCGGTTATGTGTGATTTACTCGCCGATGCGATCGCGCCGATAATCCCGTTCCACCGGCGTTATCGGCGTCAGACGTTTTCCGACCTCATCAGGCACAACATCTGATGCGAGTTCTGCGATATTGGCTGGCAAGCCGTCATACATCGTGTCTGACGGCTTCATACCGTCCCTTGTACTTATGGAAGGACACCAAAATGACCCGCACTTTGCGCCCGACCAACGGCGACCGAAGGGTGTTGGAAGCGTTGGCGAGGTTTCGTTGCCTCAGCATTCTGAGCGCCGTCCGGTTTTCCGGGCTGGCGCTATCCAGCCGATACAGGATTAGCCGAAGACTGCACGCCTACTCGGAACGTGGTTACGTGCGCGTCATCACCGGTCCGAGCGCACATGTCGTATTCGTACCGACGCCCAAACTCATCCCATTGCTGGGACTGGAGACATCGCCGCTGAAAGCCGCAGATGCTTCGGCGCACGCACTGGCCGTGTCGAGCATCGCATCGCAACTTGCGCATGGCGACAACGTGCTGCACTTGCCCAGCAATGAGTGGGAAAACGTTCGCGCACAGATGGAGGACTACGAGGCAGGCCTGGTTTGCGAAACGGACCTTCGCATGGCCGAAGGCCGGTTGCGCCGGTCCGGCAAACGCGACCAGGCCGTGGCACAGATGATGCACCTCATGGATACGCAACGCGATGATGTCGCGTACCGAGCTTGGGCCGGCGGAAATCCGTATCAGTTGTGGCCATGGATTGTCATGGCACATGGTGAGGCATGGAGCATACGCGAGCAACGCCTGGTCAGCAACGTGTACGCCGAATCGGACAGCGCCGTTATCTCACTGACCGACCACAGACCCGACCTGGTTCTTGCCAGACCGTTCCACCAATCCATAGCCATCGAAGTCGAACTGACGCGCAAGCCCGTGAACGATTACATCGCCACGATGGCCGGATACTCCACTCGGCAGAGTCGTGACGCTTATGCGCTGGTCGTTTGGATTGTAACCAGTGAGGCGATCGCGCATTCGATTCGCCGTGGCATCGCAGCGACCGGCACCGAACAGCTGGCGCGCGTCGTGATGGCCGATTCCAACGGCGGACCGTTGTGGGGCGGCGTCGATTTGACGACCAGAGCATGATGGATGCGAGAACACGTACGACGGATAGCATCTCCTGTCACTGGGCGCATGCCGTAACGATAGCCACCAGATAAGCGGCTCTCTATATTCCCCTTAAAACCAAACGCCGGCCGTCGCCACAATGGCACCGGCCGGCGTAAGAGCAACCGACGATAACACGGGCTTCCCCTCCCGTGGAACCGAAACATGGAGGTGTTTCGTAATGTCCGTAACAGCAATATCTGCCACGCAACGGCTCACGCTTGTCAAGAACGAACGGCAGCTCGAACGCGCACATCGCAACAGTGTACTGCAAAAGCGAATCCACGACGGCGAGCTGGAGATGTCCCGCTGGCAACTACTGGCGGCGAGAAACACGGACCACCGACTGCGCATCGTCGCGTCGGCCGGAGCCGGTAAGACACGGACGCTCGCCAACGCCATCGCAGCCGCCGCCACACTTCACGACGCGAAACGCATCGCAGTCATCACGTTTACCCGCAAAGCCGCCCGTGTCATCGATGGTGCGCTTACGCGCAATGGTGTGTATGGCACCAGCGTAAGCACACTCGATTCACTGGCCTTGCGGATACTAGGCGCGGCCGGCATATACGTCACGGCCATCACTGACGAGGACAAGAAATCGATACTCTCCGACATTCGAAAAACCTGCATGAGGAAGTACCCGCACGAACACATCACGCTGAAACAACTGATGCAAGATGCAACGCATTACGCCATGTATCCTGACGAGCATCCCGAATCTGAATGTCTCAAAGACATCCTGGAGGAATACGCCAAGCGGTGCAAGACCATTCACAGTGCTGAATGGCCAACCATTGAGCTACTCGCCGCGCAACACTACCAGCAGTCAGGTTTTCAGTTCGAGATACTAGGCGTTGATGAAGCACAGGACCTCAACCCGGCACAAATACGGCTGGTGGAAAGCATCACCGCTACGACGATGCAAACCATCGTCGCCGGCGATTGGCGGCAAGGCATCATGGCTTTTCAGGGCGCGACGCCTGACTGGTTCCGCGATGGCAGCCACTTCGACCAAACGTTGGAACTTCCCGTTAACCACCGATGTGCACCAGAGATAGTCGATGCCGCGAACCACGTGTTCGGAGACAACATCAAAGCCGCCAAGAACGCCACAGCCGGCATGACGCCCCAGCTGATACGAGCGAACAATGAACAGGATGAAGCCGAGAAAATCGCGGACATCGTTGAAGGCCTATTGGCCGACGGTCATACTGCGGTGAGCAACATACGATTCCTCGCGTGGCGTCGCAGCCAGTTCCGCGCGTTAAAGCGAACGTTTGAGGAACGCAACATGCCAATAGACGTGGACGCCTTCCGCACCATTCATTCCTACAAAGGCGATGAAGCGAACATCATCATACTGGTGGGCGTGAGTCGAGCCGTATGGGGCGATCGCAGCGACGAGGCGGACATGTTGCTGTACGTGGGGATGACACGAGCACGATTGGGACTCGTCATCTCCTATCCCGACCAGACAAGTCTTCCCGGTGGCCGTACTTCCGCCGCATGCGGGCCTTACCCCACACTGGAAGACTGCGGTTTGCAAGAGCCATCCGACTCACAGACGATTCTTGACCGACTTCACCACGACATCAGCAGCCGTAATCTCCTGGAGGATGTCATCGAGGACAACAGAACCGCACAGAACATCACCATCCAGAAAAAGCAGCAGAGTCGTATTGTCGCAAGCTACCAACGGCTGGGAAACACTAAGTCGGCGGCGAAGCTGGCAGATTGCGCGGATAAGCTGACGTTCGAGACCATGACCGATGGCAACGTGCGGCGCAGTCTGTTGGCGCATGCGTGGTTCTGCAACCAGAAGACCTGCAACATTTGCATGGGGCGTAGGGCCGTCCGTAACCAACTGTGCGTCGGCGCGGCACTCGATTGTCTGTCCAACCCCGAATACTACCGGGATTTACTGCCCGAACTGTATGAGCGGATTGCCGAGCTACGGTTCGCGACGCCTGCATTCTTCACGGGGACCATGCCCAACTTTGACGACCTTGCGCTCGGCATCCGCGTGCTCAATAGCGCCGTCCGTAACCTCACCCACGTAGACATCAATCACAGCATGAGCGAACGCGAGCGAGTATTCACCCAAGGTATCGCAGGCACCACACGCAGTGACGAAGCCACCAATCAGTACGTCAACGCCGGCCTACACGAGCTGGAAGACCAACTACAGCAGCATGAAGCCACGCATGACATGACCGATACACAACAGGCAGAGCTGCAACGGCAGATAGACGGCATACGGGCAAAAGGCGAATGGCATGTGCATGCCCACATGATTTTCGCGACCCTGGAAGCCTATTACCATGACCAACTCCATAAAGACGACATCAGGAACAAACACGACTACAAGGGTGACATCGTGGAAGCCAACCACCTATACAAAGACCTTCTGTGGTGGAAACTGGAATGGACCAACGCCGTTCAAAAAGCCGTAAAAACTATCATCCGACAAGACCGGAAAAAGGGAATAACGCATGATGATTTCCAGACCGACCGTTGGCAACGATTTATGAGCATGAGCCGCGCCGACGTGGAACAAACCATCGAGCAAGCCCAGGCTCAGGTCAAGCAATGCGAGCCCGGTACAGTCACTTACGAGAAGGCGCGGCAAAACGAGAAGAAAGCATGGTCCAACGGCGCGGTAATCGATATCGAATCCATCAGTGTCAAAGGACACGCCATGACGCCAAAACAAAAAGCACATCTCACAAAGAATCCTGCACTGTTGAAATCAGCCATCCAGGAAACATGCAAATACGCCTTCAAACCCGACGAACTATTTGCGAAGACCAGCAAAGAAGAACTCGACCAAATCATCCCGCAAATAGACGCCATTACGGGAGCCCGCCTCATCTCCCGCACCGGCATCATCGCCCAAGTGCTTCACGATGCCGACGAGCGACAGCTCTGCGATCGCTACCTGCAACGCACGAGGACTGGTAACGCGAACTGGACGCTGGAACAGTCCATCACATTCAACTGGCTGACAGACCTACGCCAATACGTTCAATACGAAACCGTTGACGCGGATGATGACGAAGCCGATTTCCTTTCATAATCTCAGCAGACCTTATGGTAGGTGCGGCGACCAATCAGCTTGCCGCCCCTACCGCTACGTGCCAGTTGTTTCTATATAAACACTTAAGCCAGCTGGCGTCGCCAGCTGTTTGGCTTGTATGAACGAGAAGAAGTAGCCAAGGGCGTTCCGGCGATCGCGGTTCGACAAGGCAGTTATTGCCGCCTCAATACAGGTGGCAGGAACCGTTCGGCTTCGCCTTCGTTGAAGGTCTGCTCTTCTTCTTTCTTTAACGCATGTTGCGCTTCCTGATACGCTTTCTCAGACGTTCGCGGAGTCGTTACGTAGATGTTCGCTACAGTCTTAGTCAAGTTGTCACGCTTCTCACGAATCTCATCATCACTTAGTTCGTTAAAATCTGTAAGGAGTGCCTCATACTCTTCGCGTACTATCCATAGGCGATCGGCTGCCTTCTGGTGTTCCTCAGCTTTCGCCGCCGGATTAAAATTCTTTGTTGCTGCGTTCACAATCACGAGAGCAACGGCAAAAATCGCCCCAATGGTTTTAGCCCATGTAGGGAATACGGTTACTAAAAACCCACCCGCAGTTATTGCTGAAAATATGAGCTGGCTCCATCGGAGCCTACGGTCTTTCGCCCTTAACCGGTGTGCATCCTTTTCATGCGCAGTGAATGTGTACACCACTTTCCCGTACCGCGTTATCAGCTCAGACCGGAGCTGTTCACGATAATCTGACTTCAAATCGGTCACCATAGATGGCCTTCCATTCATCTTCTGCTAATGAATCAATGCCAAGGTCTACATCGTATTGAGCCTCTTTAGCGTGCTCATATGCACTATTTGCTTTTGCCGTAACATCTACGGAAAAATCTATAGTTGAAAGACTTCCCGGAGCAAATAAACTGGAATCGCTGCCATGTTTTACAAGGTACGCGAAGAAATCGCGAGTCATCTCCCCATATTGGGAATAGTTTTTGTACTTTTCAATTGGCACATCATTAAGCAAGAAAAAAACATAAACCAACGCATCGATTGCTATACCAGAAATGTTGACATTGTTGGCATCTCTCCATGCACGAAGCATGCGACATAAATCTTTGGGCGAATGTTCATAGTATGTTGAAAGGCTATTTAACGCATTGATTTCATCCTTAGGATTCGTTACTTTCCATGAACCTCCATCATGAGTGTCCGGGTAGTAATATGCATTACCGGAATCTTGGGAAAATGCGGGAACAATCTCGAAACGAATCCCATCAGACCATTCAATAACGATAACTTGTCCATCACCTCGCAAATGCGAGTTTGAATATCTGGCTTGTATTACAGTTTTTACTTCTTGCAATAAAGCAGATTGACCATTGCTGGTATAACGGTTATAACGATGGAATATTTCAGGTGGCAGTTCTATTAGGATATCGATGTCACTGGTCGAGATTTCAGTCCCTCTACCATAAGAACCGACATATAAACCATGGAGCGACTCACTGGAAACGTCCCAGTAATAAACATTTATCAGCTTGACAATGCTGTGGTATCTCAGGCTTATGGTATCTGTTGTATCTTTATCCATGAGCAAGGATGAGCAAAACCTTTGAAATGTGGAACTTACTCCCATTTTTCTTTCTCTTTCTCGCGTTCGTTACATTAGACGATTTGTTTTTTCCATCGATTTACAGGTGGTTCAAGAAGTCAGACTTGAACGTGGCAAACGAATACGCACCATCAATGTCCATAGGGCTATTGCCAAATACCATGAAATACTGATAGTTTGGTCCGGCATCACTGGCCCATTGGTTTCCAAGTCTGAGTTTGTCACGACTGTCGTCATTTTTCAGCTGTTCGCCCTTTGTCTCGATGACGAACAAACGACCGCTGCGTGTCATAGCCAAGAAGTCCGGGTAGTGGTTGATGAATCCGTTGATGTAGAACTCGCCCTTGCGACGTTCTACAACGCGATGCCACCAGATGACACCTTCACAGTTGGCCAAAGAGTCGGCCATCTGAAGTTCCAACTCGTTCATACCACCGTCTTCGGCTTCGTACAGTGTGCGATCGAGAGTGGTCAATGGATTGGGAAGATACACCGAAGATGGAAATGCGTATTCAGGCGTAATGATGATGTCGCCACGACGGCGCTCCACATCGAACTCTCTAACGCGGAATGCGTCTGCCTTGTCCTTGATTGCCTGGCTGATGATAGCGGCATAAGCGGATGCATTGTCCAAGTATCCTTCGAGTTCGTCATCGCTCATCTGGTCTACAACACGGTTGATGAATGATTTCAAGCCGTGTGCGCCATACAGCTTTTGCACTTGCGGACTCATAAGGTTTGGAAGGTCCAATTTGGCGCTTCGCCGACGGCCTTCGTTGCTATCGCGTGCGAAAAGCTCTTTCATACCTCGGCGCTGTGCATCGGATAGATTACGGACCTTGAGTTCGGAATCGTTCGAGATGTCGATTTGTTTAGCGTCAGCAACGTGCATGGCATCAAGTCTGATGTCTTCCGTGCCGATTTTAGCGAGCATGAAATGTTCAAGCAGGGAGTCGCGATCGAATAGTTCACCTTCAGTGTCATCCAAATCTGAGAACAGGCCGGCTTGCTGTTCGAGACGATAACGGGGAATCCTTAGGCTACGTACGGTGTCGGCCACTGTATCTCTTATGCGGAATGTATTCATGTCGTCTCCCATTCCAGTCGTGCCGCCCAGCAATGTGTCCGTATTATCTTTGGCGGATTGAGCGCATACAGCTTCAGCAGTTTCGGACGCGCGAATCATGTCATCGATGGAGTCGGGTACTGATTCAGTGCTCCCATTATCCGGCAGTTTTTCATTCTCATCAGGTAGGGCAATCGTCAAGTCATCGAAATCATCAGCACCCTCGAAAACTTCTGTGTCGTTGTTTTCGGCGTGATGAGCCAGTTCATCAAGGATGCCTTGCACTGGAACCGGACCTGATGTCTTGTTCGGGTCATCGGATTCTATACTTGCCAGCACATCCCTTTTGGAGAATCCTGCTCCATTGAGTCCCGCAACTACTTGGTCAATGGTCTCGTTGAAGTCGGCCGATGATGTCAAGACGTACGATGTATTCAGACTGCCTGATTTGGCATGCTGAGCATAAGGCTGGCGCAGTACTCGCCCTACAAGCTGTTCAACGCTGGTGCGAGAGGACTTGTTCGCAACGGTCGCCAACACATAGGCGAACGGACAGTCCCATCCCTCTGACAATGCTTCGACCGTGATGACGTAGCGGATGGGGCATCCCCGGGACATGAGGTCCACGTTTCCGAGTTCATCCACGTTGCCGGTCCGGATCGCGATGTGTTCCTCGGGTATGCCGGCATCCACGAGTTTAGCTTTCAGCTTGCGGAAGGTTTCAGCATTATCGGCATCTTTGCGTTCGGCTTGCAGCAAGACGATAGGCCGGATGTAGTGGCCCGTTTTCTGTTCGTTGATTTCCGCGATTTGTTCCAGTCGTCTGCGCAGCATGATGGCATCTTGCACGACTTCGGTCTTGCCGTCCCTGCGATACACAATGACGGGAAGTTTGACCATTTCCTCCGCCTTGAGCTCTTGGGCAGATACCCGAGCGATGACGTTGGATTTAGCGGAAGGCGTGGCTGTCAGTTCCAGCACAAAACGAGGATTGAGATTACGCAACATCTCAAGGGATAGACTCGATTTGGCATGATGGGACTCATCCACGACGACGATGGGATGCATGCCGGCCAACGCAGTGATAAGAGCCGTATCATCAGCACCAGCAACTTCTACGGCTTCGCCTTGTGCCTTCTGGTAGTTGGTCAACGCCACCAGTGAAGAGTTCTCTGCATAAGCCCGGCGACCGTCTTTATTCTTAAACGAATCATAGGACAACACAAACAGAGTGAGCTGCCCTTCTACGGATGATGCATTAAGGCCCCGCCCCATCAGGCCGTCTTCCTTGTCCAAGATTTCTACGCGATGTGAAAAATCGCGGTCTATAGCCATACGAAGCGGATGCGCGGGATTGCGCAGTTGCCGCAGCGTCTGGCGTAGTATCTCCTTACGAGGCACCAGCCATACGACAGCCTTCGTGTCAACTCGGAGTTCGTCCGTGAGTGTACGCAAGGCATTGGCGGCAATGTAGGTCTTACCGCCTCCAGTAGGCACCTTAACGCAGACCCTTGGCGCACCGTTCACGTCATCAGCGTACGGACGTATATCGTCCTTGCCGGGACGTAAGCCATCCTGGGCAAGCAGACGGTCATATGCGGCGCCTCCGGTACCAAGTTCGACGGTCAGATGGGCATACTCGCGCACTGCGGAAAGAACTTTGCGCTGGTATTTCTTCAGTTCCATGGCAATCACACCCTTGCAATCTGACGGGGAATCTGCTTGAAAACGATGTTCAGAGCATCGAGCCTGTCCTGCGGCAGTACGCAGCGATCGGCATAAATGACAGTAGTGGAACCACGTCGAGGCAACGTTCTCAGTAGGTCATAGCCGAGCACGCTTTCCTCGGCACCGTCATAGGCGAGGTAATACACGGTATCCGCTATCTCTCCAAGAAGGTAACGATGCTCACTCGTCATGTCAACATAATCAGCCTTCGTCTCCGTATACCAGACATACCGGAACAGCTCTTCACGCGGCACTTCAGGATTCAGCATGCCATCCGGCTCGAACAGCACCGGTCCAAGTTCGTAGTAAGAAAAACCAGAATCAATGCCGGGAGTCGCTTTATCGCCCTTACCATAGCCCGCAATGACACGACGGACCCGTTCGGCAGTAACTGTATCCGCGTAATCGCTCAGTTCCACGAGAATGAACCGACGGTGACCCCCGTCACGTTGATTCAAGCGTAAAACGGCATGTGCTGTCGTTGCCGAACCGGCGAAACTGTCCAGAACAATAGATTCCTTATTGGTAGCCAGTTCCAGCACTCGCTCTATCAGTCTTACCGGCTTCGGGTAGTCGAATCTTGCCTTGCCGAGCAGTTCAGCAAGCTCCTGCGTGGCTTCCTGAGTATGGCCCACCTCGGTATTCGGCCACCAAGTCCATGCAGTTTTGCCGGCTCTATCGGCCAGATAGTTTTTCTGGCGCGGCACCCCGTCCCCACTTTCGCCGAACCATAGGCGGTTTTCGGCGCGCATCTGCTTGTACACGCTCTCCAAGTTTTTCCAGCAACGTCCCTCCGGAGGGTCAATGACCTTCCCGGAAGGCGTTTCTATTTGATACATCTGGTTTGGCCTGTACCCTTGCGCCGTGAAATCAACCGACACCCACGGCCCTCGCGGGTCGTTGTCCGGGTTACGGTATTTTTTTGCATCTGTTTCATCCAATGGAAGAAGATTGAGCACCTTAGTCAGGTCCGAGGCATTCTTGGCGTATACGAGAATGTACTCGTGACCATTGCTCATTCTCTTGCGGGCGTCCGGTGAGGTGCGCTTCTGCCAAATGATAGTGGCAATGAAGTTGGATGGCCCAAAGATGTCATCACACATCATTTTCAGGTTTGCCTGTTCATTGTCGTCGATACTGATGAAGATAGCACCGGTCTCACTCAGCAAGAGACGCAGCATCTGCAAACGCGGATACATCATGCACAGCCACTTGTCGTGCCGTGAGAAATCTTCGCCTTCTTTGCCAACGACTTCACCCAGCCAACGACGGATTCTGGGGTCGTTCACGTTATCGTTGTAAGCCCATCCTTCGTTGCCGGTGTTGTATGGCGGGTCGATGTAGATACAATCTACCCTTCCCTCATATTCGGGAAGCAGTGACTTCAACGCCTCAAGATTGTCACCATGAATAATCTTGTTGCCGCGATCGCTACCATCTGTTGCTAGGACACCCTTGGCCGGAACGCTGTCAAGCACGCGATAGGGGACCTGGCGATGATAGCCAATGACCTTATCCTTGCCCATCCATTCCAGCGTCGGCATGCACATTCCTTTCCCAGCGTTACTTGGCAGCACCATTGTCTCATGTGTATGAGTTCATATGCTAACTCGCCACACGTATCGACGTCATCACCTTTTGCACATCTGTTATGGTTAATACATCAGGGCAGCCGATACCGGCTGTGTTTAAGGTGAGACTTGGAGCGCCCATGAAGATGTTCTTTCCGAGACTTGGTCTGGACATGGCCTTTCCCCACAGGGATAGAGGGCAGCAGTCTCTAACGCGCGGACAGTATCGCGTGTCCACTACAGCGGAGACTCTTCCGTCAGGTAAGGCGGCACGACTTGTACTGATGTGGATGAGCACCAGTCTCATTCAGCGAGATGGAAGCGTCGATGCCGAAACAGGGCGCATAGCCCGTTCTGGATTACGGGATTTTATGGTTCGAGCTGACGCTAGTGTTGGCGGCCGGCAGTACGACCGCATAGAACGTCAACTCTCATTGCTGCTTAGCTGTCGGTATTCCGAGCACGACGGACAGCGTTGGCGGTCATTATCGGTCTCACGCCAAAACAAGCAGGGCGAAATCGTGTTGACACGGCAGTTCATGCATCGTCTGGCCCATGCCATTAGCGTGGATTCCTTGATAGTAAGGCAGCTGCGATCATCCATGTCCGTAGACCTGTACCTTATCGCAAGGCAACAGCTTGCCGGGGCATCTGTTAGTTATGACGACATGTACGTCATTACAGGTAACGGCGGACGCAGCCGTTTCAAGCAGACGGTGATTGCTGCAACCCAAGAGCTTGAGAAGACGACACTTGGCGCTGTCAGCATAGCTGCTAATGGCTTTGCCGTGTTAAACGACCTCACGCCGGTGCAAGATGATGAGCTGGAATGGGATGGCTCATTCCCCACACACTGTCTCTGGCATCACGAAAATGGGCTACGGCTATATCAAGGTGATGCAAAAGCGGTTATGAGCGGATTCCCTGCGCAGAGCATTGATTGCGTTGTCACGTCCCCACCCTATTTCAATCAACGAAACTACAGCGGAGGTCGCAAGGAAATAGGCCGCGAGGATACAAGCGATGCTTACATTAAGAAGCTCGTTGGCGTGTTCCATGAGGTAAAGCGCATACTTGCGGATGACGGTACTCTGTGGCTGAATATTGACGATTGCTATTCGACAGGAGATGCGCGCGATCCCGCTCCCGCGCATTCTTTGATGGGCCTCCCTTGGCGGCTGGCTCTCGCTATGATGCAGGATGGATGGTTATTGCGCAATGAGGTCATCTGGCATAAAACGAGGGTGCTTCCTGGTGCATCTGGTAATCGGTTGAACCATAATCACGAACAGATTTTCCTGTTTACTAAAACCGACGGCAACACTTACAACATCGATGATGTACGTATACCATTGTCCGACATCTCGAAACGGCGCTTTAAGAACATTGAAAACCAATCCGGTTCTTATCGCGCTAATGGTGGGGCAAAAAACATCAAGCCCGTGGGAGACCTGAAGCGGGGACGCAATCTCCGAGACGTTTGGCCGATTTGTCCTTCATTCACACATGACGCACACTTTGCTGTATTCCCAGTAGAGATACCCGAACGATGTATTAAGGCAGGTTGCAAACGCAATGGCATCGTGCTGGACCCATTCAACGGAAGTGGCACAACCGGACTTGCAGCGCGATCGCTTGGTCGTAAGTACGTGGGCATTGACCTCAATGAGGATTACCTAATGCAGTCAAAGCGAAAGATACTGGGCAGCTAACGGAAACTAACCAGCATCCATGCCATAGACCCGCAAGGCGGGGGCGGCATCGAATCCACGTTCGACGACGCCCCCGCCTTGCGGGTCTGTCAAAACCTGTACAAAAACATGCCGACACGCCGTAGTTTTTGACAAATTTTGACAGGCAGAAATCGTTGGTATTACTTACTTCGAGACGTTGAACTTGAACTCGACGATGTCGCCGTCCTGCATCACGTAGTCGCGGCCCTCCTGACGGAGCTTGCCCTCCTCCTTGATGGTGGCCATGGAGCCGTCGGCGGCCACGAAGTCGTCGTAGGAGACGATGTCGGCCTTGATGAAGCCCTTCTCGAAGTCGGTGTGGATGACGCCGGCGGCCTGCGGGGCGGTGTAGCCCTTGTGGATCTGCCAGGCGCGCACCTCCTTCTCACCCGCGGTGAGGAAGGTCTGCAGTCCGAGGATGTCGAAGCCGACGCGGGCCAGCTGGTCGAGACCGGATTCCTTGAGACCCGCGTCCTCAAGCATCTCTCGGGCGTCCGCCTCGTCGAGCTCCGTGAGATCGGCCTCGAACTGGGCGTTGAGGAACACCGACGGAGCCGGGGCGACGGAGCCGGCCAGCCTCTTCCTCAGGTCGGCGTTCTGCAGCTCGTCGTCGTCCACGTTGAACACGTAGATGAACGGCTTGGCGGTCATCAGATGCAGGTCATAGACCGAATCCTTGTCGAAACGGCCCTCGCGGGCGGCCTTGTCGAGCGTCTCGCCGGACTCAAGGATCTCCTTGGCCTGTTTCACGGCGTCGAGGTACGCGGGCTCGATCTTCCTGCCGCGCAGGTCCTTCTCAAGCTTCGGCAGCGCGTTCTCGATGGTCTGCAGGTCGGCGAGGATAAGTTCAGTGTTGATGGTGTCGATGTCGTCGGCGGGGTCGATGCGGCCGTTGACGTGCACGATGTCGTCGTCCTCGAAGGCGCGCACGACCTCGCAGATGGCGTCGGCCTCGCGGATGTTCGCGAGGAACTTGTTGCCCAGGCCCTCTCCTTCGGACGCGCCCTTGACGATGCCCGCGATGTCGACGAAGGTGACGGTGGCGGGCACGATCTTCTCGGTGTGCACCAACTTGGCGAGCACGGCCAGCCTGTCGTCAGGCAGCGGCACGATGCCTGTGTTCGGCTCGATGGTGGCGAACGGGTAGTTCTCCGCAAGCACGTTGTTGCGGGTCAGCGCGTTGAACATGGTGGACTTGCCGACGTTCGGCAGACCGACGATTCCAATAGTTAAAGACATGTCTCCCAGTCTAAGGGCACGAGGGACATAGACGGGAGCATGGGACGCCCGGCGCGACGGTCTCGCCCCTATAAGGTTTTTTTATATCACGCACCTTGCTTCAAACATATATCTATTACCGACGCAATTGCAACACACCAAAGTTTTGTTATGGTAGTTATCGATTTGCTGATAGCACGTCATAAATGATGTCCATAACCACGGGACTCCCCTTCGCCGCCGGACTCCCCGCCGACGGATCGGCACGACATCGGGACACCAATGACCGCAACGGTTTTCATCGATGCCCGACCATGGGGACCGTCGTTCGTCAAACGTACGGCGAGACCCCGCCGTCCCGCACAGGCCCTTTCCCGCGGAGGGGCCGCGTCCGGATGGTGCCGGAAAAGCCCGTATGGTATTCACAGACGTTTCCGAGAGAAAAAGACTCATGCAAAGCAAAGAGACAGAGACAACAACGCAGGGATCGAAGGAGGGTGGCAGATGAGCTGGCAGGTCATCCAACAGGCCCTTCCCCTTTTCCGGAAGGCCTTCGTGCTCACGCTCGAACTTTCCGCCATCGGCGTCGCGCTAGCGACGATCCTGGGACTGGCCATCGCGCTGGTGCGCGAATACCGGGTGCCGGTGGCCTCCCAGGTCTGCGCCACGTTCGAGGAGCTGCTCCGCAATACGCCGCTGCTGATCCAGCTGTTCTTCCTGTATTACGGATTCCCCTCGATCGGCATCAAGCTCAGCGCCCAGGCGTGCGCCATCATCGGCATCTCGCTGCTCGGCGCGGCATACATGTCCGGCGCGTTCCGCGGCGGTTTCAGCGGCATCCCGACCATCCAGGTCGAATCCGCCAAGGCGCTCGGCCTTTCGCCGCTGCAGATGATCCGGCACGTCACCCTTCCCCAGGGCCTGACGAGAAGCGTTCCCGCAGTGGCCGCGAACGCGATCTTCCTGGTCAAGGAGACTTCGGTGTTCACCGTCATCGCCGTGCCCGAGCTCACGAACACGGCCCGCGACCTCATCGGCATGTACTACCGCACCGACGAGTACCTGCTCATGCTGGTCGTGGCCTATGCCATCATCCTCATCCCGCTGTCCGTCATGCTGACCCTGCTCGAAAGGAGGGTACGCCGTGGTACTTTCGGCGATTGATTCCGCATCGACCGTGCTCGCCGCGGACGCAGGCTGGACGATCCTGTTCACGGGCGACAACCTCACCCGACTGCTGGGCGGTCTGTGGACCTCGGTGAGCATCGCCGGCCTTGCGCTGGTCTTCGGCATTCCGCTCGGCGTCGTGCTCGGCGCCCTGCGCATCCTGCGCAATCCGGTGCTGAGGGCCGTGCTGCGCCTGTATCTGGAGTTCTTCCGCATCATCCCGACGCTGGTCATCCTGTTCCTGTTCTATTACATCCTGCCGCGCGAGATGGGCGTGCAGGTGGACGGCGAGACCATCGCCGTGGTGGCGTTCGGCCTGTGGGTCGCCGCCGAGATCAGCGACGTCGTCCGCGGCGCGCTCATCTCCGTGCCCGAACATCAGATCGACGCGGGCAAGGCGCTCGGCATGAACGGCCTTCAGCTGCTGTGGTACGTGCGCCTCCCCCAGTCAATAAACCTCATGGTCCCGGCGACCATCAATCTGGCGGCGCGCGTGATCATGACCACGTCGCTGCTGCTGCTCATCAGCGTGATCGACGTCATCACCGTCGGTCAGCAGATCATGGAGGCGAACCGCATGGCCCATCCGGACTCCGCGTTCTGGGTGTATGGATTCGTGTTCCTGCTGTATTTCATCGTATGCTGGCCTCTGGCGATGATCGCCCGGGCCTTGGAGAAGCGCGCCAAGGAGCGTAACAATGGCTGATTCGAACAATTCCGTCTCGAACGACGAGATCCTGCTGTCGGTCCGGCATCTCAAGAAGTCCTATGGGGACCACGAGGTGCTCAGGGACATCAGCTTCGACGTGCCGCGCGGCAAGGTGTTCGTGCTGCTCGGCCCATCCGGGTCGGGCAAGTCCACGCTGATTCGATGCCTCAACGGGCTCGAAACCATCCAGGGCGGCACCATATCGTTCAAGGGCGAGCCGATCGACGGCAGGGAGAAGACGTGGCGCAGGCTGCGCACCGAGATCGGCATGGTGTTCCAAAGCTACGACCTGTTCCCGAACCTCACCGTGGCGCAGAACATCCTGCTCGGTCCCACCAAGGTGCAGAAGCGCCCGAAGGACGAGGTGGAACGGCAGATGGACGGCCTCCTCGCCGACGTGCAGCTGAGCGAATACCGGGACGCATACCCCCGCGAGCTCTCTGGCGGACAGAAGCAGCGCATCGCCATCGTGCGCGCGCTGACCATGAACCCCGAGCTCATGCTTTTCGACGAGGTCACCGCGTCGCTCGACCCGGAGATGGTCCGCGAGGTGCTCGAACTCATGCTCGGCCTGGCCGAACACCATATGACGATGATCGTGGTGACCCATGAGATGGAGTTCGCTCGCCGTGTGGCCGACACCGTGCTGTTCCTTGAAAACGGCGTGATCCTGGAACGGCAGTCGGGGCATGACTTCTTCACGCATCCCGAAACCGACCGGGCCAAGGCGTTCCTGGAGAGCATGGCGCCGATCAGCGACGGGGAATAGACCGGTTTTTCCATTTTTCCAAAGGGATTCATCACCGAACAGAGAGGATAGCAACGATGAATACACTCAAGAAAGTCATCGCCGGGGTTCTGGCCGGCGTCACCATGATCTCGCTCGCCGCCTGCGGCGGCTCCAGCAGCTCCGATGGCGCGGCCTCCTCGCAGCAGGGCCAGACCGTCGAGCAGATCAAGAAGGCGGGAACCATCCGCATCGCCACCTTCGGTGACCTGCCGCCCTACGGCTACGTGAAGAACGACGGCACCCGCGCCGGCTACGACGTGGCCCTCGGCAACCAGATCGGCAAGGACCTCGGTGTGAAGGTCGACTGGGTGCAGGTCAACGCCGACGGTCGCGTGGACGCCCTCAAGTCCGACAAGGTCGACCTCGTCCTCGCCAACTTCACCGTGACCGACGAACGCAAGCAGGTCGTAGACTTCGCCAGCCCGTACATGAAGGTCTCCATCGGCGTGGTCTCCCCCGACAAGGCCAAAATCACCAGCGCCGACCAGCTCAAGGGCAAGACCCTGGCCGTGACCAAGGGCACCACCGCGGAGACGTTCTTCACCCAGAACTACCCCGACGTCCAGCTGCAGAAGTTCGACTCCAAGACCCAGCAGTTCCAAGCGTTCAAGGACGGCCGTGTGGCGGCCCTCGCCGACGACAACACCTACCTGTACGCATGGGCCAAGGACAACAAGGGCTACACCGTGGGCGTGAAGACCCTCGGCGAGGAGTCCACCATCTCCCCCGCCGTGAAGAAGGGTAACAAGAGCCTGCTCGACTGGACCAACAAGGAGATCAAGACCCTCACCGACCAGGGATTCTTCGAAAAGTCCTACCAGACCGAGCTCGCGCCGAGCTTCACCAGCGACATCAAGCCGGAGGACGTCATCATCAAGTGACGCCGCGCCCGGCGCGATGCGTCACACGCATGGGAAAAGCCCGCCGTGGCGGTTCCGAGGGGAATCGTCACGGCGGGCTTTTCCCGTTCCCCGATCATCGGAGATTGGCGAGATCGCCCCGGTCCCGGGCCTCCTCGTACAGACGGCGGAACACGGTCGGGCCGTCATGCACGCCGTCATGCTCGAATTCGTTGGTCACCCACGCGTGCGCGTTGCCGATGCGGGAGAGCGTGTCGAGCTGCAGGCCGGAATCCACGTACATGTCGTCGAAATAGACGGCCGCCTGCAACGGCACGTCGTTGCGTTCCAGCTGGCCGACGTCATAGATCCTCCCGAAATGCGTATCCTCCATCAGGAGTTCCACGGCCGGCCTGAACGGACGCAGGGAGGAGTCCTCGTCGAACATCCATGGGAACACGGCCTCGCCGGTGAACATGAACGGACGGGCGTCCGCGGCATACTCGGGATGGTGTTCCAGCTCATGCTGCGCGGCCCACCGGATGGGATGGTCGAGCTCGCCGTCGGCGTAGATGAACTCCTGCAGCGGCCAGTACAGCGGACGCTCGTACGATGCCGTACGCGCCAGCACGTTCATGAGGAATCCCGTGGACAACGCTGCCGGCTCGCATCCGTATGCATGGTCGGCATGGGGCACCCCGGAGGAATCGTCCTCGGGAAGGACGGCCCCGTCTCCCCCGGTGAACGCCTGATCGACCAGCCAGTGCAGGCGTTCGAAGCTCGGCTTCATGCCGAAATCGGCACCCAGCATCCGCAGTCGGTTCAAGGAGAACGGGTCGCCGTTCGGCAGCGTCACATCCCCCTGGGCAAGACGGTCGGCGATGGCCGCCACCCGCCGTGCATCCTGCGGATAGCGCTCGTAGTACCGCCGCGTCTTCGCCATCATGCGGGGGAACGTGTGCGCATACACCTCGGCCGCGTCCGCGGGCACATGCGGTATGCCGCCCGTGGTGAACGACGCCGCCAACCCATGCGGGAACAGCGAAAGATACGTCAGGGTGAGGAAGCCGCCGTAGCTCTGCCCCAGGCTCGCCCACCGCGCCCCGCCGAACGCCTTCAACCGCAGGTATTCGAAATCGCGGACGATGGAATCGGCGAGGAACAGCTTCAGATAATCCGCCGCAGCACGGGCGTCCATGCCGGCGACGGACTGCGCATCGATGCGGGAGGAACGCCCCGTGCCCCGCTGGTCGGGAAGCACCACACGGAAATGCCGGACCGCCTCGGCTATCCACCCGTCATCGCTAGGGCCAAGCGGCCGCGGGCACTGGCCGCCCGGCCCTCCCTGCAGGAACACCAGCAACGGCAGATCGTCATGCACGTGCTCGGGGGCGCACAGCACACGATAGAACAGCCCCAACGTCGCCGGAGACCCATCCGGGCCATCCTTCGCAAGCCCCGACCGCAGGACATCCGCGGGATTCGCCCCACCCCAGTCGACCGGCACGGCGATGGAATGGTCCTCCACGCACAGGCCCGGCACATAGTATCTTCCCAACAACGGCATCGGCACGCTCCTTGTTCGTCTTACGGCCCCATTGTCGCACCGAAGTATGTCGGGAACCGACATATGCCGAATCATAGGCAATCATTCCCAGGAAGGACGGCGGAACCGCCGAATCCGGCTAGGCTATGGGTGTGCATGCATTCACGGACATCCCAGGCGGAACCGAATCGTCGTCCGGACGATTCGTCGACCGCCACCTCGCATTCGACATCGCGCTGTCGCTGACGCTGACCCTGCTGCTCGGGGCGACTTCGACGTCGGGCACGCTGTCGCAGAACGGGCTGCTGTTCCCCACGTCGCAACGATCGCTCATGTTCTGGACCTGCATATACGCCCTTCCCCTGATGCTCCGCCGCAAGACGCCGCGCGCATCCGCACTGGCATTCGTGGCCCTATGCATCATCCAGCTGGCGGTGGGGCCCGCCCTGGTGGCGACCGACTGCTTCGCCCTCATGCATCTCTACGCCGTGATCGTCCACGGCGACCGCGCCGCCGCACGGCCGTTCATCGCCATGGCGGCGGGCATGACGTTCGTGGCGGCGGCCGTCAACATGGCGGTGCTCGCCTTCGGCCCGCTGACGGTGAACGGGGCCGACCGATACCAGTCCTCGCCATACGAATGCCTCACCCCGTCGGGCTCGGTAGACCTCGACTCCTGCGCCCCGTCGATGCGTCTGGACGCCGCGATGGTGCTGGCCATGATGCTGGCCCCGGTGATCGCGGTGATCGTCATGGCCTATTGGCAACGCGCGAGACTCACCACCATCCGATGGATGCAGGAGCGCAATACGGCGTTGGAGGCCCGGCGCAAGGAGGAGTCGCGCATAGCCGCGCTGGCGGAGCGGGCCCGCATAGCCCGCGACATGCACGATGTGGTGGCCCACACGCTGTCCATCATCATCGTGCAGGCGGACGGCGGAAGGTTCGCCGCGGCCGACGACCACGACCTCGCACGATCGACCATGGAGACCATACGGGACGAAAGCACGAAGGCGCTCGACGACATGCGGCATCTGCTCGGCATCTTCTCATCCGATGCCGATGGGTCCGATGGAGACTCCGGCATGTTCGGAGCCTCATCCCGGTCACGGCCCGGAACGGACGACGGACGCCCGGATTACGACGGCATCGCCGCATTGGTACGGCAGGCGCGGGCCACCTGCCCGGACATTAGGCTCGACCGCGTGGTGAACGGCACGTCGGCCCCGGACAGGCTCGGCGCGCACGCGCAGGTCATCGCCTACCGCGTGGTTCAGGAATCATTGACGAACATCCGCAAATACGCCGGCCCGCACGTGCACGCCTCCCTTACGGAGGACTGGTCGGACAACGGGCTGCGGCTGCGCGTCGAGGATGATGGCCGGGGCGTGTCAACGATGCAGGACGGCCACAAAACCGGATACGGCCTGATAGGGATGCGGGAGCGTCTGGAATCGTTGGGTGGCACATGCTCGACGGGGCCACGCATAGGAGGCGGATTCGAGGTCGAGGCGTTCATCCCCTTCTCCCCCTCCGCAGTCGAAGACGGGCCGGAGGGCCGTCGCGTCTCCTCCGCCATGGCGGCGGAGGAGGTGGAGCACGGCGGCCGGGCCGCGGATGCGGCACCGTCGTCCGGGGAGACGGCTCCGATGTATTCGCCGGACGGGTTCGCACAGTCCGCCGCCGAAAGGATCCATACGATATTCGACTTCCTGCGAGACGACCGTGGACATGACGACGCACACGATAATCCCGAAGCCGGGGATTTCAACATGATCGAACGCGTCTCCCGATGGACCGAGCGGCATTATCTTCTGGTCGACCTGCTCGCCGTCGTCCTGCTGTTCATGATGTTTCTCCCATCCGTGGGCGGTGAAACGGGGCATCATCGAATTCTGGCCAACATCATGCTCCTGCTGCCCTTGGTGTGGCGTCGACGGTTCCCGCAGGCCAGCGCCGCGACGTTCGCAGCCGTCGCGATGCTGGAGCTGACGGCGGCCCCTTGGAGCACCCTCGCCCCGCTGCTGTCGGTGTATTCGGTGTATTCGGTCACGTTGTACGGTCCGAGGAACGCCCGGCGGTGGACCATTCCCACGATCGTTCTGGGGTCGTTCGTGTTCGCCGCCAATTTCACCGCGAGGAACTATCTCGGCATCACGACGGCATCGCTGATTGCGCTGCTCGTCGGATCGCCGGAATCGGTCGCCTCCGATCCGGCGCGGGGTGCAGCGGCCCTGCCCCTGCTGTCGGCGTGCGCGTTCGTCTCATGTATCACGCTGCTGGGGGTCATGGCCGCGGGCATGTGGTCGCGTTCGCGAGGCTCGAACATGCTGGTGCTGCGTGCACGCGAGGAGGCGCTCCGCAAGGAGGAGGCCAGGCAGAAGGTCCTCGCCGCGAACATGGAGCGGGACCGCATCAGCGCGAACATCCAGGCCGACGTATCCGACACGCTGCTCGGCGTGATCGGCAGGGCGGACGAGGGCCTGCGCGTCCTCAACGACGGGAACGCCGATCCGGAGACGGTCGCCGCGGCGTTCGGCGACATCGCCTCCGAAGGCCGCGCCGCACTGAAGAGGATGCGCCAGCTACTCGGCGTGCTGCGCGAGACCGGCTTCAGCGACGATACCGACGCAGGCGCCGGGACCATGCGTCTTTCCCCCGCGGGTCCTCTGAGCCAACAGCTACAGTGGAACACCGTGAGCGTTCGGAAAGCCGTCGATGCGAAGGACGGCACCAAGTGAGGAAGGGACGGACATGCCGGAACACCGTATTCGTGTGGTGATAGCGGACGATCAGGAACTGGTGCGCGCCGGATTCGCCATGGTCATCGGATCGCAAAGCGATCTGGACGTGGTCGGACAGGCCGGCGACGGCGCCGAGGCCGTGGCGATGGCCGAACGGCTGCACCCGGACGTGATGCTCATGGATGTTCGTATGCCGGGCATGGACGGCCTGGAGGCGACGCGGCGAATCACGTCGCCGACCGGGGAGTCCGGCGGCGTGACGACGAGGGTGATCATCCTCACGACCTTCGACCTGGACGAATATGTGATGGCCGCGATCAATGCCGGAGCCTCCGGATTCCTGCTGAAGGACACCGAGCCGGAGACCCTGCTCGCCTCGATTCGCACGGTGTTCCAAGGCAACGCCATCATCGCGCCTTCCGCGACGAAACGGCTGATCGAGAAGATGAGCCGGGAGCATAGGGCGCAGGCCGCGGACCTGGGAGCATCGGGCTCCACGGCCGCATACACCGATCCCGAACTCGACACGCTTACCGAGCGCGAGCGCGAGGTGCTGGTCGAGATAGCGCATGGTCTGAGCAATCAGGAGATCGCCGACAAGCTGTTCATCGGCCTGCCGACGGTGAAGACGCATGTGGCGCATATTCTGGCGAAGATCAACGCCCGTGACCGCGTGCAGGCGGTGGTGTTCGCCTACGAGAACCATCTGGTGTAGCCGGCATCGGCGCCGGCACTCTGGTGCTTGGTGCTGCATACGGACCGATCCCCTATGCGGGATTGACGCGGGATGAGCACGGAATGAGCACGGAATGGACGATGCCCGCCGTTTCACGTCCGAAGGCGTGTCGTGCGGGCATCACTTGGTTAAGTTATAGGCCCGTCGGCTGGGTATCCGCTGATGGGACGGTGTGTGTTCCCGTAGGGTTCCGCTAGGCTTCGGCCAGCGCCTCGACCGGGGGTGTCTTCACGGCGCGTCGGGCGGGGGCGACGGAGGCGAGCAGGGCCGCGAGCGCCGCGATGCCGAGCGTGGCCCCGTTGACCGCCCAGTCGAACGGGAAGACCACCGTGCCGTAGAGGCTGAACACCATGTAGGAGCCGAGCCATCCGAATCCGGTGCCGAGCGCCACGCCGGCCAGGCCGGAGACAAGCGCGAGCAGCAGCGCCTCGATGGCGAGGGAACGGCGCAGCTGGCCGCGAGTCATGCCGATGGCGCGCAGCGTGGCGGATTCACGGGTGCGTTCGATGACGGACAGCGACAGCGTGTTCGCGACGCCTACGAGCGCGATGAGCACGGCGACGGCGATGAGTCCTACGAGCATCGCCATCATCGCGTCGATCATCGTCTCCCATTGGGCGCGTTCGGCGATGGGTCCGGTGACGGTGATGCCTGCGGAGTCGGCGAATGCGGATTGCACGCCGGTGAACACGTCGTTGAGGGTGGTGCCGGCTTTGTCGGCGTCGATGCGCATGAGCATCATGTGGCCGTCGGTCTTCAGGTCGCCGTCGGTGAAGTGCCTGATGTTCACGAAGGCGACGGCGGCGTAGTCGGCTGAAACGCGGCGGTAGTCGGCCTGTCGCACGTCGAGCGTCAGCGCGCCTTTGCCGTCGCGGGCGTCGTCGGACGTCGCCGTGTCGCCGGAGGCGGGTGAGACGCTCGCCGGAGTGAGTTCGACGCGGCCGTTCCTGAACACGAAGTCCTTGCCGCCGAACGCGGAACGGTGGGGCATGAGTATCGTGCCGTTCCCGATGGCAGTGTCGCCGAGGTCGGCGTGCATGACCTTGCGCAGGGTGTCCGCACCGTCCACACCGACGACGAGCGTGGTGATGGTCGTGCCGTGCGTGTCCTTCACGTTCATCGTCGCGGTGGGCGCGTATATGGATGCGGTGACGCCCTTCACCTTGGCGGCCTTGGAGGCCCTGGCGTCGGTCATGTCGTCGCCGGAGGCGATCATGTCGACGCTGTATCGGGAGGCGAGCGCTTCGCCCATGGTCGCCTTGCCGCTGGCGGCGCCGGTGGCGATCGTGGAGACGAGGGTTACGCCGATGAGCAGTGCGGCGCCGGTGGCTGCGACGCGCCGTGGGTTCTTCTGGATGTTGGCGTGCGCGATCCTGGCGCTCGGGCCGGCGAGGGAGGCGAATGCTCCCGCGCCGTGCAGGGCCCGGGGCAGCCAGTATACGGCGGAGACGATGAGGCCGAGGAAGACGAGCGCGCATCCGCCGACGGCCATGACGAGCACGGTCGAATAGTGGTCGTCGACCATCGACGCCTGTCCCGCGGTGTTTCGGCTCATCTGCCATGCCGCGTAGGCGCACATCGCCAGTCCACCTGCGAGCATCAGCGCGGACAGGGCGCCTCGCACGACGCCCGTCCGGCGCGTTTCCGACAGTTCCATCGGCCTGAGCGCCTCCAGTGGGGTGACGGACGTGGCGGTGCGCGCGGAGGAGAGCGATGCGATGACCGTCATGACGACACCGAATGCGATCGGCACGACAAACACGCGCCAGTCGAGCACAAGCCGCATGGCCATGCCGATGGACGATGTCAGTCCGGACGCCGTCACCGCGGCCATCAACGCGAGTCCGAGCCCCACGCCCAATACGGATGCGACAAGGCCGAGCAGTCCCGCCTCGAACAGCACGGAGGCGTACAGCTGCCCCTTGCCGGCGCCGATGGTGCGCAGCAGGGCGAGGGTGCGTCGCCGTTGGGCGACGAGTACCTGGAACGTGTTGGCGATGACAAGCGCGGCGACGAGCATGGCGAGCGCGCCGAAGCCGAGCAGGAACGTGGTGACGATGTCGGTGTCCCCGCCGGAAAGCGACTTGACGGCGGCCTTGGCCGCCTTGTCACGGCTTTGCGCGGTGAACCGTTTCGGCAGGATGCGGTTGATTGTGTCGACGGTGGTCTTCACTGCGGCCGGATCGCCGTCGATGTCAAGATAGGCCGTGGTGGCGTTCACCCGTCCGAAATCGGATACGCCGTTCATTGCGGCCATGAGGTCGTCGGAGAGCAGTGAGGCACCGCCGTAGTAGGGGTAGGCGCCGGCGTCGTCGCGGGTGAGCCCGACGACGCGTGCCCGCATATCGTGCGACGCGCCCTTCGATGCCAGCGTGATGTCGTCGCCGACTCTCACGCCAAGCTGTTTCGCTGTGGAATCCTGCAATGCGGCCTGTCCGTCTCCTGACGGCTGGGCGCCTTGCGTGACGGTCACGGGCAGCAGCCCCCTCTCTGATGCGGTGGTCACGGCGAACACGTTGGCGTGGCTGTCGCCGTTGGTCGCGACCGCTTCGGCGCGCGCCTCGAAGCGCAGCCCCTTCACGCCTTCGACGGCTCGCAGCCGCTCCGGATGGAAGTCCGAGACGGTCCGTGAATACAGGTAGTCCATGTCCGCGTCGTCCGCATCGGCGATGGACGTGTCGAATCCGATGGAGTAGTTCGCGTCGCCGTACTGCGCGGTGGTCATGCGCTTCAGGGTGTCGTTCATCGCATTGCCGAACAGCAGTGTGGCGGCGATGAACGCGGTGCCGATGACTATGGCGATGCCCGCCGGCACGAGCATCCTCGCGCTGCGTTTCATCATTCTGATGGTTATGGAGAACATTATCGTGCGTCTTTCCTGCGTATGGTCTCGGTTCAGCGGCCCGGCCGCGCGTGCGCTGCGGTGTTCCGGCGCTCCTCCATGAGCAGCGCGTTCATGCGTTCGGCCGTGGGATGGGGTTCGTCGGCCACGATGCGTCCGTCGGCGAAGACGATGGCCCGGTCGGCGTAGGATGCGGCGACGGCGTCATGGGTGACCATGATGATGGTCTGTCCGAGTTCCCGTACGGAACGTTTGAGGAATTCCAGCACTTCGGTGCTGGACACGGAGTCGAGGTTGCCGGTGGGTTCGTCGGCGAAGACGACGGCCGGCTTCGCGATGAGCGCCCGGGCTATGGCGACGCGCTGCTGCTGTCCGCCCGACAGTTCGTTGGGCCGGTGGTTCATGCGTTGTTCGAGTCCGAGCGTACGGACCAGCGTGCGTAGCCAGGACCGGTCGGGCCTCGCGCCGGCGAGCGTGAGCGGCATGAGGATGTTCTGTTCCGCGGTGAACATCGGCAGCAGGTTGAAGTTCTGGAAGATGAATCCTATCCGACGGCGGCGCAACAGGGTGAGTTCGCGGTCGTTCATCGTGGTGATGTCCGAGCCGTCGAGCAGGATGTGTCCGCCGGTGGCGGAGTCAAGGCCGGCAAGCGTGTGCATAAGCGTGGATTTCCCGGAGCCGGACGGTCCCATGATGGCGGTGAACCGTCCGCGTTCGAAGCACACGTCCACGCCGCGCAGGGCGTGGACGGCCGTTTCTCCCCTTCCGTAGTCCTTGGTCAGTCCGATGGCCTCGACGGCCACCGTTCCCCGTGCCACACCCGTCCTTGCGGGCGGCATCGGGATGTCGTATGCGGCATCCGCCATGTGTCCGACGTGTTTTGCGGCGGCCCGTCCCGACCGGAGCATCGCGCCGGCCCCCGTATTCGTATGACGACCCATCGTCGTTCTCCTTCCTTTCGCATCCGGGCGAATGCCCGTCGATATCCGCCAGATTACGAGGGACTCGCCGTCCCTTCCATCGTGCGTGGGGCGGAGAAAACGACTGTGCCCGTCATCCCCTGGGATGACGGGCACACCGATGGTCTATGTCATATGACATGGCATCACATATGGGATATGGCCTTGTCCCGCTTGCCTCGAAGCGACCTGATGCGGAACGCGAAGGCGAGCGCAATGAACGCGGCGACGCAGATGACGGCCATGACGGCGAAGGTCCATGCGCCGCCGACCGCCGTCGCATGGGCGAACGACGACGACCCCTCGTTCCCCGCCCCTGCCTGCGCGATGGTGAGGACGGTCGAGAACAGCGTGGTCCCGGCGGCGCCGCCGAACTGCAGCATGGTGTTGAAGATGGCGTTGCCGTCCGGCGTGAACTGCGGGGGGATGGCGCTCAACGCGCTGGTCATGATGTTGGAGTAGCCGAGCGCATAGCTCAGGCCGAAGATGAAGTAGAATCCGGCGAGCAGCTCGGGCGTCAGACGCATGGAGAAGACCAGCAGGAGGACCGGGCCAACGATCGCCACGGCGAAGGCCGTGAGGATGGGGCGGGTCGGGCCGAAACGGTCGTACAGCATGCCGCCCACGGGTGCGAAGAACGCGCCGATCAGGGCGCCGGGAAGCACCAGCGCCCCGGCGAGGAACGCGTTGGTGCCGAGCGAAAGCTGGGCGAGGTTGGTGATCACGTATCCGAATCCGATGCCCACCATCGGCAGGATCCCATATGCCAGAAGATGCAGCAGCACCACCGGGTCACGCAGGATTCCCAGCCGGATGAGCGGTGAGAAGGAGCGCTTGGACGAGTAGCCGAAGAACAGCAGGGCGAGCACACCGACGACGAGGCTCGCGCAGGCGATGGACGCGGCCGTGGCGTAGGATCCCCCATCCGCAGCCGCGCCGATGGCGACGCCGGCCTGGTTCAGCGCCATGACCAGTCCGGCCAGGCCGAGCACGATCGCGATGAACTGCAGCGGGTTCAGCTGCGCGGACTGGGTCGGCGTCCTCTGCTCGATGCAGAACAGCCCGACGATCAGGGACACCGCCATGACGGGGATGATGAGCACGAAGATCGCCCTCCACGGCAGCACGCTGGATACGGCGCCGCCCACGGTGGGGCCTATGGCGGGCGCCACCGTGATGACCAGCGACCCCACGCCCATGAGCCGGCCTATCTTCGAACGCGGCGACTGTTCCAGGATGATGTTGATCATCAACGGCGTGGCGATGCCGGAGCCCACGCCCTGGATGATGCGCGCCACGATCAGCACCGGGAAGCTGCGGCCGAAGATCATGATGACGCATCCGGCGACGGCGAGTATCACCGCGGCCACGAATATGCCCTTCAGGGGGAACCGGCGTTTGAGGTACGAGCTGATCGGCATGGTGACGGCCACCGACAGCAGGTAGATCGTGGTGATCCACTGCACGGTGGCGGTGCCGACATGCAGTTCCCTCATGAGTTCGGGGAACAGCACGGTCATCACCGTCTCGGTCAGGATGCCGAAGAAGGCCAACGACCCCACCGCGAATATCGAGCCGATGAGCTTGCGGGGTATCCTCTCATCCATATCCGCCGCCGTGCCGCCGGTCGCGATGTCGTCCATCGGCGATATCCCCGTCTCCCGTTCCTTCACCACAGTCCGCGATTCCCTCACGATTCCATCCTTACATCACATCATCCATCGGAATGTACGAAACGCCTTCGGTGCGCCCATCATGAATCTCATCCCTGCGGGTCCATGCCATTCACTGCGAGCCTGGCGCACAAGCATGTGCAGTGTAGCAACATAGCCGAGACAAGGTTCGACGGAACGATCGGGGCCGCCTTCCTCTTCGGATGACGAGACGGGCGGACCTTACGCCCCGGCCGCAGCCTCCAGCCCGGCGGCGACGTCGACCGGCCGGCCGAGTTCGGCGAGCGCCGAGGCGAGCACGCCCAAGGCGGTGACGACCTTCTGCCGGCTGGCCGTATATCCCATGTGCCCGATGCGGATGAGACGGCCGGCCTCGTCTCCGAGGCCTCCCGAGATATGCAGACCGTATTCGTCGTCCATGATGCCGCGCAGACGTCGGTCGTCGATGCCGTCGGGGACGGTGACCGCTGTGACGGAGTTGGCCATGTGGGCGTCCTCGTCCACCCACAGTTCCAGTCCCATGGCGCGGATGCCGGCGCGGGTCGCCTTGGCGGCGGCCTCGTGACGGGCGATCGACGCGTCCACGCCGCCCTCGTCCATGATGATGTCGAGCGCTGCCTTGAGCCCGTAGATCGACGAGATCGGCGGCGTATATGGCACATAGTCCTCGTCCACCCACCGCCGCCATGGCAGGAACGACAGGTAGGAGCGTTCGTATCGTCCGGCGTCGACGGCGACCGCGCGTGTACGCTCCCACGCACGGTCGCTGAGCGCGACCAGCGACATGCCTGGTGTGGAGCCAAGGCATTTCTGCGTGCCGGTGACGCACACGTCGACCCCCCAATCATCGAACCGCACGTCGGAGCCGCCCACGCCGGAAACGGAATCGACGATGGTGAGCACGCCGCGATCACGGCATTCGCGGCAGATGTCCCCCATCGGGTTCTCGGACGCGGACGGGGTCTCGGAATGCACGAAGGCCAGCACCTTCGCCTCGGGATGGCGGTCCAGCGCCCCGCGCACCTGATCGATGGACACGGACGTGTCGTACGGCACGGACACGTCGACGACCTCGCCGCCATAGCCGCGCAGCACCCTGGCATACCCCGCCCCGTAGTATCCGGACGCCAGGTTGATGCATACGTCGCCCGGTTCGACGAGATTGTATGCGGCCATCTCCAACCCGAGGATCGACTCCCCCTCGACGGGCAGGACACGGTTGCGCGTACGGAACAGCCGCGACAGGTCGGCGTCGACCGACAACATGAGTTCGACGAAGTCCTCGGTGCGGTGGTGCATCATCTGCCGTCCCATGGCGGACAGCACACGCGGGTAGGCGGAGCAGGGGCCCGAAGCCATCATGAGGTCGGGGATGCGTGCATGGAAATCAGAGGTCATGATGCGTCCTATCGTTCGAGACGACCGTCATACGTCATCGTAGTCGCAGACCACGATGCGACACTTCCGCCGCCCTCACGGCGGAATCGGATCCCGGTCTATACAATGAGGCGTTGGAAAGGTTTTCTATTGGCTACTGCAACCACCGCGCAGGTCAAACTGCACAACCGGCATCAGGTGCTCGACCATATCTACCGGCATAACGGCTCGTCAAAGCAGGACATCATGCGGGCGCTGAACATGAGCCTGCCGACGATCACGCAGAACCTGCGCGACCTGGAGGCCGACGGGCTCATCCAATGCGGGGGCTTCTTCGAGTCGACCGGCGGACGCAAGCCGAAGCGTTACATGTTCAACAGCCTGGTGCGTCTGTCCATCGGGGTGCGCATGACCTCGGACACGGTCATCGTCTGCGCGGTGAACATGCACGGGGTGTGCGTCAAGCGCGCCTCCGGCAGGCTTCCCTACGCGCATACGGACGCGTACTACCACCGCATCTGCCAGTTCACCAACCACTTCATCAGATCGCTGAACGTGCCATCGTCCACGATCCTCGGCGTGGCGTTCTGCATGCAGGGCATCGTCTCCGCGGACGGGCAGAGCATCACGTTCGGCAAGATCCTCGGCAACGAGGGGCTGAACACATCCACGTTCGCCAGGGAGATCGACCACCCGTGCACGTTCATCCACGACTCCGACGCCTCGGCGATGACGGAACTATGGCTGGACCCGTCCATAGAGAACGCGCTGTGCGTGTATCTGGAGCCGTACATGGGCGGCGCGGTCATCATCGACGGACGTCTGCGCCAGGGCTCCACCATGAAGAACGGCACCATCGAGCACATGACGCTGGTGGAGGACGGCGCCCCCTGCTACTGCGGGCGCAAGGGCTGCCTCGACGCCTACTGCTCGGCCCGCGTGCTGACCGGGCATAGGAACGAAAGCATCGAGGAGTTCTTCAACCAGGTGCGCGACGACGAATACACGCACCGCCGCGTCTTCAACATCTATCTCGACAACCTTGCGCTGGCAATCAAGAACATGCGCACCGTGCTCAACTGCGACGTGATCATCGGCGGCCAGGTCGGCCAGTACTTCACCAACGACGACATGGCGGACCTGAAACAGCGCGTGCAACGGCTGGACTCGTTCCCCGACTGCAGCCTGACGATGCGCAAGAGCGCGTGCGCGCCCGACCAGGACGTGCTCGGCGCCGCGCTCACCTTCGTGCGCACGTTCGTGGACGAGGTGTGCGGCCGGTAGCGCACGGCCGATGCATGGATGCGCGTCGTCCCGCGATGCGTAGCATGGGGCCACGCATCGCGGGACGGCATCCGGACGGGGGAAAGGGAAAGGGGCCGACGCCATCCCCCAACAGCGCCGGCCCCGATTGACCGAAAGTAAGGATTACCCCCGAATCCTCAGGGTCACTTGGCGAGACCGGACTCGCGCAGGGCCTCGAAGCCGCCCTTGAGGTCGTCAAGGATGTCCTCGATGTTCTCGGTGCCGATCGACAGGCGGATGGTGCCCTGGTGGATGCCCTGATCCTCCAGCTCCTCCAGGGTCTCCTGGGAGTGGGTGGTGGAGGCCGGGTGAATCACGAGGCTCTTCACGTCGGCGACGTTGGCCAGCAGGCTGAACAGGTGCAGGTTGTTGATGAACACGCGTGCCGCGTCCTTGCCGCCCTTGATGTCGAAGGTGAAGATGGAGCCGGCGCCGTTCGGGAAGTACTTCTTGTACAGCTCGTGGTCGCGGCGGCCCTCGATGGCCGGGTGGGAGACGGACTCGACCTCGGGCACGGTCTGCAGGTACTCGACGACCTTGAGGGCGTTCTGCACGTGGCGCTCGACGCGCAGGGAGAGCGTCTCGGTGCCCTGGAGCAGCAGGAAGGCGGCGAACGGGGAGAGCGTGGCACCGGTGTCGCGCAGCAGGATGGCGCGGATGCGGGTCACGAACGCGGCGCCGCCCAGCGCCTCGTAGAAGTTGAGGCCGTGGTAGGACGGATCCGGCTCGGTGAGGGTCGGGAACTTGCCCGGCACCTCGGCCCAGTTGAACTTGCCGCCCTCGACGACGACGCCGCCCAGCGTGGTGCCGTGGCCGCCGATGAACTTGGTAGCGGACTCCACCACCACGTCCGCGCCGTGCTCAAGCGGACGGAACAGGTACGGGGTGGCGAACGTGTTGTCGACGATCACCGGCAGATGGTGCTTGTGGGCGATCGCGGAGATGGCCTCGAAGTCCGGCAGGTCGGCGTTCGGGTTGCCGAAGGTCTCGAAGTAGACGAGCTTGGTGTTCTCCTGGATGGCGTCCTCGAAGTTCTGCGGGACCTCGGGGTCGACGAAGGTGGTGGCGATGCCGTCGCGCGGCAGCGTGTGCTTGAGCAGGTTGAAGGTGCCGCCGTAGATGTTCTTGGAGGAGACGATGTGGTCGCCGGACTGGGTGATGTTGCGCACCGCGTATTCGACGGCCGCGGCGCCGGAGGCGACCGCGATGCCTGCGGTGCCGCCTTCGAGGGCGGCGATGCGGTCCTCGAACACGCCCTGGGTGGAGTTGGTCAGACGGCCGTAGATGTTGCCCGGATCCTGAAGTCCGAAGCGGGCCTCGGCGTGGTCGAAGTCATGGAAGACGTAGGAGGTGGTGGCGTAGATCGGCACGGCGCGGGAATCGGTGGCCGGGTCGGCCTGCTCCTGACCGACGTGCAGCTGCAGGGTTTCGAAACGGTAGTTCTTGTTCTTCTCAGCCATTGTGGTGAGCTCCTTCAAGTTCGTGTTTGGTTTGTTTTTGGTTGATGACTGTGACAATATCCGCTGGAAGCCCCTGTTTTCAAGCCAAAACGGGCTTTTGGCTATCAGGGTTGGTTATAGCCTTTTCCCAGTCGCATGTTCCGCAATGGTTTGCCGACGGGGCCGGTCGCCGGTTTTTCCGGGCGATCCTCCGCGACACGCCGGAACGGCTTGCGTGTGGACGGGCGTGTGCCCGTCCACGTCCGCGTGGCCGGTCGCCCGTTGTCTACATTCGCCGGCCGGGGGTGGTCCGTCCGTCCACATGCCCGGGAAAGAACCCCGCCGCCGGCCGGTCCATGGTGAAGTGGACCCATGACAGACACCATGCAGGCCGGGCGGATCTCGAACCGGCAGACAACCATTGCCGGAGAGCCTTCCGCGGCGCAGGTCCGGCAGCAGATCGACCGGCTGACCATGAGGCTCCACCAGCCGGGGCTGTCCCCGCGGCAGCTCGGTCTCCTCGGCGAGGACTACGCCGAACTGTGGCTGAGGGAGCGCGGCTGGACCATCCTCGGCCGCAACTGGCGGACGCGGCACGGCGAGCTCGATATCATCGCGCTGAACCGTGCCGACCAGCTCACGTTCGTCGAGGTGAAGACACGGCGCAGCGCCACGTTCGGGCCGCCCCAGGACGCGGTGACCGAACACAAACGCAGGACCCTGCGTCATGCCGGGCTGGAATGGATGCAGCGGCACGGCGGGGCGATACGCCATCGCGGCACGCGTTTCGACGTCCTGGCCATCAGCGTGCTCGGCGGGCGTCGCGCCCCGCAAATCCGTCATATACCGGGGGCGTTCTGATGATCGGCACGGCGCTTTCGGTGGGTCTCGTCGGCCTCAAGGCCTTCACCATCACCATGCAGGCGTACATATCCCCCGGCCTGCCGTATTTCTCCATCATCGGCCTGCCCGACGCCTCGCTGTCCGAGGCCCGGGAACGGGTGAAGTCGGCGTGCTCGGCCGCCGGTTTCGCCTGGCCCCAGACACGGGTGACGGTGAACCTCTCCCCGGCGTCCCTGCCCAAAAGCGGGGCAAGCCACGACCTGGCGGTCGCGGCCAGCGTACTGTGCGCCGGCGGCGCCATACCGCACGACGCCTTCGAGCAGACCCTCGTCATGGGCGAGCTGAGGCTCGACGGCTGCGTGCTGCCCATCACCGGACTGCTGCCGATGCTGCTCCATGCACGCAACCGCGGCATCGCGAGGGCGTTCATCCCCCACGGCAACCTGGAGGAGGCCGAGCTGGTACCCGGCATCGACATCGTGCCGGTGCGCCATCTCGGCGAACTCATCGAACACATGGGAGGCGACGCCCGGTACCATCTTCCCGAGGACGTCGACGCCGCAAACGATACGAGAGGGGCCGCCGACACGACGGGCGGCCACGATCCGTCCGACATGGATCAGGTGGTGGGGCAGGACCACGTCAAATGGGCGCTGGAGGTGGCGGCGGCAGGCGGACACAACGTCATCATGGTGGGACCTCCCGGCGCGGGAAAGACCATGCTGGCCTCACGGCTGCCCACCATCATGCCTCCGATGAACGAACGGCAGCAGCTTGAGGTGGCCTCCATCCGGTCTCTATGCGGGTCCCTTCCCTCATACGGCATCACCGACGTCCCGCCGTTCGAGGCACCCCACCACACATCCAGCGTGGCCTCGCTGGTGGGAGGAGGCTCGGGCTTCGCACGCCCGGGCGCCATAACACGGGCCCACAACGGCGTGCTGTTCATGGACGAGGCCCCCGAATTCCCTCCACGCGTGCTGCAGACCATCCGCGAACCTTTGGAGACCGGCTTCATCTCGCTCTCGCGCTCCAAGGGGACCACGCACTATCCGGCGCATTTCCAGCTTGTCATGGCGGCGAACCCCTGCCCATGCGGATTCGGCTGGGGGTCCGGCGAACGTTGCGTATGCAGCGTCAAGGACAGAACCCGCTACTGGAACCGGCTATCCGGACCGATCCTCGACCGCATAGACATCCAGGTGACCGTGCCGCCGGTGGCGGAACTCGTCTCCGGCGAGCGCAGGCCCGGCGAATCCAGCGAGACCATCCGCAAGCGCGTGATCGAGGCGCGCGGGACCGCAGCGGAACGCTTCCGGATGCAGGGGTGGCCATGCAACGCCAAGGCGAGCGGCGAGTGGCTGCGCCGGAACACATCGAGGAAGGCGCTGTCGCTGGTGTCCGACGCGTTGGAGACGCAGCAGCTCAGCCTGCGGGGCGCCGACCGCGCGTTGCGTCTGGCCTGGACGCTGGCGGACGTCTCCGGCCGGACCAGCCCCGACTCGGGGGACGTCGCAGCCGGCATAGCGCTGCGGACACGATTGAAATAACGGATATGGAGGAGACGATGAGCATGGGCATGGATATCGATGCGCTCTGCCGCGCGGCGCTCACCCATTGCGGGGACGGGCCCGACGCCCTCATGTTCGCCACGCTGAAAGGGGCCGACTCGCCCGCACAGCTGCTGGCGCTCCTATGCGAGGGAGCCGGCGGCCGGCGACCGCGATGGCTGGGATACGGGGAACGGGGCGGAGACCGCGAACTCGACCGGATGTTCATCACCGGGCTGGCTCGATGGGGGCGCCGGGCCGATGCCAGGGCGATGGACGGGTTCCACACGGCGCTGAACCGCTGGCGTGGGCGGCTGGACCTCCTGCCCGCACACTCGCGCGAGGAGCTGACGTCATGGTTCATACGCGATGGACGACAGTGGCTCATCGGTCCCGGTTCGCCGTATTGGCCGCCGCAGCTGGCGGACCTGTCCATACGTTCGGATTGGGCGCCCCCGCTGTGCCTGTGGGGCGTGGGCGATCCCTCGGCATTGGTCAGCTGCGAGGCCCCGGTGGCCGTGGTGGGGTCGCGCGAGGCCAACGACTATGGGCGGTTCGTGGCGAGGGGCATAGGACTCCACGCGGCGCGCGCCGGGCATCTCGTGGTGTCCGGAGGAGCGATGGGCGCCGACGCCGCCGCACATTGGGGCGCCGTGGCGGCATGGGACGAGCGGGACGGCACGGATGGGGGGAATCCCGCCGGACGCACCGTCGCGGTGTTCGCCGGAGGGCTGGACCACATCGGCCCGTCCCGCAATATCCCCTTGTTCGAGGCCATGACCGACCGCCAGGGGGCGTTGATCAGCGAGATGCCCCCGGGAACGGTCCCCGAGGCGCGGAGGTTCCTGCTGCGCAACCGAATAATCGCGGCATTGGGCAGGGTCGTGGTCGTCGCGCAGGCGAGACATCGTTCGGGGGCCCTGAACACCGCCACCTGGGCCGCGGAGATGAGCCGCGAGCTCTATGCCGCCCCGGGCGACATCGACGAACCCTACAACACCGGATGCAACAGGCTGGTCCATGAGGGCAAGGCCATGCTGCTGGCCTCGGCCACCGACGTCTCGGACATCTGCCACGCACCGCACGCCGCCGCGGCGCCACCGGATACCGACGGGGATCCCGTCCACGTCGACGAGGCCGGAGACCGGAAGAAGGCCGCCAGCGCACGCCCGGCCCGCGAACGAGCCATCGAAGACGACGGGATGCGGCAGGCGGTGGAGGCAGCCGTCCGCGCCTGCAGACGCCGCCATACACCGGCGACACCCGACGCCATCCTTGCGCGTCTGCGTGCGCGCAAGACGTCACCGCCCTGCGACGCGGCCACATTGCAGGCGACGCTAGCCACCATGGAGGCCTCGGGAGCCGTCGTCATAGGATCCGACGGGATCGTCTCCTCTGCCCCTCGTCGGCGGGACCGGGGAACAGCGCCCGGCTAGACGGGCTACGCCCGCCACAGGCAGCGGCCGAGGTCGACCCGCCATCCATCCGCGCCGGCGTTGCCGCCCTCCCCTGACGGCGGCACGAACACCACGCCCTCCTCCTCCAGCAACGCACGCTGCCGTTCGGGGCCGCCGAAGGCGAATCCCGGGGCCAGGGACCCGTCACGGAACACCACACGGTGGCAGGGTATCCTCCCCGGCTCGGGATTGCCGTGCAACGCGAAACCGACGAACCTCGCGCTGCGCGGGGCGCCGGCGAGCGCGGCCACCTGTCCGTATGTGGCCACGCACCCCTCCGGGATCCGCCTCACCACGGCATAGACCTTCCGGGAAAACGACTGTTCATCATCCTTGTCCATGCTCCCATTATGGGTCCGACGCCGGTCCTGCCACGCGGGCCGTCCGCCGTTCCCCCGCCGTTCCGTGGTCCGGGCTTGTGCGACAATCAAGGGTATGAGTCCGAAGCAGTTGGAAACACACTATGATGCGATAATCGTCGGAGCCGGCGCGGCGGGGCTGTCCGCCAGCCTGGGGTTGTTGCGTTCCGAGGCGTACGAACGGATGCGCGGGGATGGACGCGAACCCAGGATCCTGGTGCTTTCGAAGCTCCAGCCGTTGCGCTCGCACACCGGTTCCGCCGAAGGCGGCATCGCCGCCAGTCTGGGCAATATCGAACATGACGACTGGCATTGGCATCTGTACGACACGATCAAGGGCGGCGACTGGCTGGTAGACCAGGACATGGCCGCGATACTGGCGGAGCACGCCCCCGCCACCGTCATCGGTCTGGAACATGACGGCGTGGCGTTCTCGCGCACCGAGGACGGACGCATCGCCCAGCGTCTGTTCGGAGGGCACACAGTGGAATTCGGACGGCAGCCGGTGCACCGTACCGCATACGCGGCCGACCGCATCGGCCATCAGATCCTTCACTCGTTATGGCAGCAATGCGTCCGGGAGGGCATCGAGTTCGCCGAGGAATGGTACGTGAGCGATCTGGTGGTCGAGCGCGACGACGCCGGCGCGGCCCATGCCCGCGGACTGGTGGTCCTGGACACGCACACGGGGAAGGTGCACGGCATCGAGGCGGACACCATCATGCTGGCCACCGGCGGAGCCGGCCGGCTGTTCCATACCACGTCGAATTCGTGGGACCTGACCGGCGACGGCATGGCCCTGGCGCTTGATGCGGGACTGCAGCTGGAGGACATCGAATTCGTGCAGTTCCATCCCACCGGACTGGCGCATACCGGAATCCTGCTGTCCGAGGCGGCCAGGGGCGAGGGCGGACGGCTGCTGAACGCCGACGGCGAGCACTTCATGGACCGCTACGCCCCCGGGCATGGCGATCTCGCGGCCCGTGACGTGGTGTCCCGGTCCATCATGGCCGAGGTCGACGCCGGCCGGGGCGTCGCCGACCCGAAGGATCCGGACGGGCCGAGGGACTGCGTGTGGCTCGACCTGCGGGCGGTGGGCCATGACGTACTGGAGAAGCGGCTCCCCGAAGTGTGCGCGACCGTGCGCCAGTACGCGGGACGCGACCCATCCCGGGACCTCATCCCCATCAAGCCGACCGCGCACTACACCATGGGTGGCATCCCCATCGCCGCCGACGGCAACGTCTACGAATGGACCGGTGACGCGAGGCGCCCCGTCGAAGGGCTCTACGCGGCGGGCGAATGCTCGTGCGTCAGCGTTCACGGAGCCAACCGGCTCGGCGCGAACTCGCTGCTGGATGCATGCCTGTTCGGCACCCGGGCCGGCGAAGCCATGGCGTCACGCATCGAGGGGACCGCGCCCCATGACGACGCCACGGCCGCGATTCCATCCGTCGCCGACGCCGCGAATCTCCGTCGCCGCGCCGTCGACTCCCTGCTTACGTCCGCGGCCTCCACGGAACCGTCCGACGATGATGCAGGCGCCGGAGAGGACAACGCCTACCGTCTCATGGCCGACCTTGGGGCAATCATGGAACGCCACGCCGCCGTGCGCTGTGACCACGACGGTCTCATCAAGGCGTTGCATGCCATCGAATGCGAGCTCGTCCCCCGCGCCGAACGTCTCACGGCGCACAGCGACACCGCGGCCTACAACCAGGAGATCACCGCGATACTTGAGGCGCGGCATCTGCTCACGGTGGCGCAGGCCATGCTCTCGGCGGCGGACGCCCGGCATGAGTCGCGTGGCGCCCTGTTCCGCCGGGATTTCCCGGAACGCGACGACAAAGGGTTCCTCGCCCATTCGATGACGGGCCCGGACCGTGTCGTCTCCTGGCAACCGGTGGCCATCACCGACTATCCGCCGAAGTCCCGCACCTACTGACCGACGGCGAGTCCGGTCGGCCGCGGCCGCTCGTGAACACTCCTTGATGATTGGCTCCGCCGCGAGGTGCCTCATTTGAAAGTGAGCGCGTAATCCGGAGTGGTGCCTCACTTGGGGTGAGCGCGAAATCCTAGTCCTT
>NZ_QFFN01000012.1 GCF_003129925.1 Bifidobacterium catulorum | reverse complement strand
AAGGACTAGGATTTCGCGCTCACCCCAAGTGAGGCACCACTCCGGATTACGCGCTCACTTTCAAATGAGGCACCTCGCCCATCCGCGCAGCCCGGTCTCATCGGGGCCATGACCGACTGGCTGGTGGGTCTCATGGGCACATTGGGAGGAGTCGGCGTGGGCGCCGCCATCGCTTTGGAATCCGTATTCCCGCCGATCCCCAGCGAAATCATCCTCCCACTGGCCGGATTCACCGCGTCGACGGGCCGGCTGTCCCTGATGGAGTCCATCATCTGGGCGACGATAGGCTCCCTCGTCGGCGCATGGACGCTGTATGGCGTCTCGCGATGCATCGGCATCGACAGGCTGATGGCCGTCGCGGACCATATACCCGGAGTGAGTCGCGAGGACATCGGGAAGGCCGACCGGTGGTTCTCCCGGTTCGGCGCCTGGTCGGTGCTCATAGGCCGAGTGATTCCCGTCGTGCGTTCGCTGATATCCATTCCCGCGGGATTCAACGCCATGAACTTCGGACGGTTCACCGGATGGACGCTGCTCGGATCGGCGGTGTGGAACACCGTGCTCATCGGCGCGGGCCATGCGCTGGGGGAGAACTGGTGCTCGATGCTCGGCGTGCTCGGCGCGTTCGAGGACGTGGTCATCGCCCTTGCGGTCCTCGTCGTCGTGGCGTTGCTGGGACGTTGGGTGCATAATCTGATAAGGACTCGAAAAGGCGGCGACAATGACTGACGAAGCACCGAATGTGGACGGCGAACCGGAGGAGGGGCGGTGGCGCAGGCGCTACGAACAGCTGAGCGAACACGCCGACGTCCTGCAGGCCAAGAACCATGCGCTGGCGCAGGCGCTCAACCGCGCCGGCCGGGAATTGCGCCAGGCGAAGTCGCAGCTGGTGAATCTCGCACAGCCGCCGGAGAACTTCGCCGTGTTCGTGCGCGTGGACTCCAGCCATGTGGACGACGACGGCGTGCGCCATGCCGCGGCCGAGGTGGTCATGGGATCGCGCCGCATGGTGGTGCCCGTCTCGGACCTGGTGAACGTGGACCGGCTCTCCTGCGGGCAGACCGTGCTGCTCAACGAGAACATGGTGGTCGTCGCCACCCGTGACCTGCCGCTCGGAGGCACCGTGCGCCAGGTGGAGGAGACGCTGCCCGGAGGACGCCTGATGGTCGTGGACCAGAGCGGTCGTGTCGACGTGGCGGTTCGCGCTGGGTCGCTGACGAATACGGAACTCGACCATGGCGACCGCGTGCTGCTCGACGCGTCCGGATCCATCGCGCTGGAGACGCTGCCCAGACGGGATGACGGCGACCTGGTGCTGGAGGAAGTGCCGGACGTGTCGTTCGACGACATCGGCGGCCTCGACGCGCAGATCGACCAGATCCGCGACGCGGTCGAACTGCCGTTCCTGCATCGCGACCTGTTCGAACGCTACGACCTGACCCCGCCGCGCGGCGTGCTGCTCTACGGCCCGCCGGGCAACGGCAAGACGCTCATCGCCAAGGCCGTGGCGAACTCCCTGGCCCGGGGCAGCGGCATCGGATCCGGCGTGTTCCTCTCGGTCAAGGGCCCGGAGATCCTCAGCAAGTTCGTCGGCGAATCCGAACGCATCATCCGCTCCATCTTCGACCGGGCCCGCCGCCGCGCGGCGGACGGCAGTCCCGTCATCGTGTTCATCGACGAGATGGACTCCCTGCTACGCACCCGCGGATCCGGGGTGTCGTCCGACGTGGAGACCACGATCGTGCCGCAGTTCCTCGCCGAACTCGACGGCATAGAGACGCTGCGCAACGTCATGGTCATCGGGGCCTCGAACCGCATCGACATGATAGACCCGGCCGTGCTGCGCCCCGGCCGTCTCGACGTGAAGATCCGCATCGACCGCCCCGACAGGGCGCAGGCCACATCCATCCTGCGCCA
The DNA here is from genome assembly GCF_003129925.1 of Bifidobacterium catulorum. Classification (GTDB taxonomy): domain Bacteria; phylum Actinomycetota; class Actinomycetes; order Actinomycetales; family Bifidobacteriaceae; genus Galliscardovia; species Galliscardovia catulorum. The sequence continues at coordinate 58,114 of NZ_QFFN01000012.1, read as the reverse complement.
CTACCTGACCGACGATCTGCCGCTCGCCGACGGCATGGCGGCGGACGACCTCATCGCCGTGACGACCGCCGACATCTTCCGGCGCGACGACGGACGCCGAGTCTGCGACATCGCCGACGACTCCGGCCGATGGGCCGGCGTGTATTTCGCCGACCTCATCTCCGGCGCGATGCTGAAGAACATCGTCGACCGGGCCAAGACCGCCGCCGTCAAGGCGTCCATCACGCAGGGGCGCGAGGCCCGTCTCGACGCCGCGTCACTGGGGGCCGCCATAGGCGAGGAATACCGGGAGTGCGTGGATTCCATCACCGGGGTCAATCCACGGCAGTGGGCCACACTCAACGGCATCGACGTCAATCGCGCCACCGCTGTGGTGCCGGCAACCGACCAAGCGAGGAGATCATGAGCGTTCTGAGACCGATGGGCACGGAAACCGAATACGCCGTCACCGACGAGGGCGATGCACACGCCAATCCCGTGCAGCTGTCGTTCGACGTCGTCGACGGCGCGGCCGACGAGTCCACGCGCCACATCCGATGGGATTACCGTCCCGAGGACCCGGTCAACGATGCGCGGGGATACCGTCTCGAACGGGCGGCTGCCCGTCCGGAGATGCTCACCGACGCCCCGCAGCTGCGTGTGACCAACACCATAGTCCCCAACGGGGGACGCATCTACGTGGACCACGCCCACCCCGAGTATTCGGCGCCCGAGACGCTCGACCCGTTCCAGGCGCTGCGCTACGACAGGGCCGGCGACCTGCTCATGGCCGAGGCCGCGCGCCGCGCAAGCGAGCGCACCGGCCGACGCATCGCCCTGTTCCGCAACAACGTGGACGGCAAGGGCTCCAGCTGGGGGTCGCATGAAAGCTATCAGGTGTCGCGCGCCGTGCCGTTCGACGTTCTCGCCGCGCTGATGACCGTGCACTTCGTCACCCGGCAGCTCTACTGCGGCACCGGGCGCGTGGGGCTCGGCGAGCGCAGCGAGGCGCCTGGATTCCAGCTCAGCCAGCGTGCCGACTACATGCATGCGCGCATCGGATTGCAGACCACGTTCGAACGCCCCATCGTCAATACGAGGGACGAGTCGCACAGCACCGACGACTACCGCCGCCTGCATGTGATCGTGGGCGACGCGAACCGCATGGACGTGCCGGAGGTGCTTCGTCTCGGCACCACCAGCATGGTCGCGTGGCTTGCCGAGAACGCCGACTCTGCCGGCTACGACCTGCAGGCCCTGCTGGAACGGGTCGGTCTCGACGATCCCGTGGCGGCCATCCACACGGTGTCGCACAATCTCGGATTGCGTGCTCCGCTTGCCGCGGCGTCGGGCGGGAACGTCACGGCCTGGCAGATCCAGGTGCTGCTGCGGTCCGCGGTATACGAGGTGGCGGCGGCCGTGCACGGCACCGACATCGACGGCGAACCGCTATGGCCGGACGATCCGACGAAACGCATCATGGCCATGTGGGGCGAGGCCCTGCGCGACGTCATGCAGGTGGCCCATGCCGATGACGATGAACGGCTCGGCATGGCCGGGGCCGCGGGACGGCTTGAATGGCTGCTCAAATGGCAGCTGATGGAGCGTCTGCGTCGCAGACGCGGCATGGAATGGGACGACGCGCGCATCCGCGCCATGGACATCGCATGGGCGTCCCTCGATGGACGGCGTTCGGTGTTCACGGCGGTCGAGTCCCACGCCGTCACGCTGATGTCGCCCGATATGCTTCGGTCGGCGTGCTCCGAGGCGCCGTCCGACACCCGCGCATGGTTCCGTGCGGCACTGATCCGACGGTTCCCCGACGACGTGGTGGCCGCATCATGGAAGAGCATGACCGTGCGGGCCTCGGACGGTTCGCTGCATGACCTGGCCCTCGACGACCCGCGTGGCCATACCGAGGCCGACGTCCGGCGGAAACTGGACGACGCCTCGTCCGTGGACGATCTGCTGTCCATCCGGGAATGAGGGACGCGGTACGACGGCGACCGATTATGGAATGATTATGGAATGAAGGACATCTGCAAGGAGAGTGCCGTATGGAACTGCGTGAACTTGCCGTCGAGGTCGCGAAAGTGGTCGAGGAGGCGGGCAGGCTCGCCTATCAGGATCAGATGAAGCCCCATGACCTCAACATCCGCCATGGCGGTGGACGCCCGGGGACGAGGTACTCGTCGGAGGTGGACGAGCGCCTCATGCGCTACTGCCATGAGCGCATCAACGCCATCGAACCCCATCCCTGCTGGGAGGAGGTGGGCAGCGACCGTAAGCCGGGCGGTCTCTACTGGTGCATCGGGCATATCGACGGCGCCATCAACTACCGACGCAACATGCCGGAATGGACCGTCACCGTCTCCCTGTTCGAAGTGGATGGGGACGGCCGTGACGTCCCCATCCTCGGCATCGTGCATGCGCCCGCCCTCGGTGTGACCTACATGGGGGCACGGGGCAAGGGCGCCATCCGCATCCGCACCAACGAGCTGGGGGAGAAACGCGAGAAGATCATGCCTTCCACCACGGCCACGCTCGCCGACGCCGTGGTGAGCTTCGGCATGTCGTACTTCCCCGAGGAGTCGAAGCGCGCGCTTGAGACGACGTCGGCCATCGCCGGTCTGCCCACCGACATCAAACGCGTGGGCCCGGTCTCCATGGACCTGTGCAAGGTGGCGGACGGCACCTACGACGCCTATTTCGAGCCGTCGCTGCACTCCTGGGACGTGCCGGGCGTCTCGGCCGGGGCCGTCGTGCTGCGCGAGGCGCAGGGACGTCTCGAACGCTGGGACGGCGGCGACATCGCATGGGGAGACAACAACGACATCGTGGCCTCCAACGGTCCCATCATGGACGAACTGCGTCCATATCTGGGATAATGCGTTATCTTGCAAACGGAGCACGGAACCGTCGACGATACGATACGGATCGCGAACACGGCACAGGCCGCGGATCCGATACGGACGAACGAACAACGGACAAACGAACATAAGGAGCGCACAAATGCCACAGGAGCAGATTTCGTCGCAGGAATCCGAGCGGGAGCAGACGGCCGACCAGACCGCCGAACGCAGGGAGGGCGGTTTCTCGCAGCAGGCCTCCAGCCTCGATTCCCTGCTCGACGACATCGAATCCACCTTGGAGACCAACGCCGAGGAATACGTCTCCAGCTTCGTGCAGAAAGGCGGCGAGTGAGTGCCGCAGCTACGCGACAGCCGTGACACGGGACATCGCCGCGCCCATGCCGGCGCGGAACACGCCCATGATTTCGCGCGCATCTTCGGCATCGAGACCGAATACGGCGTGGCGGTGACCGGGGCCACGAAACCCGTGGACCCCGGACAGGTTGCCATGACGATGTTCCGTCCCGTGGTCTCCCGGTCACGTTCCACGAACACGTATCTGGTGAACGGCTCACGGCTGTACCTCGACGTAGGCAGCCATCCCGAATACGCCACCGCCGAAGCGATACGCCCCATGGACGCGCTGGCCCAGGACCTCGCAGGGGAACACGTGATGCGACGGCTCGCCGGCGAGGCGCAGCAGCGGCTGCGCGAGGAGCACGGCGGGCACGCCCGCATCCACCTGTTCAAGAACAACGTGGATTCCGCCGGCCACTCCTTCGGATGCCACGAGAACTACCTGCTGCGCAGACAGGTGCCGCTCAGCGCCATAGAGCACGAGCTCGTGCCGTTCCTCGTCACCCGCCAGCTGTTCACCGGCGCCGGACGGTTCACCGCGGATCCGGGCATCCCGGACGGATTCGAGATCTCCCAACGCGCCGAGTTCCTCGACGACGCGGTCTCCAGCTCCACCACGCGGTCCCGTCCCATGGTCAACACGCGAGACGAACCGCACGCCGACTCCGACCTGTTCCGTCGCCTGCATGTGATCGTCGGGGATTCCAACCGCTCCCAGACCGCCACCTGGATGAAGATGGCGACCACGCATCTGGTGCTGTGCGTCATCGAGGAGGCCTGGCTGAACGGCGGCGTCAGCGCGTTCGCCGCGATGGCGCTCGCCGACCCCGGGCGGGCCATCCGGGACGTCAGCCGCGACCGCACCGGCAAGACCCACATCATGCTGGCCGACGGCACGACGGCAAGTACTCTCGACGTGCAGCGACGCTATCATGACCTCGTCTCCGCGTTCATCGACCGTCATGCGGACGACATGGACGTCATCCTGCCTGATTGCGACCGGGTGATGACGTTATGGCGTCAGGCGCTCGACGCCGTGGAATCAGGACGATGGCGGGACCTCGCCCCCTGGGTGGACTGGGCGGCCAAGCTCCGGCTCATCGAGGGCATGCGACGTCGCGAACCCACGATACCGGACGCACGCATCCGGCAGATCGACCTCGACTATCACGACATCGTCAACGGCACGGTCTTCGACCGGCTGCAGACTGCCGGACTCATGGAAACCCTGCTCTCCGAGGAGAGCATCGCCATGGCCGTGGACACGCCTCCCGCCGACACCCGCGCCGCGCTGCGTGGCCGGTTCGTCCGTGCGGCGCTCGCCACCGATGCACGATGGACCTGCGACTGGACCCACGTGACGCTGAACGGGCCGGCGCATGTGGAGGCGGAACTGCTCGATCCATTCGATCCGACGCCGACGACGGCCTATACGACGGTCATCGACGCCCTGCGATGACGACCGCCCATGATTCGTGGGGATGCCTGACGTTGGATATTCCGGCGCCTCCCATACGGCGTCCATCGCATGGGAGCGCTGCGAAGATGGCATGAAAAAGGGCGTTGCGCACATCATGATGAATGCGTGCAACGCCCTTTCTACAAGTCTTTCTCGCCTGTGGCGACCGGTCTTACTCGGCGACGGCTTTCTTCAGCAGGGAACCGGCGGACAGCTTCACACCGTAGCCGGCCGGAATCTTGATGGTCTCGCCCGTGCGCGGATTGCGACCGGTGCGAGCGGCGCGCTTGACGCGCTCGGCGGAGAAGACGCCCGTGAGCTTCAGGCCTTCGCCGGACTTCAGGGACTCGACGAGCACTTCCTGGAAGGCGTTCACAGCGGCCTCGGACTGGGCCTTGGTCAGGTTGGACTTCTGAGCAATCTTGGACACCAGGTCAGACTTGTTGTATGCCATAATGCACATTTCCTTCTATCAGTGGATTATCCCTCTTGAATCGGGAAAACCCTTGGAACACAACCGATTGTAACGTATCCGACGAGCATTTGAGACATTCTCGGGTCAAAAAGACGACGCTTTTTCGTTCCGGTGAAGATTCTGTGCGAGACAGGCGGAAAACGGCGGAAAATCACAGTAATTCCCGCGAATTCATCCACTTCATCGCCGTCGCGCCGACCGGAATGCGGAGCCAGTATGTCAGCAGACGGAACAGCATGGTCGACGACAACGCCACCGCGGACGGCACCCCGAAGGAGGTGAAGCCCAGCGTCAACGCCGCCTCGATGGCACCGAGCCCGCCGGGCGTCGGCACCACGGAGGCGACCGTGTTGGTCAGCACGTAGATGAATATCGTCTCCAACGGATTCGTCGGATATCCGAACGCCATCAGCGACGCCCAGAACGCCATGCCCAGCATGGACGTCTGCATCAGCCAGCCCAGGGTGGCGATGAGCAGCTTGCGCGGCTGTGTCAGCAGATCCGCCAGCTGGCGGGCGTATGACAGCACCAGGGGAAGCGCCTTGTCGAGTATGAGGCGTCTCGTGACGGGGACGACCATGATCAGCGAGATCAACGCGGCAACGAGGCCGATCACCGTGACCAGCGTGTTCGTCGGAATCATGCCGGACAGGGAATTGCGGCCGGTGAAGACGCCGATGACCAGCAGCAGCGACGTGATGGCCAGCGCCTGGACCACGATGATCGCGCTGGTGATGGCCGTCGCCATGGAATTGCGGTAGCCGCTTTTGCGTAGATACTGCAGCATGACGAACGCCGGACCCACGCCGGCCGGCATGGAGATCGTGGTGAAGCCCGACGCGGCCTGTACGGCGAGAATGCCGGAGGGATGGCAGCGGTCGCGGTCCACATACACATACAGGGCGATGGCCGACCCCACCCACGAAAGAAGGCCGAACAGGTATCCGAGCGCGGCCATCCAGGGATTCGCATGCGAGACGGCGGAGATGACCTCATGCATGTTGAGCTGGGTGAACACCACCACGACGGCGACGATGAGCAGGGCGATCATGATGACCGACCGGGCGTTGAACCGCGAAAGCGTGACCGGCGGCAGTGGATCGGCCTCGTCGGCCGGGGCGAGCGCGCCCAGATGGTCGCGAAGCTCGCGCAAGGTCTGGCGGGACCAGAAGTCGTCGGCCTTCGTGTCCTGCGGAACGGCCACGTTCTGTACGAACGGCACCAGAGAGACGAGGACGTCCACACCCCAGCATCGGCGGGCGCAGTCGACGACCCGTCCGATGCCGACACGGCAGCTGAGCGCCGAGAGCAGCTGGATGCGGTCGATGGCCACGTTGGCCGCCGAGCTGGCGTCGTCGCCGTTCTGCCAGCCGGCGAGCACCAGGCGGCCGGTTCCGGAACGGGCGATCGATGCGGGCGTGATGTTGCGGTGCGTGATGCCGCGTGCGTTCGCCCGGCCGAGATACGTCATGACGTCGACGAGGTCGTCGTCGCTCACGTCGTCCCAGTCGACGGGGGAACAGGACCGCTCCGCGTCGAATACCACAATCGAGGATTCACCGCTTTCGGCGCGGCCGTAGATGGCCGGCGTCTCCAACCCGATGTTGCGCAGCGCCAGCAACAGGTCGACATGATGGTGCGTGGTCTCGCTCATCGAACGGTCGGTGCGCAGGTCAACGCCGCCGGCCATGCGCAGCCACTGCCACAATTGGGAGAGATATCCCACGGTGCGGGTCTGCTCGTCGCGCACCGATACGATATAGCCGGTGCCGTCGCGCGACACGGCCTCGTAGATGCGGGAGAGCGGAGCCAGGTCGTCGACGAGCGCCGGCTGCTTGGCGCCCGCCGGGCCATGGATGCCGTCCATGCGCGTAAGCGACGCCACGTCGAGGCCGATGGACGACAACGACTGCACGATCTGCATGCCCCAGGCGCCCTTGTTCTGCGTGCCCATGGCGAACCTGACCAGCAGGCCGATGAGACGGCCGGCGGCCATGGCCACCACGATGCCCGCGATCGGGTCGATGGAGATCACCACCAGCAGGATGGCCAGCGATATGATGCTGTTCCATCCCCATTTGACGGTGCCGCGAAGCCGGTGGGGGCCCGCCGAGGTGAGGAACGCGGCGAGACCGGCGAACAGGTCGGGCAGCAGGGGCCCGTGGCCCAGGACCCCGGTGGAGTCCAACGCCGCGGCCAGACGGTCGGGGCCGATCGTGGAGATGACGAAGCTGAGAGCGCCGGCAAGCCCATATCCGAGGAACATGGAGACGATGGAGACGATGGCCTGCACCCATTCGCGGGCGACCAGCAGCTGGATGAGCACCGAGACCACCACCAGCACGGTGACGATCTGCTGCAGCAGGGAGAGCGGAAGCTCCACAAGCCAGCCGACGGCGGTCCCGGCATGATGCACGTCGGATTCCACCCCGCTGGATATGCCGGTGAGATATACGCTGGCGAGCATCACCAGCACGGCGAGGGCGAGGGCGCCCGCGGCCCCCACCAGATCGGAGAAGTCGTGGACGCGAGTAGGGGGAGCGTCGCAAACGGAGACGTCGCCCTCCGGGGCGGCCATGGAAGTGCTGCCGGGAAGGGCGACGTCTCCGTTTGCGGGTCCACGGGCGCCGTCGGCGCGCGCATTGCCGTCCTGGATGGGCATCAGTCGAAGTCGACGAGCCTGTCGGCGATGCCGGTGTAGGTGGATGGGGTCAGCGAGCTCAGACGCTTCGCGGTCTCCTCGTCGAAGTCGAGCGTGGCGATGAAGTTCTCCACATCGTCCTTGGAGATGGAGTGGCCCCGCATGAGTTCCTTGACCTTCTCATACGGCTTGTCCATGCCTTCACGGCCTTCGAGGGCGGCGGCGCGCATGGCGGTCTGGATGGGCTCGCCAAGCACCTCCCAGTTTTCGTCGAGCTCGCGTTCGATGACGGCATCGTTCGGGTGGATGGAGTTCAGGCCGCCCAGCAGGTTGTTCAGCGCGAGCAGTGAGTATCCCAGACCCACGCCCACGTTGCGCTGTGTGGTGGAGTCGGTCAGGTCGCGCTGCCAGCGGCTCTCCACCAGCGTGGCGGCGAGGGTCTCCAGCAGCGAGCAGGAGATCTCGAAGTTCGCCTCGGCGTTCTCGAAGCGGATCGGGTTCACCTTGTGCGGCATGGTGGACGATCCGGTGGCGCCCTTGACCGGCACCTGGGCGAACACGCCGCGGGAGATGTACATCCACACGTCCACGCACAGGTTGTGCAGTATGCGGTTCACATGGCTGATCGTGGAGTAGAGCTCGGCCTGCCAGTCGTGGCTTTCGATCTGCGTGGTCAGCGGGTTCCACGTCAGGCCCATGCGGTTGGTGACGAACTCGCGGGAGACTGCGACCCAGTCCACGTCCGGGTAGGCGGCCAGATGCGCGCCGAACGTGCCGGTCGCGCCGTTGATCTTGCCCAGATACTCCTGGGCGGCGATCTTCCTCATCTGGCGACGCAGACGGTACACGTACACCGCCAGCTCCTTGCCCAGCGTGGTGGGCGTGGCCGGCTGGCCGTGGGTCAGGCTCAGCATGGGCTTGTCGCGGAACCGCTCGGCCTTGTCGGCGAGGTGGTCCACGATGCTTTCGGCGGCCGGGGTCCACACGTTTTCGACGGCCTGCTTGATGCACAGCGCATAGGAGAGGTTGTTGATGTCCTCGGACGTGCATGCGAAATGCACCAGCTGCTTGATGTGCGGCAGCTGCGTGTCGGGGCCGAGCGTCTCAGGCGCCTTGTCGAGCTGGTCGTCGATGTAGTATTCCACGGCCTTCACATCATGGTGGGTCACGGCCTCGTGCTCGGCCATGCGGGCGATGCCCTCGGCGCCGAAGTCCTCGGGGATGGCACGCAGATACGCGATCTCGGCATCGGTGAACGGCGTGACGCCGCCGACGATGGGGCCGTCGCCCATGCCGTTGGCCAGCAGGATCATCCACTCGACCTCCACGTGCAGGCGTTCGCGGTTGAGCGCCGGCTCGCTCATGTACTCGGTGAGTTCGGCGGTCTGCCGATGGTAGCGCCCATCCAGCGGGCTCAGTGCGATTGCGGGGGAGATGTCAGTCAACTTCATGCACAACACAATACGTGAAGCCGTACCCTATCTGGAAATGCGCCCCCTCCAGTAGGTGGTCTCCTCAAGCCGCCCGCCGACGACCTCACGGAAGTGCCGGTCATGGCCCTGCTGCGCGGTCGATCCGAGTTCCTCTGCGTCCTTCCACGCCGCCTTCATGTAGTTCATGTCGTGGGTGAGGAACTTGTGGTCGTCGGTGTTCTCCACGGCGGTGCCGGCTTCCGAGCCCATGGGCTGGCTGACGCCGCGCACCGTCAGCCATGTGGGGGCCACGGGGTTCCGCGACCCGTCGAGGTTCGAGACCAGCTCGTCGTTCATCTCGATGCTCGTCACCCACGTCTTCTTCCGGTCGATCGGATGGTTGGCGATGGGGGAGCCGGCGGTGACGATGTGCTGGATGTTGTATCGGTCCCCGTAGTCCGATGCCATGGTCGCCGCCACGATGCCGCCCTGCGAATGGCCCACCATCGCGACGGGGTCGTCCGGCTGTATGCCGGCCTGGCGCATGGCCTCATCCACCATGCGTGCGCTGTCCGCCGCCCGGCGTCGTTCCGCGTCGGAGCTCATGAGCTCCACGTTGGTCGGCCAGCTGAACGGGGAGTCGGCGTTGCCGTCGGTGCCCGGTATGGTGACCATCCAGGCGGTGGAGCCGTCCTCACGCAGATATTTCTGGATGGCGATGGAACCGTAGTCGACGTTGTTGAGACGCATATCGTGCACGTTCCGCAGGGAATCCGATATGCTGCGCGTGTCGCCGATGCCGCGGCCCGGGCTGATGCGGGTGACGGTGAGATCGTCCCCGAAGACCAGATTGTTCAACGGCGCCGTGAACTTCGCGATCTCCTCGGCGGCCTCGTTGACCTCATCCGTATCGACCGTGCCCTGGATGATGGCCCTGTAGTCGGTGCCCTTGGTCATGGCGGTGCCCAACGCCGCGAGCAGCCCCTCCTGGGCCCACCAGGTGTCGGTGAGCGCGTACATCGGGTTGAATCGTCCCTCCGAGACGGATCCCTCCACCACTTCGAATGCCGTATAGGCGGCGAACAGTCCTCCCGCGTGGGCGGGGGCCGACAACGCCCCGGCCTGCAGGGCCTCGCCCATCAGACGCTCCGCGGCCCATTCCGCGTTGGAATACAGCGAGTATGCACGGACGAGGTGGTCCGCGAGCAGGGAGAGCTTCTCCCGTAGGGCGTTCGTCTGGGTGCCACGCTCGTTGGCGTGGCGGTTCACCGCGGGATAGTTCAGCGACATGTGCACGACGGTCCCTCCGTCGGGGTTGCCGGCGACGCATGAGCCGTCGTCCATGACGTCCCCGGCGGTGGCCGAGCCGTTCAGCTTCGGGCAGAACGGCGCCTTCCGCTTCTTGTCCGCCAGCTGGATGGGTGTCGCGCCCCAGTCCGCATGCAGGTGCCAGACCGCGATGGAGGCGTTGTTCAGTGCGCCGGCCACGGTGCGGAACCGTGCGAGGTCGGCTTTGGTGGTCGTTCCCTGTCCGCCGTATATGCGGGATTTCACATGCGCGTTCATGCCAGCGCCTCCGCGCTGTCGATGAACCGTGCCGTGTCATGCGCTCCCCGGTCCAATGCGTCGGCGAGCGTCATCGCCTCCTTGACGGTCTGGTGGAAACGCTCGCCGGCCTTGCCTTCCCAGGTGACGGAGCCGGCCGTCCTCAGGGCGTCGACGGCGTCCTGGACGATGCCGACCGTGGAGGCGGCCAATGCTCGTACATGGTCCTGTGAGTCCCTGCATACGTCGGCGCACGGGCAGGGCGCGGTGCCGTTGGCCTGTTCCACGGCCCGCGCCAGCGGACTGTCGGTCGTTCTCTTCCGGAACGGCGAGGACGGGGTCTGCCCGAACGGGGACTGCGGTGCGGTGTTGAATTGCGTCATGCTGCGATTCAACCACGATATGGCGTGGCGCCCGCGGCCCTCGGGACGATGTGGACGGATGGACCACCCCCGGCGGTCGGGGGGGGCCGGGCCGGGCCCAACCCACCGCCGCCCGACGACGGGTCACCATGGCTTCGGACTGGTGTTCTCGTCCCCCTCCGTGGTGGTCTTCGATGTATCGGGCACGTTCTTCATCTCGACCTTCTTGTTCTGTTCGAGCATCCGGTTGATCTTCTCGGCTTCGGAGGAGTTCGACGACCCGCCGCCCTGCGACCCGCCCTCGGCGGCGTTCGCATCGGAGGCCGATGTGTCGCCCGACGACGTCCGTTTGGCGAGGTCCGCGTCGATCTGCCGGCTCAGACGCGCCGATTCGGCGGCATTGGCCGCTATGGTGGAACGGACGGACGGCAGTTGCAGCACTCCGAGGGCCTGCGCGTCGCGGAACTGCGCGTCGGTCTGCCGCTGTGCGGTTTTCAGTGCATCGAGGTCGGGGGAGTCCTTGGCATAGGCGTCGATGGATGCGTTGAGGCTGCCCACGGCCGCGTTGTTGGCCGAGAGCGCATTCCAGTTGACGCCGCCCACGATGGCTGCGACCGCCATCATGATGGCCGCAGCCATCATGACGCCGCGCACCGGCCGGGAAGCGCGGACGGTGCCGTCGGCATGTGGGGCGTGTGACGATCGGCTCATATCAGCCTCCTTGACGTTCGTGCCCAGCTGACCGCCTCCCATGCGAGCAGCGCCACGAGCAGCACGGCGAACGGCCAGACGATCGGGACGCTGTGCTCCCGCTGTTTGTATGTGCTCGCCAGACGGTATTGCGTGGATGTCCCCCGCGCATCCCCCGCACCGATGGTGCGGGCGGCGTCCACATGCACGTAGGCGCCGCTCATCTCGTCGGCGATGTCCTTGAGGTTCTTCTCGTCCATCATGGAGATGCCGGGCTGTTTGGTGGTCGGGTCGGTGATGAACCGTTTGACGTCCACCGTCCCGTCGTTGCCCACCTGGGGGATTTTGCCGCCGTCGGCCGATCCGACGCCCACGACGAGCCCGTCATCCGCGTAGGCGCGCAGCGAGGAGAACGTGCGTCGTATCTTGCGGCTGGTCTGCTCCCCGTCGGAGATGTAGACGACGACGATGCGGTCGTCGGGATGCCGGGCGCGCGTCGCCTTCATGGCGGGCAGCAACGGGTCGATGGCCTTGTCGAGGTTCGATCCCGACGACGATCCGGTGGGCTCCGGTCTCAGGGTCTCGGCCCAGTTGCCGATGGCGCGTGCGTCCGGCGTCAGCGGCACGTCCAGCGTGCCGGACGCCCCGAACCTGATGGCCGCGAAGCTTGCGTCCGGATAGGCCTTGGTGATGTCGGCCACCGCCTTCTGCGCGGCCGTGAGACGCATGACGGCGTCCTTGGAGCCGTAATGCGCGTCGGAGACGGCCATCGAACCGGTGACGTCCACGGCGATGAACACGTCGGTGGCGTTCACCGCCTGCGTCGTCGTCACGTGCACGGTGCTCGGGGCGAACATCATGACGGCCAGGACGACGGAGGCGAGGATTCTGCGTATATGGTCCGCCATGGTGGCATCCGAATGCGTCGCCCGGCGCGATCGGACCGTCAGGCCGACGGTCACGGCCATGACGGCGAAGGCCACGGCCGACGAGCCGGCCCATCCGAGAATGGGGGAGAAGGTAAGTCCGTTCATCGTCTCAGCCTTTCCGTCACGACCACGAAGCCGAGGAACAGCGCCACGGCCGCGGGCACCCAATAGCGGGGCGCGTCCACGAGGTTCGATTGGGTCTTGCGTTCGTTGTCCTTGCTGCGTTGCCCGTCGATGGTCCTCACCAGCGCCGTCACCGAGGAGCCGCCTCCCTGCGTGAGGAATATGCCGCCATGCGATTCGATCTGCCGCTTCATGTCGGTCGTCGTGGCGTCGCCGTCCGATTCGACCGGTCCCGAGAACAGGCCGTCCACGACGATCGAGGAGCCCGACGTCAGGTCCAACGCCTTGGACAGGGTGTATGTCGGCTTGCCGGACAGCACGTTGTCGGTGGCCAGCACGATCGACGCATCCCGGTTCGTCGTGTCCGTCGCTCCGGTCGGGGCGGATGCCGCGTCGGAGTCGTCGGCGGAGAACTCCGGCAGCATGGACGCGCAGCTGATCAGGCCGTCGCCGATGAGCGACGTGACGTCCTTGCGGTTCTGCGTGCCTTCCAGCCAATCGGAGACCTGCTGGTATTGTTTGTCGCTCATCTTGTCGATGCTGTCCTGATCGACGACGTCCTTGAGGATGTCGTTCGCGTAGGTGAGCTGCTCCCTGACCAGGTCATAGTCGTCGGTCAGCGGGAACACGGTGCGGGACGTCGAATTGAAGATGCTCAATCCGATGCGTTCGCCCTGGAAATGCCCGACCAGGTCGAGATACGTGGCGATGACCTCGCGGTCGTACGGCAACGTGGAGCCGGAGACGTCCAGACACAGGATGATGTCTCGGGTCGACGCCTCGCTCGATTCGGCGTCGATGCGCGATGGGCGCGCCATCAGGATGACGGAGACCAGCGTCAGGCACGTCAGCAGCGCCACCGCCGTGCGGTTGAGCCGCTTCCACCGACGCCACTGGTCGCTGACGTATTCGGTCTCCAGATCGTGGTCGAGGTTCCATACCGGGGCGTCGTCCCCATCCACCGCATCGCGGCCTCCTCCCGAGGGGCGTGATGCATACCAGCGCAGCGCAGGCAGCGCCAGTGCGACGACGACCACGCCGACCACAAGCACCCATGGCCAGCGGAACGTATTCCAAATCGTCATCGTGCACGCCACCTTTCCACAAGATTCGACACCCAGCCCGCGGCCTCGTCGACCGTGGGCCTTGCCGGACCGGCATGGACGGCCGGTTCCGCGAACTCCGGCGGATACAGGGCGCGGATGGTCTGACGGAGCAGGTCGACGCCCCTGCCGCCGCCGCGGGAGCGCGGAAGACGATCAAGCTCCGCAAGCGTATGGTTCGTCACGTCGCGGCCGAGGCGGTCGGATGCGAACCGGCGCGCCAGGGCCGCCAGCTCGGCGAAGGCGTCGTCCTCGTCGAGCTGGCCCTCATGGAACCGTGATCGGATGTCGTCGATGGCGTCCAGCCATTCGCCCCTGCCCGCCTGTGGTCGGTGGGCGCCCTGTCGGATCTGCCGCCGTTGCCGCGGACGACCCAGCAGCACCGACGCAAGACACAGCGCCACCGCCGCCGCAAGCAGGGCGAACGTCGCGAACGCATATGGGCCGGTTTCGGATGGTGCCACGGCGGTGAACCGTCCATCCGCCATCGTCCACATCATGACATCCCTCCCACGGCGCGCATCGACGGCTGTCGGAATCCCCCACGGGCCAGGACGGAGGACACCAGCCTGACGAATTCGTTGAACATCGCCTCGCTTGAGCCGGCATGGATCATGGTCGTGCCGACGCCGGCCAGTTCATGCTCCGCGGCCGTCGCCTCGAACCGGCGATGCACCTCCACGCTCGATTCCACCCTCTTCGTGCGCAGGAACGCCGGAATCCGCCTTCCACTGTGGGCGTCGATGATGCGGGCGAACCGATCGGCCGAGGAGAAGGGGTTGGCGACGGCGACGTTGATGGTGATTACCGGATGCGTCTGGGCGAGCGTCCGCAGCGCGCGCGCACGCTCGCGGGTCCAGACGGTCTCGTCCGTGGCCAGCACGATGAGCGAGCGTCGGTTGCGGATCCTGCCCGCATAGTCGATCAGCGCGTCGAAGTCGCGGGGATGGGCGAGGTCGCGGCGCAGCAGGCCGTCCAGCGCATGTTCGAACTTCGCGAACCCGCCGTTGAACGGCACGCGGGTGATGCTGGCATGGTCCCCAAGGACGATGGACAGGTCGTCGCCACGGCGCAGCGAAAGCATGGCGAACATGCGCAACGCATTGGCCGCCACGTCGATGGCGGGTTCGCCGCTCGGGCACACGCCCGTCATCTCGCGTCCCACGTCGAGCAGCAGCCATACGTTCCCGTTGCTTTCGCGCTCCTTGTCCACGATCATGGGCCGACCGGATCTGGCGCTGGCCTTCCAGTCGATGAGCCGCGCCTCCTCGCCGGGCTCATACGGCCGGATGTCCAGATAGTCGTATCCGGCACCGCGTCTCGACGAGGGGTGCTCACCCTCCAGCACGCCCAGCGCCTTGACGATCGTGGGCAGGCCGAGACGCATCCCCAGGGACTCTATCCTGCGGCGTATCGGATCGACGGGAGTGTCCGTCGCGATCATGGTACGGGAACCGCCTCGATCATCGAATCGATCACCTGATCGGCGTCCACGCCTTCCGCCATGGCCTCGAAGGTCAGCAGGATGCGGTGGCGGAACACCTCGTGCGCGAACGCCTTGACGTCCTCCGGGATCACATAGTCGCGGCCGGACATCAGCGCCTGCGCCTGACCGATGCGCACCAGGGCTATCGAGGCTCGTGGGCTGGCCCCCAGGCGCACCAGGTTCGACAGCCCCTTGATCGGTCGCGGACCGGCACCGCGGCTCGTCTGCGCCAGCTCCACCGCATACTTCATGATCGGCTGGGAGACATGCACCCTCCGGGCGCAGGAACGCAGGAACTCCACGTCCGCGATGCCGATGGCGGCGGGGCTGACCGTGGCGTCCTGCTGGTCGGTGCCGCGGCGGGTGAGCAGGTCGAGCATGGAGATCTCGTCCGTCTCGCTCGGATAGGTCATCACCGTTTTCATATAGAAACGGTCCATCTGCGCCTCGGGGAGGTTGTATGTGCCCTCCTCCTCGATGGGGTTCTGCGTGGCGATCACCATGAACGGGCGCGGCAGCCGGATGCGCTCGCCTCCGATGGTGGCGGCGCCCTCCGCCATGGCCTCAAGCATGGCGGACTGGGTCTTCGCCGAAGATCGGTTGATTTCGTCGAGCAGGACGAAGTTCGCGTGGATCGGACCGATCTGCGTGGTCATCTTCTGCGTGGCGAAGTCGAAGATCTGCGTGCCCACCAGATCGGAGGGCATGAGGTCCGGCGTGCACTGGATGCGTTTGAACGAGCCGGACACCGAAGTGGCGAGGATCTGCGCGGCGGTGGTCTTCGCCAGTCCGGGCACGGATTCGATGAGGATGTGGCCGCCGGCCACCATCGTCGCGATCAGGGATTCGCGCAGCTGGTCCTGTGCGACCAGTCCCTGGGCGAAATGCCGGCGGATGCGGTTGGTCAGGTCGCGTACGCGTTCGAGGTCGTCGCGGGACACCGCGCTGGAGGACGGGGAAACCGCGGGAGCCGGCGTTACGGCCGGCTGCTGCGAGGGTCGGGGTGGGAATAAAGCCATGCCAACCACTGTAACGTGCCGGTTGACTTTTCCCGTATGTTCGCCCTCGGCGGGCCGGGTCCCACGGTCGGAGTTCAGGCTGCGGGGAGCGACCAGTCCACCGGCTGGGCGCCCATCGCCGTCAGCGCCTCGTTCGCACGGGAGAACGGCTTCGATCCGAAGAACCCGTACCGGGCCGAAAGCGGGCTCGGATGAGGGGATTTGATGATCGTCGCGTGGCGCAGCAGCGGTTCGAGCGTCTGGGCCTGGCGTCCCCACAGGATGGCGACCAGCGGTTTCGGGGATCCGTCTGCGTCGGTGCGCGCGTCAAGCGCCGCGATGGCCGCGTCCGTGATCTGCTCCCAGCCCCTGCCCCGATGGCTGGCCGGCTTGCCCACCTGCACGGTCAGGCACCTGTTGAGCAGCATCACGCCCCGCCGCGTCCACGGCGTCAGGTCGCCGTTCGCAGGCCGGGGCACATGCACGTCGTCCATCAGCTCGGTGTAGATGTTGCGCAGGCTTCCCGGCAGGGGGCTGACCTCCGGCGCCACCGAGAAGCTCAGCCCCACGGGATGCCCCGGGGTGGGGTAGGGGTCCTGGCCCACGATGAGCACCTTGATGGAGTCGAACGGTATGGTGAAGGCCCGGAGGATGTTGCGGCTCGCCGGCAGATAGCGTCTCCCCTCGGAGAGTTCGCCTCGCAGGAAGTCCCCCATGGCGTGGACCTGCGGCTCCACGTCCTTCAGCGCCTCGGCCCACCCGGCCTCGACCAGCTCGTCAAGATTTTTGATGGTCATGCGCACCACTGTAAACGCGAAGATGTACGAACATCATGCCTTCCGATGCCTCCCGGGGACGGTAGGGAGCACGATGGGCTACCATGTTTCGTGGTTGAGTACAGCAAGTGAGGAGCCGTCATGTCCGAAAAGCAGCACGCCGCCTACCCGGCAGATGAATTCGACGATCCGCCCCAGGGGCCTGTCGGACTGCATCGCGGACCACGCGGCTTCGGCGCCCGCGCCCTGCCGTACATCGTCGTGCTGCTCGTCGCCGCGTTGATCGCCGGCGGCGTGTACCTGTGGGCCTCGTCCGGTTCCGCCTCGTCTCCGTCCGCCTCGTCGTCCGTCCCGTCCGCGTCGTCGCCGTCGTCGGTCGCGCCGCCCCCCTCTCCATCGTCTTCGGCACCCGCGCGGTCGTCCGCCGCCGCATCCTCGTCCGCGGCCCCGCGGACAAGCGCCGCCACCCCGAGCGAGACGGCCACGCAGTCGTCCACCCCGAGCGAGACGGCCTCCGAGACGGCGGATACGGTGAACCGCTCCGCGTCCATCACCGTGTACAACGGCACACGCCGCAACGGTCTGGCGTCGACGAACGCCAATACACTGCGCAACGCCGGCTACTCCGCCGTAAGCGCCAGGAACGCGGCGAACCGCGCATCCCTGCCGTCGACGAGCACCGTCTGGTACCGTTCCGCCGACGATCTGGGGACCGCGAAGGACGTCGCCGCCCAGCTGGGGATCTCCCAGGTGGTCCAGGTCAACGGCCTCGGCGCGGACGTCGCCGTGGTGCTCATGCAGTGACCGTCCCGCACGGGTGTTTCCGTGAGGGGGAAAACCGGTTGGGAACCGTTCCCGGGGTCCGATTATGGCTGTCGGTATCGTCCCGATTGTTGAATAACGGCGAAGAGGCCTTAGAATGGGTAGCTAGCGTGCGGTGAAGTGCGCGACCGTCGAACTCCATGATGTGCGGTTTTTGTCATGCGTGGGGCGGTGTTTGTACAGCTACTAAAGGGAAGTTGTTATGGCAACGGGTACGGTAAAGTTCTTCAACGCGACCAAGGGGTATGGTTTCATCACTCCCGAGGATGGCGGCGAAGATGTTTTCGTTCATTATTCGGCAATCAACGCTCAAGGGTATCGCACCCTGGATGAGGGGGACAAGGTCGAATATGAATCCGAGAAGGGACCGAAGGGGATGCAGGCCACCAAGGTGACCAAGCTCTAAGGGATTTTCTCCTGTCGGGCTCCGATGCGCGGTGTGGTGTGAGGCGCGTCGGAGCCTTTTTTCATGCCCGTTTCCCTTGGAGTGCACGACTGTTGCGGCATATGCCCACGACGAACATTTGGCACTCTCATGCTTCGAGTGCTAATCTCACAGTTAGCACTCGAAGCGTGAGAGTGATAACGATGGCAGCTGACGGCCTCGTGGGAACGATCCGTGGACGGTGATTACGTAATACAAGCCATTTGGAGGAAATGACAACCATGGCAAAGATCATTGCTTACGACGAGGAAGCACGTCAGGGAATGCTCGCCGGCCTCGACAAGCTGGCCAACACCGTGAAGGTCACGCTTGGTCCGAAGGGCCGCAACGTCGTTCTCGACAAGACCTACGGCGCTCCGACCATCACCAACGACGGCGTCTCCATCGCCAAGGAGATCGAGCTTGAGGATCCGTTCGAGCGCATCGGCGCCGAGCTGGTCAAGGAAGTCGCCAAGAAGACCGACGACGTCGCCGGCGACGGCACCACCACCGCCACGGTGCTCGCCCAGTCCGTCGTGCACGAGGGTCTGAAGAACGTCGTCGCGGGATCCAACCCGATCGCGCTGCGCCGCGGCATCGAGAAGGCCACCGACGCCATCGTCAAGGAGCTGGTCGCCGCCGCCAAGGACGTCGAGACCAAGGACCAGATCGCCGCCACCGCCACGATCTCCGCCGCCGACCCCGAGGTGGGCGAGAAGATCGCCGAGGCCCTGGACAAGGTCGGTCAGGACGGCGTCGTGACCGTCGAGGACAACAACCGCTTCGGCCTCGACCTCGAATTCACCGAGGGCATGCGCTTCGACAAGGGCTACATCGCCCCGTACTTCGTCACCAACGCCGACGACCAGACCGCCGTTCTGGAGAACCCGTACATCCTGCTTACTTCCGGCAAGGTGTCCAGCCAGCAGGACGTCATCCACATCGCCGACCTCGTCATGAAGTCCGGCAAGCCGCTGCTGATCATCGCCGAGGACGTTGACGGCGAGGCCCTGCCGACCCTGATCCTCAACAAGATTCGCGGCACCTTCAACTCCTGCGCCGTCAAGGCCCCGGGCTTCGGCGACCGCCGTAAGGCCATGCTGCAGGATATGGCCATCCTCACCGGCGCCCAGGTCGTCTCCGAGGAGCTGGGCCTCAAGCTCGACTCCATCGACGCCACCGTCCTCGGCTCCGCGGCCAAGGTCATCGTCTCCAAGGACGAGACCACCATCGTCTCCGGCGCCGGCTCCAAGGAGGACGTGGCCGCCCGCGTCGCCCAGATCCGTGCAGAGATCGAGGCCACCGACTCCGACTACGATCGCGAGAAGCTGCAGGAGCGCCTCGCCAAGCTCGCCGGCGGCGTCGCCGTCATCAAGGTCGGTGCAGCCACCGAGGTCGAGGCCAAGGAGCGCAAGCACCGCATCGAGGACGCCGTGCGCAACGCCAAGGCCGCCATCGAGGAAGGCCTGCTGCCCGGCGGTGGTGTGGCCCTCATCCAGGCCGCTGCCAAGGCCCAGGGCGACGTCAAGCTCGAAGGCGACGAGGCCACCGGTGCCGCCATCGTCTTCCGCGCCGTCGAAGCCCCGATCAAGCAGATCGCCGAGAACTCCGGCCTGTCCGGCGACGTGGTGATCGACAAGGTCCGTTCGCTGCCCGACGGCGAAGGCCTGAACGCCGCCACCAACACCTACGAGGACCTGCTGGCCGCCGGCGTCGCCGACCCGGTCAAGGTGACGCGTTCCGCTCTGCAGAACGCCGCCTCCATCGCCGGCCTGTTCCTCACCACCGAGGCCGTCGTGGCCAACAAGCCGGAACCGCCGGCTCCGGCCGCCCCGCAGGGCGCCGACATGGGTTACTGACGGCAGTGTCTACTGACGGCAGTGTCTACTGACGATACCTGCTGCTATCGGTCATCCCCGATGTGAGGTCTCGCGCCGGCTATACCGGCAGGCCATGACCGCGGGTGATTTCCGATTATGGCCGACCTCGGTCAACACGACGGGTCCCGACCCAAATGGGTCGGGACCCTTTTCCGTCCATATGGTTGTTTCATATGGCTGTTTCCTGTCTTCTCCGAATCCGTTCCGACCGGAATGGTCAGCCGGCGAAGAGACGCGACGCCTGCGCCTCGGCATCGGAATAGACGACCGACGCCTGCGCCAACGCGTTCTGGATGGATTCCAGCGACGCCTCCATCTGCTGCTGCGCGGCGCGCCATTGCGCGGCGACCGACGTGAACTGCGCCGAAGCACTGCCCTTCCATACGCTTTGCAGTTGATTGAGGTTGGCGTACATGCCGTTGACGGCCTCGCGTATCTGGCTCACCGACGCCGATACGGCGGCGCTGGACGATTGGATCTGTTCCGAATCGACTTGGTACTGGGGCATGGCGGTTTCCTTTCGCTTTCCGGGTGTTTTCACGGTTCACGCATTCGATTTGCGAATCCGAGCCGTTACAGTTGACAATATGAGAACCAAGCAGATGACAGCAATCCATTCAGGCAATGTGGACGAACGGACCACCCGCGAAGGGGGAATGGGGACAACCTTCGGCATTCGGACGGTGATGTGGCTGGCCGTGGCGGCGTTCGTCGCGTTCATGCTGATGCTGGCGATGTCGACGCCCGCCGCATCGGCCGCCGACGAAAGCGCCACTCCCAGTCAGCAGGGCACGGGGTCGTCGGGCGTCGGCGTCACGGTGACCGACAACATCACCGATACCGAGAATCTTCTGGGCGACAACCTCGGCAAGGTCTCCGACGCATTGAGCGCGACCAAAAAAGAGACCGGCGTCACCGTCAGGCTGCTGTACCTGCCGAAGTTCTCCGAAGGCCAGGACCCCGACCAATGGGCTGCAAACCTGCTGAAGGACTCCAATCCGGCGCCCAACACCGTCATGCTCGCGGTCGCCTCCGAAGACGGCAACCTGGTGGTGGTCGTGTCGTCCAATTCCGATGAATGGCTGAAAAGGCAGGACACCGTCGACTCGCTTTCGCAGGCGGCGCTGAACCCGCTGACCAAGGGGGACACCCCGGACTGGTCCGGATCGGCCATAGCGTTGACGGACCAGATCAAGACGCTGCATGAGTCGTCGTCCACGTCCAGATTCAGCAACGTCGGCATCATCGTCTTCATCGCGGCGTTGGCTGTTCTCGTGATCGCCGCGGTGGTGTTCGTCGTCCTGCACAGGCGTGGCAAATCCCGCG
This sequence comes from Bifidobacterium catulorum, assembly GCF_003129925.1. GTDB lineage: Bacteria > Actinomycetota > Actinomycetes > Actinomycetales > Bifidobacteriaceae > Galliscardovia > Galliscardovia catulorum. The sequence continues at coordinate 36,475 of NZ_QFFN01000012.1, read as the reverse complement.
CAGACCGTCAGCTGGCGCGCAGGGAGCGTCGCCGTTCGGGGCGCCGCTCCCGTGCGACGGAGTCCGGCGCGGACGCCGGTTCGACCGACAAGGGGGATTCGCGGTCCGACAAGGATTCAGCGGATATTCAGGAAACATCCAGTGCGGAGGACCATGCTTAACACCATGAGCAAATCCATAGAAGCATCGATCGTCGTCGTCGACGACGAGCCGTCCATCCGCGAGCTGCTGGTCGCCTCGCTGCATTTCTCCGGCTTCGAGGTGAGCACCGCGGCCTCGGGCTCCGAAGCCATCGAGGTCATAGAGAAGACCGATCCCGATCTCATCGTGCTTGACGTGATGCTCCCTGACATCGACGGGTTCACCGTCACCAGACGTATCCGTCAGGAAGGCATCGACGCCCCGGTGCTGTTCCTCACCGCGCGCGACGACACCCAGGACAAGGTCATGGGCCTCACCGTGGGCGGAGACGACTACGTGACCAAGCCGTTCAGTCTTGAGGAGGTCGTGGCGAGGATCAGGGCCATCCTCCGCCGCACCCGCGAACAGGCCGAGGACGACCCCATCATCCGCGTCGCCGACCTTGAGATCAACGAGGACTCCCACGATGTGACCCGCCACGGACAGGTCGTGGAGCTCAGCCCCACCGAATACAAGCTGCTGCGCTATCTCATGGACAACGAGGGGCGGGTGCTCTCCAAGGCCCAGATCCTCGACCACGTATGGCAGTACGACTGGGGCGGCGACGCCGCCATCGTGGAATCCTACATCTCGTATCTGCGCAAGAAGGTGGACGGAGTCACCTACGAGGACGAGGACGGCGAGACTCGCAAGGTCGATCCGCTCATCCAGACCAAGCGCGGTATCGGATACATGATCCGTGCGCCCAAGTCCGCCCCCGGAGCCTGATCCAGTGGGGGGTGAATTCATGTCGGGCGGAACGAAGGGCGAGGTGCGGACCAAGTCCAAACCGGCGAAGTCGCGCAGCGACAACCCGCTGCTGCGGCACATCGACGCCGTGTCGCTGTCCACCAAGCTGGTGTCCATCATCCTGGTGCTGCTGCTCGTCAGCGGCGGCATCATCGCCTTCGCCGTCCGTCAGCTGGTCAGCGCCTACATCATCGACAAGACCGATACGCAGCTGCAACGCCAGTCGGAACTGGTCCTCAACAACATCGGCGACCTGCAGAAGACCGACAACACCGGCACGCTGGGACTCATCGACTACTACGTGCAGATCCGGGACTCGGACTACAACATCACCTCCACGCCGCTTGTCCCCAAACTCGCCGACAACGTGATCTCCGAACCCAGTCTTCCGGCGTCCGGCAGCCTCGACGGCATACAGCTCGGCAAGCCGTTCACCGCCGCCGCAAGGGTACAGTCGGCCGGAGGGGCCACGAGCCGGGCCTCGCTGCAGATGGCCACGGCGCCATGGCGCGTCATCGCCGTCGAATGGACCATCCGTGCCACCGCCACCACCCCGGCCACCCATGGCATGGCCTTCATCGCGCTTTCGCTGCACGACATGGAGGACACGCTGGGCATCATCACCAAATACTTCCTCGTCGTCGGCATCGCCATCATCGTGTTCGCGACCGTCATGGCCACGCTGGCCATCGACCGAACGCTCATGCCGCTCAAACGCATCGAGAAAACCGCAGCCAAGATCGCCAACGGCGACCTGTCGCAACGCGTGCCGCAATCGCCCGAGAACACCGAGGTCGGCTCCCTTTCGGCGTCGCTCAACCAGATGCTGTCGCGGATCGAGCAGAGCTTCCGCGAGCAGCAGGAGACCACCGAGAAGATGAAGCAGTTCGTTTCCGACGCCAGCCATGAGCTACGCACACCATTGGCGGCCATCCACGGCTATGCCGAGCTGTACAAGATGCAGCGGGACTATCCCGGCGCGCTGGAACGGGCCGACGAATCCATCGACCACATCGAAAAATCCAGCACGCGCATGGCCGCTCTCGTCGAGGACCTGCTGTCCCTCGCCCGCATGGACGAAGGGCGTGGCGTCAACACCAACCAGAAAGCCAGGCTGCACAACATCATCTCGGAATCCGCCGAGGACCTGCACGCCCTCGATCCGGAACGCACCATCAGGCTCGGCGGCATCGCGCTCGCCGGCGGAGACGCACCGCTCGCCCCCGCGCCCGGCCAGCAGGCCATCCCCTCGCATCTGTCGTTCGTGCCGGGCAAGCTTTCCGACGTCACCCTTCAGGGCGATCCCGCACGGCTCCGTCAGGTCGTGACGAACATCGTGGGCAACATCCACCGCTACACGCCGGCGGAATCCCCCGTGGAGATGGGCATCTCCGTCATCCCCGCATCGCTTCCCGACATCGACCTCGGCCGGATGCCGTCCACCGACGCGTCCCTCGACCAGTTCATCCAGGCGGCGCAGGTGGCGGCGTCCACGGGCAGCGGACGGCGCTTCGCCGTCGCCCAGGTCATCGACCACGGCCCGGGCATGCCAGCCAAGGCCAGACAGAAGATCTTCGAGCGCTTCTACACCGCCGACCCCTCGCGCGCCCGCGAAAAGGGCGGAACCGGCCTTGGCATGTCCATCGCGCAGTCCGCCATCAAGGCCCATCATGGTCTGATCTGCGCCTCCGAGACCTTCGGCGGAGGACTCACCTTCACCGTGATCATTCCCATGCCCGAGATCCCCATGTCCGAGGAGGTCGGACCGGCCGCCCCGTCGCGAGGGGGCGCAACCCCGGCGAAGGCGTAAGGTATAATAATCATTTGGCTTCGGGGCGGTGAGCCCGGAACGCCACGGGTGTAACAAGTACACGGGGTGTAGCAAGCACATGACTTGCGCGTGCATGACCGAATGCACATGAGTGATCAGTGAGGTGTGGAAAGAATGCCCAGCGGAAAGATTCGTTGGTTCGACGCGAAAAAAGGCTACGGCTTCATCACGGGCGATGATGGCAGCGACGTGTTCCTGCCGTCCGCCGCGCTGCCGGCCGGCGTCACTACGCTGCGTAAGGGCGCCAAGGTGGAGTTCTCGGTGATCGACGGTCGCAAGGGCCCGCAGGCCATGGGCGTGACCGTGGCCGCGGCGCTGCCGTCCATGGTCAAGGCGTCCCGGCCCAAGCCGGACGACATGGCCGCCATCGTGGAGGACCTCATCAAGCTGCTCGACTCCGCCGGCGGCACGCTGCGGCGGCACCGGTACCCCTCGTCCGCCGAATCCAAGAAGCTCGCCACCCTGCTTCGCGCGGTGGCCGACAACTTCGACGTCCAGGACTGACCGAGTCCATCGACATATTTCAGGACCTATACGAATACCGTGACCGAACACACGATTGAAGGTGCAGCGATGACCGCAACCACTCCGGACCCCCGATCCATCGCACAGGCGGTGGCCTATGAGGTGGCGGACGAGGAATCGCAGGTGGGCGAGTTCCTCGGCCGCCACGAGCTGGAGGACAACGTAAGCGACTTCCGTTTCGCCGCCGATATCCTCGGATACGAGGGATGGCAGTGGTCGATAACGCTCTATCACGACGTGGAGCGCGACATGTGGACGGTGAACGAGTCGTCTCTGGTTCCCGGCGACGACTCGCTGATGCCGCCCAAGTGGATTCCCTGGAAGGACCGTCTGCTGCCCACCGACCTCGCAGTGACCGATACGCTCGGCACGGAGAAGGACGACCCCCGTCTGGAGGACGGTCTCGACGCGCGTCGTCTCGAAGAGGATCTCGACAGGGCGGGGAGTAAGACGGGGGAGACCGGCGACAGGGAGGACGACGGCGGCCTCAATGGCGCCGATAGCGGCGACGGCGTTCGCAATGGCGCCTCCGATGATACGGCCGATGCCGATGACAACACGTCAGGCAAGGATTCCTCGGTAGAGGGCGATGCCGTTGCCGGCGATGAGAAGGCCCTCCGCGACGAACTGGCGCAGACCGCCGACATCGCCAAGGAGTTCGAGCTCTCGCGACGCCGCGTGCTCACCCCGCTCGGTCGCGCCCAGGCCGCGCAGCGCTGGTACGCGGGCCCGCACGGGCCCAAGTCCCTCTCCACCAAGACCGCCGACGGCATGCCATGTGAGACGTGCGGGTTCTTTGTGCCGCTGAAGGGCGAGCTGAACCTGCTGTTCGGCGTGTGCGCCAACAAGTGGAGTCCGGATGACGGGCGTGTGGTCTCGCGTGACCACGGCTGTGGCGAGCATTCCGAAATCGAGCCGCCGCAGCCCAGCAGCCTGTGGATCCAGTCCAAGCCGGCCTTCGACGACTTGCATATCGACATCGTGCGTCAGGCCCCGCGGGAGGAGCGCGGCGAAGTCGAGGCGGAGGAATCCGCCGGGGAGCCGCGTTTCGACGATGCGGGACATTACCTCGGCGTGCTGGCCGGCGACGTCGTTCTTTTCCACTCCCAGATGCCCGAACGTGGCGAACGGGATAACGACGACGATGATGAATGACGAAAAGGGCGACGAAAACAATATCGAATAGATGAACAATGTTGAATAGATGAATAATGTCGAATAGACGATGACGGGGTCCTTGCATTCGCTGCAAGGACCCCGTCATATTCATATCGGTCCTATCGGTCCGGAGGACGTCGTGCGGTTCAATGCACGACGGTCACGGTGCATTCCGCGTCGTTGAGCACACGCGAGGAGACCGAACCGAGGAAATGCGCGTCCAGACCCGACAGGCCGCGCGTGCCGACGACGATCTGATACGCGTATCGGGAGGCGCTGAGCAGTCCCTTGCCCGCGGAGATGTGGAAGGCATTGGCATGCACCTCGACGTCGTCGGGAATATACGCGTCGGCGATGACACCGCGCAGGACGTCCTCCGCATGGCGCTGGCCCTCCGCGACCGATGGCACCGTCGTCTCGAATCCGGGGATCTTGCCCAGATCCTTCATCTGCCAGCAGAACAGCACATGCAGAGGACGGTTGTTGACGATGGCCTCATGGACGGCGAAACGCAGGGCGCGCTGCGACCCCTTGGATCCGTCGATGCCGACGACGATGGGGCGGCGGTTCCCGTTTTTCGTATGGTCGGCCGAATCCGGATCGAGCACGCGCGCGATGTCGTTCTGCACCGAATCCGCCGAACCCGCATCGCCGGCACGGACGACCGTGACCGGCACCTTCGCCTCCTCGGCCAGCGAGGACGACAGCGAACCCAGGAACCAGCGTGCGACGCGTCCAAGAGATCGCCGGCCTATGACGATCTGCTGCGCGTTCGCCCCGATCTGCAGCAGGGCCGCCGAACCCGACGCCTTGACCGACGTCAGTTTGAGATTCTCCGGGTTGAAGTCGATGCCCTCGGATGCCTTGTCCACCCATGAACGCAGCAGCTCGCGGATCTCGTTGCGCACCTGGCGCCATGCCTCGTCGGAATCCGGCTCGGCATCGATGTCCCACGAGTGCGTCCAGCCGAACACGGCATTGACGTGCTGGTCGGTCCTTCCCGCCTCGTTCAGCGCCCATTTCAGCGCGGCGAACGATTCCTCCGATCCGTCCACGCCGACGACGATATCCTGGAGCGGACGATCGCCGTCGACGTCCGCCGGATTCGCATTGACACCGGTACGAACATGTTCACCGGTCATGACACACCTCCTGATGGTCGTTCTGGTTACAGCATAGTCGACCCACGACGGAAAACCTTGGATTCGATTTCCGTTCACAGCGCAATATATGGGCATGGGGGAATGTTCGTCACAGCGAATCGGTAGAGTGATACAGAGTTTTATTAGGGAGGACAAGCATGTTCGAACGGTTCACCGACCGTGCGCGACGCGTCATCGTACTTGCTCAGGAAGAGGCAAGGGCGCTTCAGCATAACTACATCGGTACGGAACACCTGCTGCTCGGCCTGATTCGCGAGGGCGAGGGCAACGCCGCCAAGGCGCTCGCCTCCAAGGGAGTCGAGCTCGATGCCACCCGCAAGCAGGTCGAGGAGATGATCGGCAAAGGCAACGCCGCTCCGAACGGGCACATACCGTTCACTCCTCACGCCAAGCAGGTGCTGGAGCTCAGCCTGCGGGAGGCGCTGCAGCTTGGCCACAGCTACATCGGCACTGAGCATATCCTGCTCGGTCTGATTCGCGAGGGCGAGGGCGTCGGCACCCAGGTGCTCATCAAGATGGACGTCGACCTCGGTGAGTTGCGCACCGCCACCATCGATCTCATCCGCGGCAACCATGACGGCTCCGACGGCAAGGGCGACCTCGCCAACGCCGGCGGCGTGCAGAACAAGAGCAGCCAGACGGGCTCCGCCATCCTCGACCAGTTCGGACGCAACCTGACCGCCGAGGCCGCCGAAGGCAAGCTCGACCCGGTCATCGGCCGCTCCGGCGAGATCGAACGCGTCATGGTCGTACTCTCCCGTCGCACCAAGAACAACCCGGTGCTCATCGGCGAACCCGGCGTCGGCAAGACCGCCGTCGTCGAGGGTCTGGCACAGAAGATCAACGTGGGCGATGTTCCGGAGACGCTCAAGGGCAAGCAGATCTACTCCCTCGACCTTGGCTCCATGGTGGCGGGATCCCGCTACCGCGGCGACTTCGAGGAGCGTCTCAAGAAGGTGCTCAAGGAGATCAAGACCCGCGGCGACATCGTGCTGTTCATCGACGAGATCCACACCATCGTCGGCGCGGGTTCCGCGGACGGTGCGCTCGGCGCATCCGACATGCTCAAGCCAATGCTGGCCCGCGGCGAGCTCCAGACGATCGGCGCCACCACCACCGAGGAATATCGCAAATACATCGAGAAGGATGCGGCGCTGGAACGCCGGTTCCAGCCGATCCAGGTGCATGAGCCGACGATTGCGGAGACCATCGAGATTCTCAAGGGTCTGCGCGAACGCTATGAGAACCATCATCACGTGACCATCACCGATGGCGCGCTGCAGGCCGCGGCGGAGTTGTCCGCGCGGTACATCCAGGACCGTCACCTGCCCGACAAGGCCATCGACCTGATCGACGAGGCGGGCGCGCGCCTGCGCATCAAGCGCCTTACCGCGCCTCCGGAGCTCAAGGAGATCGACGCCAAGGTGGCGAAGGTCAGCGGCGAGAAGGACAAGGCCATCAAGGACCAGGACTTCGAAAAGGCCGCCGAACTGCGCGACCGTCAGGAGAAACTGGAATCCGAGCGCAAGGAGAAGGAGAAGGCCTGGCGCGAGGGTGAGTCCGACGTGTCGATGACCGTGGACGAGGACGTGATCGCCCAGGTGATCTCCTCCACCACGGGCATCCCCGTGTTCAAGCTCACCCAGGCGGAATCCAAGAAGCTGCTCAACATGGAGAAGGAGCTGCACAAGCGCATCATCGGTCAGGACGATGCGGTCACCGCGCTGTCCCGCTCCGTGCGCCGCTCCCGCGTAGGCCTCAAGGACCCGAAGCGGCCCTCCGGATCGTTCATCTTCGCCGGCCCCACCGGCGTGGGCAAGACCGAGCTGGCCAAGGCGCTCGCCGAGTTCCTGTTCGACGACGAGGACGCGCTCATCCGCGTCGACATGTCGGAATTCTCCGAGAAGTACGCGGCCTCGCGCCTGTTCGGAGCGCCCCCGGGGTACGTCGGCTACGAGGAAGGCGGCGAGCTTACCGAGAAGGTGCGTCGCAAGCCGTTCTCCGTGGTGCTGTTCGACGAGATCGAGAAGGCCCATCCCGATATCTTCAACACGTTGCTGCAGGTGCTGGACGACGGCCATCTCACCGACGGCCAGGGACGCAAGGTGGACTTCAAGAACACCATCATCATCCTGACCACCAATCTCGGCACCCGCGACATCGCCAAGGCCGCCAACACCGGCTTCAACGTGGGCGGCAACACCGAGACCAGCTACCAGCGCATGAAGGATCAGGTGAGCTCCGAGCTCAAGCAGCAGTTCCGCCCCGAGTTCCTCAACCGTCTGGACGACATCATCGTGTTCCGCCAGCTCACCGAGCCGCAGGTGCGCCAGATCGTCGACCTCGACATCAAGCGCCTGAACGACCGTCTGTTCGAGCGTCACATGTCCATCGAACTGACCGACAAGGCCAAGGACCTGCTTGCGGAGAAGGGCTTCGATCCGCTGCTCGGCGCCCGTCCGTTGCGTCGCGTCATCCAGCGCGACATCGAGGACGCCATCTCTGAGAAGATCCTGCTCGGGGAGCTCGGCGACAACGAGGCCGTGGAAGTCGACTCCCAGGGCGAGGGGCTGCTCGGCGAATTCACCTTCACAGGCAAGCCCATCCTCGACGCCGAACCGGCCGACGACACCGCCAAGGACGATGCTGCCAAGACCGATGCCGAGCCCGAACCGGTCGCCGCGGCCGCCTCATCCTCCGACGGCGATTCCGCCGCAGAGGACTGATATCGGCCTAGAAATCGCCATCGACGGTGTGGGACCCCATGGTCCCACACCGTTTTTGTTTCGTTCCGAAACGATTCGTCCGTGTGCGTGGCTTCGGCTTCGGGGGCGCCGTCGGCCGTATGAAGTCAGCGGACGAACAATATCGGCGTAGCGAACAACACGACGAGATATGTGGCCGAGAACACGGCGAAGACGACGTCGCGCCATGTGCACCGCAACGGACGGTAATGCGTGCGCCCTTCTCCGCCTTCATAGCAGCGGGCGTCAAGGGCGAGTCCGAGATTTCCGGCATGGCGCAACGCCCCGGCGAACACCGGAACGATGATGGCCGTAAGCGCGCGGATCCGTTGCAACGGGGCGCCGGATTCGACGCTGCCGCCCCGTGCCGCCTGGGCGTCGATGATGGCCCGGGTCTCGCCGGCCAGCGTGGGCATGAACCGCAATGCCAGACTCATGACCAGGGCGATCTCCCCGGTATGCACGCCGAACCGTTGCAACGGGGCAAGCAGCGCCTCGAACGCATCGGTCAGCCGCGTCGGCGTGGTCGTGAGCACCAGCACGGCCCCCAACACCACCACCAGCGCCAGACGTCCGGCATAGACGAGGGCCGTCCACAGGCCGTCGTCGGTGACGGGAATCGGACCAAGGTGAAGCAACGTCTCGCCGGAGCGGACGAAGAAGACGTTCAGCATGCTCATGACGGCGAACAAGCCGAGGAACAGTCGTACGGAATGCGCCACCGCCAGAGGATGCAGCCGTGCCGCGGCCATCGCGCATCCGACCGCGACCGCGGCGATGCCGAGCTGTGCCGGGGTGCGTATGGCGAACGCCGTGAACATGAGGACCAGCGTCAGCGACATCTTCATCCTCGGGTCGAGCATGGCGACGAACGACGTCCCGTCACGCTCCGTATTCCGGCGTGTCTCGGACTGCCCCTTTCGAGAAGGGGAAGCGGGAGTGGAAGGAATGGCCGGTCTGCCGTCTGGAGCATTCGGCACGTGTGGGACGACGACTCCATCGCACAACTCGACGACGCGATCGGCCGACATCGCCTCGGCACGGTCATGCGTGACGATGACGACCGTAACGCCTTGCTCACCGAGACGTGCGATCAGTCCGCGAATCCTGCCTGCGGCATCCGCGTCAAGGCTGCTCGTCGGCTCATCCATGACGAGAATACGGGGCCGGCATGCCAGAACACCCGCTATGGCGACCATGCGCTGTTGCCCTCCGGAAAGATCGAACGGCGAACGGCCGGCGAGATGGTCGATGCCCAGGGCCTCCAGCGTCGTGTCCACCCGCTCGTCGAGCTCCTCTCCCGACAGACCGAGGTTGCGTGGACCGTATGCCACGTCGTCCGCCACGGTTTCGGCGAATAGCTGGCGTTCCGGATGCTGCATCACATAGCCGACGATGCCGCGCAATCCGCGGCGGTCGCGCCTGCGCAGGGGTCTGGATCCGCCGGAGGAACGTCTTGCCACGGGAATCCCGGCCACGGTTATATCGCCATCGTCCGGTGTCGCCAATGCGCACAGCAGTCTGATCAGCGTGGATTTGCCGCCTCCGTTGCGTCCCATGACGGCGATGGTTTCGCCGTCATTCACCGTGAGGCTCACGTCACGTAGTATCGGATGGTCGCGGTCGTATGCGAACGAGACGTGCGACATCGTGATGATGGGGGAGCCGTCCCGGTTGTGCGGGCTTGTTTCCGAAGGTGATTCCCGGCCGACGGTTGCTCTGTCGGGCGGTTCGACCCCTTCACCCCGGCATTCGTCGGACAGCTCCCTCTGCCAGAGGGGGCCAGCGGAAGAAGGATGCGCGGCGTTGGGTGAGGAGGCTTTTTGCCGGAGGGGGCCGGGTCGGGAAGAAGGCATGGAATCGGACGAAGGACGGTCGTCCTCGACGATCCGCCCATCGCGTATCACGATCACACGGTCGGCGGCCATGGCCTCATCCGGTGAATGCGTGATATGCACGACCGTCGTGCCATGGGCATGCAGTTCGTCCAGTACCGCCATGACCTCCGAACGCCCCGATTCGTCGAGCATCGCGGTCGGCTCATCCAATACGATCATGCGGGGACGCATGGCGAGCATGCCGGCGATGGCTACTCGTTGCTGCTGCCCGCCGGACATGCGGGTCGGGTCGGCGTCGGCATGGCCGGTCATACCGACGCACTGCAGCGCCGTTTCGATGCGTTCCCCGATGCGTTCCGAGGGAACGCCGAGATTCTCCGGTCCGAACGCCACATCATCGTCGACCACGGTGGTGACGATCTGGTCCTCGGGATTCTGGAACACGACGCCGATGCCATGCCGCGCTTTGCGATACCTGTCGGCATGCGCCCCGCCATCGAAGACCCTGAGTCCGAGCAGCGTGACGATTCCGGAATCCGGCGCGGAAAGACCCGCGATGATGCGGCCAAGCGTGGATTTCCCGGAGCCGTTGGCCCCGACGATGGCGATGCGTTCGCCTTCCGGGATCGTCAGGTCGACCCCATCGACCGCCCATGATGTTCCGTCGTCGTAGCTGAAGCGGACGTCGCGGAGCATGACGGCGGGGGATGAACCGGCCACGATGAGACGCCCGACTATCGGTTCAGCAACGTGGAGACCGGCTTGTAGACAAGGAACGTCACCACGCCGTGAATGGCGAATTTCAGCAGGTTGAACGGCAGCAGGACAGGCACGATCATTGCCGCCACCTGCGCCACAGTCATGTGCGCGTAGATCGGTGTGATCGCCAGGTTGCCGAGAACGGCCACGGCCAGCGCAACGGCCGCGCCGAGCAGTATGCCCGAGACGGCGCCTCGGCGGGAGCGCCAACGCCGATACACCAGTGCGGCCGGCACGCTCAGCGCCAGCGACACGCCAATCGCCATCAGCGTGCCCCACGGGTCGGCGAACAGATGGGGAGTGAATCCCAGAACGCTGACGATGGCGGCAGTCGACGGGCCGAACGCGAATCCGGCGACGAGGCAGACGATGCCGGATGGATCGTATTTGAGCCACGGGGCGGCCGGGAAGATCGGCAATTCGATGAAGCTCGTCACCATGGTCAATGCCACGAACAGCGCGTAGACGGCGATTCGTCCGGTGGACCAGCGGCCGGAGCCGCCCACGCCGGTGGAATGGGATGTGGCGGACGACGATACGGAAGATGAAGAACCACCCATGGGAATCCTCGTTTCTTTCATCCGGACTATACCGTTGGCTCCGGAATCCCACCGGATCGGCCGCTTTCGCGGGTCGCGGGCTTTGGGGCGCCGCCCGCGTGGAACACGCGGGAACGGCCGCCGGGCATCACCGCCAGTAGGGAATCTCACCCTGCCCTGAAACTTGCGTCTTTGACTGTATCACGACGGATGTTCGTAAACCGCCGCCCATCCGCGAATGCGGCATCGTTCGCTATATGCGAATCATATGGCCCGCTATCGTCGGTCATCGTCTCCGTCCCTCGCCGGTCGCGCTTTTCGCCGTTTTTCGCCGGCAGGTGCCACAATAGGGCGTATGACTGCCGAGAGCAACGTGAAAAACGTAACAAGTAAACTCGCCATCGTCGTGGTGACCTATAAGCGTCAGGAACTACTGAAGACGCTGTTCGCGTCCTTCCTCGCATCGACCATCGCGCCTTGGCGCATCGTGATCGTCGACAACGAGCATTCCGAAAAGACGAAAGCGATGGTGAAGGAGTTCTCAGACAGGGTGACCTCCCAATGGGGCGGCACCGTCGCCGACGCCGAAGGCAATGCCGACCGTGTGGTCTATGCCCCGCAGGACGACAATCTCGGCGGTGCAGGAGGCTTTTCGGCGGGCGTGAGGAAGGCGTACGGACTCGGTGCCGAATGGTTCTGGGTCATGGACGACGACGTGGCCATCGAGCCGGACGGACTGGAGAAACTCGCCAAATGGATGCCCGACCATGACGTGATCCAAGGCAGCCGTTACGATTACGACGGCGGGCCGTTCTACTGGCAGTATCATTTCATCGTGCCCTTGGGCATCCCTAACCCCATCGCACCGGCCGCTTTCGGACCGGCCGGATACCGCGTGATGAACACCATGTGTTTCGAGGGCGGACTGATCCGGCGAAACATCGTCGAGAAGATAGGCTTCCCGGATCCACGGTTCTTCATCTACTGGGACGACACCATGTACGGCTACCTCGCCAGCAAGGTCACCAACCCCATCGTCGTCCCCGACCGAGTGATGCGACGCACGCGTGAGATCGGCAACTGGGACATCGCCGGGTTGCGGCAGCTGAACTCCACCTCCGACATGAACCGTTACCATATCCTGCGCAACCGCGGGTACATGGCCCGCTATTTCATGGCGCACGGAGACTACCGCGCCTTCTGGTTCGGTGTGGGCACCATTGCGACCATCATCAAGGAGCTCATCCGACTCGTCGCCGTGGACCGTACTCATCTCGGCACGGGCATCAGGGAGATCCTGCGCGGATGGAGGGATTCCCGCAAGCTGCTGCACGACCCCGACTGGCGTCCTATGCCGCCGTTGAAGTGAGCGGGGAGAATTCACCATGCGCTTCTCATCACGGGTGGATGCCTCGCGGCCCAATGCGATCTCCATGGCCGAGGCGCTGTGCCGCCGTGACGGTGTGGAACTCGTGAAGCTCAACGATTCCAACCCCACACGGCATGGTCTGGCTCCGGCATTGGTGCCGGGGGTATACGAGGCGAATCCCCGCGGTCCCTTAGGGGCGCGCAAGGCGCTGGCCGCGTTCCTGTCGGGAGGCGGAGCCGACGGCGTACGGCGGGAACGGCCTGTGGACCCTGAGCGGCTGTATCTGCTCAGCTCCACGTCGGAGGCGTATTCGTGGCTGATGAAGCTGCTGTGTGATCCCGGCGATGCCGTGCTTGCCCCCAAGCCCGGATATCCGCTCATTGAATCCATCGCACGTCTGGAGAACGTGAAGACCATCGAATACTCGCTGATGTTCGACGGCTCATGGTTCTTCGACCTGCCGCGCATCGAGGAGATTCTCGATTCCGAGGAGGGGGCGCGCGTCCGCGCCATGGTGCTCATCAACCCGAACAATCCGACCGGTTCGTATGTGAAGCCAGAGGAGCGCCGACGGCTGGTGTCGATGTGCCGGGAGCATGATGTGGCCGTGATCGCCGACGAGGTGTTCTTCGGCTACGATCTGGAGCCGTTCGACGGCAATGCGCGGCTTGCGGGGGAGTCCGGCGTGCTCACGTTCGCGCTCGATGGTTTTTCGAAGATGCTCGCCGCACCGCATGCCAAGGTCGGATGGATCGAGGTCTCCGGGCCGGAATCCGACGTGGGCGAGGCGCAGCGACGGCTCGATGTGATTGCCGATGATTTCCTGCCGATGAGCGACATCATCGCCGAACGGATTCCCGCCATGCTTGAGGCGGCGGCAGGCCAGAGCGACCGGGTGCGGGAACGCACGCGTGGCAATCTCGTGCGGCTTCATGAACTGCTTGACGCCGATTCGCTGGGCGTGACCAGCGTGCTGCGTGCCGAAGGCGGGTGGAACGTGCTGCTTCGGTTCCCTTCCAGCATCGATGAGACGCAGCTGGTGCTGCATCTGATTCACGATCACGCCTCCACCGCCCAACCGGGATTCTTCTTCGACATGACCTCCAATGGATATCTGGCGGTGTCGCTGCTGCCGGAGCCGGAGGTGTTCGAGGCGGGGATCCACGCCGTGCTCGCCGCCATACGGGAGTCGTTGGGGGAGTAGCCCGAGCCATCGGCCTGTTGATTGGCAGGAACGTTCATGAGGGGCCGGGAAAACCGGTCTCCATGAACGTTCCGGCCAAATTTTCGTCGTGGGGGCGTGTCGTTTGGGCCAACGGTGTCGTAGACTATATATCGCAGATAGTTATCTCATATAAATATCTTGTATAAATAAACACGTCGTATATGGTGGAAGATATGGATATCAACCTGCTCGACAGGATTCTGCACGCCATGGACGAGGCCGGCTCCGTACGGACACTGGTTCCCGAACTGCCCAAAGGCGTCCGGCCGGTGCATCTGCGGGTGCTCGATGCGCTCAGCCGCACCCGCGGCGACGACGGATGCGCCCGCGTCTCCGACATCGGCGACGCGCTCGGCATGCGTATGCCCAACGTCACCCGTGCCGTACGCGAGATGACCGGCCTCGGTCTGCTCGACAAGACGGCTGATCCGACCGACCGACGCGTGGTGCTCATCCGTGCCACGTCCGTCGGCGAGGAATACGTGCGTCGATACATCGTCGGCGTGCGTCAGCGTGTCGAGACCGAGCTCATGGCAACCGTGAGCGTAGAGGACATCGACTCCATGATTGCCACCATCGACGCAGTGAAGGCCGCGGTCGGCAAGGCCTGCGGACGCTAGCCGTACAATCCCGGGCATGATCGCGCCGCGCGGTGGGCTCGTCTCCCACGCGCGGCGCGAAGCCATGCCCGGAATGGAGACGGCACAATCAGGAGGAATATGGATTATGGCCGAAACCCGGCATGATGAGACGAAGAACCGGCATGATGATACGCGAAGAATGAAGGCCCGCATGGATGTGAGGCATCCCGCTCTGGTGATGCTCGGACTGTATCTGGGTGCCTTCCTTGGCATGCTCAGCGAGACGTCGATGAACATAGCGCTGCCCAGCCTGATGGATGCGTTCGGTGTGGGGGCCGGCACCGTGCAGTGGCTGGTCGTCGGTTACATGCTCGTGATCGGCGTGGTGCTGCCGTTCGTCGGGCTCCTGCTCAAGTGGTTCCGCGCCAAGACGCTGCTTGTCGTGGCGTTGGGGGCGTTCCTCGTCGGTTCGCTTATGTCCGGCCTTGCCCCGACGTTCGCCATGCTGCTCGCCGGTCGTATGATCCAGGGCGTCTCCACCGGCCTGGTGCTGCCGATGATGTTCTCCGTGCTGCTTGAGGTGTTCCCGAAAAGCAAGATCGGCACGGCCATGGGCATCACCACGCTGATCATCATGTTCGCCCCCGCCGTCGGACCGACCTTGTCGGGCTTCTTCATCGGCGCGTTCAGCTGGCGCTGGATCTTCTATTTCTTCGCCGTCGTGGCGGCCGTGGCTCTGCTGTGCACATTCGCGTTCATGGTGAACCCGTATGAGCTCACCCGTCCGCGCATCGACGCGTTCAGCTGCCTTACCTCCGTCGTCGGCTTCGGTGGTCTCGTGCTCGGCGTGAGCCTCGTCGGCGAATTCGGCCTTTCGGCGGCGGTCGTGGCGATTCTCGTGGTCGGCGCCGTGGCCGTGGCGCTGTACGGCCGCCGCCAGCTGCGGATGGATGTGCCGGTCGTCAACCTGCGCGCATTTGCCATCCCGCAGTTCACCACTGGCGCCGTCGTGGTCATGATGAACTTCGGCATCACCCTGTGCGCCATGTACCTCATGCCGCAGGAGATCCAGGACGGCATGGGCATTCCGGCCGCCATGGCAGGTCTCGTCATGCTGCCGGGCGGTGTGGTCAACGCCGTGGTGTCATTGCTTTCCGGCCGTCTGTACGACGTCATCGGACCGAAGATCCTCGTGCGCTCCGGCCTTGTCATCTCCGTCGTCGGCCTGGCTTTGCTCATGGCCGCCGGCACCACCAGCTCCGTGGCCTATATCATCGCCGCGCATGTGGTGCTCATGATCGGAGTGCCGCTGACCATGAGCCCGGCCCAGTCCACCGCCCTGGCCGCGCTGCCGCCGCAGCTGTCCACTGACGGCAGCACCATCCTCAACACCATGCAGCAGGTGTGGGGCGCCATCGCCACCGCCGTGGCCACCGTGCTGCTCGGTGCCGGCCAGTCGTCCGCCGTGCGCGCGGGCGCCGGCCATGCGCAGGCGTTCGTCACCGGCTCCCGGTTCGGCTTCGCGTTCGCCGTGGCGTTGGCCGTCATCGGATTCGTCGCCGCATTGCGCATCACGTCGCTCAGCGGCCTGATCCGTGCAGAGAAGGTTCCAGACGTCGATGTGAGCGACCTCGGCGCCGTTGCGGCCGGGCGGCCGGAGGTGGCCCGCGAACGCAAGGCGTGACCGATGCGGATCATGCGACTGTCGCGGCCCGTGTGACGTGGGGTCGGGCCCGTGTGACGCGGTATTCCGGCCTCATGCGACGAGACTGACGAATGTTGCGTTTTGATGTGCGTTTCCCCGCTACAGCGCACGACACCGAACATGGACATGTGTTCTTGTTCGCGTGTCGTGCGCTTTTGTGATGTCGGATGTTGGTTTGCACCGTTCAAACCGACCATGTTGAACGGTTTTGTGCGCTGTTGCGTGCTGATTATGTGACCTTTGCCCGTGGCTGGGAATCGGACGCCACGATGCTTGCGAATCGGGCCGTGGAAGTGCGACCATTGGTTGTGGGCGGGGCGAACGGAAGCCCCGACGGACGATGAGTTCCAAAAGGGGACGAATATGAGCGAGACGACTTCGAACGCCTTTGTGATGACCTCCGCCGAGGTCAGGCATCTGCTTGACGTGGCGCATGACGGGGGATACGCCTATCCGGCCATCAACGTCAGCAACCTCGATACGGCCATCGCGGCCATGCAGGGGCTTGAGCAGGCGAACAGCGCCGGATTCGTGCAGGTGAGCATCGGCGCCGCCAAGCAGGCCAGTCCCTCCGGCGACCCCGTCGACGGATCCATCATCATCGGTCGCCTCATGCGCGACCTGCGCAAGCTTCATCACGTGCCGATCATGCTGCACACCGACCATTGCCACGCGGACTACGTGGACACCTGGCTCAAGCCGCTGCTCGTCGAGCTGAAGAGGCTCCGCGACGCCGGCGAGGAGAAGATCTTCGACTCGTTCATGTTCGACGGCTCCCACGATGAGATCCACGACAATGCGGCCACCATCCGTGAACTGCTGCCGATGGTGCAGGCCGTCGACGGCGTGCTTGAGGTAGAGGCGGGCGGCAAATGGGGCGGCATGGAGGACGGCGTCGCCGACAAGGCCGTCTACTCCACCCCGGAGGACGTCGCGGTGATCCAGAGGACCTTCACCGACGCCGGCCTCGACGAGGACGACTATCTGCTCGCGGTCGCCTTCGGCAATGCGCACGGCACCGCCGTCATCCCCGACCTCAAGCCCGAACTGCTTGCCGAGATCGCGGAGAAGACCGGCGTGCGCAACATGTACGTGTTCCACGGCGGGTCCGGATCCTCCGACGCGGATGTCCGCGCGGCGGTGAAGGACGGCGTCGTCAAGATGAACGTCGACACCGACACCCAGTACGAGTTCACCAACGGCATCGACGCGTTCCTCGTCGCGGCCGACGGCAAGCAGCGGTCCCACCGCGAGGGCAAGAAGTTCTTCGATCCGCGCAAGTGGAACGCCGCGGGCCGCAAGGCCATGGCCGAGAAGGTCTCCCGGGTGGCCGAGCTGCTCGGCAGCGCCGGACATGCCGACGCCGTCTCCTACAGGTCGGTTCTCGATCCCGTCGTCTCCTGACCTCCCCTCCTATGGGAACGGCCGGCCGGGGCGCTTCGTTCGCGGTCCCCGGCCGGCGGTCCGCCGCAAATCGCGGCAATCGAATTCCCCGGACATCCGCGGCGGCATATGATTGCCGATGCGGATGGGTGTGGTCCCGCCCGGCGGGGCGGTGCGCCGATTCCGGCAATGAAGCAACGACCGTACATAGTGGTACAGAAAGCGCATAACGATATGAAAGCAGGAAATGTCTATCTCCTTCGCCACGGCCAGACCTACTGGGCCATGTCGGGCCAGCACACCGGACGAACGGACGTGCCCTTGACCGAAACCGGCGAACTGCAGGCGCGGGAGGCCGGGGAGCGTGTGCGGGCCGCGCATCCCGAAGCGTTTTCCCGCATTCTGTGCTCCCCGCTCAGACGAGCCAGCGAGACCGCGAGCCTCGCCGGCTTCGACGCCACGCCATGCGACGACCTCATGGAATGGGACTATGGCCGCGCCGAGGGCCGCACCCGTGGGCAGATCGGGGAGGCGCTCGGACGTCCGTGGAACCTCTGGCTCGACGGTCCGCAGGTCGTGCCCGCGTCGTTGGGGGAGGAGCGGGTGGAGACCCTTCCCGACGGGCAGCGGGTCGCCGTGCATCTGACCGACGGCGAGACCCTCGACGAGGCGTTCGGCCGCGCCCGCCGCGTCGTCGACGGCATCCGTGACGACGTGTACGCCGGCAAGGACGTACTGCTTGTGGCGCATTCGCACATCCTGCGGCTTGTCGCCATGGCATGGGTGGACATGCCGCCGGCCGAGGGCCGCAAATTCGAGCTCGGCACCGCCCGCTACGTCGTGCTGGGCGACCACAAGGGCCAGCCCGTCATCGAACACTGGGGCGCTTGAGCCGACGGACCGCGGCGCGACGTAAGAAGGAACCGTCATGAAGTACAACGACACCGTGCAACGCCGTCCCCTCGTCATCGGCAACTGGAAGATGAACCTCGACCATGTGCAGGCCCGGCAGTGGCTGCTCGAATATGCCGCATCCAACAACGAATGGCGGCATCGCATGGAAGGCTCCGACGTCATGGTCAACCATGTCGAGGTAGGCGTGCTGCCATCGTTCACCAGTCTGTTGGCCATACGGGATATGGCGCGCGCCACCGCACTCAAACCGGAACTGTTCCTCGGTGCGCAGAACGTGAGCGAGCTCGACGCCGGCGCCTACACCGGCGACATCAGCGCCCAGATGCTCGCCGCACTCGGTTGCCGCTACGTATTGCTCGGCCATTCCGAGCAGCGGCGCTACCATCCCGAGGACGACGACAAGATCGACCAGAAGATGAGGGTCGTGCTCGACAGCGGCATGACCCCCATCGTATGCATCGGCGAGACCAAGCTCGGCCGTGAGGACGGCATCGGCATCGACTACGCCCTCAATCAGCTCGTCTCCGCCATGCGTCTGCTTTCCGGCGACGACGTCGGTCGCGTCATCGTGGCCTACGAACCGGTATGGAGCATCGGTGCCGGCATGGCGCCCGAACCGTCAGTCATCGAATCCGCGCTCGCCGACATCCGCGACTTCATCAACGCCACGTTCGGCTCCGACGTGGCCGCCAGGGTGCGCATCCTCTACGGCGGGTCGGTCAATCCCGGCAACGCGGCCGATATCATCCGCCGTTACGGCGTCGACGGCTTTCTCGTCGGCGGGGCGAGTCTTGACCCGGTCAAATTCGCGAATATCTGCCATCTTGCCGCCGAGGCGAGCGTGGTGCGGTCGCGTCGGAGCGTGCACACCATCTACCGCCCGGGCAAGCGCACGGTGGAGGAGTTCACCGACTCCACGCTTGAGGCGCCGCATCGTCTGACCGCCACCAAGGTGGCGCAGAGCCATGCCGACACCATCGCGTGGCGTGCCGCACTGGCGTTGGCCGCCTACCGCACGGTGGGATTCCAGTGGCTTGAGGAGCAGGCCGCCATCGAGCTTGAGGATGCGGCGGATGCCTCCGGCAACGCCTTCGTGAGTTTCGACGCCGATGTGCTGCGCGACATGATCTGGTCGAATCGTCTGCGCATCATCGAGTCGATGATGAAGCTCATCGACGAGCGTCGGATCCGAGGCATGTTCTCCATCCGTCAGTGGCTCATCGAATGCGACGATTCGTTGAGCGTCGACCGGCGCGGCGAGCTGCTCGCCGAGGAGTTCGCGAACGTGGCCTGCATGCGCGCCTACTATGAGATGGACACCGGACTGGAATTCGAGCAATTCCGCAAGCCGTTCGTGGCGGGGTATCTGCTCAGCGACGTCGACACCAAGAACCGTCTGTGGCGTGCCCGCGGCATCGACCGCAAGCTCCACAGTCCGTGGAAGAACGGTCGCGGAGGGCTGTGACTCGTCCTGTCGTCGGAACCGGCGGTCGGTTTCACGCCACGCCGGTATGGGCGACACCCATGGTCTAGAACGGTCTAATCCCCATGCCATTATGTGTACATTCGTACATATATTGTCGACGTAAGGAAAGGGACGATCCATGGGCAATCTGCTGCTCGCCGTCATCTACGTGGCGTTCATCAGCCTCGGCCTGCCCGACGCCGTGCTCGGCTCGGCATGGCCGGTCATGTACCGTCAGTTCGACGTGCCGGTCTCGTATGCGGGCGCCGTCTCCATGATCATCAGCGCGGGTACGATCGTCTCGTCGCTGATGAGCGACAGGCTCACGCTGAGGCTCGGCGCGGGAAGGATCACCGCCATCAGCGTGGCGATGACCGCGGTCTCTCTCGGCGGGTTCTCGTTCGCCTCGCAGTTCTGGATGCTGTGCCTGTGGGCGATTCCCTACGGTCTGGGCGCAGGCGGCGTGGATGCGGCGCTCAACAACTACGTGGCCCTGCATTATGCGAGCCGTCATATGAGCTGGCTGCACTGCATGTGGGGACTGGGTGCCTCGGCGGGCCCGTACATCATGGGATTCGCCCTCACCGGAGGCTTCGGATGGGATGACGGATACCGATGGATCGCCATTTTGCAGATCGCGCTGACCGTGTTGATCGTGCTCAGCCTGCCCTTGTGGAGGACCCGCGTCGACGGGCATCGGCCTGACGCCGCAGGCACCGGGGACTCGCACGACGGAGGCCCCCGCCGCAGGGCCCTCGGCCTGTTCGACGTGCTTGCCATTCCCGGTGCCAAATCCATCCTCATCATGTTCTTCTGCTACTGCGGTCTGGAGCTGACCACGGGCCTGTGGGCCGCAAGCTACATGGTGCTCGACCGCGGCGTCTCATCCACGCAGGCCGCCGCATGGGCGAGCCTGTTCTATCTGGGCGTCACCGCCGGACGCGCCCTCAGCGGATTCATGACCATGCGGTTCGATGATCCGACCATGATCCGCATCGGCCAGGTGCTTATCGCCGTCGGCGTGGCCGTGGTGGCGCTGCCGTTCGGCGGCAATGTGATGCCGCTCGTCGGTCTCGTCGTCATCGGGCTCGGATGCGCCCCGACCTACCCGTGCATGATCCACTCCACGCCCGCGTATTTCGGCGAGGACAGGTCCCAGGCCATCATCGGCGTGCAGATGGCGTCCGCCTATCTCGGCAGCCTTTCCGCGCCCCCGCTGTTCGGTCTCATCGCCAACCACGTCTCCATCCGGCTGTTCCCCTTGTATCTCGGCGTGATCCTGGTGCTCATGGTGGCCATGCACGAGAATCTGCGTCGTGTGCACGCCCGTGGCGACGAAAAACGGTGACGGCTGTCGGATGCGGCCGAAAAACACGGTAGTGTTGGATATCAGGATTGCCATGGCGGCGATTTGACGTCGTGATCGGTCGGCGTCGACATCCACACCGAGGAGGAACATCCATGATTGAATCCGCACAGGCCTTCGGCATCGACATCGGCGGCTCCGGCATCAAAGGCGCGCCGGTGGACCTTCACGAAGGCAGGTTCGCCGCGGAGCGTCTGCGCATCCCCACACCGGAGGAATCCACGCCGGACGCCGTGGCGGCGATCGTCAAGGAGATCCTCGACCACTACGAGGTCGGGGATGGAACTCCCATCGGCGTGGCGTTCCCCGCCCCCTTCAAGCCCGGACGCCCGCTGAACTTCATGGCCAACCTCGACCAGTCGTGGGTGGGTGTGGACATCAACCGCCTGCTCAGCGAGAGGACCGGGCGCGAGGTGCATGTGGTCAACGACGCCGACGCGGCCGGCCTCGCCGAGGCGCGGTACGGTGCGGCCAAGGGCAACGAGGGACTCGTCATCGCCACCACGCTGGGAACGGGCATCGGCACCGCGCTGATCATGAACGGCGTGCTCGTGCCCAACACCGAGCTGGGGCATCTCATCCTCGACGGCAGGGACGCCGAGAAATACGCGGCGGACTCCGCACGCTCCCGCAAGGAGCTTTCATGGAAGAAGTGGGGCGGCAGGCTCACCAAATACTACCGTCTGCTCGAACACTACTTCAGCCCCGACATCTTCGTCGTCGGCGGCGGCGTGAGCAAGAAGCACGAGAAGTTCTTCCCCTACATCGAGGTCGACACCCCGATGGTGCCGGCCACGTTGCTCAACGCCGCAGGCATCGTGGGCGCCGCCTACTACGCCAGTACGAAGACGGTGCGCTGACCGTTCCTCGGGGGGCGCCATGCCGTTCCCGGGGGAGGTCACCATACGAACCAGGACCTCACGGTGTAATACACCGTGGGGTTCGTTCGCATCAGCGGTCCGATCTTGCTGGGCACGAACGTTCCGGCCACCGTCATGAACAACGTGGCGAACACCAGCGCCACCACCACGATCACCGCGAGACGGGCGATCCTTGCGCGCCCCGTGGAGAACACGAACGAGCGCGAGCCGGCCCATTCGAACACCGCCGGGATCATCATCGCCGAACCCAATGCGAGCAGCCAGCCGAAATCGGCCACATACCGCCAGTCCATGCCGCCTTTGTAGCTCACGAACACCAGCTCGAACACGCCCAGGCCCAGCAGCGTGCATACCAGCCCCCACAGGCGGTGCCTTGCCAGGGAACGTCGCACACGTGGCAGCGCGAACGCCAGCAGGCACACCGGGGCGAACCAGAGGAAGCCGCATATCATCCGTTCCGTGTACTGCCACGGATGCACGGGCATGTACGGCACGTCGATCCATGGGAACACGGGGATGAGCCGCGGCGGCTGGAACAGGTAGTATCCGAGGATCTGGGGCAGCACGGAGAGCGGCTCCTTGTATCTCGTCAGATCGGTCACCGTAAGCTGATAGTTGTTGCCGAAATCCAGCCAGGATCCGAAACGCCAGCGGTTGTAGGCCAGCAGCAGGGCGAACACGGCGAACGCCGGCAGCAGGGCGGCGAGGTCGGCCCGCCACGACCGCCATACCGGCCCGCCCTTCCGCCATGTTCCCAGCCTCCAGCGCCTGGGCAGCAGGACGCCGAGGATGCGCAGCATCCGCCCCGAGCGGATCTCGTCGGCGAAGATCGGCAGGAACAGCAGCGCGGAGAAGATGAACGTGGCCCGGCATCCCAGCGTCAGCGCGATGCACAGCGACCCGCCCGCCACCCGGGGCAGCGAGATCCTCACCAGATCGTCGCTCGCCCGGGTCTCCAACGGCACGTCGTCGACCGTCCATGTTCGCCATCGCCTCCGTCCGGCCGTGTCGCCGCCGGATTCGTCGTCGTCCAGCGGCACGCGGCGCGCGCTCAGCCACAGCCACAGGCCGATCGCGGTGAACATCAGCGCGGCCGAGGGGGCCAGCTCGTAGAACATGGGACGCATCCACAGGAACCATCCGTTCGAGCCGCACATGAACGCCGCCAGCACCAGCACCGTCACGCCCACGCTGGTCTTCGGGAAGAAGCGGTCTATCATGCGTACGACCAGCAGCAGGCTGAATACGAGGAACACGAACAGGAATATGCTCGTCGCCACCTTCGTGGGCAGCCACAGGCCGCCATCCACCCACAGCGACGTCAGGGCCTGATACGGCAGGAACAGCAGCACGGCCGGCACCACGCCGAAATACGAGTACCAGTGTCCGTCGAAGAACACGTGGTCCCAGTAGATGTTGCCCACGCCGTGGCTCAGCAGGGAGTCGCGCGTGGCCACGTCGTAGGGGTTGGCGGCCTCGGCGAGCTGATGAGGCACGGGAAGGTCGAGCCAGGGGCGTCCGTGCAGCAGGGAATCCGCCATCTGCGCGTATTGGTTGAAGTCGTAGGCGTATGAGTAGGGCTCGTGGGAGAACTCCTTCGGCGAGGACCATGAGGCCGTGGCCAGCGTGATCACGAACATGATGGCGAACGGCGCGATCACCGCAGCGAACGCCAGCCGCTGCTTCGCGCTGTGCGTATTGACCGCGATGGCGTACAGCCGCGACCGTGGCCGCAACAGTCCGATGACCGCTGCTATCGCCACCATCGCTCCCACCCGCGCCAGACTGATGCGGAATGGCGGATGGTCGTTGACGATCAACGTGTTGAACGCGAACTGCGAGCCCACCGTCTCCTGTATCCATATGCGCACGGTGTCCACGTCACCGTCGGCCGCCCGGTTGCGCAGATACGTGCTGGCCTCCACGTACCGGTGGAACGCGTCCGTCTCGCCGGTGCGCCAGGTGCCGCTGCCGGACGGCAGCGCGTCCACGCGCACATGCAGCGCCCAATCGAAGGGGTGCCGGTCGTCCTGCAGCGCCGCGTCCCGGTTTGTGGAATATCCGGATACGTAGTGGATATACCGCACAGGGGCGTCCACCCCGCTCACGTCTATGTATGCCTCGGTGGGGTCGTCGACGCGCAGCACGCCGGCGCCGCTGAGCGACAGTCCGCTGCCCAGCGTCATGTGCGGGGCGGTGATCGGCCCAGGTGACGCGATGGTCGTCCAGAACGGAAGATTGCAGCATACGACTTCCATGACCAGGATGACCGCCGCGGCGATGCATCCGAAACGGTGATGCGCGGCGAATCCTCGGACGTCGAATTTCGTGGGGTCGGGTCGGTCGTTCACGTACCTTATTGTAAAAGCGTTTCTCTGCCGGCGTGAATCATGGCGGTCATGTCGTCGTTGATTGTGACAATGGGCGGTATGTCTACTTCATCCTCTCCTTGGCGTCGTCATGGCCGCGAACGTTCCCGTTATGGGCGTCTGCTGCGCAAAATCGTGGGAGGGGCCTCGTCGGCCATCGACAAGGTACGTAGATCGTCGCCGTTCGGCGACGTCGTGGAACACGCCGACGACAGGTCCGTGGCCAAGACCGGCGGCGACGTCATGGCCGCGTTGGGTGGTACGTCGGGGGAGTCCGGCGCCCCGTCGATGGCGTCGTCGTTCGCGTCCGACGGTCGTGGGGGCGCCGATGACGCCGCCGCCATCAGCCGCCTGCTCGACGGCATGCGTACGTTGGGGCCTCTGGTGAAGCGTCGCGTATTCGACGACCTGCCGGGCTTGCCCGACGATCTGGCCGCCGGATGGGTGCAGTTCCCCGAGACGGACGGCCAGGGGTATTCGCTGGCGTTGTTCGATCGGCGCGGACGCTGCACGCCGATCGCGTTCGTCGATCGGCAGGGCCGCGTGTTCCTCGGCCCGGGCGTTCATCCGGACGTCCAGCGCAGCGAGCCGGACTTCATGTTCGTCAAGGAGAGCGAGGTCCGTGTGCCCCGCAGCCGCCTCGACGGCACGGGCAAGAACGGCGTGGGCGCGGACGGCGAGCTGTTCCCCGCCGTGCAGGGCGGCATCGTGGGCCGCGACGACACGGGGGAGATGACCTGGCTGGCGTCCTGGCTCAAGACCGACAACCGCTATACGCTCGAACAGCTGCGTCCCGACCTGCCGGTCTCACGCCGCGCGGACCTCGAATACCGCGACGCCATCGCCATCGCGTTCTTCGCCGCCTATCTGCTGCCTCGCATCGACGGATTCATCATCGGATTCGGATCGGGCAACATCTTCCGCAGACTGCGTCGTGAAGCGCCCATCGGCGCCATACGCCGCAGCGTCAAGGACACGTTGCGGGCCCGCGCCCACGGCCTGCGCGCCTCCGGATTGGAGGACCATTTCGCCGACCTCATGAACGAGGCGGGCGCGCTCGACCCGATCGAGGGGCTCGAAGCCGTGCACGGCGCCGAACCGCTGCACCTCTACAGTTCGCCGTATTCGGGCGCGTACTTCTTCGGATGGGACTCCAGCCTGGAGTTCCGTCCCGCGCTCTCGTCGCTGCGCATCGAAGGCAACCTCAACCGGTTCGCCGCCGTGAGCCTGTGGCTCGAACGCAACGCCCGCATAGGCGTCTATCCCACGGAGGACACCGTCACCCGCGCGCAGGCCGCCCAGCTCGACCGCGCCCTTCTGCTCAATCCCGCCCTGACCGCGCTGCCGTTGGAGGAACGAGCCGGCAAGTCGTTCGACCCGGTGCACGAGGACGGCACGGCGGCGCTGTCCGCCATGGTGGATGTGGCGGGGCAGGCGGCGAAGGAGACCGCCGAGGCCATCATGACGGAGGGGGAGGCCTCTGATGCGAACGGCTCCGAATGGGTGTACCGGCAGACGTTCTCCTCCCTGATGCGCAAGCTCCGCCTGCCGTACCGCTTCGACGTGGAATTCCGGTCGAACCTCGCCGAAGGCAACGTGGCCATCGGATTCACGACGGCGGGCACCTCGATGATGCCCACCACCCGGTACGACGAACACCGGCGCGAATGGGTGAAGCTGACCGATGCGGAGCGCGCGTCGTTCGGCGCCGACTACAACCTGCGCGTCGGACTGCTGCTTGCCGCGCTCGCGTTCGGCGTGGACCAGCATGTCGCCCGCGTCTCGCTGCACATCGACTCGATCGGCCTCGAAGAGGCGGTCGCCGAGCAGAACTCCGCGATATCCGCCATGATGAACGAGGCGCTGACCGCGTTCGAACGCATGAGGACCGGCAGCATGGTGCCACCGTCCGGCACGAAGGCCGACCCCAAGGACGGCGACGTCCACGGCAACCCCGGCGTGCAGATGCCGCCGGACGTCGTCGAGGCGGACGATGCGGAACCGGCGGAACCGGAGGACAGCGCCGGCGCCGATGTCGCCGGTGCCGACGGCGGACGATCGGACGCCGACGGCGGGTCCCATGACCCGGCATCGGTGGACCGTGCCTTCGAGGACCTCATGCAGGGGGTCGACTTCGACGGCATGTCGTTCTCCCTCGATGACGGCACGGGAGACGTCGCCGACGACGGCATCGTAGGCGGCATCGACGGCGCATCCATCATCGACGGCGGTTCGGAAGAGGACCCCGGTGCCGACGACCCCATGGCCGCACTCCGCAAGAACCCCACCGTACGCAATCTCGTCACCGTCACCTTCGACCGCGACGCGTTCCTCCACGCCGTGCATGAGGTCGGCCTTGGCGAGCCGCGACGCGTATACCGCGACTTCCATGCGGTAATGGACGTCGACGGTGCCGGGGCGCTGCGGCCGGTCAACGCCGAATTCGATCTGCGCGACAGTCGCTATTCGCCCATCGGGGCGCAGGACGAGCCGGAACTCAGCGACCGTCGCTTCAGCCGGCCGCTGTCGGACGTCGTCGGCACCAGGGACGCTTTGGGCCTGGCCATCCAACGCGCCGACGTGCTCCAACACGCCATCGACGACTTCCATCGCCTCGCGGCCGAGGACGGGTCCTCATCCGTGGACAAGGCGCAGCGGGCGATGGACGCCATCCGACGCATCGCCGACCCAGAGCTGCTCGACATGGCGTCCGACGTTACCAGCGCCCTCATCGACGGCGGGGACACGCCCGACTCCGACTTCCCGCTCGCCGGCAGACTCGACGCCGAACGGCTCAAGGCCCGCGACCTGCTGTTCGGCGGACAGGCGCAGAAGGCCGTCGAAACGGCCGAGGCCGCTGTATCCGGCATGGACAAGCTGTTCGCCGGCACCGGAGGAGTGCCGCGGTACTTCAACTCGTACGCCGAACGCGTGGTGTACAACCGCATGTTCGCCACGCCCGACGAGCACACGCTGCTCATACCCGACAACCTCTTCTACGCGCACATGGAGCTCGCCGACGTGCGCTCGCAGCTGGAGGGGCCGCAGGCCGCGCTGCCGCATCTCAACGCCATGGTCGCCTACGCGCCCACCTATCCGCTGTCGCATCTCAAACTGGCCGTCCAGCTGGCCCGCGCGCAGGACTGGGATTCCGCCCGTGCCGCATGCCTCAACGCCCTTCGCGTGGCGTTGGACCGCGACGACGCCGCGTTCGCCTACTATCGTCTGGCCTATGCGGAATGGATGCGCGACGAGTTCGACGTGGCCGCCGCATGCTATATGATGAGCGACTACATCAGCTCCGGAGCCGTGCCCGCGCTCGAACCCGAGTTCAACGAGCTCACGGCGCGCGCACGGTCGCAGTGCATCCCCGTGCCGCGTGACCTCGACGAGGCGCAGTCGGTGCTGCTCGGCCACGAGCTGCCGGTCTGGCCGGACACCGAGGCCGCGCCGATCATCCGGGATGCGGCCCGGCTGTGCGTCGACAACGCGTTGTTCGTGCCCGCGCGCACGCTGTCGATGGCGGCGGCCCGCATGACGCCGGACGGCGACGGCCTCGACGCCATCCAGATCCAGTTCCTCCGATCGCTGTCGTAAGCCGCAACACATCCATCAAGGGGAGAGAAGCCCGCATCCATGGCACACGCAAACCACAAGAACGCCGACACGGCCGCCGACCAGCTTGCATGGGACCTCGACGGCGATGGCCACGTCGCCGAAAACACGCCGATCGCCGCCCACGAACCCGGTTCCGCGCAGTGGGTCGCGGCGTTGGGGGCCGCCGACGCCGACGCTCTGCGCCTCGACAATCTCGACGTGTCTGCAATGACCGCCGAGAACGCGGCCCGTCTGTGGACCAAGGTGGCCGCGTGGGTGGAATCCGACCAGATCGCCTACTACATCGACGATGCGCCCACGTCGTCGGACGCCGCCTACGATGCGCGCCTGCGCTGCCTGCAGCGGCTGGAGGCCGCGTTCCCCACGCTGGACACCCCGCAGTCGCCGACGCATCGCGTGGGCGGCACGTTCTCCAACGACTTCACGTCGGTGCGCCACCCCTCCCGCATGATGAGCCTCGACGACGTGTTCAGCATCGAGGAGCTGCGCGATTGGTACGATTCCGTGCTCCGCGATCTCGACTGGCCGGAGGGGAAGCCTTTGCCGATGACATGCGAGGTCAAGATAGACGGTCTCGCGTTGAACATCATCTACCGTGGGGGCGTGCTCGAACAGGGCCTCACCCGCGGCGACGGCGTGACCGGCGAGGACATCACCATGAACGCGCGCACCATCGCCAACATCCCGCAGAACCTCGGAGGCCCCGCCGAGGACATCCCCGACACGGTGGAGGTGCGTGGCGAGGTGTTCATGCGGTTCGACGACTTCAAGGCGCTGAACGAGCGCCAGGAGGAGGCCGGCCGTCCCCCGTTCGCCAACCCGCGCAACGCGGCCGCCGGGTCCCTGAGGCAGAAGGACCCGCGCATCACCGCCACGCGCCGGCTCACGTTCTACGCGCACGGCATCGGCACGCTCGACTGGGGCGCCGACCATCCTCGCGGCACGCACGACGTGGTGCGCGACCAGTCCGAGGCGTACGACCTGTACACCAAATGGGGTGTACCGGTCTCGCCGCATAACCGCGAGGTCACGTCGTTCGACGAGATCCTCGACATGATCGACTACTACGGCGAGCACCGCGACGACATCGAGCATGCGCTCGACGGCATCGTCGTCAAGGTCGACGACCTCGGTCTGCAACGCAGGCTGGGAGCCACCTCGCGCGCGCCGCGTTGGGCCATCGCCTACAAATACCCTCCCGAGGAGGTCAACACCGAACTGCTCGACATCACCGTGCAGGTGGGGCGCACCGGGCGTGTGACGCCGGTGGCGGTGCTCAAGCCCGTGTATGTGGCGGGATCCACCGTGGCCCGCACCACGTTGCACAACCCCTCCGAGGTGAAACGCAAGGGCGTGCTCATCGGGGACACAGTGGTCGTGCGCAAGGCGGGTGACGTCATCCCCGAACTCGTGGGTCCGGTGTTGGAGCGGCGAAAGGGGCGTGAAGACAAGCTTCGCGAGTTCGTCATGCCCGAACACTGCCCGAGCTGCGGCTCAGAACTCGCCCCGGCCAAGGAGGGCGACAAGGACATCCGCTGCCTGAACATGGCATGTCCGGCGCAGTTGACCGAACGCATCATCAACCTCGCCTCCCGCAAGGCGTTCGACATCGAGCATCTCGGCGACCAAAGCGCCATCGCTCTGACCGACCCCGAGGAGAACCGCCCCGGCTCCGTGGATACCTATGATCCGAGCCGCCACGAGATCATCGTCGGGCCGGGGGAGGAGCCCAAGCCGTACGAGCCGCCGGCCGGTCTGAGGCTGCCAGAGCCGCAGAAGCCGGTGCTGACCAGTGAGGCCGGCGTGTTCGACCTTTCCGTCGAAGCCCTGCGCGACGTGTACGTGTGGCGGGAGATCCCCATCATCGAGGTGCGTGAGGGCGTAAACCCCAGGACCGGGCGCAGAACCAGGACGCGCCGACGCGTGGGCGGATCCGGGCTCTGGTATCGCACGCCGGCGTTCTGGACGGCGCGTACCGATGCGAAGAAAACCAACGACAAGACGCCGGACGCCGAGCGCCGCGCCGACTACCCGGATTACGCCGTGCCCGCCGACGCGGTGATCGTGGACCACAACACCCGGCGTCTGCGCGGCGGCGGGGTCAGCGAGCAGCCGGTGTACATACGTCCCGCCGAGAACACGCGCAAGATGCTCGATGAGATCGAGAAGGCCAAGCACACGGATCTGTGGCGCGTGCTCGTCGCTTTGTCCATCCGCCGTCTCGGTCCGCCCACCGCAAGACTCATCGCCAACCAGTTCGGCTCGTTGGACGCCATCGGCGAGGCGAGTGTGGAGGAGCTGTCCGAAATCGACGGCATCGGCCCGGAGATCGCCGAATCCGTAGTGGGCTGGTTCGCCGCCGCACGCGAACCAGGCGACTGGAGGGGAGGCATCCTCGCCGCATGGAAGGCCGCCGGCGTGGGCATGGTGGCGGAGTCGAACGATGCCCCGCAGACGCTGGCCGGCATGACCGTGGTCGTCACCGGCTCGTTGGAGGGCTACAGCCGCGACTCCGCCAAGGAGGCCATCATCGCGCATGGCGGCAAGGCCGCCGGCTCGGTGAGCAAGAAGACCACGTATGTGGTGGTCGGCGCCAATGCCGGCTCGAAGGCGGCGAAGGCCGAGACGCTGGGCGTCCCCATGCTCGACGAGGCGCAGTTCAGCCGTCTGCTGGAGACCGGTGAACCGGGGGAGCGGGAGAACGCCGAGGAAGCGACGGCGACGGATACGGATACGGACGCGGCGTGACCGCTATCTCATCAGCCGTTCCGCGATGCCCTTGAACTCCGCGGCGAGCGGCGAATCGGCCAGCGTGCCGTCCTCGTTCAATACCACGGGCCTGCCGGCCTCGCCGTCGATGCGCACCTCGGGTTCGAGCGGCAACGTGCCGAGCAGCGGCACCTCGTGACCGAGGTCCTTGGTCAGCTGTTCGGAGACACGTCTGCCGCCTCCCTCGCCGAAGATGCGGAGGCGTTCGCCGTCGTGCTCGTAGTAGCTCATGTTCTCGATGACGCCGCGCACCTTCATCGGCACCTGCAATGCCACCAGCCCGGCTCGCACCGCCACGTCGGAGGCGCTTGGCTGCGGCGTGGTCACCACCACGAGCTCCGCGTTCGGCAGCGCCTGCGCCACGGAGATGGCCATGTCTCCGGTGCCGGGCGCCAGGTCGAGCAGCAGCACGTCCGGTTCGCCCCACCATACGTCGGAGAGGAACTGTTCGAGGGAGCGCTGCAGCCGCGGACCCCGCCACAGGATCGCCCGGTCGGCCCCGGCGAACATGCCGATGGAGATGAGTTTGACGCCCCAGGCGGTCACCGGCATGAGCATGCCGTCGAGATTCGTCGGATGGCCGTGCGCGCCGAACAGCGTGGGCAGCGAGAACCCGTAGATGTCCGCGTCGATGGCGGCGGTGTCGTATCCGAGCGCTGCGAATGTGGCCGCCAGGTTCGCCGTCACCGACGACTTGCCAACGCCGCCCTTGCCGGATGCGATGGCGAAGATGCGCGTCTTGGTGCCCGGCTTGGTGAACGGGTTCTGCCTGCGTTCGGCCTTGAGGTCGTTGACCAGCCCGGTGAGCTTCGACCGGCTCATCGATGCCACGTCGATGTGCGGCACCAGCTTCGCGGCCGGATACGACGTCACCGCCTCGTTGATCTTGTCGATGATGGTCTGTGTGAGCGGGCATCCCTCCACGGTGAGCTCCACCTTCACCGTCACGTCGACGATGGACCGGCCCGAATCGATGACGTCCCGCGGCACCGCCTCGATGCCGACGATCATGCCCAGATCGGTGATGGATTTGCCCAGCTCCGGATCGATGACGCGGCTCAGCCGGTCATGCACGTTCCGTTCGATCACATCGGTCATTCCCACTCGGTTCACAGCCGCCATATCGTCCTTTCCGCCGTCGATCGCCGTCGTCGCATTCGTTCATTGACACTGTATCGTGAAGTCGCGCGGCGTGCCAGAGCGTACATCTGACGAAACGGCGAAATATGACGGATGACATATCGGATGACATATGATGAGACGCAACCGTCCGCATAGACATGAAACGAGGTGACGATGCCGCGGTTCTCACCGGCGCCGGCCGAACCCATCATCGAACGATACGAGGGCATATCATCCGACAATACGAATGTAATCGTCATATATATGGAACAGACGACGGCGGACATGGCGCTGGCGCTCATGTTCGCCGATGACGAGCCGCCGCGCATCGTGCATTGGGGGAAGGGTCTGCCGGCGTCCGGCCGCGATCGGACGATGATCGGCGTCTATGACGCACTCAAGCCGCAGCGCGTCTCCGGCGCGCTGGACGAGACGCCATGGCCGAGCATCCTGCCCACGCAGGCGGAATCATGGCTTGGCTCCCCGCGCATCGTCGTGCGTCGAGGGGGTACGGAACTCTTCTGCGCGTTCACCGTCGTCGGCATCGACACGGCGGACGACGACGGCGTCGCGTCGGCGACCGTCGTCATGCGGGACGACGAACAAGGCGTATCGGTCGCATGGACTGTCGAAATCGAACCCGGCGGACTGGTCCGGCAACGGGCCCGCATCGCCGACCTCGGGCCGACGACCGGCATGACGGCGGACGCGGCCGTCGACCCGCCGCTTGAGGTCGGCGGCATCGAGCTTGGATTCCCCGTGCCCGAAACCGCCTCCGAAATCCTCACCACCACGGGCCACCATCTGCGTGAACGCTCGCCACAGCGCCAGCCGTTCACCATCGGACGATTCGAAAAAAACTCGCTGGCGGGACGCCCCGACTTCGACGCATCGCTGCTGCTCGTGGCGGGGACGCCAGGATTCGGATTCGAACACGGCGAAGCGTATGCGGTGCACATCGGCTGGAGCGGCAACTCGTGCCTGTCCGCCGAACGCACCCCCCACACCACCGGCGTCATCGGCGGCGGCGAGCTCCTGGCGGGCGGCGAGATCACGCTGTCCGGCGAGGCCGGGGACACATACACGACGCCATGGGTATACGGATCGTATGGCGACGGGCTCAACGAAATCGCCGCACGGTTCCACCATCATCTGCGTTCGCTGCACCCTAACCTCAGCGCCAGGCCACGGCCCGTCATCCTCAACACGTGGGAGGCCGTGTATTTCAACCAGAACTACGACACGCTGGCCGCGCTCGCCGACAAGGCCGCCGAGATCGGCGTGGAACGCTTCGTCGTCGACGACGGCTGGTTCGGTTCCAGACGAGACGACACCTCGGGTCTGGGCGACTGGGGCATCGCACGATCGGTATGGCCCGACGGGCCGAAAAGCCTCAAGGCGCTCGCCGCGCACGTGCATGGCCTGGGCATGGAGTTCGGCCTGTGGTTCGAGCCGGAGATGGCGAACCCCGATTCCGACGTGGCGCGTGCGCACCCGGACTGGATCCTCGCGCCCACGCCGAACCGCATGCCCATGGAGGGGCGTAATCAGCAGGTGCTGGACCTGACCAATCCGGACGCGGCCGAGTACATTCTCGGCGGCATCGACGGACTAATTGACGAACTCGGCATCGACTACATCAAGTGGGACCACAACAAGCTCGTCACCGAGGCGGCGAGTCCCACGCACGGCTATCGTCCAGCCGTTCACGCGCAGACCGAGGCCGTATACGGCATATGGCGCACGCTCGGGAAGCGCCATCCGGGATTGGAGATCGAAAGCTGCTCGTCCGGCGGCGGGCGTGTGGATCTCGGCATCCTCGAATACGCGGACCGCATCTGGGCGTCCGACTGCGTGGACCCGGTGGAGCGTGCCGACATCCAGCGCCATACGTCGCTGCTGGTGCCCCCCGAGATGATCGGCGCACACGTGGGCGCGAGCCCCGCGCACTCCACCGGCCGCGCCACCACGCAGACCATGCGCATGGCCATGGCGTTCCTTGGCCATTTCGGCGTGGAATGGAATCTGCTGGAACAGCCGCAGGAGGCCCTCGACGAGTTGGCCGAATGGATCGCCGAATACAAGAAGCACAGGGAATGGTTCGCCGTCGACACCATGGTGCATGCCGACTCCGCCAATCCGTCCGTCCGCCTCGACGGCGTGGTCAAGCCCGACCGTTCCGCCGCCATCTACCGGTTCACGCAGCTGTCCACGTCGGCCACCTACCCGGTCGCGCCCATGCATGTGCCGGGTCTCGATCCGGCGAGGAACTATCTGCTGCAGCCGGTTCCCGTGAATGTGGATATCTCCGCCATCTCCAACGGGCAGACCGCGCTCGGCTGGTGGAACAAGGACGGCATCGTGCTTTCCGGTGCGCAGCTCGCGTCGTACGGTCTGCGCATGCCAAGCCTCAACCCCGCCAACGCCGTGCTCTTCTGGGCCATCGAGGTGTGAGCGC
This sequence comes from Bifidobacterium catulorum, assembly GCF_003129925.1. Classification (GTDB taxonomy): domain Bacteria; phylum Actinomycetota; class Actinomycetes; order Actinomycetales; family Bifidobacteriaceae; genus Galliscardovia; species Galliscardovia catulorum. The sequence continues at coordinate 1,762 of NZ_QFFN01000012.1, read as the reverse complement.
GAAGACGGACGTGGTTTCCTCCGCCCGGGGTCGGATGCGGTCACGGAATGTGCGTTTCCGCACTGTTTGCGTTCCGTATTACAGCGTTCCGGTACGGAACGGCGCATCGACCGTTTTCGGTATTCCGTGCCGCGGAATACCGGTATGGAATGCGTGCATGGGAAAACAACGCACCGCGTGCCCCGCAGCCGAACGGCTTAACGTCTGGTTTTTTTACTGCGCCGCCTGCGCCTCGCAACTCTGCCACTGGTCCATCAGACGGTCATACCAGGCGGTCTGGCTCTCGAACGCCTGACGGGTCACGCCCTTCTCCGGCCGCTGATCGAGTATGGGATCGAGCCCCGGGCAGTACCCCGGGTTGCTTGAGCCCAACCGAGCGGCCGATTGCGCCGCGTCGTCGGCCGTCGCATTGATCGTGTCGTTGAGCGTCTTGTAATAGGAGGCCTCCCAGTTCGCATAGGCGATGTTCAGCGCGTTGAGCTCACGGGCGCATTGCGATGACGATCTGCCGTCCGGGTACTGCGTGTCCACCTTGAGACGGTTGGTGAGCTCCGTTTCCGTGCTGGCATACGGTTCCGAATCGGATTTGCCGTTGTTCGCCAGAAGATCGTAGGTACTGCCCTCGGTTCCCGCCACCGGCGCTTCGGTGATTGCCGTCATGGTGTGCGACAGTTGCGATGCGCGCGTACGGACGTCGGACGCGGTGGTGGTCGGAGCGGGTGCGGATTGCGCGGTCGTGCCGTTGCCGGACCGGGAGGAGCCGGATTGCGTCGTGTCAGACGATGACGACTGCGATTTCGTCGTGGCCGTCGACTTGGCCGTCGATTTGGCGGGTGACTTGCCGGACTGTTCCGGAACGATGTTCGCCTTCTCCCTATGCTGCGACGCCGATCCGGAAGACGCCTGCCCGGCTTCGGCAGCGGCCCGATGGTCGCCGAAGACCCCTGCACTGGCCATGGCCACGCCGGCAAGGGCCGTCATCGTCAGCACGACCGCGGCGATGACGGCGACCGTCGGCCGCACGCCGCCGTGCACCGCTTCCTGGGTTTCTCCGCGTGATCCTTCGCCGCCGTCGTTCCGCGGACCGGGCACATTGGGAACGCCGGGAACATTACTCATGTTGACCATCTTCCTCTTTCCCTCTTTCTCTTCCCCTTTTTCTCATTCCCTTTCTCGGGGACACGGGCCTCTCGTTCGATGCTACGTCCCACCATCCCTAACCGGACAAGACGCCGGGAAGCCGGTTTCGGCGTTTTGTCCGGTTACTAGGTATGCAAGTGCATTCATTCGAACACGGGAGGTCATGATGGCCAATAGATTTCGGGAGCTGAACGAAGAGGAAGCGATCATCTATTTCAACGGCGGATATTATCTCGGCGATTGCGATGCCGACGACTCCTGCACGGCGGCCCCGCGAGCGCGGAATCCGTTACATGGCCCCGTTCGACCGCTGTGACCGTGTGGAAGACTATCGCACCGTGTGGGCGTTCTTCGAACGTGAATACGGCGATCAGCTCGTTGCGGAGCGTTCGAAATGATCGACGGGCGAACCGCAGGCCGAAAAATGTCGAATATACTCGACACTTTCCGTTATGTATCCCAAAGGTTTCGTCTATACTCGAAACTTTTGGGTCATGCGGTCTATGATTTCGAGTATAGACGATACATGTGCTTGCGATACGGTGCGACGTGACTCATGTTTTTTGAGCGCGTAATGGTTAGTGGTGCCTCATCGGAAATGAGCGCGAACGGTACCGGTCCT
>NZ_QFFN01000011.1 GCF_003129925.1 Bifidobacterium catulorum | reverse complement strand
CGTGGGCTCGGAGATGTGTATCCGCGACAGGGCCGGGGCGTTGCCATCGTCGTCGTATGCTTTGGCGTGCGGAGACGCGGGGGATGGCATTGGCATGGTGTCCGTCGTGTCGGACATAGGTGCGATGGGATGCCCGCAGTTATCGCAGAACCGTTCGTCGTCAGGAATCCTCTCGCCGCAGTTTTCGCAGAACATGCCGTCTCCTCTCTTGTTTCTGCTTACTTCAGAATACCCCCGGATGTTTTCCCGATATACGATTGGCCGCTGTTCGTCCACCGTAGATTACGGTGCGAAATCGTGTCGTGATGTCGCGCCCCATCGAACATGGTGGAGTGGCATGGGCAGATGCATCAGCTTGTGATATATGGCAATCGAATAGACCGAGAAGCCGCCGTCATTGATGCTGCCATCTGGATTGTCGAATATCTCGTGCCACGTAGCGTCTTCTTCCGGTGCCTCTTTTCGGTCTTAGAAGCTTATGGAAGGAATTTTGGGCGGCGTTATTAAGTTTTTTGATTTGACAAATATCGTTTAATGGTTTTACTATGTAGTTGTTCAGTAAACCGCAGTGCAAAGGAGCAGACATGGGACTGTGGAGTGTGGATAAAATCGAATACATCGGACGCAAGGGTGGTACCCCGGAGACGCTAGGCTTCCGTTATTATGACGCCGACAAGGTCGTCGCCGGCAAGAAGATGAAGGATTGGCTGCGCTTCGGCGTTGCCTGGTGGCATACGTTCAACCAGGAGCTGGTCGATCCGTTCGGCACGGGTACCGCGCAGCGCCCATACTACAAATACACCGACCCGATGGATCAGGCTCTCGCCAAGGTGGACTACGCCTTCGAACTGTTCACCAAGCTCGGTGTTGAGTACTTCTGCTTCCATGATCGCGACATCGCGCCCGAAGGCGACACCCTGCGCGAGACCAACGCTAACCTCGACAAGGTCGTCGACAAGATCGAGGAGAACATGAAGGCCACCGGCATCAAACTGTTGTGGAACACCTGCTCGCTGTTCACCAACCCGCGATACTTCGCCGGCGGCGCAACCACGCCGTATGCCGACATCTACGCCTACGCCGGCGGCCAGTTGAAGAAAAGCCTTGAAATCGGCAAGCGTCTTGGCGCAGAGAACTATGTGTTCTGGGGCGGCCGCGAGGGCTACGAGAGTCTGTGGAACACGCAGATGAAGCGCGAGCAGGATCATATCGCCGAGTTCTATCGCATGGGTCATGAATATGCGAAGGAAATCGGCATGGACGCCCAGTTCCTCATCGAGCCCAAGCCGAAGGAGCCGACCCTCCATCAGTACGACTTCGATGCTGCCACCACCGTGGCGTTCCTCAAGACCTACGGTCTGGACGACATCTTCAAGCTGAATCTCGAAGGCAACCATGCCAATCTCGCCGGTCATACCTATCAGCATGAGGTGCGCTATGCGCGTGAGACTGGCTTCCTAGGTTCCCTCGATGCCAATCAAGGAGACAAGCTTATCGGTTGGGATATGGATGAGTTCCCGTCCGACCTGTACGATGCCGTCTCCGTCATGTGGGAGGTGCTTGCAGCCGGTGGCATCGGACCCCACGGCGGACTGAACTTCGATTCGAAGCCCCGTCGTTCCTCCTTCGAGGCGGAGGACCTGTTCCGCTCTCACATCGTCGGTATGGATACGTTCGCTGCCGGTCTGCTGGTCGCTGCCAAGATGCATGAGGACGGTTACATTGAAAATGTACAGGCCAAGCGTTATGAGTCCTTTGACTCCGGTATCGGAAAGAGCATCGAGGAAGGCAAGGAGTCGCTCGCTTCCCTTGAAAGCTACGCCCTCGACAAGACCCAGGCCGAGCTGATTGCCGCCGAGCGTTCCGACCAGCTTGAGGTCGTCAAGGCATCCATCAACAACTACATCGTGGACGCCTTGGCCGAGGCCTGATTCTCGCCGTTTCGACAGACTCTCTCCTTGGGAAATTCTGGGGTATCCGGTGCCCATCCGGATACCCCTTCCTGTATCTGGACGTGTCTCCGGGCATGAAGCCGGGATGCAAAGGTCGTGTTACATTACCTGTAGTGCCGATGAGTAGGGAGGTCGAGCGTGCCGGATGATGCATTGAAGCTCAAGCGTCTGAGGCTTGTGAACTTTCGTAAGTTCGGCGGTCTGAGCATAGATTTCGACGATCGTCTTACCGTATTGATCGGGGATAACGGCTCCGGTAAGACCGCTGTCCTGGATGCCGCCGCCATTGCTTTGGGCGCGTTTCTCATCCGTGTTAATTCACCTCATCACACCATAGTCGGGCGTGGAGTTCAGGCATCGGATATGCGGTTGCGGTCGTCGCGTACCGGCAGCGTGATATCCAATCAACCTCAGCCGTTGGAAATTCAAGCCGCCGCCGTCTTCCGTAACGATGATGTCGTGTGGTCGAGAACCATGAACGAATCAAGCAGAAGGCAGGGAGGGATGCTGCGTCATGTGACACAGGCGTCGCAGGCGCTGCAGCGGGAGATTACCGAAGGAGGCAAGACTTCTCTGCCGTTGTTCGCTTATTACGGAACAGGCAGGTTGTGGCTGCACAAACGAGACAGACAATATTCTGAGGGTTTTTTCTCGAAGGGGTTTTCCCGGGCGAACGGCTATATCGATTGTCTGGATTATGCGAATAATGAGAAGCTCATGCTGAACTGGTTCGAGCGCATGACTCAGATCGAACTGCAAAAGCAGCAATTGGGAGTTGACTGCCGAATTCCGGAGTTGGATGCGGTTCGGGAGGCATTGGCAAGGTGCTTTACGGATTTGACGGGAAGGCGGCAGGTTTCCGTCATATTCGATTTGAGCGTCAACTCACTGATGCTGGTCGATTCCGATGATTCCGGGTCACCGCAGATGCTCCCCTTCGAAAACCTCAGCGACGGATATCGCAACACTTTGAGTCTCATCGCGGACATCGCCTATCGTATGGCGATGTTGAATCCCGATGCGGAGCATATTCTTGATTCTCCGGGCGTGGTACTGATTGACGAGATTGACCTGCATCTTCATCCAAAATGGCAGGAGCGTATCATCCATGACCTCATCACCATCTTCCCCCGGGTGCAGTTCATCGTCAGCAGTCACGCCCCATCAGTCATTTCCTCGGTGAAGTCGACCCATTTGCGCGGCATACGTCAGGTGCAGGTAGGTGAGACGCAGACGGACGTTTTCGGTAATCCCATACTGTCTGATGGTCTTTCCGAAAGTGAAAGGTCGTTGCGATACACGGCATATATCCCAACGGTCGAATCATATGGACATAATGCGGGAACGGTGTTGGAGGACATCATGGGGGCAAATGACCGGCCGTCGTCGGTCAAGCGTGAATTGAGCAGATTCCATCATGCTCTGGATACGGGAAATCTGGCCGAAGCCGAAGCTCGGCTTTCGTCCTTGGAAAACGAGCTGGGGAACGATCCCGATCTGGTGGCGGGACGTGTGTCGCTGGATCTCGAACGATTGGATGGCGACGATGCTCTTGATTGAGAAGGCGGATCAGCCTCTGTCTCTTGTGGAGGATGTCATGCGGCTGCGACTGGGGGAGAAGAGGAATCCCGGATCTCGGCAGGTCAGATATGACAATCTGTCCGCTGAGACGAAGCGGGATGTTCAACGGAGCCTGTTATCCGAGCAACGAGGGTTATGTGCCTATTGCATGGGACGTATAACGCTGAAGAGCATGCATATCGAGCATTATCATGCCCAACATGCCGGCACCGATTCGGACGATGAGCTGTCCGTCCGGTATGACAACATGCTGGCGGTTTGCGATGGCGGCCGGGGGCTGCCCTATGAACAGCAGACATGCGATACCCACCGAAGGAATGATGAGTTGTCTGTCAATCCTTGGAACGACGGCGATATCCGGTCCATACGGTATGGCTCGAATGGAGAAATGCGCTCGGAACGGGCGGCCGTAGATTTCGATATTCAATGGACACTGAATCTCAATGAGAAACGACTGGTGAGGAATCGCAGAGCGGCATTGTGTGCCTTGCAGCAGGAAATGGCCGTCCAGATCAAAAAAGGGCGGAACCTCAAGGTGATATGCCGGAGATATCGCCGACTATACGAGGTCCAGAACCCTCGACGGGAATATGCGGGTATTCTATTGGACTATCTGAGTCGCAAAATCAATAAATGACGGCGATGGGCCATTCATTCGGTGTTGCCGGGCGGTCGTAATTGGACGACTGTCCGGCAACACCGGAACGGACTATGCCAGACGGATGCGGTTCATTCCGGTCTGCAACGTGGAGAACGGGCCGGGAACAGGATGCTCATTGCGCGGTTCGCCGTTGATGTCGTGGTCGACGACGATGGGACTGCCATCCGGATTCTCATATGCCTCGCCCACGATACGCGGAGCGCCGAGTGTGGCGGTGTCGATGACGGTGGTCTCGACGTCGATGGTCTCGTCGAGGATTAATTCGCACCACAACGACCCGTCCTCGTCGGTGACGACGGCGGCTCTCGGGTCTTTGGAGGAGCTGTACGAATGCTCTTCCCGGTCGAACGGGTGCGTGCCGTTGAGGTAGGCGTTGCCGTCCACATACATCGCCTCGGGTATCGTCTCGAAGATTTCGAGATCGCCGATGCCCTGGTCGTGCACGCGTCTGGTGAATTCCTCGTGACTGGTCGGGGCGCCGTCGTAGACGCTGGTGTCTCTGGTGTCATTGCCTGGAAGCACCTTTGGCGCGGCAAAGATGTTCTGATAGAACCGCTCGTCGTTGCCGTAGACGCATGCCGTGCCGAGTATCTGCGTGCTGTGGGGCAGATGATACGGCGTGAAACGGTTCCGCACGTCGCGTTTCCGTGTGGAGCCGAGGAACAGATTGTGCACGAAAGCCGAACCCCATGCCATGTTGTCGAAGTTGTATGGAGAGGCGAACACGTTGTTGTCGAACAGGCAGGGGCCGTGTGTCACCTCGATCATGAAATCGCGTACGTTGGCGTAGTACACGTTCGAGGATACCCTTGTACCCTGTGCCTGCCAGTCAAGCCAGGTGCCGAGCGTGCAGTCGTGGATACGGTTGCTGCGCAGTTGCACATCGATGGCGGCATGCAGCTTGATTCCGGCGATTTCATGACCGAAATACTCGTATTTGGTGCCGATGTTATAGATCTCGTTGTTTTCGATCGTGGAGAACACGCATCCGAGATGGCCGACTACGCCGTTCTGTCCGCAGTCGTGGATGGTGTTGTTCCGCACGATGTGCGAGCCGACGTGCTCCTTGTCCCATCCGATGTGGCGGGCGCGGAACACCGTCTCAAGCTGGCACTGGTATCCGGGTTTGAGATCCCACCGAAATGCCTCGTTGTCTCCCGTCGAGTACTCCTTGCCGAGACTGACGGCGCTGCATTTGGCATCATGTATATCGTTGCCTTCGATGATCCATCCACGGCTCCAATGCGGGCCGATCAGTCCGGGTTGGTCTCCCGTCGGCGGTGCCCAGGGGCAGGCCGCCTGAGCCATTTCGAAGCCCCTCACGGTTATATAGTCGATGCCGGTTCGTTGAGGATAGAAGCATTCCTTGCGGACGTTGATTTCCACGGTTTCGCGGTTCGGATCGAATTCATGGAAGTTGGCCCAGATGTCGGTGTGGTTGTCCTCGACCTTCGCGTACCACTGGAAAATGGTCTCGTCCGCTCGCGGGATGGTCAGTGGTATCTCCATCCAATCAGGTCCCGGACCGGTCTCACGCCGTTCGGCGCGGATGACCGCGTCGAGATCGGGCGCCTCATACAGCGATCGTCCATTGAGATAGACGTCGCCGAGACTTGGCTTCCAATTGGAGGGCTGCTCCAGCCAATCGCCCTCCAACGCCGTGTCGTAGGGGTTGAAGTCGCCGAACACCATGTTGGGGATGCGGGCATGCCATACGGTGCCTTCGACGTTTTCCCATTCCTCGACGATTTCAGACCCCTTGATGACTGCGTGCTCACCTTCGGCGACCGTGTAGGTGATTCTCGCATCGTCGCGGAATCCCCCTCTTTTCGGATTGACGTTCTCCCGGTATATGCCGTCATGGACGACGACCGTATCGTAGGGGCGAGCGATGTCGGCGGCCTGCTGGATCGTGGCGAAGGGCGCTTCCTTCGAGCCGTCCTGACGGGATTCCGGAACCCCGGCGCGTACGTGCAATTCCCTGCCTCGTTGCAGTGAATGAGTCATGATGTCCTCTTTCATGGTTCAGTATTGAAACTGGATGATGATATTAGATAAATGAACGTTTTAAATAAATGATTAAAAGATGGATAGATACTGAAATATCACCTTTCTTTAGGTTAAACGGATGAATTAATGAAGCTAAGATTTGCACTTAGTAATTACTTAGTATATACTAAAAACCGTCGTTGGGAAACGATTGTCACAATAAATCCCGTCAAGCCCGGTCGAGGTGCAGCGGGATATGAGCGACTCAGTGAGGAGTGTTCATTATGAAATCAGTAACGAAGGCATTGGCGGTTACCGCCTCGTTGGCCATGCTTGTCCCGTTGGGTGCATGCGGATCCACTCCGGGGGGGGGGCTTCCTCGTCGGGCGATGCCACCCTGTGGGTGTTCAACGACAACAACACCAAGCCGGTCCGGGACGCCATAGAGCGGTGGAACAAGGATAATCCGGACAAGAAGATATCCTCCGAGACCTTTGCCAATGATGCCTACAAGGAGAAAATCCGCACGGCCATCGGTTCCGGCAACGCGCCGACGATGATTATGAGCTGGGGCGGAGCTTCGCTCAAGGATTACGCGGACCAGGGTTCGATCGTCGATTTGACCGACGATCTCAAGGACACCGTCGACGAGACGGTTCTTGATTCCGTGGCCGAAGGCGGTTACGTGGACGGCAAGCTGTATGGTACCTCATTTAACGGTGTGCAACCGGCCGTGCTGTTCTTCAACACCAAGGTGCTCAAGGAGGCCGGTGTCTCCAAGGAGCCTCAGACGTGGGACGAACTGCTTGCCGCGGTTGAGAAAGTCAAGGCCACAGGTAAGACCCCGATTACCTTGGCGGGAGGCAGCAAATGGCCGTATCTGATGTGGGCCGCCTATCTGGTCGACCGCATCGGAGGGCCCGAGGTCTTCCAGAAGATAGAGAACGGTGAAAAGGGATCCTGGGACGATCCGGCCGTCGTCGAGGCCATGACCAAGATCCAGGACCTCGTCAAGGCAGGTGCCTTCGGCAACACATACCAGTCCCTGACGGCGGATGACCGCAAGGATGTGGCCCTGCTCGTCAACGACAGCTCGGCGATGGAGATGCAGGGTTCCTGGGCCTATCCGGACTTCGTGGCGTTGAACAAGGATTTCGCGGAGAATACGCTTTCCTTCTCGGCATTCCCCTCCGTCAAGGGAGGCAAGGGCGATCCGAAGGATCTTACGGGGAACCTCTCCAACTACTTCTCGATCTCCTCGAAGGCGAGTGAGAGCCAGCAGAAGAACGCCATCGACTTCCTGAAGAACAACACCTATTCGGATTCCATGGTCACTTCCATGTTGGAGACCGGCTCGGTCCCCCCGGTCAAGAACGTCGAGGACACCGTCAAGAAGAACGACACAAAATCCGGCTTCTACTCGTTCATCTATGAGGCGGCCTCCGAGGCTCCGGCCTACCAGCTGTCCTGGGATCAGGCGCTGCCATCCGATCAGGCAGAGACGATGCTGAACAATCTTGAACAGGTGTTCCTGCTGCAGATCACTCCGCAGCAGTTCGTGGACAACATGAACAAGACCCTTGAGTAGCTCCGGTTCGGCTGCTTGACGGTAAAAGGACAAAGGCGTCTAAAGGAGAATGGTGATGACGGAAAAAGCAAAGAAGACCGGAGGGCGCAGACGCGGCCTCCACGACGGGGGCGGCAGGGAATCCCTTCATAAAGGCCCCTCTCTGTGGTATGCGGCACCGGCAATGGTTTTGTTCGGGGTGTTCGCCCTCATTCCGTTGATTGGCGTGGTCGTGCTCTCGTTCATGAACTGGGATGGACTTGGCGCGGTCACATGGAACGGCTTGGGCAACTGGAAGGAGATGCTCGGCGATCCATTGACGCTCAATGGTCTGAAGCTTACCCTCATCCTGACCATAGCCTGCTGGGCCGTCCAGACCCCTGTTTCCATTCTCCTAGGCGTCTTCATGGCGGGCAAACAGAAGTACCGTGCCTTTCTGGCTGTGTTCTTCTTCCTCCCGCTGCTGTTCTCCTCCACGGCGGTCGCCATCGCTTTCAAGAACATCCTCGACCCGCAGTTCGGCATCGGCAAGGCGTTCGGATGGAAATGGCTGGAACAGAACTTCCTGGGGGATCCGAAGACGGCCCTGTGGACGCTGATCCTCGTGGTCTCCTGGTGCTTCGTACCGTTGCATTCCCTGCTCTACCAAGGGGCTGTGCGGCAGATCCCCGCCAGTCTGTACGAAGCGGCGCGCATCGACGGGGCAGGCACCGTACGGCAGTTCTTCTCCATAACCCTGCCGCAACTCAAGTACACGTTCGCCACGGATTCCACGCTGATGATTGTAGGTTCATTGACCTACTTTGATCTGGTCTACGTCATGACTGCGGGAGGGCCGGGCAATGCGACGCGGCTTATGCCCCTCGACATGTACATCAAGGGATTCAAAAGCTATGACATGGGTGGTGCGAGTGTTATCGGTGTGCTGATTCTCGCCATGGGCATCGTCATATCGTTACTGCTCAACAGGCTGTCGGGAGCGGACAAGATGGAAAGCCAGATGGAAGGGGTGTGACATGATCCGTATCAAGGGCAGAGAATACAACATCATCGCAGGGGCTCTGGGCTGGATATGGCTGCTCGTCACCATCGTGCCGATTTACTACATCGTCGTCACGTCACTTCGCGAATCCAATGCCGTATACGCGGACAATCCGTTGTCGTTCCCCGAACATCCCACATTGTCGGCATACGAACGTGTGTTTGCCAACGACTTCCTCATGTACGTCAAGAACTCGGTGATCGTCACCTTCGTCACGGTACTGGTCATCTTGCTCGTCTGCATACCTGCCGCCTACGTGATCGTCCGGCGCACGGACGTTGGCACGCGGAGGTTGTATAAGATATTCATCTCCGGATTGGCCATCCCCATGCAGGCGACGATCATCCCCGTCTACTACCTGATCATCAAGATCGGCCTGTACGACACCCTCTGGGCGTTGATTCTTCCGTCTGCGGCGTTCGCCATTCCCATCACCATCCTGATTCTGACGAATTTCCTTCGCGACGTGCCCCAATCCCTGTTCGAGGCCATGGCGGTGGACGGAGCTTCCGAGTTCAAGACCATGATCCAGCTTGCGCTGCCCATGGTCAAGCCGGCTGTCATCACGGTCGCCATCTATGATGCGCTCAATGTGTGGAATGGGTTCCTGTTCCCGCTGATTCTCACGCAAAGCACCGAGAACCGTGTGATTCCACTATCTCTGTGGCTGTTCCAGGGACAATTCACCGTCGATGTCCCAGGCATACTCGCCGCGGTCGTCATATCGGTGTTGCCGATACTCGCTGCATACATCATCGGACGCCGTCAGATGGTGGCGGGCCTCACCGCGGGTTTCGGCAAATAACAGATAACCATGCTTCCCGTGTGACTTACCACCATGCGGGGACCTCAAAGGAATGGGCGAATCCCGGCGCCGGTCTTCCGGCGTCGGGATTCGTTTCGTTCCGGGGGGCTGGAGTGGGGTAAGCTGAAAAAATGCCGAATTTCTCGTTGTCATATGTAATGACGGCATATTCTTGAATGATGTTGTTTTGCAACCGGAACATATGAGAAGAAGGAAACCATGCCACGCGGTACACGAATGTCGCCGAGCGTCAAGATGCGGGCGGCGGACAGAAGGAACAGCATTCTTGACACCGCCATGTCGCTGGTGGCGAAATACGGGTATTGGGGTGCCACCATCAGGGAGGTAGCCGAGGCGGAGGGGATAACCGAAGCGGGCGTCCTGTATTATTTCGGCAACAAGGAGAACCTGCTGATTTCGGTCATCGACCACCATGATTCGATTACCCGTCAAGGGATGGCCGTGAAGCTGGGACTTCCTCCGGACAAGGTGGATGACGGAATAGCAAACGTCTTCCCGGTCGGTCTGCGCGACCTGACCATCGCAAACGTACAGGTCAATAAGACGAGGTCGGAATTCGTGAGGTTGTATTCGGTACTGCAGGCGGAGGCCCTGGCTCCCGAGCATCCTGCATACGAATATTTCCTCGACCGGGAGCGGCGCGTCCTTGACGAATATGCGAAGGCTGCGGAACGCGATGGCGTGGACGATCCCAAGAGCATGGCCGTCGAGGTGCTAGGTGCCATGGACGGATTACAGCTGCGATGGCTGCATAATCTGGACGGAGTGGATTTTGTCCGGGAATGGATGCGCATTATCGACCGTCTGATTCCCGAAACATAACCTTCCTGGGCCGTCATGCAACATGAAGAGCGGCGGGACCAATCGTTTCATATGATGGTCCCGCCGCTCTTCATCTCAAGAAGGGGTGAACGCCTCACCCGCGACGACGGGCGTAGGCCTCGTAGACCTCGGGGGTGGGGTCGGCCGATTCCGTGCCGTCGATGGAGATTTCCCATGCCGGAGGCTCCGTGGCGCCGTCGCGTGCGGCGAGCACCCAGGCGGCCTGTCGGGCGGCGCCGATGGCCACATACTCGTCGGTGGCGGGCAGGGTCACGTCCATGCCGAAGACCGCGGGGGCGAGACGACGTATCGCCTCGGACCTCGCGCCCCCGCCGATGAGCAGAATGCGGTCGATGCGGGCGCCGAGCGCACGCACCAGCTCGATGCAGTCGCGCTGCGAGCACAGCAGGGACTCCACGAACGCGCGGGCGAGGTTCTCCTTCGTGGTGTTCGCCAACGTCAACCCTTCGATGCGGGCCTTGTCGTTCGGACGGTTCGGCGTGCGCTCGCCGTCGAAGTAGGGGATGAGGGTGATGCCGTCGGCACCGGGGCGCGCGGCGAACGCCAACCTCGCCAGCTCGTCGTAGTCCACGCCGAGCGCATGGCGTCCGGCGTCGAGGATGCGGCTGCCGTTGATGGTGCAGGCCAGGGGCAGGAAGTGTCCCGTGCAGTCGGCGAAGCCGCTGATGGCTCCCGTGAGGTCATACACCGGGTTCTCGGCGATGGCCGCCGCCACGCCCGACGTTCCCAACGACACCGACACGTCGCCGACCGCCATTCCGAGTCCGAAGGACGCCATGGCGTTGTCCCCGCCGCCGGGGCCGATGAGGCATCCGCCGGGCACGTTCCTGCCGGCGATGGCGTGATCGGCCTTCACCGGGGCGGCGACGTCGGGGCCGAGCACGACGGGCAGGATGATGTCGTGGCGCCCGAGTGCCATGTCGATGAGGTCGGGGCGGTAGGCGTCGTGGGCGGCGTCATAGTAGCTGGTGCCGGAGGCGTCGGAGCGGTCGGTGAACAGGGCGTCGAGATGGGCGTCCTCGCCGTCCTCGACCGGTCCGAACCCGGCGATGCGCCAGCTGAGCCAGTCGTGTGGCAGGCATACGGCGGCGATGCGGGCCGCGTTGTCGGGTTCGTTCTGCGCCACCCACATGATCTTGGTGAGCGTGTACGAGGCGACGGGGGAGGAGCCCACGGCCTCGACCCAACGTCGAATGCCACGCTCATGGGGGTCGTCGCCCTCGCCCTCCGCGGCCGGTGCCTCGCCGAGCATGTCGATGAGCTGATCCGCCTGCGGGGCGCTGCGCGTGTCGTTCCATAGCAGAGCGTCGCGGATCACGGCACCGTGCTCGTCGAGCAGCACCATGCCGTGCTGTTGGCCGCCGACCGCGATGGCGGACACGTCGTCGAGTCCGCCCGCCTGCTCGGACGCCTCAAGGAACGCCTTCCACCAGGCTTCGGGATCCACGCTCGTGCCTTCGGGATGCTTCGCCTGTCCGAAACGTACGAGTTCGCCGGTTGCCGCGTCCGTGACGCGCACCTTGCATGACTGCGTGGACGTATCCACGCCGGCAACGAGAATTCGATCGACCATGAGAACACTCCTTATATGTGGGAAGACTGACGGAAGGACCCGGATGGGAACCACATTGTCGCTCCATCGTCTTTCAGTATACTTATTTATTAGATGGAAAAACTAAAAGGGTTAAAAATATATCATTTCTCGTCACGGGGTAGGTGCATGCGGCTTGTTCCTACTGTATTCTGATTGATGATAATTAGTTCATTGCGATTCCCAAATCTGAAGGTGGATGATCATGCCACGTGCCCGCAGCATCAATCAGGACGATCTGCGCAACCATAACCTGTCCGTGGTGCTCTCGACGCTGCTGCAGTCGGCCTCGCCGTTGTCGCGCGCCCAGCTGGCCAAGGAGACGGGGCTGACCAAGGCGACCATGTCGCTGCTCGCCGAGATCCTGCTGAGCAACGGCGTCGTCGAGCAGCTGAGCCCCCAGCAGGAGTCGTCGAACGGGCGCCCGAGCACGCCGTTGGGGTTCCGCTCCGGACGGTGGGCGGGACTCGGCATGCAGGTCAACACCGACGGATACGGATGCATGGTGCTTGACATCGCCGGCAGGACCGTGGCGAGGGAATGGGTGGACCGCGACATGACGGACACGGATCCCGAAGCTGTCTTCACGCGACTCGACGGATTGGTCTCCTCCATGGAGGCTAGGCTGAAACGCCGCCAGTACCGGATCGTCGGCTCGGGACTGGCCCTCCCCGGTCTGGTGGCCTCGGGACGGAACCTCATCATGGCGCCGAATCTCGGATGGTCGAATCTCGATCTCGACCGGTTCGACGTCATCCGTCGCCTTGACGTGGCCGTCGAGAACGAGGCGAGCCTCGCCGCCATCGCACAGGTGCCGGGATACGCCGTGCGCCGCGCCCAGTCGGAGTCGCAGCTCGGTCCGGACGACTCCTTCCTCTACGTGTCCACGGACGTCGGCGTCGGCGGCGCCATCGTGCGCGCGGGAAACGTGCTGCGCGGCGACCACGGGTTCGGCGGCGAGCTCGGCCACGTATCCGTGGACATGAACGGGCCTCGATGCCGCTGCGGCCGGCGCGGATGCCTGGAGATGTACGCGGGCAGGCGCGAGCTCGTGCGCGCGGCCGGCGTGGCGGACGGAAGCGATGCCGCGAAGGCCGAATACGTGGACGTGCTCCGCAGACGGTGGCGGGAGGGTGATGTACAGGCCGTGCACGCCATCGAGCAGGCATTGGACGCCATGGCGTCGGTGGCGGTGTCGGTCATCAACCTGATGGACGTGAGCACCATCGTGCTCGGCGGATTCTGGTCCACGTTCGAAGGGGACCTGGCGGCGAAGCTCCGGCTGCGCATCGCCCCGCAGATACTGGCCCGGTACGCGCTGAACGTCCGCGTCCTCGACTGCGGGACGGCGGACCGTCCCGCGCTGTACGGGGCGGCATGCCATGGGCTCCGCCGGTTCATCGAGCATCCCGCCCGTTATCTGGAGGTCTGAAGGCCGGGTAGGGGCCGTTGCGTCAGCGCAGCTCGAACAGGTCCCAGGGGTCGTGCCCGACGACGGATTCGTTGACCGCGCGTATGCGGCCGACGATGCTGCCGGCGAACGCGGAGACGATGACGGCCCACGACGCCGGTTCGCTGCGGAGCATGTATGTGGCGGCCAGCACGCCGATGAGCAGGATAGTCAGCAGCAGCATGACGATGAGCTGGGCGCGGTTCATCAGACGCGCCGAACGAGGCAGCGAGACGAGCAGCACGCCGATGAGGAACGCGGCGACGACCAGAATGGCGATGATTGCATAGGACATGCGTTCCATTGTCCTCCCGCCCCCGACCTAAGCGGGGATGCGACGTGGGGATTCGACTGAAGGTCCGGCATGGAAATCCGTTCTGGTATCGGTCATTTGCCATAGGACCCGCGGTATGCGGACGGCGTCATGCCGATCTCCTCAAGGAACCGTCGGTTGAAGTTCGAGGCGTTGCGGTAGCCGCTGTCTATGCGGATGCGGCTGATGGGCAGGTTCGTGGTCACCAGCAGCTTGCAGGCGTGCGATATGCGCAGACGGGACACCAGTTCGGAGAAGTTGATGCCGGTCGCCTGATGGAAGAAGCGGGAGAACGCCGCCGGGTTCATGGCCACGCGGTTCGCGATGTCGTCCAGCGAGATGTCGCCGCCGAGATTGGCGTTGATGTAGGCGAGCGTGGCGTTGATGCGTTCCGAGACGTCGGATCCGGTGTCCGGCGTGAACGACGGGGTGACGATGGTCTCCCATTCATCGTCCGGGGCCAATGCGAACACCTGCAGCAGCGACAGCACGTCGATGAGCCGTTGGTATGACGAATGGTCTCTGGACGATTCCAGCAGCTCCGCGGCGCGGGCCGCCGACCCGCCCATGAGCAGGATGCCGTGCCGGGAGCGTTCCAGTACGTTGTGTATGGGGGCGGCCTCGGGGAACAGACGCACCAGGGAGGCGAGCTTGTTCGGACGGATCTGGCAGGCGACGTCGCGTTTCTCCAGCACCTCGTCGGCGCCGATGTCGGAGATCCAGTGGTGGGGCACGTTGCTGCCGATTAGCGTGACCTGCCCCGGCTCGAACGGTATGAGTCCGTCTCCCACCATCATGAAGCCGGTGGATCGGCGGATGAGATGGAACTCGATTTCGGGATGGTAATGCCATTTGGCCAGATTGCAGGGGTATCCGTGTTCGACCCATCGGATCGACGTGTTGTAGTCGGGCACGATGACCTCAAGCTGCCCGTTGCCGCTCATCGACGATGCCATGTCCCACCCCTTACGCCCATATCACAGGCCCGAATCGTTCCCGCCGCCCCGGAGGCACCCGGGAATCCCGTCTTACCATACCCCATTCGCGTATGACATGGCGCAGGGCCCGCCGTCCGGTGTCGTGACGGTTCGACGGGCCCTGCGCGCCGACGCCTCAGGCGGGCTGCACCGCCGTGAACGCGGCGGACTCCAGCTCCAGTTCCCTGCGGCGCTCCTCCTCGGGCAGGCGCTTGCCGTTGAGGTCGAAGCCGGGCTGCTTGGGATGGATGAACCAGGTGAGCAGCGAACCGATGATGTAGAAGATCGCGTACGCCCAGCATACGCCGCCGAATCCGACGACCGGGATGAGCAGGGTGGCGATCAGCGGGCCGCCGAAGGTGGACAGGCCGCTGGCGAGGTTGTTCGCCGAGACGGCCGCGCCCGGGTGGTCGGGGATGAGGGCCGGGAAGATCGCGGCCATGGGCACGAACGCGGTGAATCCGAAGGCGAGAATCACGGCGCCGACGATCATCAGTGGCCAGCTCTTGCCGAAGAACTGCGGCACATAGTAGAACCACAGGGTGCCGAGCGCGCACAGGCCGGCGCCGAACCAGCGCATCTGGCGGATCCAGCCGTGCTTGTCTCCGATGCGTCCCCACATCACGTTGGTGAACACGGTGATGACGTTCATGGTGCCCCAGATGACCATCCAGTCGGTCACCTCGAACCATGCGCCGCCGCCGTTCGTGTGGCTGGCGAGATACAGCGGCATGATGACGGGCAGGCCATACAGCGAGAAATTGCAGATGGCGCGGGCGCAGACGGCGAGGAACACCTGATGGTCTTGGAAGATCACGGTCACGCCTCGGGCGAGCTCGCGGCCGACCTCCCTGCCGGTCATACCGGCGCCCTTGGCGTCACTGGTCGGCTTCAGGCAGAAGACGACCACGAGCGTGCCGATCACGGCGAACGGCACGGCCACCCATAGCGTGGTGTATTCGCCGAATGCGCGGATCACCGCGCTGGGCACGTAGGTGCCGAGCACGCCGATGCCGATTTCGAATGCGGCCCAGAACAGGCCGACGGCGGAGGCGAGATGGCGTTTGTCGGTGACCTCGGTGATCATCACCAGGAACGAGTACATGAGCAGCGGGTATCCGATGCCTCGGATGGCGTACACGGTGAGGATGAACGGATATGAGCCGGAGGGGATGGCCGCGCCGAGCAGGATGACCTGCAGCACGACCCAGGAGACGCCGCCGAAGATCATGACGCGCTTGGTGCCGCACAGTTCGGAGACCACTCCGGACGCCCATGCGGCGAATGCGCCCACAAGACCGTAGATGGTGGGCATCATGGAGGCCTGGACGGCCGAGAACCCCTGGTCGACCATGAAGCGGGAGAGGAAGGTGAGTTCGAAGCCGTCGCCCGTCATGAAGATGGCGATGGCGATGTAACCGGCGATGAGTTTCTTGTTGACGCCGAACAGCATAAGTGACCCCTTGGAAAGAATGTAATGGTAATCCGACGTCCGCCGGCCCGCGGCGCATGGCTGGCCCATGGGTCGCGATCGGGTTACCGGCCCGTGTCCTGTGGGACGGCCGGCGGACGTCGATGGAAAGGAAGGAGAAGGAATCGTCGATGGAGACTACTGCTGGTCGACGGTGATCTGGATCTTGACGTCCTCGGGATGGACCTCCTCGACGCGCTTGAACGCGGCGATGGAGTCGTCCATGGCGTAGGTCTTCGTGATGAACGGCTTGAGGTCGAGCTTGCCGGCCGCCACCAGATCGATGGCCTTCTGGTAGACGTTGCGGTAGCGGAAGATCGTCATGATGGTGGTCTCCCGGGCCTGCGCGGCGACCACGTCGAACGGCACCTTGTCGACGGGCATGCCCACGAACACGGTGGTGTTGCCGGGGGCGCCGACCTCAAGGATCGTCTCGAACGACTTCTCGGCGCCGGAGCATTCGAACACAACGTCCGCACCCCAGCCACCGGTCTCGTCCTTGACCTTTTCGACGAGGTCCTCCTTCTTGAGATCGACCGGGACGACGCCGGGGATCTGCGAGACGATGTCGAGCTTGACGTCGGAGACGTCGGAGACATACACCTTCGCCGCACCCGCGGCAAGGGCGGAGGCCGCGGTGAGGATGCCGACCGTGCCCGATCCGGCCACGACGGCGATGTCGCCGGGCTTGATGCCGGCCTTGGTCGCCGAATGCATGCCCACCGACAGCGGTTCGAGCAGCGCGCCCTCGCCGAAGCTCATGGAGTCGGGCAGCTTGTAGGTGAACGCGGCGGGATGGATGACCTGCTCGCACAGGCATCCGTCCACCGGCGGGGTGGCGAAGAAGCGCACGGCGGGATCGACGTTGTACATGCCCATGCGGCTGGCGCGGGAGGTCATGTCGGGGATGCCCGGTTCCATGGCCACGCGGTCGCCCGGCTTGAAATCGGTGACCCCGGGGCCGACCTCAAGCACGGTGCCGGCCGCCTCGTGGCCGAGGATCATCGGCGCCTTGACGACGAACTGTCCGATGCGTCCGTGCGTGTAGTAGTGCACGTCGGAGCCGCAGATGCCCACGGTGTGCGGGGCGATGCGCAGCTCTCCCGGTCCCGGCGCGGGGACGTCCGGAACCTCGCGGATGTTGATCAGGCCCTGATGTTCGAGAACCACTGCCTTCATGATGCCTCCTGTTTGCTGATAGGCCGTTCCTCTACTTCGAGGATCGGCGCGCCGTCGTTGGCGTTGTCAATATCGTAGGCTGGGAAAATGCGTCATGTAGCGGGCATTGATAACGAGAAATGATATTTATTTTGCATCCTGATTATAACCAGGGTCAACGATGTGGTGTAGGTAACATTCGACATCGTTGTGTGATGTGCTGAATATGTGCTATGAGATATGGCTTGATATAGCGAATGTGGGCTGAGTTTCGTGGTGTGCGCACGATGCGGAATATGATGCAAAGATAGTATCTTTTTATGTTAAGAAAGGCAAAATTGTATCAATGCAAGCGATATTGGGGGAACAATATGTCCCTTTGTCCCTGTATGTGGGACAAAGGGACATCGATGCGATTCCGCTGAATGAGGCTACCCCTCGACGGAGAACAGCGCCCTATGGTCGCCGCGCCGCCTGAACTCGCGGACATAGCCCATGCGCTCCACCGTGGTCTTCGCCAACGGCTCGGGCAGGTCGTCGAGGGGGAACCAGCCGACCTCAAGGCTTTCGTCGTCTCCGACGAACGGTTCCACCTCGCCGCCGTTCTTCGTCGTGCAGAGGAACAGATGGTCCATGTACATGGCCTGGTCGCCGTTCGCGTATGTGATCAGGCGGGTGGAGGATTTGACCGAGACCAGCTCCGTGGGAACGCAGTCCACGCCGGTCTCCTCCTTCACCTCGCGCACCACCGTGACCGCGGGCTCCTCGCCGGGCTCGTTGATGCCGTAGACCATCGCCCACTCACCGGTGTCGGCGCGGCGGCCGAGCAGCACCCGCCCATCGGAGTCCTCCACATAGGCGGAGACGCCGATGAGCCACAGCGGGTCATGGCCGATCCTCCTCCTCAGGTCCAGTATGAATTCCGGGGTCGCCATGTCACTTGTCCTTCCTGGGGGCCTCGCCGATGGAGGCCTGGGCGGCCATCCACGCCTCCACATCGTCGGGCCGCTTCGGAATGTCGCGGCTGATCCATTCGGGGCCGTCCTCGGTCATGAGCACGTCGTCCTCGATGCGGATGCCGATGCCACGGTACTCCGGCGGCACCAGCAGGTCGTTCTCCTTGAAATACAGGCCCGGCTCGATGGTGAACGTGATGCCCGGGGTGATCGGACGCTCCTGATACGACTCGAAGCGCGCCTGCGCGCAGTCATGCACGTCCAGGCCGAGATGATGCGCCACGCCGCAGGCGAGCCAACGGCGATGCTGCTGGCCCTCGGGGGAGAGCGACTCCTCCACGCTCACCGGCAGAATGCCGAATTCGTGCAGCGACTCGGCGATGGAGCGCATCACCGCATCATGGATGTGATGATAGGTCACGCCCGGCCGGGCCGCGTCGAAACCGGCCTGCTGGGCCTTGAGCACCGCCTCGTAGAGCCGGCGCTGGAACGGCGTGAACCTGCCGTTGGTGGGGAAGGTGCGCGTGATGTCGGCCGTGTATAGGCTGTTGACCTCCACGCCGGCGTCGATGAGCAGCAGCTCGCCGCTGCCGATGCTGCCGGTGTTGCGCTCCCAATGCAGCGTGGCGGCGTGCGGGCCGGAGGCCACGATCGTCCCGTATCCCTCGTCGTTGCCCTCCTCTCGGGCGTTCGCGTTGAACGCGCCTTCGAGGATGCGTTCGCCGCGCGGCCTGTCGAGCGCGCGCGGCAGGGCGGCGAGCATGCGGTCGAAGCCCCGTCTGGTGACGGCCACGGCCTTGCGGATCTCGCCCACCTCGTATTCGTCCTTGACCATGCGGGCCTCGGCGGCGAACTCGTGCAGACGGTCATCGGCGGCGCGGTTGCGGTCCGGATCATCCCAGCCGTTCTGCTCGCGGATCCGCTCCACCTCGCCGGTGACCGCGGCGTCCGCCTCGCGGATCACACGCAGCTGCACCGCGCCGGCCTCCGGGCCGACGTCCTTGCTCAGCGCATCGTCGAGCTGCGAGATGTCACGCGTGTCCAATCCGGTCATCGTCGTGAACTCCGACAAGCCGGGGCGTGCGCCAACCCAGTATTCGCCGTAGCCGGAACGGTAGTAGTCCTCGGTGCTCTGATCGGCGCGGGGACGCAGATACAGCGTGGCCGTATGGGTCTTACCCTCCCTCGCCTCCGGGGAGTCCGGTGCCACCGGGTCGAGCACGAGCACGGCGCCTGCCTCGTAATCCTCGCCCAGCCCCGTATAGTAGGCGAATGAGGTGTCGGCGCGGAACGCGTAGTCGCAGTCGTTGTTACGGGCCTTGGGCCGTCCCGCCGGCAACACGATGCGGCTGTCGGGGAATCGCCTGCCCAGGGCTTCGAGACGCGCCGGGACATACCTGCTGGATTCCAGCGGCCCGATGCCCGGGTCCACCTCGCCCCATCCTTCGGTCATGAATGCCTTGAACGATTCGGACCTGGGGGAGAGCGTGCGGTTCGTCACGCGCTCGCCCACCGCCTGCGCCGTCAGCTCTTCCTCATCCGCCTCGTACCGCTTCGCCGCCTGCTGGCGCCTCGCCTCGTCGTCTGCCGACACCTTGGACTCCTTTCGATGAACCACGAATGATACCGTTCATCTTAGGAGCAATCGGACGCGATCCGCGCGAACATGACAGACGTTGTTCCGTAAATCCGCGGTTCCGCGTCCCGGCGAGGGGCGGCGTTCGCCCAGGTCGAAGAGGCGGACGGCGGTCACAGCTGTTGTCTAGAATGCTACGAGCGTTTTTATTCGATGCGCGACAGCAGGCAGTATACGGGAAGGCGTGAAGGCGGAGTATGTCGTTCGAACATCCCAACAGGGAGGGCAAGACCCTCGACGAAGTGTATCGCACGATCATGGGGCGTGCCCCGGAGCATGACTTTGATCCGAAGATCGACCGCATGGCCACGATCATGGACATGCTGGGCAACCCCCAGCAATCGTTCCGTGTGGTGCACATCACCGGCACCAACGGCAAGGGGTCGACGGCCCGCATGGTCGAGTCCCTGTGCCGCCACTACGGTCTTCGCACCGGTCTGTACACCTCCCCGCATGTGGAGAAGGTGACCGAACGCATCCGCATCGACGGCCAGCAGCTCTCCGACGACGAATTCGTCGACATCTGGGATCAGGTGAAGGATTTCATCGACCTGCTCGACGCCAAATCCGCCGAAGTGGGCGATCCGAAGATGAGTTTCTTCGAAGTGCTCACCACCATGGCGTTCTGGGCGTTCGCCGACGCCCCCGTCGACGTGGCCGTCGTCGAGGTCGGCATGGGCGGCCTGTGGGACGCCACCAACGTGCTCGACGGCGACGCCGCAATCATCGGCCCGGTCGACATGGACCACATGCAGTGGCTCGGCGACACCGTCGAGCAGATCGCCGAGCAGAAGGCGGGAATCATCAAATCGAACTCCACGGTGATCGTCGGCCCCCAGCCGCAAGCCGAGGCCGTGATGCCGATCATCGAGAAGACGGCGCACGACAGGCATGCGCAGGGCCTCGTGCGAGACGGCAAGGAGATGGAGGTCGTCTCCCGCATGCCGGCTGTCGGCGGACAGCTCGTCACGCTGCGCACGCCGAACGGACTCTACGAGGACGTGCCCGTCTCCATGTTCGGCGAGCATCAGGCGCACAACGCGCTCAGCGCATTGGCCGCCGCCGAAGTCGTCGTGCCCGTCAACGGGCCGCTCGACGGCGGCGTCGTCGCCGAATCGCTGGGCTCCGTCAAGGTCCCCGGACGCATCGAGGTGGTACGTACCTCGCCGACCATCATCGTGGACGGCGGGCACAACCTCAACGCGGTCACCGCGCTGCGCGACGCCATCGAGGAGAACTTCGACTTCCAGCAGCTCGTCGGCGTGGTCTCCATGATGGCCGACAAGGACGTGGAGGATGTGCTCGGCGTGCTCGAACCCATGCTCGACACCATCGTCGTCACCGAGAACTCGTGGAAGGGTCGCGTCATGTCGGCCGAGGATCTGGAGAAGGTCGCCGTCGACGTGTTCGGGCCGGACCGCGTGATCCGCAAGGACTTCCTGCCCGACGCCATCCAGACCGCGGTAGACCTGGTCGACTCCGCCGACGAGACCGGCGTCGGCTACGGTCACGGCGTGCTCGTCTGCGGCAGCTTCGTCACCGCGGGCGACGCCCGGCACCTGCTCAAGGAACGGCCGAACGAGGATCTTGCCAAGCCGAAGTCCGAACGCGCCGACGGGGAACGGGAGTGAACGCGTCGGCCGCGACGTCACCATCCACGCTTACGGACATTACGCATGAATGCATACGTAACACACGCACATTCGCATATTATGCGTGATGTCCGCATCATCACATAGGCATCACCACATGTATCTCAAGGAACTCACCCTCAAGGGGTTCAAATCCTTCGCCTCGTCCACCACATTGCGGTTCGAGCCGGGAATCACCGCCGTCGTGGGTCCCAACGGATCGGGGAAATCCAACATCGTCGACGCCCTGACCTGGGTCATGGGCGAACAGGGCGCGAAGAACCTGCGCGGAACGTCCATGGAGGACGTCATCTTCGCGGGAAGCGCATCGAGACCGGCACTCGGCCGCGCACAGGTGTCGCTGACCATCGACAACACCGACCGCACGCTCGACATCGACTACACGGAAGTGACGATATCCCGCACCATCTTCCGCAACGGCGGCTCCGAATACGCCATCAACGGCGCGCCGTGCCGTCTGCTCGACATCCAGGAACTGCTCAGCGACACGGGCCTCGGCGCGCAGATGCACGTCATCGTGGGGCAGGGCAGGCTCGACCAGATCCTGCACGCCACGCCGGCCGGGCACCGTGCATTCATCGAAGAGGCCGCCGGCATCCTCAAGCACCGCAGGCGCAAGGAGCGGGCCCTGCGCAAGCTCGCCGCCACCGAAGCGAACCTGGCACGCCTCGACGACCTGCTCGGCGAGATCCGCCGACAGATGAAGCCGCTGGGACGGCAGGCCCGCATCTCACGCAAGGCGGACGTCATCAGGGCGACCCTGCGCGACGCACAGGCAAGGCTGCTCGCCGACGACGCCTCCCAAGTGGTCTCGCGGCGCATCCGCAACCGCGACGAGCTCACCCGCATCCGCGGCGAACTGCGCGGATCGCAGCAGACGCTGGCGGATGTGGGCCTGCGCATCGCAGGAATCGAGGCGCAGACCGGCGAATCCAATCCGGCCATGGCTAGGATCACCGCCATGTGGCATGACATGGGGCAGGTCCAGGAGCGGCTGCGCTCACTGGCCTCGCTCGCCGATGAACGACAGCGTTCCCTGAACGAACAGATCGCCCCGGTCGGAGACGACCCCGGGCCGATGCTCGCCCGGGCCAGTGAACTGGACCGTCAGGCGCAGGCGCAGCGTGGCCTCGCCAACGAGACGAAAACGCGGTTCGACGAGGTCATGAAGGCGCGGACCGATGCCGAAGGCAGGCTGTCGTCGGTTCGCGCCGCAACCGCCGAGCTCCGCAGCAGCGTCCAACGGCAGGAGGCGCGTCTCTCCGGTCTTCGGGAGCTCATCGCACGCGAGGAGGCGACCATCCAATCGATCGAGACGCAGCAGACCGATCTGACCGCGCAGCTGGACTCGTCGGATCGCCGGTTGGAGGAGGCCACGGACTCGCGAAACCGTCTGCGCCGCGCCCTGTCCGATGGTTGGCGGCCTGACGACGGCCGTCTGTCCGAGGCGAAGGCCGCATCGGAACGGTCCCGTGCCGATCTCGACGGCATCGAACGGCGCAAGCGGGAGCTTGATGGCAGAATCATCTCCCTGCAGGCCAAGGCCGACGCGCTCTCCGACACCCTCGAATCGCGCGGCGCATCCCAAGCCGTGCCATCAGGCACCGTGAAGCCGTTGGGGCGTCTCGTCGACTTCCTGCATGTCGACGAGCATTGGGAGGACGCCGTCTCCCGTGCGCTCGGCGCTTTCGCCGACGCCATCGTCGTGCGCGACGACGAGACCATGCTACGAATCCTGGAAACGGCCGAACACGACCGCTCCGGCCGTGCCGTGCTCATCCACGCCACCGACGACGCGACGCGGGCAACGGATGCATCCGCGGGGAATCCGCACACGGCCGGCAACCCACCCGGCCGAAGCCTTGCGGAACTGATCCACACCAATCCGAACGCCCCCGCGGAAACCGTCGGCGACGCCGTCACCGACGCCGCACGCCGACTGGTCATCGACACGGCCGCGGTCCGCACACGCGAGGAAGCTATGGCCGCCATGGCTGCAGGATGGCGCAGGGCGGCCACCGTCACCGGCGAGCTCTTCGCCGCCGGCGTGGCAGCGACCGGTGGAGGGGCCGCGGCCCACAGCGACCTCAGCCTCGCCGCACGACGGGACAAGACGATCGCCCAGGCCGAATCCCTCCGGGAGGAACGGCGGCATCTCGTCGAACTTCTGGACGAAGCCCGACGCGTCAACGATTCCGCGGCGGAACGTGTGCAACGCGAGCAGGCCGCGGCGAACGAACGACGCATCGCGGCCAGTCAGTTGGAGACGCAGCTCGACGCGGCGCAGCGGCGCATCGACGACATCGCCGCCCGGCAATCCGAAACACGCGACCGGCTACATTCCCTCGCCGAAAACGTCGCGGCGCGCCGACGCACCCTCGACGAGCTTCATCGGTCACTGTCCGCGGAACAGCGGCACGACACCGCGCAGGCCGACATCGACGAACTCGCAGAACGCGAGCGGGAGCTCGAATCATCGCTCACGGAACTGCGGCGTACCGAGGCCGACGCCAGACTGCAATGGACCGAGGCCGAACATCGGGTGCAGTCCTACAAGCGGCAGGCCGACCTTCTGCGACACGATGCGAAGCAGGCCGCAGAGCGCCGCGACCGCGTCGAAAAACTCAACCGGCGACGGCGCGAACAGGCCGATCGCGCCGGCTCCATCGCCTCATTGGCGCGAGCCGCCGCGGCACGGCTCGACATACGCATCACCGCCGCGGAACGCAAACGGGACGAGATCCAGCGGGACCTCGACGCCAAGGCGGACGAGCTCGTCAGCCTTCGCGCCCGGCGGGACGAACTCGCCCCCATCGTCGCCAGTCTGCGTGGTCGTGAGCACGAACTCGACCTCGAACGGGAGCGCATCGCCGCCGAAT
The DNA here is from genome assembly GCF_003129925.1 of Bifidobacterium catulorum. Classification (GTDB taxonomy): domain Bacteria; phylum Actinomycetota; class Actinomycetes; order Actinomycetales; family Bifidobacteriaceae; genus Galliscardovia; species Galliscardovia catulorum. The sequence goes on along the minus strand of NZ_QFFN01000011.1, from coordinate 37,940 downwards.
ACCGGCAGACGGCGCAGAAGATCGACGATGTCCTCGGGATGAGCGTCGACGACGCCATGCACGAATACGGTCCCGACAAGCCGGTGCCGGTGGCCGGAACCGACGGAGACGGCGGGGAGGAACCCCATACGGAACCGTATTCCCGCGAAGGGCAGGCCACGAGACTCGAACGGGCCAGACGCGACCTCGCCAGACTCGGCAGGGTGAATCCGCTCGCCACCGAGGAGTTCGAGGCGCTGGAAGCACGCAACAAATACCTCAACGACCAGCGCAACGACGTCATCGCCTCCCGCGACGACCTGATGGCGTTGGTCCGTCGTCTCGACTCCACCATGGTCGACGTGTTCCGCAAGGCGTTCGACGACACGGCGACCGCCTTCGAACGGATGTTCTCCATCCTGTTCCCCGGCGGGCATGGCACGCTGAAGCTTGAGGACCCGGACGATCTGCTTACCACCGGCGTGCTCGTGCAGGCAAGGCCGGCCGGCAAACGAGTGAGGCAGCTGAGCCTGCTCTCCGGAGGTGAGCGCTCGCTGACGGCCCTGGCGTTCCTGTTCGCCATATTCACCGCGCGTCCCAGCCCGTTCTACGTGATGGACGAGGTGGAGGCCGCCCTCGACGATGTGAACCTGACCCGACTGCTTGACGCGTTCGACCGGCTGCGCGAACACGCCCAGCTCATTGTCATCACGCATCAGCAGCGCACCATGAGCATCGCCGACGCGCTCTATGGCGTGACGATGCGCGCCGACGGTGTCACCGCGGTGATCTCCCAACGGCTTGACCGTTCGTCGAAGCGCTGAACGACAAGGGTGCCGGGCCTGATCCCCTGGGAAAGCAGACCCGGCACCCTTGTTCGCGTGTCTAGAAGCCGGTGTCGGTGGGCTTGGGATAATACCTGCCGAACTTGCGGTACTGGTTGAGCTCGGATTCGAGGAGATGAAGCCGGCGTTTGAAGCCGGCGTCCCTCGGATTGCGCTGCGGATTGATGCGTCCGGCCTTCTGGAGCCTGCGCACCTGCGCCTTGAGGTCCGGATCCGTCACGTAGCGTAGCAGCAGACGGTCGGGGATGATGGAGTACAGCACCTCGCCGTCGGCCGTGCGTGCGGCCATCGGATGCCCGTCGATCACGTCGGAGACCAGCACCTCCATCGGATTGATGCCGGCGCCGGCCACATAGAAGCTGTTCCTGCCGATGCGCGGGTTGACCTCAAGGAAATAGAACCTGCCGGTGCGCGGGTCGCGTTTGACGTCGAAGTTGGCGAATCCGCGGTAGGGGAGCGATTCGAGGAACCGCTTCGCCGGCCGGAGGATCTCGTCGATCGGCTCGGTGATCATGGCGCATGGGTTGCCCAGGGTGGCGGGATGGTGCTCCTCCAGCAGCACGTGGGCCGAGCACAGCAGCGACACCGTGCCCGTGGAGTCGACGTATGCGGTCACCGAATACATCCCGGTGTCGTCGCCCTCCACAAGCTCCTGCGCCACGAACGTGCCGCGGAACCCCGCGTCGGCCAGCGTGCGCCACAGCGCGGTCAGCTGTTCGTCCGTGTCGATGCGGTACACCTTCTGCCGTCCCTCGAACACCAGGTTCTCGTATTCGGAGCTGTCGGCGGGCTTGGCCACCACGGGGAACGTCAGGTCCGCGGGCGTCGGCTGCGGGGTCCACCCCGCGTCCCCGGCATGGGAGAAGTCCTCATAGAACGACTTCGGCACAGGCATGCCCTGTGCGGTGGCCAGACGTTCGAACTCCTGTTTGTCGCTCACCTTCTCGATGACGTCCAACGGCGGGATCGGTACCACATAGTGGCGCTCCAGCTCCTCGCGGTGCGTGGCCATCACGCGGATGCGCCAGTCGGTGTTGGCCAGCAGCAGCAGTCTGCGCCGGGGATTGCGACGTCTGAGGTCCTCGCCCAGCCGCAGCAGTTCGTCGACCAGCGGGCGCTCCTCGTTGGCCTCGGCGAACTCGTGCCGCGTCAGAATCGACGAATCCCTGATCGCGTTCGGGTTGTATGCGGTCACCATGATAGGTTTGACGCCGTACGCGTCGTTGAGTTCGCGGGCCAGCGCATATGCGCCGAGGTCGCCGCCGAGGATTACCGGCTGGAAGGTTGCCATAGATGATACGTCCTTTGTCGTGTTCCGCTGTCCGTCCGCGGGTTTTGCGACATCCCGGGAGGGGATGCCCCGCCGCGAGGCTCAGGCCATTTTACAATGGTGTCGTTGTCGTCAGGAAAAGAGGATGTATGAATGATCGACCGACGTCTCGGCAGCGTGCCTCAAGGCTGTGCGCCGCTCTCGCCGAACGGACGGGGACGGACGCGGGGGACTGGTTCCCCGTGTTCAAGGCCCGCTATGGCATGCAGACGGTGTTCCGCTCCATCGACGGGCTATATGGCCGTGGGGCGGTGCTGACCCAGCTGTTCACCTGCTGCACCGCCGTCGATCCCATCGTGTGCTGCGGCTTCACGCCCCGGTACGTCGACGTGGACGCCGACACGTTGTCGATCGACGTGGACGCCGCTGGTCGCGCATCGGAGGATTCCGCGCAGGCCCTTCGGGCGGTCGTGCTGCAGCATACGTTCGGACTGCTCGACGACGATTCGTCAAGGAGCCTCGCCGGCCTTGCGTCTAAGCGGGGCGCCCTGGTCATCGAGGATTGCGCGCATTGCGTCACTCGCATGGCCCACACCCCGGGCGGCGAGCCGTTGGCCGATGTGTCCGTGCACTCCTTCGGCGTGGAGAAGATCCTCCCCACACGGTTCGGCGGCGCCATCTGGGTAAATCCGAGGCTGAAGAAGACCGATCCCCGGCTCGACGCCCATCTCCGGCGCCATCTCGACCTCCTGCCATCCCTTCCACGCGGCATCGACGTGGTCACCAGGCTGTATGTGAACGAGAACCGCGTACTGGGCCGGTTGCCCGGTGGATTGGGCGGACGCATGCGTTCGCTGCTGACGGACATCGGGCTGTACGAGCCGCCGATCGCCTCGTCCGAGCGACGCGGAGAGCTTGCCTACGAGCCCATGGGCATGAGTCCGTGGATGATTCGCCGCGCCGTGGCGGGCATCGGCGAATTGGATGCCAACGAGGAGGGGCGCCGTCGTGTGACGGAGATATACCGCATGGGGCTGAGCGACCGCCATGGTCTTCACATCCCCGCCCGGATCCTCGAAGGGGAGGCTCAGCCGCTGCTGCGGTTCCCGCTGTTCGCGCACGACACCATGGAGGCGGAACGCATCATCGCCGCGGTGAGGGCCGTGGGCGGATACGCCGAACGCTGGTATCGCCCCGAGCTGTTCCCCGGCGTCACCGATGAGAGGGCCTACGGGCTTGACGTGCTGGACCGTTCGACGGTGCCGGTCACGGGCAGGCTCGTCGCCGGGGCGGTGAGCCTGCCCACGGAGGTCAGCGACGACAAGGCGGGACGCATCGTGACCGCGGTGCGCAGCGCCGCCGCGTGACGCGCCCCGCTCCCGGCGACGCGGGCTACTTCCTCAGCGCGTCCTTCACGGATTTGGCCACCTTCAGCGAACGGTAGAACGCCTTCTTGATCGGCATGTCGTGACCGGCGGCCACGGGTGTGATCTCATCGGTGAACTTGCACTTGAACTCGTTGAGTCCCTTGAGGCTCGGGGCGAAGTCGGAGCCGATGCCCATGAGGTCGTATTCGGTGATGCCCTGCGAACCCAGCATGCAGCATTCGTTGTACAGCAGCTTGTCGGTCACGTGCAGGCGCATGACCTCGTTGCGCATGCCGGCATAGTAGCGCACCGCATGCGTGCCGTTCACCGTGACGATCGACCAGGCGACCACGCGGTCGTCGATGCGGGCGGCGAACACGCGGCAGTGGTCCGCGCCGAGCGCGCCGATCATGTCGGAGTAGTCGGTGATGGGCGCCGGGGTGAAGCCGTCACGTTTGCCGGTCTCCACCATCACGTCGTAGTATTCGGAGAAGTCCCCGAGCGCCTGGGCGGTCTCGTCCGCGCTCGTGGCAGGGCATTCGCGCAGCGCCTTGCGCACGTCACGGCGTCCTCGGCGCTTCATGCGTTTGAGGATCTCCTCGTCTCCTCCGGTCACATCGATGACCACGGTCTGGTCGTAGGGCACGGTGGACAATACGGTGTCGTAGTCGTCCCCGAACCAGACGTCGAGGCGCACGAACGCCTGACGTTTGTCTTCGGCGTGCACGAAGTCGACGATGGCCTTCACCACGTCGCGTTCCAGCGCTTGCTCGGGCTTGCCCGCCAGCCAGACCGGTCCGTGCATGGAACGCAGGTAATGATAGCCGTGCGTCTCCATGTCGATGAGCAGCAGCACGGCCACCGGTTCGTCGTCGCGCTTCGCGACGAGCACGCCCCATGGCTCACGTCCGGGGATGTCCTTCTGGAATCCCGCCCATACCTCGGTCTGCTCGATCGGCAACGTTACACCGGCCTCCGATGCCAGCCGGTCGCATTCCTCGAACGACGTCTTCTCAACGGAAATCATGAAACCTCCACTCGGGTCTTCCATTCAATGGTTCGCTCAATTCAATGGTCTACTCAACGGCCGCGGAGCGAAACGATCGCGGCACGGACGCGACGGATCCCTCACTTGTCATCGTCCAGGCCGAACAGACGGCCGATGACGCGGTCGTCGCCCTCGAACGGTACGTGCCTGTTATGCTCCTTGATCCAGCGCTCGTCCCCCTTGCCGATGGCAAGGATCACATCGAAACGGTCCTGATGGGCGCGCGCATCGTACACCGCCGTCGTGATGGCGGTCGTACGGTCGGAGATGACCGTCGAGGCGACGTTCCGGTTCGTGATGTAGCCCTGCATCTGCATGCAGATGTCGATGAACGGTTCGGTGTCGGTGTCCTCGGCGGTGAAGATGAAGGCCCCGATGCGGTCCTGCGCCGCCTTGACGATCTCCTCGCGACGGTCGTACGCCTTGTTTCCCGCCGAGCCCGTGACCAACGTGACATAGGGGTTCCTGGCGCCGTACCGTTCGTCCACGAAGTCCAGCAGGGCCGTGACGCTGGCGTAGTTGTGCGCGTAGTCCACGATGGCGAGCGTGTCGCTCTGCGGGTCGGTGAACTGTTCCATGCGTCCGGCGATCCGCACCGATTCGAGGGCGTGCAGCGGTTCCGCATCGTCGATCGGCACGCCGGCCGCGCGGACGATGGCGATTGCCGCCGCCGCGTTGGCGTAGTTGAAGTCGCCGTCGATCGACAGATGGAACCTGCCGAGATCGTCCTTCCCGCACGTGATGTCGAAGTCGATGTGGTCGGCGTCGGCCGGGGCCGCCGTCACGTCGGCGGGCGTGCCGGAACCGTCGGCGCCATGCAGGGCGAACGTGTCGACGTCGATGCCATGCGCCGCGGCGTCCTCGCGCAGCAGGTCGGCATGCATGGCATCGGCGTTCAGCACCAGACGCCTGCTGTTGGCGATCAGCTGGCGCTTGCAGTACAGATAGTCCTCGAACGTGGGATGTTCGATGGGGCTGATGTGGTCGGGGGAGATGTTGAGGAACGCACCGACGTCGAACGTCAGACCGTAGACACGGTCGACCTTGTAGGCCTGCGACGAGACCTCCATGACCAGATACTCCATGCCGTTGTCGACCGCGGCGCGCATCATGCGGAACGCGTCCATCGATTCCGGCGTGGTAAGATCCGACTCCTCGTAATGCCTGCCGTCGAGGCAGTTGTCGACGGAGGAGAACAGCGCGGCCCTGCCGTGGGATACGGCGTTGAGGATGGCCTGGGTGAAGTACGATGTGGTCGTCTTGCCCTTGGTGCCGGTGACGCCGATCACCGTGAGCGAATCCTGGGGGCGGCCGTAGAACTCGGCCGACAGCAGGCTCATGGCCTTGCGCACGTCCTGCACGATGAGCCCCGTCGCCGCGGTCGCGTCGGAGTAGTCGGTCTCCGCCACGTAGCACGGCAGGCCCGCCTCATCGGCCTTCGCCAGGTATTCCGGCTTGAACCGTCCCTTGCAGAACAGCAGCGTGCCCCCGTCGATGGACCGCGAATCGTAGGAGACCGCAGTGAACTCGGTGTCGGGCAGACGCCCCGGGTCGGTGGTCCACGTGGTCGGGGTGATGATTTCGCGGAGCAGATGATGCTTCTTGAGCAGGTCTACGGCCGAAGTGAGTGTAAGGGTCATGTTCTCCATAGTTCTTTCATGCGCCGGTGGGGTATGCATCGTTCGACGTCCGCAGCCGAATGGTCACGGAAACCAACTGCCAGTCTACATCCCGCGTGTCGTCGGGCGATGCCGTACGTGTACCGATTTGGTGATGGCTCGTCGGCGCGGGACTCCGGCCGTGCCTCAGTCGACGGGGAACCAGTCCTCGTGCACGGGTCGGCGGCCGCGGTCGGCGAGCCACCGGTTGAAGGATTCCCTCCACTGCTCGTGGGCGGCCCGCTGCCATGGCATGATCTCGTCGAGGCGCAATGCGGCGACGTCGGCGTGGAGCCGCGTGATGGGTGGCATCAGGTCCACGGCGGCCACGGTGTCGGCCGTGGCGTCGTGGAAATCGCCGTGCGGGACGACCCCGTAGTATTCCGTCGTCGCGGTGAGCGTGCGTTTGCCGCCTCGGTGGGACACCTTGCGGTCGATGACCAGCGGGTCGACGACGCGGATGCCTCCGTTGAGGCGTTTCGCAAGCGGGGCGAGCCCCCAACGTCGCAGATCGCCTTCGAGCATGTGCACGTCGAACGGGGCGTTGTATGCGAGCAGCGGAATGCCCTTGTTCTGTGCGGCCGCCACGATGCCGGCGATCCGTTCGACGAGTTCGACCGGGTCTCCGCCGTTGGCCTGGAGGAACTCGTCGGTGAATCCGTTGACGCGGGATGCGCCGGGGGAGATGGGCCGATGCGGGTCGATGAGCCATTCGCCGATGACGTCGCCGTCATGCCCCTTCTCAGGATCGCGCAGGACGAGCGTGGCCGAACAGATGGCGTCCCTGCCGGGGGCGACGCCCGTGGTCTCCGTGTCGAATCCGAGCAGCCACGATTGCGCAAGCGTGCAATCGTCGGGCTGCGGGGATGCGTTGTCAATAGCCTGAAGCAAATCGGTCATGTACGGTATTGTCGGGACGTAGCGCGACAAATACGGGTCCGGCGCGATCCGACGTGGCACAATGGAGTCGTGGTTGATGCGAAGACTCTCGGAGCGACGGGGAACGGCGCGAGGCGCGCCGAATTCGAACGGCTTGCCATGCCCGTGGTCGACGGGCTCTACCGGCAGGCCATGAAGCTCACCAACAATCCCGACGATGCGCAGGATCTGGTGCAGGACACGTTCGAGCGGGCGTACAAGCACTATGGCTCGTTCAAGCAGGGCACGAACTTCGCCGCGTGGATGACCACCATCGAACGCAACCTCTATTTCAACCAGTATCAGAAGGCAAAGCGCCGCCCCCTGCGGGCCAACGATTCGACCGGCGAATACGACGACTGGGACATCTACTCCGCGTCCGAGCACAGCTCGGAGGGACTCAAATCCGCCGAGGAGACGTATCAGGACGCGTTCGCGCCCGAGGAGATCATGGCGGCCCTGGACAAGCTCAGCCCCGAGCGCCGACAGGTGTTCATCGATGCGGCGATCGACGGCAAGTCGTACCAGCAGGTGGCCGACGAGCAGGGGGTGAAGATCGGCACGGTGATGAGCCGGCTCAACCGTGCACGGGCCCAGCTCAAGCAGCAGCTCGCATCCTACGCCCGCGAACGCGGGTACGGCGGCGAATCCGGGCGCGGGAGACGGGCGGTTTCACCGACCGCGAACGACGGGGGACGCCGTCCGGGCGATAATGGAGGCGGAACCGCCCCGCGCGGCGTCGCCTTGCACGAGAGCGTCGCGGCGAACAGGAACGACGGCGGGAACGGCGAGAAAGGGAAGCGATGATGAACGGGCATGTGGAACGTCATACCAGCGTGAGCGTCACCGGCGACGCTTCCGGCAACATACGGCGCACGGTGGTGGAGGAGACGGTCGTCCGGGTCGACGGGGCCGATGACGCTCCTGCATCCCCCTCCGGTTCGGATGCGGCGGGCGTCACGGGTGACTGTTTTGACATCGACGCGTGCTGCGATGCGCGGGAGAAGGCCATGATCCAGGCGTTGCGCGCCTATCTGCGGCCGGTCAACGCCCCGGAATGCCTCATAGAACGGCTTCACCGCTGCATCCAGTCCGCGGCGCAGGAGGGTGTGTCGCATCCCGGTTTTCATCGGCATCAGTGAACCGGCATCAGTGAACCGGCATCGGCGGCCACTGTCGGCGGCCACGGGCGGTGCGGGGCAGGTCATGCGCCCCGCTGGCGGACGGGTATGGACGGGTATGAAAAAGGCCCCACGGTGATCCATAGGGAATCCGTGGAGCCTTTGAGCTCGAATGAAGCCTGAGCGAATCAGGCGTTCGGCCTCTTGCCGTGGTTTGCAGCCTTCTTGCGGCGGTCACGACGCAGACGTCCGCGCTTGCCCATGTTGGACTCCTTTACTTTGATAGATAAGCCTTGTGGATTATCTCACACATCGCACCAGTTTACAACCTGGGGCGGAAAACGTGGACGCGACGGTCGGATCAGACCTCGGCGGCGCTGATGAACAGCTTCGTCTCGCTCGTCTCGCCCGGCTTGATGACGATGAGGTCCTTGCCGGTGTTGAAGGCGTTGGCGTAGGCGGTCTGCGGCTCGACGGCGGTTCCGGCAGGATGCTGGAACGCCGGGAAGCCGGTGCCGGTGCACACCTGGAAGGAGGTGATGGTCTCGTCGCCGCCGACCTTGATCTGCAGGCCGTCGGGGCGGGTGAACGTCGCGTGCGCGCCGCCGTCGGCGTCGCGGTGCAGGTCGGTCCATGCGTCGTCGAACGGCTGGTTGACGAGCAGCGGGTCGTCGCGCAGGTCGTACTTGGTGCCGTCCACGGCCTCGGTGCCGGTGGGGATGAGGTTCTCGTCCACGGTCACGTGCGTGTCGGCGGGGACCGTCAGATGGCACTGGGCGTTGTGGCCGTCGATCTCGTCGCCGTAGCCGTTGAAGCCGTTGTCGAGCCAAGGATGGATGGCCAGGGCCCACGGGGCGTTCGCGTCGCCGTTGTTGTAGGCGCTCACCGTGATGTGCAGGCCGTCCTCGGCGAGCTCGTGCTTCGCGGTGACGATCACGTCGAACGGGTATCCGTTCATGTTCGGCACGCGCCACGACTGCGTGACGGATGATTCGGTGAGCTCCTCAAGCTTCCAGTAGGAGCGGTAGCCGTAGCCGTGGATGGCGGTGTTGCGCTCATGCTCGTCGATCGGCAGCTCATAGGTCTTGCCCTCGAACGTGTAGGTGCCGGCCTCGATGCGGTTCGGGAAGGGGACGAGCAGCTGCCCGTGGCAGCAGGTGATCGGATCGTCCGGCCCAAGCGGAACGATCAGGTTCTTGCCCTTGTACGTCACCTTGCGCATGTCGGCGCCAAGCTCGGTGATGACGGCCTTGTAGTCGCCGTATGAAATCGAATACTGCTGGCCGGTGCGCGGAGGCAGGTTCTTTGCCATGATCACATCACTCCCATAGTGAATCGTGCGGTTGGACGAATGGTATCGTCATCGCCCAAGTCTACCCCGTGGAATCCCGATGCCCTACTATGTTATGAGTTCGTTATGATGGACGTTCGTGGAAGGCGGCGACATGGGAAATCGAATCGTTCTGGCCGATCCCCGGGGCTTCTGCGCGGGGGTCGACCGGGCCATCCAGACCGTGGAGACGATACTGCGGACCGCGCACGGCTCCTCGCTGCCCGAAGGCGTGCCTCCGGTCTACGTGCGCCGCCAGATCGTGCACAACCGCCACGTGGTGGGCGACCTCGCCGCGCAGGGGGCGGTGTTCGTCGAGGAGCTGGACGAGATCCCCGACTCCGCCGTCGAGCACGGCGTGCCCGTCGTGTTCTCCGCCCACGGCGTCTCGCCCGCGATCCAGCGTGAGGCGAAGCGGCGCGGCATGCATGTGGTGGACGCCACCTGCCCGTTGGTGAGCAAGGTCCATCGCGAGGTGCTGCGCTACGTGCGCGAAGGCTATGAGATCGTCTACATCGGCCATCGCGGGCACGACGAGGCGGTCGGCGTGGTGGGGGAGTCCCCGGAGCACGTGCATCTGGTCGAGCATGCCGCCGACGTGGAGGCCCTTGGATTCGGCCCGGAGACGAAACTCGTCTACCTTTCGCAGACCACGCTGTCCATCGACGAGACCCGCGCGGTCATCGAGGCGTTGAAGACGCGCTTCCCCTGGATCATCGAGCCGCCGAGCTCCGATATCTGCTACGCCACGCAGAACCGTCAGACCGCGGTGAAGTCGGTGGCCGAGCAATCCGACTGCGTGGTGGTCGTGGGATCGTCGAACTCCTCGAACTCCGTGCGTCTCATGGAGGTCGCCGAGCAGGCGCTCGCCGGCCGAGGCCACGCCCACCGCGTGGACGACGCCGGCGAGCTGGATCCGTCATGGTTCGACGGCGTCGGAACGGTGGGCGTCACGTCGGGCGCATCCGTACCCGAGGAGCTGGTGTCCGGGGTCGTGCAGGCGCTGCGCCCGTTGGGGTATGACGACGTGTCCTACGTGACCACCACGAAGGAGCGGATGCATTTCGTACTGCCGGCGGAACTGCGCAAGGCGGGGCGGCGGCCGTAGCCCCGAGGCCCGTCACCAGGTGGCGATGGGGGCGACGACGGCGTCGAGCACGGAGACCAGGTCGCGCGGGTCCACGCCGACGCTCAATCCCCGCTTGCCTCCCGACACCAGGATCTCCCCGAATTCGAGCGCGCCCTCGTCCAGCACCGTGCGATGCCGCGTCTTCTGTCCGAGCGGCGAGATGCCGCCGACCACGTATCCGGTCTGGCGCATGGCCTTCTTCGGGTCGGCCATCGCCGCCTTTTTCGCCCCCACGGCGGCGGCCAGCGCCTTCATGTCAAGATGCCCGCTCACCGGGACGACGCCGGTCACCAGTTCGTCGCCGGTGTCGGCAAGCAGCGTCTTGTACACCTGATGGCGGTCGAAACCCAGTTTCTCCGCGGCCTCGACGCCATAGCCGTCGTCCATGTGGTCGTTGGAATGCTCGTACTCGTACAGGCGGAACTCCACCCCGGCGCGCTCCAACTGGAGCGTCGCCGGCGTGGACCCCTTGCCCTTGTCATGTTTTTTCCTGCCCATGGGCACAGTAATACACGCCGCCGCGAATCTTGCCGTTCCGTCGTCCGGGGCTGTCGTGGGCGAATGCGCCATTTTCACGACATGTGGAATAAAACAATGAACAAACTTTCAGCGTAAAGGACCAAAAAGTACAGAATATCCAGTAGGATGAGAGGCGTTGGCAACAGCTGGCACAAGCATGTGAGCGTACGCACAGCGCCGTTCCCACGTTTGGGCAACTTCCATTCAGGAGATACATAAATGACAGTAAAGATTGGTATCAACGGCTTTGGCCGCATCGGTCGTCTCGCTTTCCGCCGCATCTTCGAGCTGCAGGCTCGCGGTGGCCAGGCCGGTGATATTGAAGTCGCCGCCATCAACGATTTGACCACCCCGGCCACCCTGGCCTACCTGCTGAAGTACGACAGCACCCACGGCACCTTCCGTCACGATGACGGCACCCCGGTCGAGGTCACCTCCACCGACACCTCCATCGTCGTGGACGGCAAGGAATACACCGTGTACGCCGAGAAGGACGCTAACAACATCCCGTGGGTCAAGAACGACGGTGTCGAGTACGTGCTTGAGTGCACCGGCTTCTACACCTCCGCCGAGAAGTCCCAGGCCCACATCAACGCCGGCGCCAAGAAGGTCCTCATCTCCGCCCCGGCCAAGGACGACACCACCCCGACCGTCGTGTTCGGCGTGAACCACGAGATTCTCAAGCCGACCGACGTCATCGTCTCCGCCGGCTCCTGCACCACCAACTCCATGGCCGCCATGGTCAAGCTGCTGAACGAGAAGTTCGGCATCAAGGCCGGCTTCATGACCACCATCCACGCCTACACCGGCACCCAGATGATCCTCGACGGCCCGCGCGGCACCAAGACCGGCCGCAACCTGCGTGCCGCCGGCATCAACACCATCGCCCACTCCACCGGCGCCGCCAAGGCCATCGGCAAGGTCGTCCCGGAGGTCAACGGCAAGCTGCAGGGCCACGCCCAGCGCATCCAGGTCCCGGACGGCTCCGTCACCGAGCTGACCTCCGTGCTGGAGAAGCCCGCCACCGCCGACGAGATCAACGAGGCCTTCAAGGCCGCCTTCTCCGACACCGACTACTTCGGCTACAACGATGAGGGCATCGTCTCCTCCGACATCCTCGGCGACACCCACGGTGGCGTCTTCGACCCGACCCAGACCGACGTCAACTCCGTCGACGGCGTGACCCTGGCCCGTACGGTCACCTTCTACGACAACGAGTACGGCTTCACCTCCAACATGATCCGTACCCTGCTGTACTTCGCCGAGATCTCCGAGTGAGAACGGCGAGGCGACGGTAGCCTCGTATCGTAAGGAAAGCGAAACGGCCCTCCCCTCATGGGGAAGGGCCGTTTTTCGTCTTCGGTGCCGGACGTCGGCCGCCGCGGGTCAGTCCCGCACCAGCGTCTGCTCCCACTGCGCCTCGCGGAAGCCGACGAGCACGGTCGGCGAATCCCCATCGGCGCCGGGAACGACGAGCAGGGGCCTGCGTACCAGCATCCCATCGGTGGCGAGCAGTTCGATGGCCTCCGCGTCGCTCAGCCCCGGCAGCCGGTCCTTGAGCCTCATGGCGCGATACAGCTGGCCGGAGGTGTTGAAGAACCGGCGAATGGGCAGGCCGCTGGCCCGGTGCCAGAAGGCGAGTTCGTCCGCGTTCGGATTGTCCTCCCTGATGTCGCGCTCCCTGTAGGCGATGCCGTGTCCGTCCAGCCACGCGCGGGCCCTGGCGCATGTGGAGCAGCGTGCGTAGCAGATGAACAATGGCTCGGTCATGATGCACTCCTTTCGTCTCCGGCCCCGCAGGCCGGTCGTATTCTCTTTCTCCGCGCCAGAAGATTCGACACATGGGTGTCGATGGCGCCCAACGCGTCCGGTCCTTCCGGCCCGCGACTCGTCCGCCATCCGGGTTCGGGTGCCGCAAGCGGGTAGGTGACGGCCAGCGTGCCGTCGGCCACGGTGATGACGGCGTCGGCGGAGTCGAGGAACTCGTTGCTCACCCCCAACGCACGCGTGTTGCGTAGCTGTGCGTCATCGATCTCGTATTTCAACCCCCGTATGGATACGTGCCTTGCCACATCCGAGTGGGCGAGCACCGATACCATACGTCCGGCCCCCTCAGGCGGGTCCCATGCGGGGAAGGACAGCGTCGCATCGGTGATCGCCGTCGCGACGAAGCCGTCGCCGTACAGGAATCCGATGCCGCCGTGACGGGAGATCCGCGCCAGCATCTGCATGTTGGCCAGTGTGTGGTCGAGCCGCCCTCCAAGTCCGCCGAAGATGTGGAACCGGCGCAGGCCACGCGACCATCCGAGTTTCACGGCGGCGAGCATGTCGGTGTCGTCCTTCTCGCTTGGCAGACGCATGACGCCGTCGCCTCGGACGTATTCGAGGGATTCGCCGGCTACGGAGTCGAAGTCGCCGATGACCTCGTCCGGGGTGATGCCCAGCGGACTGGCATGGTCGAATCCGCCGTCGGCGGCGATCACATGGGCTCCCCGGGGGATGCGCGGGGTCCCGTCGTAGTATTCGCCGGCGCCGAGGATGAGGCATTGGTCGTTTGTCGCCCCTTGGTCGTCGGTCGTTTGTCGTCCCTCGGTCGTCATGGTGCAGTCGTCTTTCAGCATGCCGGTCATCGGATGTTCTCGGATTGGCTGGGGAACATCGTCGCCAGAGCGAACGCGATGAAACGGTCCAACGGCATGCGGTTGCCGGAGCTCAGCCACGCCGATACGACGGCGATCAATCCCGCCAGATAGAACTGCTTGAGCAGGTCCCGTTCGTCCCTTGTCATCTCCACCGACTGCGTGATGCCGAGATAGCGGTCGACCAACGGCCACAGCAGCTCCTTGAACCTGGTCACGAACGTCGGGTCGCCATGGTCGCTGAGCAGCACCGACATGTACGCCGAATGCGATTTCGCCATCGTCAGGATCGTGCCCATGTTCGACGCGATGTCGATGCGTCCCTCCTGGGCGAGCATGTCGTCGATGAGGTCCTCGACGATGTTGAGCAGACTGTCCTCGATCTGGGAGAACATGTCGTTCACGTCGCGATAGTACAGATAGAACGTGCCGCGGTTGTAGCCCGCGATCTCGGTGATCTCCCTGACGGTGATCTTGTCGATGGGCCGGGTGCGATAGAGCTTCCAGAACGCCTTGCACAGATTGGCTTTGGTGCGTTCCGTCACTTGAGGCTGTTTCTTCATCATATGCTCCGTTCTGCATGGCCGACGCCCGCATGGGCCGGCACGTCATCGCTCAACATCGTTCGGCGGCGATGTCGATTGATGGGCTCGTCCGTTGGCGATATCGTGATTGTATAACACAACATGATGTGTAGTGATGATTGTTCCGGGAGACGGGGGCGGCATGGCAACGACGGAGGACAAGGCGGTTCGGACGGCGTACATCGACTTCGCCGGCGTGACGAAACGGTACGGCACCGGCGCCGCCGCCATCACGGCGCTCGACCATGCGACGTTCGGCGTGGGCAGAGGGGAGCTTGCCGTCATCCTCGGCGCGTCCGGGGCGGGCAAGACCACGGCGCTGAACATCCTCGGCGGCATGGACCGCGCCACATCCGGTTCGGTGACCGTGGACGGGCGCGACGTGACCAGGTTCGACGAGGACGAGCTCGTGGACTACCGGCGGGCCGACGTGGGCTTCGTGTTCCAGTTCTACAACCTCGTGCCCAACCTCACCGCCCTCGAAAACGTGGAGCTCGCCTCGCAGATCTGCGAGAACGCGCTCGACCCGGCCGAGACCCTCGACAAGGTCGGCCTCGGCGAACGTCTCGGCAACTTCCCCGCACAGCTGTCCGGCGGCGAACAGCAGCGCGTGGCCATCGCCCGCGCGATCGCCAAGAACCCGAAGCTGCTACTGTGCGACGAGCCGACCGGCGCGCTCGACTACGCCACCGGCAAGCAGATCCTCCAGCTCCTGCAGGACACCTGCCGCCGCGACGGCATCACCGTGCTCGTCATCACCCACAACTCCGCGCTCGCGCCGATGGCGGACCGGGTCATACGGTTCCGTTCGGGCAGGGTGGTCGACGAGTCCGTCAATCCGGAGCCCGTACCGATATCCCGGATCGAATGGTAGGGGGGCGTCATGGGAACGAAGAGACGCGGCATGATCCCGGGCTCGGGCGCCGCCGGAAAGGACATATGGCGCACCATCCGCCATGGGTGGAAGCGGTTCCTCGCGCTGCTCGTCATCACCGCATTGGGGGTGACCATGGCGACCGGTCTCAAGGCGGCGTGCGTGGACCTGCGTCGCAGTGCGGATGCGTTCTTCGACGCGCAGAACCTCCACGACATCGCCGTGGTCTCCACGCTGGGCCTCACCGACGCCGACCTCTCCGCTATGGGCGGCGTCGAGGGCGTGCACAGGGCGGCGGGCGGCTACTCGGAACAGGTCTCCATCGAGATGGACGGCGCAACATCGAAGGCGGACGTGTCGTCGCTTGACGGCTCGGGCATGAACATGCCATACGTCATCGACGGCCGTCTGCCCGTGGACGACAGCGAGGTGGCCGTCACGGCGCCGTATCTCAGGGACTCCGGCGCAGGAATCGGCGACACGGTGACGTTCGGCGACACGGTCGGTGCCCAGGACGGGGAAGGCACCGCGAAGGAGGGCTCCGGCGAGGTGTTCTCACGGCACGGCTATACGATCGTCGGCACGGTCATCGACCCCATGGACGTCAACAACGGCGAAGGGGCCACGGCGTTCCGTGACAACCCCTCCGACGCCGACTACGGTTTCTTCGTCACGACATCCGCGGTGGACGATTCCGCGCGAGGCATCTACACCGTCGCGTACCTCACCGTCGACGGGGCCCGTGACAAGCAGGCATACACGGACGGATACGACACGTCGGTGGACGCCGTGAAGACGCGGATCGCCGACATCCAGGCAGGTCGTGAGCGTGCCAGGACCAACGAGGTCAAGGCCGACATGAACGCCGAAATCGACAAGGAGGAGCGGTCGGCAACCCGGAAGCTCACGGAGTCACGAACGAGGCTGGACCGGGCACGAAGCGACCTCGATGGGCAGTGGGCGCAATTGCAGACCGGAATCATGCGGTTCGAACAGGCGAGCGGGGGAGTGACCGTGGAACAGGCGGTGGCCAATGGAGTAGGCGCCGCCGTCCAGCTGCAATCCGCGCGCAGCCGTCTCGATGCAGCCCGGGACACGCTGGACGCGCGATACGGAGAACTCGACAAGGCGGAAAAGGACGCGCAACGGAGAATCTCCGACGCCAGAGACAAGGTGGACGGCATCGCCGACGCGCAATGGCACGTCCGCGACCGCACCGCCATGGGAGGCTACGCCAGCATCGACAGCGACGCCGAATCCATCGAATCCATCGGCACGGCGTTCCCCGTGCTGTTCCTGCTCGTTGCCGTGCTGATCGGCCTCACCGCCATCGCCCGCATGGTGGAGGAGGAGCGTCTGCTGATCGGCACCTACAAGGCCCTCGGATACCGCCGGGGCGAGATCCTGCGCAAATACGTCGTCTACGCCGGTCTCGCATGCCTGCTTGGAGGACTGCTGGGCGACCTGCTCGGCTTCATCGCCCTGCCGAAGATCATCTTCACCATCTTCTCCACCATGTACCTGCTGCCGGTGTTCACCCTTCATTTCGACTGGCTGTATGGCATCGGGGCGGTGGCGTTGTTCGCTGCGGTGGTGGTCGGCGCCGCGGTGGCGGCCTGCAGGGGCGAACTGCGTCTTGCGCCGGCCGCGCTCATGCGCCCCAAGGCGCCGAAGGCGGGGAGAACGATCCTGCTGGAGCGCGTGCGGCCTGTGTGGCGCCGCATGTCGTTCCTCGGCAAGGTGACCGCACGCAACCTGTTCCGCTACAAGACCAGGGCTCTGATGACCATAGCCGGCATAGCCGGATGCACGATGCTGCTCATGTGCGGCTTCGCCATCAGGGATTCGGTCGTGGCGTTGTCCCCCGCCCAATACGGGGGAGTCACGGCCTACGACCTCATGGCCGTCACCTCGGACGACGACAATCCCGCGGCGTTCAAGAGCCTTCGGGACGATGCAGGGGTAAAGGACGCCATCGCCGTGCGCATCGACTCCGCCACGCTGGGAACCGACGCCCCGGACGACGGCGAGGAGGGCGTGCAGCTGGTCGTGATTCCCGACGGAACTAGCATCGCCGACTACATCCATCTGCGCGAGGCGCAGAGCGACTGGAGTGCGGCTATGGGAGGCGGAGCGGCGGTGAGGCCCGACGGCTCCGGCGTGGCGGTCACCAAGAACGCGCAGCAGATGCTGGGGATTGCGGTGGGGGACCCCGTGACCATCAGGGACTCCACGCTCCACGACGCCACGGCCACCGTGGATGCGGTGGTCGAGAACTATCTGGGCAATACGGTGTTCATGACACGGAGCCTGTATGAGCGGCTGTACGGCGACTATCACGCCAACGCCATGCTCGCCCATCTCGAAGGCGACGCCACGGAACGGATACGGTTCTGCGACGAGCTGGCGAAGGACGGCCGGTATCTGTCGGTCACATCCACCGATGCGCTGGTGCGCGACTTCTCCGGCAACTTCCGGCTCATCAACACCGTGGTGTACGTGCTGCTCGTCCTCGCCGGCGCGCTCGCCTTCGTGGTGCTGTTCACGCTGTCCACCACGAACATATCCGAACGCGAACGCGAGCTTGCCACCATCAAGGTGCTTGGATTCCGCCGTCGCGAGGTGCGGCATTACGTGAACAAGGAGATGCTCATCCTCACCGTCATCGGCGTGGCCGTGGGACTGCCTCTGGGGCGGCTCGCGGGGGAGGGGCTGACCATGGTGCTGCGCATGCCGGGGATATACTTCGCGGTGCACGTGCGCTGGCTCAGCTATGTGATCTCCGGCGCTCTGGCGCTGGCGTTCGCCGCGATGGTCATGCTAGTCACCAACCGGATGCTCGACCGCATCGACATGGTCGGCGCGCTGAAGAGCCCGGAATGAGACGCGTCGCGGCCGCGTGATGTTTCTCACAGGCGGCGATCATGCGTGTCATCATGCTTTGCGAGTACGCTGGAACCGGATAATGAACGACGCTGAAAGGATCGCATTATGGCAACGCTCACCGCTGAGATGAAGACCTTCATCGAGAACAACCTGGGTTGGATCGCCACCCAGAACGAGGACGGCACGCTCGACCTCGGCCCGAAGATGTCGCTGTTCGTGCTCGACGACAACCACATCGCCTACCACGAGCGCACCGCGGGGCAGGCTTACAAAAACCTGCAGGCCAACGGCAAGCTCGTCATCGCCTTCGCCAACCTGGCCGAGAAGAAGGGCTACCGCTTCCGCGGCAACGTGGTGCTGCACACCGACGACGCCATCTACGAGGAGCAGGTGAAGGTCGCCGAGGAGAAGGGCACCAAGAAGCCCGCCGCCATCCCGGTGCTTGAGATCACCGAGATCGAGGACCTGGCCTCCGGCCCCAACGCCGGCAAGACCATCGCCAAGGACTGATCGTCCGGTCCCATGTGACGGCTTGGCCCCCTCACGTCAGGGGGCCAAGCCCTTTTTCATTCGCCGGCGTTTCCGGATCGGATCACGATGCCGGGCCGGTCGCCCAATCATGCAGCCGTCGGGCCTCGCGGGAGCGGATGACGGTGAACCGCAGCCATGAATAGCCGTTCATCACGAACAGCGGCATGACCATGGACTCCACGCCGGTCCGAATTCGCCAGGGGAACGTTCTTCGCCGTACGTATTGGATGCGTGACCTGTGCGTGACCATGGTGACGAGATTCAGGCCGCGGGCCCCGGTGACGATGATCTGTCTTCCGGGACGCAGCTCATACCCCTCCGTGCGCCATCGCAGCCAACGTCCGGCGCAGGCGTACGCCCCGGCCGTCGCGGGCAGAAGCACCAGCCACATCAGCCACATCACATGGAACCATGGCTCGAACAGCGGATCGCCGTCAGGGAACGTGGCCTCGGACGGGGGAAGTCCTGCGGTCGATCCATGGACCGTCGCGGTCGCCATCACCGCCACGGCCACGGCGAGCATGGACGCAAGCGTGCACGCCACGGGCATGGCCAGCAGATACCGGCCCAGCCCCCGTGCGGTGCGTCGTACGGCCGGCTCATGCGGATCCCATTCGGGCAGCATGCCGCGAAGCGTGTCGTACAGTCTGCCGTCCGCGATGACGGGCAGGATATCGCCCCGGGTGCTGGTGTCGTCCCCGTCTCCTCCGGTGCCCGGGGTGGTGAGCCCGACCTGTACGGAACTCAGATGCAATGCGCGCCGCAGCACCGATTGCCGGATGATGATGGTCTGCACGCGGCTCACCGGAATGGTGACGGAGCGACGTGTCAGCAGGCCTCGGACGATGATGAGGTCGTCGCCGCGCCGCCATACTTCGAACCGGTGGTATTGCAGCAGCGATTTGACGACGCTGATGACGAGCATCGACGCCACCATGGCCGCCACTACCATGACCGCGGTCGGGACGCTGCCGGCGGCGAACCGGAAGACCGCGTATTCGGCCCTGTCGACCATGCCCTCGGGCAGCAGGTCGCGCAGATTCTGGGAGAAACCGTAGATGACGGCCAACGCGGCGAGGAACCCCAGATCGGTGAGTGCGAACAATACCGTGTCTCGGAACGAGGCGCGGAATACGAGGCGGCCGCCGTCATGGTCCGCTCCGACGGTCCCGTGCTCGGCGTCGACGGCGGGGGAGTGTCGCCCGAAGACGGCGTCGCCTCCCGGAACCTCCGTGCTTGCGGCCTGTTCACGGAGCCGTTCCAGCGTCTCGCCCAGCCGTGCCGGAACCGCGGCGAGCACGATGGCCGATCCGTCGGAGGTGCCTCCGGAGTCGATGGTGACGCCGACCAGGCCGAACGGGCGGAAGAACACCGGACTGCTGACTTTGATGGTATGGATGTGGTCATAGGGGATGGTGGTGACGACGGTGTTGAACACGCCGGTCCGCAGGGCGACGTCGTCGTCTCCGAGCCGATAGCGTTTGCGCATCCATGCCGCGATTCGCCACAGCACCGTCGCCGCCACGACGGACGCGATGAGTGTCCAGACGATTCTCCGCGGCGGATGCGTCCAGGCGACGATGACGAGCAGGGAGATCATCGTGCCGATCATGGAACGCACGCGTTCCGTGATGTCGATGACCAGCGACAACGGGTGGATGCGGTGCCAGGATCCGTCGACGCCCATGGGGTCATGCCCCGTGTTCCCGGATGTCATACGTCGTCCTTCGACGCGAGCACGCGGGCGCTGATCTGTTCGACGATCCCCGCCGCATCGGCGTTTTCCAATGCGGCGATCTCATGTTCGCCCACGGCGGTGTGGATTTCCACCGCGGTCAGGCCGAACCGTCGCAGTAGCGGCCCCTGCTTGGTCTCCACATGCTGCACGCGGTTGTAGGGGATGGTCGTCGTGTCGCGTAGCAGCCAGCCCTTGTGCAGCATCACGTCGTGTTTTCCGATGGAATAGCGGTTGAACGCGTATGAGTATGTCGTGCGCAGCGGCCGGGTGAGCAGGTCCAGCAGCAATGCCGCGGCCGCGATAGCCAATACCAGACAATGCCAGAACGTCCACCAGCCGGCGAATCGGCATATCACGGCCGCGGTCGCGCAGAGGGCGATGCCTCCGCCGTCCCTCGCCACTGCCCTGAGCAGCCACACCCGTTTCACGGCGGCCGGCAGACTGCTCCAGCGTCGTTCCGCGCCGCGTCCGTCATCGGGGGTCCCGCGCATCGAATCCTCCTTCGTCATGTCCAGCGTAACAGTCCGATGCGTCCGGCCCGGTATTCGGCCGCGGGCGCATCGTGCGCCGTTGGTAAGCTGGTCGCGACGCATACGACGGAGGAGTTTGCCATGGCGCAGCAGATCAAGGCCGTGTTCTTCGACATCGACGGCACGCTGACCAGTTTCACCACCCATGAGGTGCCGCAATCCACCAAAGACGCCATCGAGACGTTGAAGTCCAAGGGCGTCAGGGTGTTCATCGCCACGGGGCGCGCGCCCTCGCAGATGACGATCGTCACCAGACGGCTCGCCTCTTCCGTCAGGAGGGGCGGGCCGTTTTTCGTTTTTCGTCTCCGACGATGGGCGGGTTGATTCGACGGGTGAAGGCAAAATACAATGGAACCGGCAATTTCCGTATGACGCGTTAGGGAGGCTCCTATGGCAAAGGTCGGTATGAGCAACCTGCTGGAGGCGAACGGCCTTCGTCTGGGCTACACGGCGAGGACGGTGACGGTTACCGAACCCGCCACCGGATTCAAGATCGTGTTCAACAACGACGGCACTGTGAAAAGCAACACGTTCCCTGCCGAGTCGCTTCCCCTGGTGGAAGGATATTTCAAGCGTTCCTATCCGTTCGTGGAAGATGCGCGAGAAGTGGATCGCGAATATGCCTGAGATATGGTTTGAAGACGTCGCCGGGTATGAGTTCTACGTGACCAGCAACGACGGCGGGCACGGTGTGCATTTCCATATCAAACGGAATAATTCGTACCGGCTTGCCAAGTTCGTGCTGGCAGCGGATGGGGATGTTATTGTGGATTCGACCACGCTGGACGCCAAGACCACCAGGAAGATCCAGCTGTACATGCGCCGTAACTGGAACGGTTTCGTACAGGCGTGGCGCAGTTTCTTCGGCAACTGCCACTTCGACAAGTAATCGGCATTTTTTGTTTTCCGTCGTCGTGAGTATGGACGGTGTGGCCTGTCAGTTGGGCCGTCTCTGCTGGGGCGGGATTCGAAGGCCATGGCACAAGTCGCATATAATCAGGGATTATGGAGCTGCTTGACAATATCGGTCCAAAGAAGTTGGGCGAAGCATTGGGAAGGGCGTTGGATGTCAATGCAAAGCTGTCGGTGATTGCCTCATATTTCACGATTTTCGCATACGGGCGCATGCGTGATGAGCTGCAGGACGTGGAGGAGTTGCGGTTCATCTTCAGCGAGCCGACGTTCGTCAAACGCATGGCGGACGCGAAGGAGCCGAAGGAGTTCGAGCTGTTGCAGCGGTCGCGTGAGCGCGGCGTCGGCGGGGTGGGCTTGGAGCTTACGTTGCGCAACAACCTGAGCCAGCGTGCCTTGGCGCACGAGTGCGCGGAATGGCTGCGCTGGCATGCGCGGTTCAAGTCGGCGAAGTCGGCGAACCGTTTGCAGACCGGATCGGTGTATGTGGTGGAGGACGGGACACGCAACGTGGAGGCGTTCACGGGCATGAATGCGCCGTTTACGCTTGAGGGACTGGGGTATGAGCGTAAAGCCGGCGTGGTCTCGCCGATTTCTCATTTCGAGACCACGGGTGAAGCCCAGCCGCAATTGTCCATGTTCAACTCGTTGTGGGATACGCCGGGCCTGTTGGAGGACGTGACCGATCAGGTGATCGAGCAGGTGGAAACGCTGTACCGGGAGAACGCGCCCGAATACGTGTATTTCCTCACGCTGTTCCATGTGTTCCATGAGTTTCTGGAGGAGACCGAGGATGACCCGATCAAGCCGGGTCTGAACTTCAAGGACACGGTCGTGTGGAACCGTTTGTACGACTTCCAGAAGGACGGCGTGGTGGGCGCGATCCGCAAACTGGAGAAGTACAAGGGCTGCATCATAGCTGACAGCGTCGGCTTGGGCAAGACGTTCGAGGCGTTGGCGGTGATCAAATACTACGAGCTGCGTAACGACCGCGTGCTCGTGCTGGCGCCGAAGCGTCTGCGCGGCAACTGGACCATGTACCGTGGCAACGATACGCGCAACATCCTGGCGGCCGACAGGTTCAACTATGACGTGCTCAACCACACCGATCTGTCACGGCATCGGGGCATGAGCGGCGACATCGATCTAGAGACCCTGAACTGGGCGAACTACGATCTGGTCGTGATCGACGAGTCGCACAACTTCCGCAACCGTCCCACGGACACGACCACGGAATCCCGCTACTATCGTCTGATCAACGACATCGTGAAGGCAGGCGTGCGTACGAAGGTGCTGATGCTGTCGGCCACGCCGGTGAACAACCGGCTGCTGGATCTGCGCAACCAGCTGGACATCATCACCGAGGACGACGACGCGTACCTGGCCGAAACGGATGGCATCCCGAGCATCAACTACGTGACGAAGACCGCGCAACAGCGGTTCAAGGAGTGGAGCGAACTGCCCGACTCCGAGCGTACGACGCAATCGTTCGTGGAGTCCCTCAACGCCGACTATTTCAAGCTATTGGACATCTTCACGATCGCGCGAGGACGCAAGCACATCGCGAAATACTATGCATCGAACGGCGGCGACCGGTTCCCGGAACGGCTGAAGCCGATCTCGAAGCATCCCGGCATTGACGTGAAGGGTGAACTGCCGCCCATCGCGGACCTGAACGACCTAATCGCCGCATTGAGGTTCCCGCAGTACCAGCTTCTCGCCTACGTGCTGCCGAACAGGCAGGCGAAATACGTCGAACAGTACGGCGACTCGTGGGGCAAGAGCTTCCAGGCGCAGAAGGACCGTACGCAGGCGATCGCCGGACTGATGCGCGTGAACCTGCTCAAGCGCCTCGAAAGCAGCATCTCCAGTTTCCGGCTTTCTCTCGAGCGGATCCTCGACGGTGCGCACAAGTTGGACGCGCAGCTCGCGAAAGTCAAGTCAAGTGGCCTGTCCCGGTTCGACGACCAGGGTCTGTCGGACTCGTTCGACGAGGACGACGACGCCGAGGAGTTCCAGGCCGCCGGCAAGGTGCAGGTCGACCTGCGCGACGTGGACGCGGTCAAGGTGCGCGAGGAGCTGCGTGGGGACATCGAGCTGCTGGAGCGGCTGCTCGGCTACGCGCGTCTGGTCACGCCGGAACGGGACCAGAAGCTCGCGGAACTATGCGATTTCATGCAGACCAAGATCGAGACGACCCCGTACAACAAGGGCAACCGCAAGATCCTCGTGTTCAGCGCGTTCGCCGACACCGCACGCTACCTGTACGACACGCTGGCCACGGCCCTGAAAGCGGATTACGGGGTCGAAAGCGCCCTCGTCACGGGCGCCGGCGGCACGAAGTCCACGCTGAAACTTCCCCGCACCACGTTCGAGGACGTGCTCGCACACTTCTCGCCTCGGTCGAAGGAACTGCCGGAGGAACGCCGCAAGGACGGCGAAATCGACATCGTGTTCGCGACCGACTGCATCAGCGAAGGCCAGAACCTGCAGGACTGCGACTGCCTGGTCAACTACGACATCCACTGGAACCCGGTGCGCATCATCCAACGGTTCGGCCGCATCGACCGTCTCGGCTCGAAGAACACGCGTATCCAACTGGTCGACTTCTGGCCCGACATCGATCTGGACGAATACATCCGACTCGAGGGACGTGTGAAAAACAGGATGGTGCTGCTCGACTCATCGGCCACCGGCGACGAGAACGTGCTCGAAGGCAAACGCAACGACGAGATGAACGACCTGCAATACCGCAAACGTCAGCTCCAGCAGCTCCAGCAGCAGGTGTTGGACTTGGAGGATATCTCGGGCAACATCTCCATCACCGATTTCGCGTTGGACGATTTCCGCGTCGAGCTCAAACGCTACGTCGACGCCCATCCGGGCCTGCTCGACGAAGCGCCCACGGGACTGCACGCCGTCACCCGCATCCCCGACCAGCTGCACGGCGAGATTGAACCGGGCGTGATCTTCTGCCTCAAACAGAACGACGAGTCCAAGGGCTCCCACGAATCGAACCCCACGTTCCCGTACTGCATCATCTACGTGACCGACAAGGGCGAGACCAAGACCACGCACGCGCATCCCAAGACCGCACTCGACTACATGAGGGCCGTATGCGCCGGCAAAACCGAACCGATCAAAGAACTGTGCGACCGGTTCAACCGGCAGACCAACGACGGGCAGGACATGGGCCGCTACACCAAGCTGCTCGACGCGGCCGTCAAGCGCATAGGCGGCACGGAAGAGAAGAACGGCATCGATAGTCTGTTCGGGTTCGGTGAACCTGTTGGCACGGCCGAGAATCTTGGGTTTGACGACTATTCGCTCGTTTCGTTCGTCATTATGAGGTGAATCATTATGGCCGATACGTGGAACCGATACCTGCAGCTGCCCGAAATGACACTGCAAGGAGGCAAACGCATCCCGAAGACCGTGCTCACGGTTCGTGCGAAATTGTCTAAAAAGGAGCAGAAGGTTCTTGCCAATCTCAGGGAGCTGGGCAATTACGCAATGCTCGGCAAATCGAACACGGGCATCCTGCCGCACTGCGACGACACGTACGACATCCGCGCCGTCATCTACCTCGACTGCCTGCTTGGCTCATGGGACAGGACCAGCGAACTTGCGCTGATCCTGCACCGCGCGTTCGCCAACCCCACCGTGCTGCTCATGCGCACCGCAAGCCCGTTGGACGGGTGTGCGGTATCCGTCGCGACGAAACGCAAGAGCCTTGCCGAGACGGGTGCGTCCGTCGTGGAGAACGTGGACACCACGACCACACTCGACCCGGTGGACGGCTCCACGGCCGCGTTCTGGGACCTGTTCGCCTACGAACGGCTCCCGCAGACCGACCTGCTCGACTACGTGCACGGCATGCAGGACGCCATCCTATTCCACAACCTGCACCCCCGGCTTGGATTCACTCCCAAGCCCGGCCTCATCCACCGCGCGGAGATCCGCAGGGAACTTGTCCGGTTGAAACGGGTGGACACGGAGATCCGCGGCCTGGACGCCAGACGATACGACAAGGACACCTCGTTCGGCGAGTCCGCCGAACTGCGCGTGCTCGCATCCGGTAAAAAAGAAGAAGCGCAAACCATAGTGG
The DNA here is from genome assembly GCF_003129925.1 of Bifidobacterium catulorum. Classification (GTDB taxonomy): domain Bacteria; phylum Actinomycetota; class Actinomycetes; order Actinomycetales; family Bifidobacteriaceae; genus Galliscardovia; species Galliscardovia catulorum. The sequence continues at coordinate 11,954 of NZ_QFFN01000011.1, read as the reverse complement.
ACCACATCAAGGAGCTGTCCCATGAGTAAGGAACCAACGAAGCTGCCGCTCGAATCGGCCGACCTCGTCAAGGAGAACATCGGCAAACTCGAAGCCCTGTTCCCCGAAATCATGGAGGACAGGAAAATCGACTTCGACAAGCTGCGCGAGATCCTCGGCGGCGAAGTCGACGACTCGCCGGAACGCTATGCGTTCATCTGGCCCGGCAAACGCGATGCCATCCGCCAGTCCCAGACGTCATCCACCGCGACCCTGCGTCCGCAAAAGGACAAGAGCGTCGACTGGGATACCACGAAGAACCTCTACATCGAAGGCGACAACCTCGAAGTATTGAAGCTCCTCCAGCGCTCCTACCATGGCAAGGTTAAGATGATCTACATCGACCCGCCATACAACACCGGCAACGACTTCGTCTACAACGACAAGTTCGGCGACCCGATCGAGAACTACAAACGTCAGACCGGGCAGGAAAGCAAAGCCAACCCGGAAACCGACGGAAGGTTCCACTCCAACTGGTGCAGCATGATATACCCGCGACTCAGGCTTGCAAGGGAACTCCTCAGTGATGACGGAGTCATATTCGTCAGCATTGATGACCATGAAGTCGTTAACGGTCGGCTGGTTCTCAATGAGTTATTCGGAGAAAGAAACTTTATCGTCCAAATAATCTGGAAGAAACGAAGCACTCCCCCCAATGACCAGGTTATCGGTGCGGCGCATGAATATGCACTCGTCTATGCTAAGAATATGGATGCGGTGCGCCTTAATTTGCGTGAACGTTCGAAGGAGCAACTAGCCAAATACAAAAACCCTGATCATCATCCCAAAGGGCCTTGGACGGCTGGGGATTTGTCCGCAAACGTGAAAGGCGGACGTTATGTTGCCTCTCTGAATTATCCGATTACTAACCCTAATACTGGAGAGCAGCATTTCCCGCCAAACAACGGTAATTGGCGGTACAGCCGGGATACTGTAAACAAGATGCTGGCAAACAACGAAATCTACTTTGGCGCTGACGGCATGGGACGTCCCAAGGTAAAACGTTTTCTTAGCGAAGTAAAACAGGGAGTCACCTACACTTCGATTTGGGATTTTGTGCCATTCAATACTCAAGGTTCGGCAGAGATGAGCGAGTACATGGGTAATCTCACGATATTCGACAATCCAAAACCAGTCGATTACATCAAAGAAATGGTAAAACTGGGTGCGCAACAGGATTCTCTTATTCTTGACTTCTTCTCTGGCTCTGCTACGACCGCGCACGCGGTGATGAAATTAAATGCCGATGATGGCGGTCATCGACGTTTCATCATGGTGCAACTGCCAGAACAATGCGACGTTCAATCCGAAGCAGCTAAGGCCGGATATCATACGATTTGCGAAATTGGCGAGGAACGTATTCGCCGTGCCGGTCAGAAGATCAAAACCGAGGTTGACGAGTCAAACAAGCAGTTGGAACTTGGCGTGGAACCGAAGCCGGTGCCGGATATCGGGTTCCGCGTGCTGTCGTTAGATTCTTCCAATTTCGAGCAGATCGAGCAGCAGGCCGGTACTTTTGATCTGCGGGACAACACGGTCAAGGCCGGTCGTTCCGTCGATGACCTCGTGTTCGAGGTCATGCTCAAGTGGGGTCTTGATCTCTCGTTGCCGATCGAACCGTTGGTGTTGGACGGGTACCAGTGCTGGTCGGTGGCCAAGGGCGAGCTCATCTGCTGCATGGACAAGGGGCTGACTGTCCCCGTTCTGGAGGCCATCGCTGGAATGGAAGATCGTCCGCGTCGCGTGTTGCTGCGTGACAACGTCATCGACGATACGTTGAAGCTGAATGCGGAAGCTATCTTCGGCCGTGCTTCCGCCGACGGTGACGAGATCGAGTTGCGGACGGTGTGACATGGCATTGCAGTTCCAGTATTCCAGTGACCAGCAGTATCAGCTTGACGCCATCAACGCGGTAACCGACCTGTTTCAGGATCAGCAGTTCCGTATGTCGAGGTTCACGGCCGGTGAGACGGAACAGTGGATGGTCGATCGATGGCAATCAGCATCGGACGATACTGTCGGTATCGGTTTCGCGAACGATTTGCGTGTATCCGAACGCCGGCTGATGGATGGTTTGCATGCGGTGCAGGAGCGTAATTGCCTGCCTCGCACGCAGGTGCTGACGGACGGGCGTCTGCGTGATTTCACGGTCGAGATGGAGACCGGCACAGGCAAGACGTACGTGTATATCCGCACGATCTACGAGCTGCATCAACGCTACGGGCTGACGAAGTTCATCATCGTGGTGCCGTCCGTGGCAATCCGCGAGGGTGTGAAGAAATCCTTCGAGACGATGAAGGAACATTTCGACACCCTGTACGACGGTGCTCCGCTGGATTATTTCGTGTATGACTCGAACAACATGGGTCCGGTGGGCAATTTCGCGATGAGCTCGTCGATTCAGGTGATGATCATCAACATCGGCGCGTTCAACAAAGCGTTCGACAAGAACGGCGAGGACGACAAGTCAAACCTGTTCCACCGTAAGAGCGAGAAGCTGGCCGGTGGCCGTTCCCCGCAGGAGCTGGTCTCGGAATGTCATCCGATCGTGATCATCGACGAGCCTCAGAGCGTGGACAACACCGCGAAGGCGAAGAAGGCCATCCGCAGTCTGAACCCATTGTTCGTGCTGCGCTATTCGGCCACGCATAAAGAGGCGTACAACATGGTCTACCGGCTAACCCCGGTGGATGCGTTCCAAGAGCATCTGGTCAAGGGCATCTGCGTGGATTCAGTGCTTTCGCAGGCGAACCTGAACGGCTCGTACGTGCGATTGGACTCTGTAAGCCGCGACCCTTACCGGGCAAAGGTCACATTGGACGTCAAGCAGAAGGACGGCGGCCAGAAGCGCAAGAGCGTGCAGGTCAAGGTCGGTCAGGACTTGTACGAGCGCAGCGGCTACAACACGGACTACAAGGCCGGTTGGATCGTGAGCAACATCGACACGGCAGAAGGCATGGAGTCGATCGAGTTCCAGAACGGCGACTATCTGGAACTGGGCGAGGCGAAGGGCGACGTATCCGAGACGCTGGTCAAGCGCGCGCAGATCCGCCGCACGATCGAGGACCATCTTGAATCCCAGTTGGAGATGCACGCGCGTGGCGTAAAGGTGCTGTCCCTGTTCTTCATCGACAAGGTCGGCAAATATCGCGAATACCAGGACGACGGCACCACCGCGGACGGCGAGTACGCGTGCATGTTCGACGAGGAGTACCGTGACCTCGTGAACAGCACGAAATGGGAGCGTCGCTACGAGAAAGCGGGGATCCCGCTCATCGACGACCCCATGCGTGTGCGCACCGCATACTTCTCCGAGGATCGCAAGAGACGGTTCAAGGACACGAGAGGCAACACAGCCGCCGACACGGACACGTTCCAGTTGATCATGCGCAAAAAGGAGACGCTGATCTCCTTCCCTGACGGCAAGGACCCAGAGAAGGACTACTCGTTCATCTTCAGCCATTCCGCGTTGAAGGAGGGCTGGGACAATCCGAACGTGTTCCAGATCTGTACGCTCGTGGAGACCAAGGATACGATGACCAAACGGCAGAAGATCGGCCGAGGACTGCGCCTGTGCGTCGACCAGACCGGCCGCCGCTGCTTTGAGCCGGAGGCGAACACGCTGACCGTAATCGCGAACGAATCCTACAACGATTTCGCCAACGGCCTGCAATCCGAGTTCGAGCAGTCCGGGTTCCGGTTCGGCGTACTCACGCCCGAATCGTTCACCAGCCTGCATCTGCTTGACGATGAAGGCAAACAGACCGAGGCGCTGTTCGGCTTCGACAACTCCAAGGCCGTGTACGACCATCTCGCGTCAACGGGCCTCATCACAGGCAAGGGCGAGATCACGGAGACGCTGAAGACCGCGGTGGAGGAGGATACGCTCGACCTGCCCGACGAGTTCGAACCGATGCGCGATCAGATCGAGCAAGTCATCGCACACAAGGCCGAAAAGCTCCAGATCAAGGACAAAAGCGAAGAGGTCGAGGTACAGCTCAACTCGGATGCAGTGCAGAGCGACGCCTTCCGCGAACTGTGGAAGCGTATCCGCCCCCGCACCAAATTCGAGCTGAACGTGGACAGCGACCAGCTCGTGGAGAAGTCGATCGAATACATCGGGGAGATGGAGAAGATCCGCCCTGTGGAAATCCACAGCTACCGTTCCACGCTCGACATCGATGACGCCGGCGTCACGGCCGGCGACGCCCACATGTCCATGGTCGACATGGCCCAAGGACTGCACTACGATCTGCCCGACCCGATTCGCGAGCTGCAGGACGTAGTCGGTCTGACCCGCAAGACGCTGAAGCGCATACTCGAAGAATGTGGCAGACTCGACGAATTCACCATCGACCCAGTCACATTCATCACACAGGTAGCCGCGTGCATCCAGAAGGCAAAGCGCGTCGTACTGCCCAAGGGCATCACGTACACGAAACTGCCCGAGGACGAATGGTACAAAGTCAACGTGCTCTCCCCGCACGGGATGAAGGGCTATCTCAAGCAGAACGCGTTCCCGCCAAGCCATGTGGACAAGTGGCTGTATGACTATGTGGTCTATGATTCGACGACCATCGAGCGCCCCTACGCACAACAACTCGACCGCGCCGACGACGTACTGTTCTGCGCGAAACTGCCCGACAGCTTCGTGATCGACACCCCGTTCGGCTCATACAACCCCGACTGGGCGTACGTCGAGGAGAAAAGCGGCAAGCAGAAGGTCTACTTCGTCATCGAAACCAAAGGCGGCAAGAACGGCATCGCCGCGACCCGGCCCGAGGAACGCTCCAAGATTGACTGCGCCGAAGTCCACTTCGCCGAGCTCGCCAAGGATCATCCCGACCTCGAATACGACGTCCGCACCCAATACGACAAGGTGATGCAATGAGCGGAAATACAATAAATAAAGAGAATCTTCTTTCAGAAGATCAAATCAACATTACATGGCATATCGAGGAAGGAATTAAGACAACAAAAGTTAACGATATACCTCAATTTTTGACTGCCATTGAGTCAGCAGATAGGGATTTCACAGAACAGTTCACGGAGGAGATAAGGAAAATCCGGATGAAATACCCTTCACAACTCTCTATCAGCACCGCCCTACGGCATCCCAAGCAACACAGGAAGAGCATATGGTTTCGCGGCCACAGCAACCCTGAATATAAATTGGAACCATCAATATACCGTACCTTATATAAAGGTACTTTGAATTTCAAATACCAGGAAGAAGAGGGAATCTTAGAAAGATTCAAGGAAAACGCTTTACGATTGGAAGACAATCGTCTTCCAGCCGATGCCAGCGTCATAGATTGGCTTGCATTAGGCCAACATTACGGTCTCAAAACACGACTTCTAGATTTTTCCATCAATCCTCTTGCAGCCTTGGCTTTTGCTGCAGACGGCAAAAGCGGAAACTCCGAATATGTTGCAGTTTACTCATTTGACGCCGCCGCATACATGGTCCACTTCTATCCAGAATTTCTCATTGATCACAGTACAGAAAATTCCATAGACAATCTAGTACCAAGAACCTTTTCAGACGATGGAGTAGCTTTCCTAGCTGACAAGAAGCCGTTTCTTGATATTGAACCAACAGACAAATTCCAGCCTATCCCCGTACAGGTTCTTCCAATGAACAGACGATTAGTTGCTCAGTCTGGAACTTTCCTTATGTGGAGAAATGATGACAGGAGTATTGAAAGAATGGAGGAAACACTTCCATTCTTCAGGCGTATATTAATACATTATGGGGCATCCTGGGAGTCTCGAATCGGAATTCATTTAGACCGGTTTGGTTTTACAATGTCCTCGTTGTATGCTGATCTTTCACAAGCAGCACATGGATTGAATCGAATTTATCCGATTTTAGAGCAGTCATCCAAGAGGAAGGAATGACTCACCTTCCTATGCATCAATCGATGATCAGATAAAACCCATTATCGCTATTGCTTGTACACGGCGAATTGTTATTATCCGGACATCGGCTTGTTCTCGTCAAATATGTTCGGGGGTCCCGCGCATCGAATCCTCCTTCGTCATGTCCAGCGTAACAGTCCGATGCGTTCCGGCCCGGTATTCGGCCGCGGTCGCATCGTGCGCCGTTGGTAAGCTGGTCGCGACGCATACGACGGAGGAGTTTGCCATGGCGCAGCAGATCAAGGCCGTGTTCTTCGACATCGACGGCACGCTGACCAGTTTCACCACCCATGAGGTGCCGCAATCCACCAAAGACGCCATCGAGACGTTGAAGTCCAAGGGCGTCAGGGTGTTCATCGCCACGGGGCGCGCGCCCTCGCAGATGACGATCGTCACCAGACGGCTCGGCATCGAATTCGACGGCTACGTGACCATGACCGGGCAGTACTGCTTCGACCGCAACGGCTTCCTCAAGACCCATGACATCGGCAAGGGGGACCTGCGCATCTTCCTCGATTATCTGGCCGCCCATCCGGATGTGGGCGCGAATTTCGCGGAGGAGGACTATGTCTACTTCAACCGGATCACGCCGAAGATCCGGGACCAATACGCCGGTCTCGGCTCCACGGCGCCGTCGCTGGTCGTCGACGACGTCCGCCGCGTGCTCGACCACCCCACCTTCCAGTTCTCCGCATTCGTCGGCGAGGACGAGGAGCGGAGAATCGTCGGCATGCTGCCCGGCTGTCGCTCGGTGCGCTGGCATCCCTCGTTCTGCGACTTCATACCCGCCGACGGCGGCAAGCCCGCGGGAATCAAGGCGTTCATGGGCCTCTACGGATTCTCCCGGGAGGAGACCATGGCGTTCGGCGACGGCGGCAACGACGCCGACATGCTCGCCTACGCCGGCATCGGCGTGGCCATGGGGTCCGGCGGCGACAAGGCGAAGGCCGCCGCCGACTACGTCACCGCCGCGGTGGACGACGACGGCGTCATCAAGGCGCTACGTCATTTCGGCGTGCTCTAGGCGGGCCGGCCCTTAATGCCGGCAGGCCTCGATGTTGTTGCCCTCGGGGTCGTGCGCGAACGCCGCATAATACGTCGGACCGTAGTTCGGACGCGGGCCCGGGGCGCCGTTGTCGGTGCCGCCGGCGGCCAATGCGGCGGCATGGAACGCCGCTATCGCATCCTCGTCGCCGGTGAACGCCACGTGCATCGGTTGCACGTCGCCATCCGTGCGACTCACCCACACGCTGGATCCGTCTTCGGACACGAACTGCACGGCACCGGGGAACTCCACGCCCTTCGCATAGCCGAGAGGTGCGAGCGCGGCCTCGTAGAACGCCGCCTCCCTGTCAAAATCCTTGACCTTGATGGTCAGATGGTCGATCATGATGGCTCTCCTTCGTCGTCGATGGAACACTCACGTCTCATTGTAGGAGCGAAACGCGTGACGGAATCGTCACTACGGCGGCATAATGGTCAAGTCGGACCGGCCATGATAGGGCCGGCCATGATAGGACGGGCAATGACGGGAAAGGCGGGCATGATGCGCAAGGCGACGACGGACGCGCGACCGATACTGCGGTCGAAGATATTCCTATACGTCACGGAGTTCTTCTCCGGCATGGCGGTCATGTCGGCCGAACTCGGCACATCCCGGCTGCTCGCCCCGTATTTCTCCAGCTCGCAGATCGTGTGGACCATCATCATCGGCACCATCATGATCGCCTTGGCGCTGGGCGCCGTGTTCGGCGGTCGATGGGCCGACCGCAACCCCGACCCGGACCGCCTGTATCTGCGCATCCTCGCCGCCGCCGTATGGATATCGCTGATCCCGTTGGTCGGCAAGTACGTCATCCTGCTGGTCTCGGGACTGCTCATCGTCACCGTGTCGACGAACTTCCTCGTCATCGCCGCGTTCGTCAGCTGCATGGTCGTCTTCGTGCCGCCCCTGTTCCTGCTCGGCACCGTCACCCCCGGGCTCAACAAGTTCGCCACCGACTCGCTCGACGACAACGCGTCCGTCGTGGGCCGTCTTTCCGCCTGCAACACCGTCGGGTCCATCCTCGGCACGTTCCTGCCCACGTTCGTCACCATCCCCGCCGCCGGTACGTTCGTGACGTTCCTCATCTTCTCCGGACTGCTGCTGCTTCTGCCGCTGGCGTATTTCGTCGCCGCAAGGACCCGACTCGTCGTATCCGCCGTCTCCGTCGTCGTGTTCGTCGGCACGGCCATCGTCTCGCCGCTCACCGGATTCGCGTTCTGGGAGAACAGGGCCACGCTCGCCTACGAGGGCGAGTCCATCTACAACTACCTGCAGGTCAAGAACCTCTCCGACCGGACGATACTCTCCACCAACGTGCTGTTCGGCGTGCAGTCCGTCGCCATGAAGAGCGACGGACTAACCGGCATGTACTACGACACCGCGCTCGCGGCGCCGTCCCTCGCCGACCATGCCGATTCCGCGCTGATCCTGGGCATGGGCACCGGCACATACGCCCGTCAGCTCAGACGATACTATCCGGGGATGCGCATACAGGGCGTGGAGCTCGACGGGAAGATCACCCGGCTGGCGGGGGAGTACTTCGACGAGCCCTCCGACATCCCCGTCAGCACCTACGACGGCCGCGCATGGCTCGCGGCCACCCATGGACGATACGACGTCATCATGGTCGACGCGTACCAGGACATCACCATCCCGTTCCAGATGAGCTCCACCGAATTCTTCACGATGGTCAAGGAGCATCTCAACCCCGGCGGCGTGATGGTCGTCAACATGAACATGATCTCCGACGGCGAGGGCTCCATCAACGAGGCGCTGCAGGCGACCATAGCCTCCGTGTTCAAGGAGGGCAACGTGATCACCGCCGACGTGCCGGGCACCACCAACCGTGAGCTGTTCGCCAAGACCATCGGCGACGACAGGTCGTTCCGCGGCACGAGCTCCCTGTCCAAGGATTCCAAGGCCGCGGCGCTGCGCGCCATGACCGTGATGAACACGCACGATACCGAACTGGCCATGTTCATGACCGACGTGGCCCACAGGTTCAGGCAGGTGCCCGAACCCGCCTCCGGCAGCGGGCTTATCCTCACCGACGACAAGGCGCCCGTCGAGGTGCTCGGTATGAGGGCCATCGACCAGCTCATCGCGCAGGAGGCGGGACCGTACCGCAAGCTGCTCAGGGAGCAGGGCATCCCCGGATTGCTCAAGGCGGTGCGATGACTCGACACGCCGGTTGCGCATCGGAAAAACCGTGGTAATATCTTCAAGGCTTGAGTAATCAAGAAAGTGGAGAAATCCCACCTGGAAGCCTCTCATGGCCTCGGGTCCAAGGCCTACAGCCTGATTGCGGCGATTCGATCGGATACGAATGCGTCCGCATATGATTGACGCTTGTTCCATGAGTCCGGTGATATGCCGTGCATGAGCCGAACGGGCGCGCCATATACGACGGCTGTGGTTTCGGACGCAGATGGAATTTCGCCGGGCAATAGGGATTGGAGTCATCATTAGCGCCGAACCACGTATCAACGAAGAGATTCGCGTACCGCAAGTACGCCTGATCGGCCCGAAGGGCGAGCAGGTGGGCGTCATCGCAACCTCGGTCGCGCTGAATCTGGCGCGTGAGGCCAACCTCGACCTCGTCGAGGTGGCGCCGAACGCCAAGCCGCCGGTGGCCAAGCTTATTGACTACGGCAAGTACAAGTACAACGAGAAGATCAAGGCGCGTGAGGCCCGTCGCAACCAAAGCACGGCCGAGATCAAGGAGATTCGTTTCCGCCTGAAGATCGACGACCATGACTTCGGAGTCAAGAAGGGCCACGTGGAGCGGTTCCTCTCCGGCGGCGACAAGGTGAAGGTCACCATCATGCTGCGCGGCCGTGAGCAGTCCCGCCCCATCGGCGGCGTCGAGCTGCTGCGTCGTCTGGCCGACGAGGTCTCCGAAGTGGGCACCATCGAGTCCCAGCCGCGCCAGGATGGCCGCAACATCATCATGGTGCTGGCCCCGAAGGGCAAGAAGGTCCACACCCAGTCCGAGCAGCGTCGACGTGGCGCCTCCGCCCGCGCCGAGCGTCAGGCCCGTCAGGCCGCACGTCTGGCGGCCAAGAAGGAGGCCCAGGCCGAGGCCGCGGCCGCGGCCGGCGCCGAACTGAAGAACTCTTCCTCGAAGAACACCACTCACAAGGAGGGCAGCAATGCCGAAGATGAAAAGTAACTCCGCTGCATCCAAGCGCGTCCGCGTCACCGGCACGGGCAAGCTGATGCACGCTGGCAGCTCCATGCGCCACAACCTCGAGCACAAGTCGGCTCGCGTCCGTCGCGCCCTGAAGGCCGACAAGGTCCTCGCCAAGACCCAGACCGCGAACCTGAAGAACATGCTCAACCACTGATCAGTGGATTGCACGCATAGAAGACGTATTAGAAAGCTGAGGAAATAACATATGGCACGTGTAAAGCGCGCAGTAAACGCCCACAAGAAGCGCCGCGTCGTTCTCGAAAGGGCCTCGGGCTACCGTGGCCAGCGTTCCCGCCTGTACCGCAAGGCCAAGGAACAGCTGCTGCACTCCTTCAACTACAACTTCCGCGACCGCAAGGCGCGCAAGGGTGACTTCCGCAAGCTGTGGATCCAGCGCATCAACGCCGCCGTCCGCGCCGAAGGCATCACCTACAACCGCTTCATCCAGGGCCTGCGTCTGGCCGACATCGACCTGGACCGCCGCGCCCTCGCCGAGATCGCCGTCTCCGACCCCGACACGTTCAAGACGATCGTGGAGGCCGCCAAGGCCGCCCTCCCCGAGGACGTGAACGCCCCGGTCGAGGCCTGATCCCGCAGGTGCGAATCAGCATCGCGATAAACCCCGCAGCATCGTTCTGCGGGGTTTTCCATATCATCCATACACACCGATATTCATGCACGACGTGGGGGCGATCCCGGTGACCGAATTGGAAGGACTCGTCGAACGGTTCCTCGCGCACATCGACGTGGAACGGGGGCTGGCGAAGTCGACCATAGCCGCATACCGTTCCGATCTCACGCGCTATACGGCGTGGCTCGCCTCACGCGGCATCGACTCTCCGGACGGCATCGACAGACGGGACGTCGAGGATTTCATCGCATCGCTCGCCGGCGAAAGCGCCCGGAGCCGTGCGCGCCGCCTCGCCGCGGTGCATGAGCTGCACCGGTTCATCGTCGCCGAAGGCAAGGCCCCTGCCGACGTCTCCGAAGACGTCAAGGCGCCGAAAAGCCCTGGAACCCTGCCGGATGTGCTCACCATCGACGAAGTGGCCTCCCTGCTCGACGCCGCCTGCCCGCAGGGGTCCGACGACCCGGTCGGGGTGCGTGACAGGGCGCTGCTCGAATTCATGTACGCCACCGGATGCCGCGTCTCCGAGGCCGTGGGCGCGGACCTGTCCGACATCGACCTCGAATCGCATGTGGCCAGACTCATGGGCAAGGGGTCGAAGCAGCGGCTCGTGCCCGTGGGCTCCTACGCATGTGCCGCCATGCGCGACTATCTGGCCGGCGCACGAACCGATCTGATGGGCCGGTCGAAGACCAATCCGGAGATGAGGGCCATATTCCTCAACAAGCGCGGGCGTCGTCTCTCCCGGCAGTCCGTATGGGACATCGTCCGCCTCGCCGGGCGACGGGCCGGCATAACCAAACCCCTGCACCCCCATACGCTGAGGCACTCCTTCGCCACTCATCTGATCCAAGGGGGCGCCGACGTGCGCAGCGTGCAGGAGCTGCTCGGCCACGCCTCCGTCACCACCACGCAGATCTATACGCATGTCAGCCCGCAGACCCTCATGGAGACCTACGCCGCCTCGCATCCGCGCGCCCGGTGACATGTCCGCGCGTCGGACGTCCGGGACGGTTCGCCGCATGGACTCCGCGGCCTCCCCGGAAACACCGAGGTGCCTCATTTGAAAGTGAGCGCGTAATCCGGAGTGGTGCCTCACTTGGGGTGAGCGCGAAATCCTAGTCCTT
>NZ_QFFN01000010.1 GCF_003129925.1 Bifidobacterium catulorum | reverse complement strand
ATCAAGACCACCATCAAGATCGGCTACGGCTACCGCAACCTCGACAACCTCATCAGCCTCGTCATGCTCAAATGCGGAGGACTCGACCTACAACTCCCCGGACGCCAATAACCAGCAGGCCGGACCAGTGATCCACACCCACACAAACACCCGAAGAGCCGTATTTTTCGAGCCGCGACTGGATGACCATGAGGATCGAGGTGATGAGCAGGTACCAGAAGCAGGCCACGATGAGCAGCGGTATGGGCTTGTAGATGCGGTTGGCTATGGCGTTGGTGGCGAACTGCAGATCCAGCGTGAACGGCACTGCCAGCACCAGCGACGTGGTCTTGAGCATGCCGATGGTCTCGTTGCCGGTCGGCGGGATGATGATGCGCATGGCCTGCGGCAGGATGATGCGGCGCATGATGAGCGACCGGCGCATGCCGAGCGCCTCGGCGGCCTCGGCCTGACCCGGGTCTACGGCCTCAAGGCCGGCGCGCACGATCTCGGAGAGGTAGGCGGCCTCGTTGAGCGCCAGACCGATGACGGCGGCGCGGAACGCGGTGACGACGTTCTGCGAGTCGATGGACCAGAATTCGACAGATGTGAACGGGATGCCAAGACCCAGCCTGGGCACGAGCACGGAGAACAGGCCCCAGAACACCAGCTGGGTGTACACAGGGGTGCCGCGGAAGAACCAGATGAAGAACCAGCTCACGCCGCGTAGCACCGGATTGATGGATTTGCGCATGACGGCAAGGATGACGGCGAGCACGGTCGCGATGACCATGGAGAGCACGGTGATCCACAACGTCCAGCCGATGCCGGCGAGCACGTTTTCGTTGAAGAGGTATTTCCAGACGATGTTCCATTCGAAGCGCTCGTTGGTGACCATGCCGTAGATCAGCATGACCGCCAGGAACGCGACGATGACGCCGGCCACGACCGGCCCCGGGCGTCGTACGGGTAGGGCGTCGATCCGGTTGGGGATGTTCAGCCCGTCGGATTCGGTGTTCTTTGCTGCCATTGTCCTGCGGCTTTCTTCTCTTTCTTGCTACAACGGAATCATCCAAGACACTACCCGATGGGCCGTGTCTTGGATGACGATGGTTTCACATTACAAAAACATGCTCAGGATTCGACGCTGGGGTTGATCTCGGCCTTGTCGACGGCACCCGAGGAGACGCCCCATGTGTCGAGGATCTTCTTGTAGGTGCCGTCGTCCATGAGCTTCTGCACGGCCTTCTGCATCGCCTCGGCGGTCTTGGCGTCGCCCTTCTTGACGGCGATGGCCTCGGGCGTCACGCCGACGTCCTCGCCAAGGGCCTCAAGCGTGTCGCCGGTCTGCTTGATGGCGTAGCCGGCCACCGGGGTGTCGGCATAGAAGATGTCGGCCTTGCCGGAGGCGACGGCCGTGGTCACGTCGGTCTGCAGCTTGGACGACTGGATGTCGATGGCGCTCTTGCCGGAGGCCTTGCAGGCGTCGTTGGCCTTGTTGACCTCCTCCTCCTGCGTGGTGCCGGTCTGGACGGCCACCTTCTTGCCGCACAGGTCGGCGCTGTCGATCTTGTTGGGGTTGCCCTTCTTCACCACATACGTGGAGCCGGCCTTGAAGTAGGTGACGAAGTCGACGGCCTGGAGACGTTCCTTGGTGACGGTGAACGAGGAGATGCCGACGTCGTACTTGGAGCCGACGGACGGGATGATCGAATCGAAGGTGGCGGTGACGTTCTCGGCCTTGAGACCGAATTCCGCGGCCAGCGCCTTGGTGAGGTCGACGTCGAATCCGACCGGGGTCTTGCCGTCCTCGGCGAGGAACTCGGCCGGGGCGTAGGACGTATCGGTGCCGACCTTGAGCACGCCGTCGCTCTTGATGGAGTCGGGCAGCATGGCGGCGAGCTCGTCGTCCTTCTTGATGGAGCTGGTGTCGAAGCCCTGCGTTCCCGCGGACTTGGATGAGCCGTCGGAGGCGCCGGCGTCCGAGGAGTCCGAAGTGCCGCATGCGGCCATGGAGAACAGCGTGGCCGCGGCGAGCGTGGCCGCGGCGAACGCCTTGATGCGAGTCGTGAATGACATTGTCTGCTTCCTCTCGGGATTCGTTTCCTGATCCGTTACCTGAACGTAAGTTCACAATGTCACGAACACGTTACCAACCAAATATTCGTGGACACCAGCCAAACCGATGGCGCAAGGGGTGCGCACACGCGACTCCCCTCAGTCGCCGTCGGCGACAGCTCCCCTCACCGAGGGGAGCCGGAGGGAAGGAATACTGACGACGACGCCCCCACCCGAGGGGGAGCCGACCGCCAAGGCCCCATCCGATCGGCTCCCCCACGAATGGTGGGGGAGCTGGCCGCCGCAAGGCGGACTGAGGGGGCCACAAAAAGACGACGACAGAAGCAGACACTCCCCTCAGTCTCGCATACGCTCGACAGCTCCCCTCACGGAGGGGAGCCGGAGAGAGGGAACGCTGGCGACGACAGCCCCACCCGAAGGGGAGCCGGAAAGAGGGACGACCGTCAAGGCCCCATCCAATCGGCTCCCCCACGAATGGTGGGGGAGCTGGCCGCCGCAAGGCGGACTGAGGGGGCCGGAAAGGGCACCGCGCTACGCATCCACCTTGGGATTGACCTCGGGTTTGTCGATCATCACGTTCTCCACGCCCCATGTCTTCATAATCGCCTGATACGTTCCGTCGGCCATGAGCTTGTTCAACGCCGCCTCAACGGCCTTCACGGTCTGCGCGTCGCCCTTCTTCACCGCCACGCCCATGGGCTGCACGCCCTCGTTCTCGCCGAGGGTATCCAGCTGGCCGTCGGTCTGCGCCACCGCATATCCGGAGACCGGCGTATCGGCGTACATGAGATCCACACGGCCGGCGATCAGCGCCGTCGTCACGTCGGTCTGGTTGCGGTACGGCAGAATCTCGATGCGTTCCTCGCCGGCGGCCTTGCACGCGTCCTGCGCCTTGTACATCTCGGTCTCGGCCACGACGCCCACCTGCACGGCCACGCGCGTGCCGCACAGCCGCTTCGGGTCGGCGTGCGTGGGGTTTCCCTTGCGCACCGCGAAGGTGAGGCCGGCCTTGGCGTAGGTGACGAAGTCGACGGCGTCCATGCGCTCCCTGTTCACCGTGAACCCGGAGACGCCGATGTCGTATTTCGATCCCACGGACGGGATGATGGTGTCGAACGTGGCGTTCTCGATGTCGAGGTCGAGGCCGAACACCCTGGCGAGCGCCTTGTCCAGATCGATCTCATATCCGACTGGCGTCTTGCCGTCGGAGGCCAGGAACTCCGCGGGCGCATACGTCACGTTCACGCCGACGGAGAGCCTGCCGTCCTTCGTCACCGACTCGGGCAGCATGGCGGCGATCTTCTCATCCTTTTGGATATGGCTCACATCGTAGCTGCGGGCGATGTCGGGGTCGGCGTCGGTCCTGTCCGTGGTGCCGCATGCGGCGAGCGGCATAATCAGAACCGCCGCGACCAAAGCGGCGAGGAGGGTCTTCACGTTTCTCATATATGCCATGGTAAACGGAGAACGTCGTCTTAGTTAATGCCGCATGTTACGAAGCCGCATCGCGCGCTGGGCCTCGCGCTTGTCCTGGGCCTCGCGCAGCGCCTGGCGTTTGTCGTATTCGCGCTTGCCGCGCGCGAGGGCGATCTCGACCTTCACCCGGCCGTTCTTGAAATACAGGCTGAGCGGGACGATGGTGTATCCCTTGGCCTCGGTCTGCCGGGCGAGCTTGTCGATCTGCTGCGCGTGCAGCAGCAGTTTGCGTTTGCGCTTGGGCGCGTGGTTGGTCCATGTGCCGTTGAGATATTCGGGGATGTTGGCGTTTTCCAGCCAGATCTCTCCTCGCCGGTCGATGCTAACGAACGATTCGGCCAGCGAGGCGCGTCCCTCGCGCAACGATTTCACTTCCGTTCCCGACAATACGATGCCGGCTTCAAGACGGTCCTCGATCTCGTAGTCGTGCCGTGCCCTGCGGTTCACGGCGATGGGCTTGTCGCCCTGCTCCCTCTTGTCCTGCTTCGTCTGCTTGGCTGCCATACGGCCCTCCTCTCCTCTGTTGCGGGTGTGCTGCGTCGTCTCGGCATATGTCGTTTCGACGTATGCCGCTGTTTCACTCGTTCGGCCTCATGACGCGCCTGACGGGCTGCCCGATGTGCGCGTCCGCCGCGGGCCGGCTCCCGTCAATACTACCGTTACGGACGCCGCCACGAACGCAATGATGGCGGGAACCCCGATCGGGTTCCCGCCATCGGCGGACGATATGCGTCACATTCATGCGCTATGGATCTTGACGTCAAGAATCATGACGTCAAGAATCAGCGGATCAGTAGTGCACGAACTGGTGGGCGGAGGCGTCGTAGAGGGTGTCGTAGTGGACGTTGCCCTGCCAGATGGAACCGCCTTCGGATACCAGTACGGAACCGTCGGAGTTGATGCGCTCGACGACCGCCACATGGCCGTAGATCGGGCTGTGGCCGTTCTGTCCGGCGCGGAACACCATGACGGCGCCGACATGCGGCGTGTTGTTCACATAGTAGCCGAGGGCACGGGCGGAGTTGCCCCAGTCCTGGCCGTTGCCGAGGTAGGAGCCGACGGGCAGGCTCAGCTGGCCGCGGCGGATGTAGGCCCACCACGTGCACTGGCTCCATGGGTAGGCGTTGCCCACGTTGCCGGTCTGGTGGCCGTAGCAGTACGTGGATCCCTGCGGGCAGTTGCCGGGCACGGAGTAGTTCATGCCCGAAGGACGGCTGGACGAGTTGGTGTTCGTCGACGGCCGGCTGGTGTTGGTGCTGGGCCGGCTGGTGTTGGTGCTCGGCCGGCTCGTGTTCGTGGAGGGTCGGCTCGTGTTCGAGGAGCCGGTGGAGGGACGGGTGCTGCCCTGGGCGCCGCTGTTGGCGTTGATCTGCTGGGTGGAGGTCGGTTTGCTGGCGGCGGCGAGCTGCTGGTTGTACGAGTCGATCTGCGACTGCATCATCACGATCTGGGCGGCTTCCTTGGCCGTCGCCGACTTGAGCTGGCTCTGCTGGCTTTCGAGGTAGGCGCGCTGCTTGTCGCCCTGGTTGCGCAACGCGTTGAGCTGGTCGCTCTTGGCCTTGGCGTCGGCGGCGGCCTTCTTGGCGTCGGCGGCGTCGGACTCGGCCTGGGTCTTGAGGTCGGTGATCTGCTTCTCGATGGCCTCAAGACGCTGGCGGCGGTTCATCTGCGTGCTCTGCGCGTTGGCGGCGTCGTTCGCGGCGTTGGATTCCGAACGGCTGACCGCGGCGGACGACTGCATGGACTTGATGAAGTCGTCGGTGTCCTTGGAGCCGGTGACCATGCTCATCGTGTCGGAGGCCGCGGACCCGTGGAAGCTGTCGCGGGCCAGCTGGGCGACGGCGGCGTGCGCGTCGTCGTAGTCCTCGCCGGTCTCCTTGATCTTCTTCTCCAGATCGGACTTGTCCTTCTGCGCGGCCTCAAGACGTGCGGCGGCCGCATCGGCCTCGTCCTGCGCGGACTCGGCGTCGGAGCTGGCCTTCTCAGCCGCCTTGATGGCGGCGGGAATCTGCGTGTTCGTCAAATCGTCCAGTTCGATGATCTTCTGGGCCAGTGCGGAGTTCACGCCGCCGAGCTTCTGCTGCAGCGACTGCTTCTTGGCCTTGCTCTGCGCGAGCTGGCTGTATGACGGCACGGCGTTGGCCTGCTGCACGGGCGCGGCGAGACTCGCCAGCGCCACGGACATCGTCAGACCCACGCACGCGACGATGCCAACGGCCTTGACGCCCAAGGTGTTCGTGCCGGTACGCGACATGCTCATATCGTCTCCTTACGTTTCCGGACGGCCCCTCTTCCCCATCCGAAAGCCTTGCATGTTTGACTGTATTGTAAACGTTCACCCTGACGGCGAACGAACGATTACGCCTTGAGGTAACGACGCAGCGAGAACAGCGACGCGATGATGGACAGCACCACGGCACCCGCCACAAGCACCGGGGAGAACATGAGCACGGTGCCCATGCTGACGAACGGCATCCAGGTGACGGTGGTGGCCAGCCAGTTGGTGACGAACACCTCGACGATGGCGCCGAGGGCCACGCAGGAGAGCACCGAGCCGATGAACGAGGCGATGGCGCCTTCGAGGAGGAACGGCAGCTGGATGATCCAGTTGGACGCGCCCACCAGCCGCATGATCTCGGTCTCGTTCTTGCGCGAGGCCGCGGACATGCGGATCGTGGTGCCGGTGAGCATGATGGCCACGAGCACCATCACGGCGGCCAGCACCACGGTGACGACGGTGCCGCGGTTGAGCACGGCGAACACGGGGTCGAAGATCTGCCGCTGGTCCTGCACCTCCTCGACGCCCTTCTTGCCGGAAAGCACCTCGGAGACCTGCTGGTATTTCTCCGGATTGGTGAGCTTGAGCCTGAGCGACCCCTGCATGTCGTCCGCGGTCATGGTGCGTCCCTGGTACACGCCGCCCGGATACTGCTTGACGAACGTGTCCTTGTAGAACTGCTCCTTGCTCACATAGGTAATCTTGGAGACGTCGTTGTGCAGTTCGTCCTTGATGGTGTTCTGGATGTCGATGACCTCGTCGGTGGTCGGCGCCTTGCCGGAGGCGCAGTTCGCGGACTGGCTGGTGCCGTCCGGGCAGAGCCAGACGACGACCTCGACCTTGTCGTACCA
The DNA here is from genome assembly GCF_003129925.1 of Bifidobacterium catulorum. Lineage (GTDB taxonomy): Bacteria > Actinomycetota > Actinomycetes > Actinomycetales > Bifidobacteriaceae > Galliscardovia > Galliscardovia catulorum. The sequence continues at coordinate 59,673 of NZ_QFFN01000010.1, read as the reverse complement.
GTCGCCCTTCGCCTTGGTGATCTGCGCCTGCATGAGCATCGACGCGCCGATGAACACGAACGAGATGAACGTGACGAGCATGACCGAAAGGATCATCGAGCCGTTGCGCTTGATGCTGGTCCACGTCTCCGAAAGCACAAAGCGGAATCTCATCGGTCATTCTCCTTCTTCACGGTCTTGTCGGTGTCTCGTGCGCCGCGGCGCGGCGGCGCGGGCGGGGCCGGAGGCTCCGGAGCGGCGGCGCCGGAGTCCACGGCGGTGCCGGAATCCACAGCGGGCTCGGCGAGGTCAACGGAGTTCGGCGCCTTGAACCTGGAATCGTCGTCGGCCGTCTTGGAGCCCTTGGCGTCGCCGCCGTTCCTCGCGGACCGGTTCTTCGCGGAATCCAGGGAGATGCCCTTGCCCCACGTGAGCGTGTCCTCCACGGAAACGAAGGTCTCCCCGTACCGGCCCTTGCGGCCCGAGTGCACGGAGCCGGCGAGACGGGCTATGCCCTCGTCACCCGCGCCGGCGTTGTGCACGGCTTCGGCAGCGGCGATGACGCCGGCGGTCGGCGAGGCGTCGCCGGCCCCGTCGGCACGGACCAGATCGGCCTGCCGCGCGGCGTCCGAGGCCACGCCGATCGCCTGCTGGGCGCGCGCCTCCACCTCCGCGTCGGGGAAGTAGGTGGCGGAATCATAGGAGCCCTGGCGCTCGTCGCGCACGATCTTGCCGTTGTGCAGCTCGACCACGCGTTTGCGCATGGAGTTGACAATCTCCTCGTTGTGCGTGGCCATGACCACGGTGGTGCCGGTGCGGTTGATGGCCTCCAGCACCTCCATGATGCCCACGGACGTGGTGGGGTCGAGGTTGCCTGTGGGCTCGTCGGCCAGCAGGATGCGCGGATGGTTCACATAGGCGCGGGCGATGGCCACACGCTGCGCCTCGCCACCGGAGAGCTCATGCGGCAGACGGTCCTCCTTGCCGGTCAGCCCCACGGTCTGCAGCACCTGCGGCACCAGCGACTTGATGGTGGACCGCCGCGTGCCGATGACCTCCAGCGCGAAGGCCACGTTCTGCCACACCGTCTTGTTGGCGAGCAGCTTGTAGTCCTGGAACACGAATCCTATGCCGCGGCGGTACTGCGGCACCTGCCGGGCGGGAAGCCTCCGCAGGTCGCTGCCGGCCACGCGGATCTCGCCCTCGGTGGCCTGCTCCTCGCGCAGCAGCAGGCTCAGCAGCGTGGTCTTGCCGGACCCGGAGGCGCCCACGAGGAACACGAACTCGCCGCGGTCGATGTCGAGCGTGATGTCGTCCAATGCGGGACGCGACCCCCGCGGATAGATCTTGGTGACGTCCTCAAGCGAAATCAATGCCATTGCTTACCCCTTCACGGTCATGCGATTGCGTGGTTCCCGATCCGTAATCCGTTGCGCGACGCGCCTATTCGGCGTTCTTCGCGGCCTCGCGGCGCTGCTGGTGCCGCCAGCGGATGCCGGCGTCGATGAACTCGTCGATCTCGCCGTCGAACACGGCCTGGGTCTGCGACGTCTCGTAGCCTGTGCGCAGATCCTTGACCATCTGGTACGGGTGCAGCACGTAGGAGCGCATCTGGTCACCCCAGCTGGCCTTGATGTCTCCGGCGAGCTCCTTCTTCTTCTTGGCCTCCTCCTCATGCTTGAGCACGAGCAGTCGGGACTGGAGCACCTGCATGGCGGCCGCGCGGTTCTGGATCTGCGAGCGCTCGTCCTGCATGGTCACGACGATGCCGGTGGGAAGGTGGGTCAGTCGCACGGCGGAGTACGTGGTGTTCACGCCCTGGCCGCCGGGGCCGGAGGAGCAGTAGGTGTCCACGCGCAGGTCGGTGTCGGGGATGTCGATATGGTCGGTGGCCTCGACCAGCGGCACCACCTCGACGGCGGCGAAGCTGGTCTGACGGCGTCCCTGGTTGTCGAACGGGCTGATGCGCACGAGACGGTGCGTGCCGCCCTCGACGGAAAGCTTGCCGTAGGCGTACGGCTCGTCGATCTGGAACGTGGCCGACTTGATGCCGGCCTCCTCGGCGTAGGACGTGTCCATGACCTTGTGCTTGTAGCCGTGGCGTTCCGCCCAGCGCAGATACATGCGCAGCAGCATCTGTGCCCAGTCGGCCGCGTCGACGCCGCCAGCGCCGGAACGGATGGTGATCACGGCGGCGCGTTCGTCGTATTCGCCGTCGAGCAGGGTCTGGATCTCGATGTCGGAAAGGTCCTTGTCGAGATTCCCCACCTCATCCTGGGCCTCGGCGAGGGTGTCGGCGTCGTCCTCCTCGCGGCCGAGTTCGACGAGCGTCTCCACGTCGTCGATGCGGCTGCCGGCCGATTCGATGCGCTTGAGCTGCGATTCCGCGGCCGAAAGACGGCTCGTCACCTTCTGCGCGTTCTCGGGGTCGTCCCACAGCCCGGGGGCGCTGGCCTCCTGTTCAAGCTCCTTGATCTGCGTCCTGAGGGCGTCGAGATCGACGGCGCCGGCGATGGTGTCGTACTTCGATCGCAGTGCGCCGATCGCCTGCGAGAAATCAAATTCTGCCATTGTTGCTTACCTTACAAATCGTATGTCGTATCGTGTGCCGTGTCCGGCCGGGCTTGTGCCGCCCGACGGCCGTCTGCATCGGTCACCGTACTCGTCGGCCGTCATGTCGTTCGAATGCGATGCGACGACGAATCGAATACGGATGGTGGAAAAGACATCGTCCGCACGCCGGCCCCGGCGTGCGTCATGGGACGACGGCCGGGTCAAAGACCCGCGTACAACGCCGGAACGACCAGGCTGACGAGCATGCCGACGGCGACGACGATGCACACCGCCCGCGCCACGAGGCGACGGCGGCGTTCACGCTGCTCACGTTCCTTCCGGTATTCATTCACAAGGCGTCATTGTAACGGCTGCCCCTCACAAAATCCCATGGACGTTTCGCCCTCGGCTATCTCGGGTGGGATTTATTGTGGACAACGGCGGATCGATGACCGCCGGATGCGGCCCGTTCGGCATATCCCCGAACGAAACGGCACATACGAGACGGCACATACGAACCGACATATATACCAATATATATGCGCAGCAAGGAGCAGACATATGACTGAATCACGTACGGCATGGGGTTGGGGCCTGGCAAGCGTGGACGCGGCCGGCAACACCCTGGACGTGTGGTATCCGACCCTGACGCTCGGCGTCGCACCGGCCGAGGGACACCGTCCGCAGCATGACTTCGGCGCACTCGAACACGTGGAGGCCGACGCCCGTGGCGTGCGCCGCCTGCCCGTGTTCACCGTCTCGCACATCGACGACCCGATCGTGGACGCGGCCGACGCCTACCTGCGCCTGCACCTCATGAGCATGCGCCTCGCCAAGCCGAACACGCTGAACCTCGACGGCATCTTCGGCAAGCTCAACAACGTCGTGTGGACGAACTACGGGCCGTTCGCCGTGGAGGACTTCGCACTGCGCAAGCTCGACGTGCTCAAGGCCGCGTCCGCCGCCCCGTATCCGGCCGTGGACGTCAACGTGCTGTCCGTCGACAAGTTCCCGCGCATGATCGACTACGTGGTGCCGTCCGGCGTGCGCATCGGCAACGCCGACCGCATCCGCCTCGGCGCCCACCTGGCCGAAGGCACCACCGTCATGCACGAGGGCTTCGTGAACTTCAACGCCGGCACGCTCGGCACCTCCATGGTCGAAGGCCGCATCTCCCAGGGCGTGGTCGTCGGCGACGGCTCCGACATCGGCGGCGCGGCCTCCATCATGGGCACGCTCTCCGGCGGCGGCAAGCTGCGCAACTCCATCGGCAAGCACTCACTGCTCGGCGCCAACGCCGGCATCGGCATCTCCCTCGGCGACAACTGCGTGGTCGAAGCCGGCCTGTACGTGACCGCAGGCACCAAGGTGACGATCTACGACAAGGCCAAGGTCGCGGCCGGCGAACCGCTTGAGGTCGTCAAGGGCAAGGATCTCAGCGGCAAGGACAACATCATGTTCATCCGCAATTCCGTTACCGGTGCCGTTGAAGCCCGTACCCGCAAGGTGGGCATCGAACTCAACGCCGCATTGCACAAGAACTAAGGCCTCAACAACACCGGTAACCGTGCGCGGCCTTAGCGGCCGCTCCCCTCGCAGGAACGAATCCCGGCGGGACCTCCACCCAACAGGCTCCCCTCCCCGAGGGGAGCTGTCAGACGAAGTCTGACTGAGGGGAGAACCCCACAAAACGGAAAAGCCCCGGATGGAGTGTCATCGGCGTTGCGGAAAACTTGACGTATTGGAATACGCCTTCGTTTTCCACGCCTTGACGACACACGCATCCGCACGACCCTTCCCACACCAAGACCCCCACCCAACAGGCTGAATCCCGGCGGGACCTCCACCCAACAGGCTCCCCTCCCCGAGGGGAGCTGTCAGACGAAGTCTGACTGAGGGGAGAACCCCGCCACACCCGGTATTCCAGAAAAGATCCAGATGACCGATTCCGGCCCATGTGGTGCCATCCGGTGATTTCCTACAGCAGTTTGGCCAGCTCATACACCTCATCCGACTGCGCGGCCACTTCGGGGCTGTGCGTGACGATGATCACGCACCTGCCCTCGTCGTGGGCCAGCGAACGGAAGATCGCCATGATGTCGTTCTGTGTGCCAAGGTCGAGGTTGCCGGTCGGTTCGTCGGCGAGGATGATCGACGGGTCGTAGCTCAATGCGCGCGCGATGGCCACACGCTGCTGTTCGCCGCCCGAAAGATGCAGTATGCGTTCGTCGGCGTATTCGGGGCGCAGCCGCACTTTTGCGATGAGCTCCTTGGCGATCTGCGTTTTCGGACGGTCGAACGTCTTGCCGGATGCGTCCATCGACAGGATGATGTTTTCGGCGACGGTGAGCGCCGGCAGCAGGTTGAAGCTTTGGAAGATCACGCCGATGTCGTGGCTGCGGTACCGGTACCGGTCCGTTTTGGCGAGGTCGTTGCCATGGTAGAGCACGCGGCCTTCGGTGGGGACGGCCAGTCCGGACAGCCGCGACAGCAGCGTGGTCTTGCCGGCGCCGGACGGGCCGGTGAGGGCGGGGACCATGCCGGGCTGGAAGTCGTGGCTTCTGCCGTCCAGCACCTTCTTGCCGCCTTTGGTGTAGGAGTATGACACGCGGTCGAGTCGCAGCGCGGGGATGGTCGCGGCGGGGTTCTCGGCTGCGGATGCGGCCGCCGATGGTTCGTTCGCGATGGTTGCATTGGTCATGATGGCTCTTTTCTATGGGGTTTCGGGGGAAGGTCAGGAACGGTCGGCGAGGATCTGCAGCGGCTCGTAGCGCATGACGAATATGATGCCGACGAGCGCGGAGACGAGCGTGAGCCCCAGGCCGATGAGTATCAGCTGGCCTATGACCTTGAAGTTCACGGTGGCGTTGATGGAGCTGACGTAGTCCACGGCCCGGCTCATGCCGCCGCGCATGCCGCCCGGCTCGTTCGGGGCGGCGTTGGCGCCGGTCGATCCGGAACCGTTCGACGACCCGCTCGAATCATTGGAACCCGAGGATTCGCCCTGCTGCGAGGTCTGACCCGGCGCTCCCCCGCCCATGTCGGCGCCGCGTCCGAACTGCGCCTGCTGGCTGGCGGCCTCGGTCTGCTGTGCGGAGACCTGGGAGGCGAGCAGCTGGTTGGAGACCGGCACCGATGCCGCGGCGCCGCCGGCCACGCCGAGCGCGATGCCGCACATGGTCACGATCAGCAGTTCGATGGCGAACTGCGCGGCCACCTTCACCTTGTTCACGCCGATGGCGGTGAGCACGCCGACCTCGTATTTGCGTTCGCGGATGTTGAACAGGTTGAGCACGATGAGCACGACGGCGCCGACCACGAGCACCACGACGAGCAGCGTGAGCGCGAATTTGGCGAGGTTGTCGAGGGGCACGAGGCTGGCCTCGTAGTTCTCCACGTCGGAGGACTGCACGGTGTGGGTGTCGTCGAGTCCGGCCTTCTTGACGTCGGAGGCGAAGGTCTCGTAGTCGTCGGCGTTGTCGAGCACGTAGGTGTAGCTCAGCTGCGTGGAGGTGTCGTCGTCATCGTCGGCCGCGGTGGTCGTGGAGTCGAGGCCGAGTGATTTCAGTGTGGAGACGGAGGTGTAGATGGCGTTGTCGGCGTCCTGCGAGGTGCCGCCCATCGGTCCTGCGGAGTCGGTGTTGCTCGACGTCGTGTTTTCGTAGATGCCGCCGATGGTGAGCTTGTAGGTCTTCGACGTGTCGTTCGGGTTGGTCACGGTGATGGTGTCGCCGACCTTGAGGTCGTTGAAGTCGGCGAGCGCCTTGGAGATGATGACCTTGCCGTTGTCGTCCGTTCCGTAGCCGAACACCTTGCCGGAGGTCATGGTGAAGGTGCCGTTCTTCGCTGCGGCGACGGCCTTGTCGGAGGAGAATCCGGTGAGGGTGAAGTCGCCGGACGTCATGCCTTGCATGCCGCCTTGGTCGCCTCCGGGGCCTCCGCGGCCGGGGTCCTGCTGCGTTGACCCTTCGGAGCCGGACGACGAGGAGCCAGACGACGAGGACGACGACGAGGACGACGACGAACCGGAGTTCGCGGAGTTCGACGTCGTGCTTTCCACCGGCTGGAACGAGTCGGTGCCGGAGACGCCGGTGCTTTCGGAATAGTATGTGCCGACGTTCACGCTGGACGCCTTGGCGTATTTCTCGTAGTCGGCGAGCGTGAGGCTGCTGTTCTCCATGGCTTCGCGCATGGCGTCGAAGTCGGGTTTGGAATCCGATGAGGAGGAGGACGAGGACGACGAGGACGACGAGGACGACGATTTCGCCTGTTCCATGAGTTTGCTGCGGTCGACGCCGATGGTCGCGGTCACGCTGGTGGAGGCGAGGCCGGTCTCGCGCGCGTTGTCCGCGGCGTTGCGTATGGCGAGACCGACGGTCGCCGCCGCGGCGATGATGGCGACGATGAGGATGATGAGGATGTTGCGCCCTTTGTTCCGTATGACGGTCTTCCAGGCGTTCTTCAGCACGAACATGATGGTCCTTTTGTTCGATGTGGGCAAGGGCAAGCCCCTGGCACGTGCCGCGATTGGGCCATGCTCGGGGCTCTGCCCCCACTATGCGGCGGCGACTTGGCCGCCGCCTTGCGCAGCGCTGGAAAAGCCCGGCGACCTTCCGGACACCGGGCTGTTCGTTTCCTGAACGTCTGCTGAGAGGGATGCGACGGGATGCCGAGGCAGCTATTGCCGCGCCGGGTCGGGTTCCACGTGGTCGAGGACGTCGATGCCGCCGCCCGGCCAGTAGGTGAGCAGGATGGGTCTGCCCGGCTCGCCGATGATGCGTTCGGCGGCGTCCTTGTCGGACCAGTCGCAGGTGACGGTCAGGGTGTGGCCGTCCTGGGTGGTGAACGAGAAGTCGGCGTAGTCGTTGCTGCCGTGGTCGTCGTATTCCGTACGCATTTCCACGCTTTCGTATTGTGCGGGCACGGTCCGCGGGCCGACGGCGAGGCCGGTGAGGCCGCTGAACGCCATGATGACGCCGGCCAATAGCGGTATGCCGAATCCGTAGAGGTGGAAGCCGCGGTTGTGGGAGAGGATCTTTCTCATACTGGGTTCGTCGATGTCCTCGCTGGCCCCGACCTGTCGCAGCAGCCGGCCCTTGACCGCCATGTGTACCAGTATCCATGCCGCGATGCCCAGCGGTGCCAGCCCCATCATCGAATCCTTGATGACGCCTTGGATGCCGAACGGCGACAACGAGCCGTACAACGCCAGGGAGCCGATGATGATGACGGCCACCGCCACGACGGTCGCGTAGGTGAGCGGCCTGAATCTGCTTTTCTGCCGGGCGACCAGCGTCTCCGCGTCGGCGGTGCGGCGCTGCATGGCGCCCGATCGTTGCGGCATGGTGTCCTGCGACGCCGTCAGGGGGTCGAGTTCCAGCGATTGCCAGGTCTGCGGACGTTCATACCATGTCATGATCACGTGCGTGCCGTGGCGTCGTGCCGCCTGGCGCAGCACGGGGTCGTTCATGGCTTCGGTGGGAAGCGTGTCGAAGACGACCGTGCTGCCGTTGTCGAGGCGGAAGCGGTATTGCGTGCTCACGCTCACGACCGTGCCGTCGTCGTCATCGTCGTCATCGTCGCTCGACGCATGATGCTCGGTCTCGCGGTATTCGTCGACCGTGGCGTATGCGGTCCTCGGGCCGTTCTTCAGCGCGGTCGCGCACAGAAGCGCAGTGCGGCCGTTGCGGTATATCGCATACAGGCACCCTGCGACGACCGCCGTGTTGAAGATGGCGTCCCAGGGCACGCGAACATCCGTCACCAGCGCCTTTCCCGCGAAATACAATATGGCCGCCGCGATGGCCAGACCGATGACGGCGATGATCGTTTTTCTGATAAGCGTCTTCATACGTCGGCCCCTCGTCCTCGCGTCTTCCGTCGTCTCCATTATCGATGACGGACGATGCCGCGGACGGGGGCGACGTCATACGAAGGCCGCGAATTCGGCCGTCGTTCATTATCAATTCATCTTTGGTTCATATGACGCCGGCGGATGACGATGCTGCCGGGAATCCGAATCATCCACGATGCGTCGGATCGCGTCGCGCACCGCGGCGCCGTCGCTTGGCGTGCCGAACGCGCGGTGCAGGGTGAACCCCTCGATCATGGCGTCGAGCAGGCGGGCGGTCACGGGGTCGAAGAACCGTTCCAGCCGGGCGCGGCTCGCCGCCATCCACCGTTCGCTGATGTCCCGGTAGGCGGGGTCTCGGGCGGCGAGCGTATACAGTTCCAGATTGATGATGACGTCGCGCCGGGTGTTCATCAGGTCGCCTTCGATATGCGCGGCGATGGCCTCGCACGCCCCGTCGCGGTCGGTCACCGACGCCATGCGTCCGGCGAACATGTCGATGGCCTCCTGCGCGAACCGGTCGAACGCCTGATGCAGCAGATCGTCCATGCCGTCGAAATGGTAGGTCATCGATCCGAGCGGCACCCCCGCCCGGGCGGCGACCGCCCGGTGGGAGGTGCCTGCGACTCCGCGTTCGGCGATGACGTCAAGACATGCCGAGATGATGCGCTGCCGGCGTTCCGGATCGTTCCGCCGGGACCTGCGTGGGACGCCGCCCGTCGCCGACTGCCGTGATGCTGCCATGCCCGCAATTGTACCTGCATCCGCGGGCATGGCGGCCATCGTCATCGGATCATTCGGGGCTCTTCAGGGCGCCGACCATGTCGATGCGGTCGAGGGACCGGTTGGTGGCGAGCTCCACGAGCAGCGCGAACACGAAGGCCAGCGCGGCGGCGGCCGCATAGCAGTACCAGGCCACGTTCGGCACGATGTTCATGCCGGGAAGGTCGAGCTGGCCCAGCAGGAAGCCGAGCAGTCCGCGCCCGCATGGCAGGCCGATCGCGATGCCTATCGCACACAGCAGCAGCATCTCCTTGTTCACGTAGCCGTGCACCTCGCGGCGGCGGAAGCCCAGCACCTTGATGGTGGCGAGTTCGCGTTCGCGTTCGGAGATGTTCGTGCTGGCGAGCGTGTAGAGCACCACCACCGCCAGAATCGCGGCCATGACCACGATGAACCCGATCATCACAAAGAAGACGGCGAAGCTCTTGGCGAAGTCGCGCTGCTGTTTGGCGGTGCTGGTCACGGACAGGTATTCGTCCTGTTCGGCCAGCTTGTCGGCAAACGCGATCCGCGCCTCGTCGTCGCCGTCGACCTTGAGGAGATCGGCGTTGAGCGAGAGCTCATCGGCGTCATCGCCGAACGTGTGGTCGTAGGCGTCTTCGGTCATCACCACGATATTGCCCGTATAGTATTGGGCCACGCCGGTGACGGCGACGTCCGCGGAGTCCATCATGGCGTCGGCGAGGTTCACCGTGCCGCCGGCTTCGAGGCCGAGCTCCTCCGCCGCGTTGGCGGTCACCACGGCGGCCGCCTTCGACGAGTCATCCAGGCTGATGGGGGTGCCGTCCTCGGTGTGCAGGTCGAGGTAGCCGTCGAGTGATTCGCCATCCGGGACGACCATGAGCTGCACGGTGAGCTTCGTATCCGTGTCGGCGGCGGTCAGCGTCGCGCTTTCGATATGCAACGGCAGCGCGGATTTGACGTCGGGATCGTCGTCGAGACGTTTCTGCACGGTGTCGTGGTCGGCGGGCTTGGTCAGGGCCATGACGTCGTAGGTCGCCACTTCGTTGAACTGCCTGGGCATGAGCGTCAACGCGGAGTTGCCCATGCCGAATCCGGCGGTCATCAGCGCGGTGCAGCCGAGCACGCCGACGATCACCATGAGCGCACGGCTCTTGTAGCGGAACAGGTTGCGTGCGGTCACCTTGCCAAGGAACGAAAGATGGTTCCATACGAATCCGACGCGCTGCAGCAGGATGGTCCGTCCGGCCTTGGGCGCCTTGGGACGCATGAGTTCGGCGGGGTTGAGCCGCAGAGAGCCGGTGCAGACGACCATCGCGCATCCCACGATGAGCACGAGGAACAGCAGGATGCCGCCGATGCCGATGGTCCAGTCGATGATGAGCGGATACGTCGGTATGACGTACAGCAGGTGAAGCATGCGTTTGGTGAACACGAACGGCAGGCCGAGCAGGCCGATGAGGTCACCGATCACTCCGCCGACGAGCACGGCGGCCGACGAGTAGACGAGGTATTTGAGCATGGTCTCATGCCGCGTGTAGCCGAGGGCCTTGTAGGTGCCGATGAGCTGGCGGTCCTCCTCCACCATGCGGGTGACGGCGGTGAGGCTCACCAGGATCGCGATGACGAGGAACAGGATGGGGAACAGTTTGCCCAGTCGGCCGATCATCTCGCCTTCGGTCTTCACGTCGGCGTAGCTGGTGAGGGCGTTGCGGTCGCGGATGACCCATTTCGCGGTCGGCATGTCGGCCAGTTTCTCGTCGAGCCGGGACTGCGCCTCGGCGAGCTTCTCCTCGGCCTGCGTCTTCATCGGAAGTCCGTCCGGCATGGCCTCGACGAGCTTGCGCTGTTCGGCGAGCTTCTCCTCGACGGGTTTGCGTGCGGCGTCCTTCACCGTGTCGGTGCGGGCCTGTTCGCGTTCGGACCGGATGGCTTCGATGTTCTTCTGCGCATCGGCGACGAGGTCCAGATATTCGTCGCCATAGGTGTTCAGCGATGCCGCGCCCTTCACAGTGACGACGGCCGATGTGTAGGGAGCGTCGGCGTCGGAGACGGCGTCGCCGTCGACGAACATCGGATACACGGTCTTCGCGCCGGAGACCAGCGCCAGTGGGCCGGAGGGGTTCACGATGTCGTTCGGGTCGATGACCGTGCCGACGATGGTGTAGTCGCCGTCGGCGAACGTACCGGACTCCGATTCATCGGAATCCGATTCGGAGGAGGATGACGTCGCCGATCCGTCCGGCGAGAACGTCATGGCGTCGCCGATGCGTTTGCCGCTGTCGGCAAGGTATTGTCCGGTGACGGCGATCTCATGTGCGGCGGAGGGCAATCGGCCGTCGGTCAGATATGGTTCGTCGATGGTCCGGTCGGCCAATGCGGTGACGGTCGCGGACGCGCGGCGGCCGTCAATCTTGGTGGTCACGCTCTGCGAGCGCAGTCCGGCCGCGTCGGCCACGCCCTCCACGCCTCGCAGTGCCGTGATGTCGTCATCGTCGAAGCCGAGGGTGGATGCGATGCTGATGTCGTGCATCGATGCGTCGTCGAAGAATTCGTCGAGTCCGGCGCGAAGGTCGGTGCTGATCGACGACAATGCGCCCATCATCATCACGCCGACCGCGCAGATCACGGCGATGGCCGCGAATCGGCGGCCGTTGCCGGAGATCGCCCTCCAGGCGTCCTTCCACAGCGCGGTGCGCGTGCCGCCGCGTTTTGTGCGATGCTGTGCCATGGTCACTCCCCTACCATTCGATGTCGGCGATGGGCGTCGGATTCGGGTTGGCGTCGATCTCGGTGACCTTGCCGGAGCGGAACCGGATCAGGCGGTCGCCCATGGGCGCGAGCGCGGAGTTGTGGGTCACGAGCGCCACGGTGATGCCGCGCTGACGGCAGGCGTCCTGCAGGAGCTGGAGGATCTGCTTGCCGGTGGCGTAGTCGAGCGCACCGGTCGGCTCGTCGCACAGCAACAGCTTCGGGTTCTTGGCGATCGCGCGGGCGATGGCCACACGCTGCTGTTCGCCGCCGGACAGCTGTGCCGGGAAGTTGCCGAGACGTTCGCCGAGGCCGACCTTGTCGAGGGTCTCCCTGGCGTCGAGCGCGTCGGGGCAGATCTGGCTGGCGAGCTCCACGTTCTCTAGGGCGGTGAGGTTGGGCACGAGGTTGTAGAACTGGAACACGAAGCCCACGTCGAAGCGCCGGTAGTCGGTGAGCTGCGCCTCGGTGGCCTTGGTGAGGTCTGTGCCGTCGAGCGTGACGCTGCCGGATGTGGCGCGGTCCATGCCGCCGAGGATGTTCAGCGCCGTGGATTTTCCGGCGCCGGATGCGCCGAGGATGACGGCGAGTTCGCCCTGTTCGATGTCGAAGGTCGCGTGGTCCAGGGCCAGTACCGCGGATTCCCCGCTGCCGTACTGCCGGACCACATCATGGAATTCAAGGAATGTCATGGTATCGCCTCGTTGTTCTTCGTTTCTTCATTGTCGATGTCGATTTTATTCAACAAACTGTCGAATAAAATCGACAACATCGGCTGATCCGTAGGTTTTTCCGGAGACGTCTCACCGATGCACGCCATCCGACCACACGGGCGGGCACCCCTGAGGAACCCGCCCGACACCGCGTTCTCGCCGAATGCTATTCCGCGGCCTCCCTGGCCTTGTGCCGACCAAGGGGCATGAGCCCGGCGAGGACGAAGACCGCCAATCCCACGCACAGGATGACGAGCATCGGCTCGCTGCCGGCGTTCCACCAGCCCTCACCGCCATAGAGCACCGCACGCACGCCTTCGCCGATGAACCGCTGCGGCACCCACCCATAGATCCAGTCGTGCCAGAACGCCGGCAGCAGCTCGGACGGGAACAGGCCACTGGTCATGCCGAGCCCCATGCCGAGCACGCCGCACAGGATGCCGAGCGGACGGCCGATGTTCATCAGTCCGAGCAGCACGCTCATCAGCGCGAAGCTGGCGAACCACAGGAACACGACCATCGAGCCGGAAAGCCAGCCCGAGCCGAGCATGGCGAAGATGCAGTCGGCACCGAGCGCCACGCCCAGCGACCACACCAACGCCGCGCCGAGCTGCATGCCGAACGTCGCCCAACGTTGCGTACGGCTGTCGTACGAAGTGCGGGCGAACTGCATCGCACACAGCAGCGATACGATCAGAGACATCAGGTAGGTGGGCATGATGAGCACGTTCTGCCCCATCATGGCGGCGGTGGGCAGGGAGCTGTTCGTCGCGACGTCGCCTTCATGGAGCGTGGTGGTCTTCACGGTGGCGCCGGTCTTCCCCAGCATCGCCGGCAGACTCTGCTTGAGCAGGTTCGCCAGCATTGGACTCTTGGCGTTGTCGACGGTCAGTTCGATGGTCGGCGCAACGGAGGCGGAGGACGCGGAGTCCGACGTCGCCCCGGACTGCTGCGCCGCCGCCTGCTGCATGGCCTTCTGCACGGCGGCCTGCACCGCCTTCTGCGCGGCCTCGCCGGTCAGCCCCTTCTGCCGGGCCTGCATCTGCGCCTGGGTCTGCGCCGTCATCATGGCCTGCGCCAACGCGGTCGCCGATTCCATGCTCTTCTTGGCCTCGGTCTGCTTGACGGCGACCTGCTTGGCGGTGAAGTCCTTCGGGATCACGATGGCGGCATAGTATTCATGGTTGTCGAACCCGCGGTCGATGTCGTCGCGCGAGTGCACCTCATGCCATGCGATCGCCGGATCATCATCGGAATCCGATGCGGCGGAGGTCATCTTGTCGACGAGCGTGTCGCCGATGTTGGTCGTCTTGCCCTGGACCTCGGACCCTTTGTCGAGCGAGAGGATGGCGACGGGCACGTTCTTCATATTGGCGTTCATCATCGGATAGAACATCAGCGCCATGAGGCATGATACGGCGGCGATGGCCACCAGCGGCAGCAGGTATCGCGCGTATCGACGGATATTCGATTGCATGGTTCCCTTCTTTCCTTGCATTGGTCGAGTTCATGCGTACAATGAGCTTATTCATCATCGTGTTGAATAAAAATCCTCAATATTAGACATCTTGTAGGATTTATGGACCGGACGGGAGGAAGACAATGCCACGACCGAAGGCGGCGGAGCAGCCGGCGCCGCAGAAAATGCAGGAGGCGTTCTGGAAGCTGTTGGAACGCAAGCCGTACACCAAGATCACGGTGAGCGACATCACCCGGGAAAGCGGCCTCAACCGCACGGCGTTCTACTACCACTACACCAACATCGCAGAACTGGCCGAGGACGCCATCGCCGCCATCTATCAGGACCAGGGGATCATCACCTTCATCACCCGGCTGTTCCAGCAGCACGACGACATCGACCTGCGCGACGAATACACGCGGTTCGTCGACGGCCCGCAGCATCTCGTCAGCGTGCGGCGGATAACGCTCATCACCGGGCCGCACGGCTCCACCAGCCTGACGAAGCAGCTCAGGGACTTCATCATCGACATCTGGCTCGACCTGATCGGACTCGACCGCAACAGGCTCAACCCGGCGCAATGGCTCATCATGGAATTCGCCTCCAACGGCATCCTCGGCGTGATATCCAACGCAGCCACGCTGTTCAACCCGGAAGGCGCCCGATGGATCGCGAAGACCCATCTGCCGGAGACCGTCTCGCACCTCATCAATTCGATGACGACGATAACCGACAACGACAACGACAACGACAACGACAACGACAACGACAACGGCAACGGCAACGGCAACGATAGGATAGTCGCACCGACGCGGCCGATGCGGAACCCCTCCGCCGCGGGACGTGCGACACAACGGACGGCCATGACGGAGTAGATTGGTCTGTACGTCAACGTCATGTCGAACGGAGGAGGGGCCATGTCATCGGTCATCGTCATGTTCTCGCGCGCCGACGAGAACTACGAGGTCGGCTACGTCTACGAGGGCAACACCGCGAAGGTGGCGGACGCCATCGCCGAAGCCACCGGCGCGCCCGTCATCGAGATCCGGCCGGAGATTCCCTATCCGCCGACCTACAGCGACACCGTGGACCGGGTCAAGGAGGAGATGGCCGAAGGCGTGAAGGCGAAGATCGTCGTCGAATTCGCCAACGAGAACACCGACGAGAACACCGACGGCGGGCGTCACGGCGGCCCGACGCGCGGCACCACCGCGGAATCGGGCGTCGACGCAGTGTTCGACGCCGCGGACACGGTGTATCTCGGCTACCCCATCTGGTGCGGGGAGATGCCGTTGGAGGTCGAGACGTTCATCGCCGACCACGACTGGCATGGCAAGACCATCCTGCCGTTCATCACGCACGGCGGCAGCGGCTTCAAGGAGACGCCCGCCCGCATAGCCGCCCTGACCGGCGCGACCGTGCTGCCGGGTCTGGCGATCCCCGGCACCGACGCGCAATGCCGTCCCGACGCCGTCGAACGCGCCGTGGCCGACTGGCTGGACCCGACGCGCTAGAACCCGATCGGCGGCCTCTCGGCCAACGCATGGTGCGTCACCATGGTTGCGACTTGTAGTTCGTCGCCTGCGCCATCACCTTGTCGAACACTTCCTCGTTCCATTCCGGCGGATAGCCGTTCTGGTACAGCAGAACAGTCAGATCCATGTCGAGTGCGCTTGCGGCTGATATGCATGAACCGGTTTTCGCGGTCCTTCAGCGACTCTTGTCATGATCGTGGGCACATTTTGGGCATGTTCTATGAGTGCCCCTTCCCGATGGCGACTTCCATCGGCGACGCTCCGGATTCCGCCTGCGTTTCTCTTCAAGCCATCTCCGTATCGTCATAGCATGTGAATATACATGCTTTTCGACATGGAGGTTTTACATGGCGCAATTGATGGTACGCCATGTACCAGCTTATGGACAGGCTTCTTACCGTCGGAACACCACGCACAAGGCTATTCCATTTCTCATTCGATGACGAACGAATCATGCCATTCACTGACCACACCCTCGCCGACCTGCTTGATGCCTATTACCGCATGGTGCCCGAAGCATTGAACGGCTGTTACCTCCTTTTCGACGAAATTCAGGAAGCGCCATACTGGACGAATTTCATCCGTCGCGTGGCCGAACAGCATAATGTCACCATCGTGCTCACCGGCTCCTCATCGAAACTGCTGTCTTCGGACATTCCCACGAACCTGCGCGGCCGCTCCCTGTCAAGGGAGATGTGGCCTCTGAGTTTCAAGGAGTATTGCCTGTTCCACGATATTCCGACGACCCGGATCGCTGGGGAGTATTCCGCGAACACACGGCGCCCGCTGCAATCCGCGTTCGTTGAATATCTCAACGTGGGAGGATTCCCCGCCGTGCAGCGCATGGGTACGCTTGACCGCATGCGCATGCTTCAGGGCTATGCGGATGAGATCGTCATCAAGGATGTCCTGGAACGATTCGGCACCACCTCGATGCGGGTCGCCACACGTTTTTCCCGCAACGCCATGCGATCCACAGGACTCAAATTCCCCGTCAACGCCCAGATCAAAGCCCTGCGCGGCATGCAGGTTCCGGTCTCCGGCCCCAAGCTGTATGACCTGATGGACGATTTCGAAGATGCACACCTGCTATTCAAAGTGGGCGACTTCACCCTCTCCATCCGAGACAACCCCAAATCCTCGTACAAGGTCTATTCCGTCGACCCCGGCCTCTCATTGGCCGTGGCGCCCGCCAATCATCTCGACCTCGGGCAACGGCTGGAAACGGCGGTGTTCATAGAACTCAAACGACGATACGGCGACAATCGAAGCAACGCGATCGCCTCATATTCAGCCAAAAACTGCCCGGAAGTGGACTTCGTCGTCGGAGACGAGGCGACCGGCGAGCCATATCAACTGATCCAGGTCGCAGTACGGACCGGCATTGACAGCACAAGCGTCGCCGACTTCGCGGACCCGTCGTTGAGCGACAAATTCCGCAGCGAGATAGGCAACCTCACGGCAGCCATGTCCAATACGGGCCTACGGCACGGAACGCTTATCTCATTGGATGAGGAGGGAAGCGTTACCACTCCCGCGGGAACCATCGACGTGGTTCCCGCATGGCGTTGGTTCCTGCAATAGACGATGCCCCACAAGGCTACGCGAGCCTGCGGTACTCCTCCTCGTCGACAGGTTCGAGCCATTCGTTGGAGGCGCCGTCACGCTTCGGCATGACGGCGATGTGCGCGAACGCCTCGGTGGGAGCGGCGCCGTGCCAGTGCTTGGTCTCCGGCGGGATGTAGGCCACGTCTCCGGGCTTGAGCTCGACCGGGTCATGACCTTCGATCTGGTAGTAGCCGCGCCCGCCCACGGCGAGCAGGACCTGGCACACGCCATGGTGGATATGCCAGTGGTTCGTACAACCGGGCTCGAACGTCACGTTCGCCACGCTCACCTGACCGTCGCCGGCGAGCGGCGCGAGATAGCTTTGGCCCTCGAAATACTCGGCGTACGCATCGTTCGGATCGCCCATGGGGAATGCGCTCGGATTGTCCATGATCGTTGTCCTTCCATGTGTTTGTCTTTTGCGCCGTTTCGCCGGAAACCGGGGCCGAGCTGTGATAGCCGCAACGGTTCCGATGACGGTGCCTTTCTTCGCACGCTACGGACCTCAAGCGCTCGAAGTCAAAACCGGAAGACGCCGGCGCCTCACGGGAACAGGCGGATGAGCGAACGGCGTGACACGTTGCCGCGATACGCCCAAATGGCGCTCACCAACAGGTGACGTGACGGTCGCGCCACCTCACGGCACGCCGAACGCCGCCATGTTCACGCGGAGTCACACCTCGACCATCTCGGGTGGGCGACGCGTGGAGAAGCGGAACATGAGCGCGGCGAGGACGATGCCGGCCACGGCCAACCCGGCGATGACCCACATGCTCGACGCGAACCCTTCAAGATACGAGTCGGCGGAGGTCGCGCCGGAGCGCGCGGCGGAGGCGGCGAACTCGGTGATCAGGGCGCTGGCCACGGCGGTGCCGATCGCGCCGGCCAGCTGCTGGACGGTGTTCATCACGGCCGAGCCGTCGGCGTTGAGCCGTGCGGGCAATTGGTTCAGGGCGTGGGTCTGGTCGGGCACGAGCACGAAGCCGGACGCGGCCATGAACAGCGCGTACGAGATTGCCACCACCCACACGTTCGCGTGCCCCACGATGAGCGCGATGTCCATCACGGTGACACCGATGAAACCGCACAGGATGAACTTCGGCGGGAAATGGCTCTTCAACGCGCCGCCGATCATCGGGGCCGCGATGGCGCCGACGACCGCGCCCGGCAGCAGGATCAACGCCGCGACGAGCGAACCGTGGCCGAAGCCGCGCTGCAGCAGGATCGGCAGCAGGAAGTTCAATCCCAGCACGCCGCCCGAGACCATGAGCAGGATGAGCATGCCGAGCGAGAACCCCGCGTAGCCGAACACGCGCACCTCGATGAGCGGATGCTCCATGCGAAGCTGCACGGCCACGAATACGACGAGCACCGCCACGGCCGCGACAAGCGTGGCCCAGAACCGCCAGTCGCCGTTCCATTCTGCGTAGAAGCCCACCGCCACGATGAGGCCTGCGAGGCCCAACGCCACCAGCATGAGCGACGGCACGCTGATGGAGGCGTGCTCCCTGTCGCCGGGGTAGCGGATCTCCGGCACGGACGCCATGCCGAGCGCGAACGAGAGCACAAGGAACGGCAGCATCGTGTAGAAGATCCAATGCCAGTCGAGGTATTCCATGACGACGCCGCCGAATACCGGGCCGATGGCGGGAGCGGCGCAGGTGACGAGGCTGACGATGCCGAGCATCGCGCCGCGCTGTTCGAGCGGCGCCTTCTCCAGGATGATGTTGGTGATGAGCGGCAGCGAGATGCCGGTGCCGAGAGCCATGACCAGACGCGCGCCCAGCAGCATCGGGAAGCTCGAGGCGAGCGCTCCGATCAGCGTGCCGAGCGTGAAGATAGCGACGGCCGCGACGAACAGGGTGCGGGTGGCGAAGCGGCGCACCATGAACGGCGAGCTCGGGATCGCGATGGACAACAGCAGCAGGTAGCCGGTGGTGAGCCATTGCACGACGGACGCGCCGATTGAGAACTCCTCCATGAGTGTGGAGTAGGCGATGTTGAGCGATGTTTCGGACAGGATGCCGAGGAAGGTGAGGATGGCGAGCGCGATGACGGCGACGGTGAGCTTCGCGCCGACGGGGCGTTTGGCGTCGGCCGTCGTGCGGGACGTTCGTGGTGTCTGATTCGTCCGGGTCGGATGCGTCGTCTGCGTGAGCCGTTCGGTCCGTTCGTTCATGATTCGTCGTCGTCCTTTCCGTCCGTCATTCGTCGGTTGTTTGTCTCCCGATCGTTGTCGGTCGCCTTCCAGCCGTCGTCCCGCATGAGTGGCAGCGTCCGATTCATCACGCGCGCCACGGTCGCGCATTCCTCCGGGGTGATGCCGGCGAGCAGTTCGCCCAGATGCGCGTGATAGTCGGCCACATATGCCTTGCGGATGGCGAGTCCCCGTTCGGTGAGCGTGAGCGTGACCGCGCGTCGGTCGGTGTCGTTCGCATGTTTGACGAGCAGTCCCCGGTCGACCATTTCGCCGACGAGCTTGGTCACGCTGGGCGTGGTGACGCCGAGGAACGCGCTTACGTCACTGACGCGTGCGGTGGCCATGCCCTGTCCATGCGGCGCGTTGATGTGCCAGACCGCGTCGATGACATGCACGTATCGCGGCTTCATTCCGCGCGGAAGTTCAGGCATGAGTTCGGCGATGCTTTTCGCCTTCCAACAGGCGTCCAGCAGCAGCCGCACGTATGAGGCCGGCAACTCTTCGGATGCCGGCCGCATATTCGAATCGTCCATCAGCAACCCCCATATAGTTACCAAAGATAATGACTATTGGTAACTATATGCGTGCACCGGACAAGTGGCGGGCACGCCTGTCGAAGGCGTTCTTCGCGGCCGCAAAGGCGTCCAGCCGTTCCTGTCTGCTATACTGTATAGCAGACAGAAGTCGCGCTCCAGAGCGGACAGTGGAGGCCATAATGACGATGACACAGATGAACGTGCGCCTTGACACGCGCCTGAAGAATGACGTCGACGCCATATTGCGCGAACAATCCGTTTCGGCGAGCGATGTCATCCGCACCGTATGGACATACATCGCCGACAGACATGAGATTCCACAACTGGAAACACATTCGCAGGAGGAGGCGCGCATTGAGGAGCGACGTCGCAGACTGGCGATCGTCGACGATTCGGCCGGATACGTGCAACGGGAACTTGCACGGGCGGGCGTAATCGACGCCGCAGAGGATCCGTTCGCCGTCCCGATTCGCGATTCCACCTACAGGCGGCTCCGCGACGACATGTACGAGCAGCGTCTTGACGACTATCTCAACATGGAGAGGAGCGACCGGTGACCCGAACGGCCGACCGTACATCCTCCCCCGAACGGCTTGCAGACAATGCTGCGTCGCAATACCGCATATCGCATCCCGATCCGCCGCGCAGCGTGCTTTTGGACACCAACGTACTGCTGGACCACCTCTTGCTGCGCGAGGACCGAACCAGACCCGTATCGGCGATGCTCAAGGAATGCGTCCGCCATGACGTCACGCTGCGTTGCGCAGCCACATCGCTGAAGGACATCGCCTACATCTCGGAGATGATGCTTCGCCGGCAGTTCAACGGTCGACGGCACCACGAATCCCAATCGGCCTCCAAGACAGTGGGCGAATCCACATTGCAGGACGCAACCAAACGCCTGCTCACCCGCCGTATTCCATGGCATTGCATCGAACGAACCCGCGCATTATGCGATATCGTGGCCATCGACCAAACGATCTGTGACGACACCATCGCATTACGAGACCGTCATGATGATTTCGAGGACGACCTCATCATCGCCGCCGCACGCCGCTCAGACAGTGAAGCCGTGGTCACTTCCGATGAGAAGCTCATCGAGCACTTCCCCGGATACTGCATCAGTCCACGCGGCATGACAGCACTGTTGGATGCATGCGGCCGCCCTCAATCCAAGTGATGTCGGCGATTCCGGTGATGCGTCGCTGACACACTCCGGTTCAACCCATCAATGCCTTGCGGTCTTGCGCAACCGGTCCGCATGACTCCGCTTCGCCTACCTGACCGCGGTGAAGAAGAAGCGCGGGAACGGGAAGATGATGCTGCCGTCGGACTGCGTGGGATACTCATCACAAACGCGCTCGAACACCCGCCATTCGAACTCCGCCCGTTCGGCGTCGTCGGCGAGCGCCTGCAGATACGGTCGCAGTCCGGTGCCGCGGTACCAGTCCATGATGGCCTCGTGCGAGGGCAGGGTGTGCATGTAGGTGGTCTTCCACATGCGGAAGTGCGACACGAGTCCGGAACCGTGCAGTAGCTCCCAGTAGTCGGGCGGGGTGAGGTTGAAGAACTCGCGCCGCTGCGGCAGCCGGTCGGCGTACCGCGGCGAGTGGACGATCTCGGCGATGATCCGATGAATCGGCTCCTCGTAGTTCATCGGCGTCTGCACGGCGAGTATGCCGCCTTCGCGCAGCAGTCCGAGCAGGTTCGGGATGAGATGCGGATGGTCCGGCACCCATTGGATGCATGCGTTGGAGAAGACGACGTCGAAACCGTGCGGCAGGGCGTCCAATTGTTCCGGCTCCGAGACGTCGCACAACGCGAAGTCGATGTCCGGGTGTGCTTCGCGCGCCGCGTCGATCATGTCGGGCGAGCTGTCGACGCCGAGGATTTCGGCGTGGGGATACCGTTCGCGCAGTACGGCGGTGCTGTTGCCCGGACCGCAGCCGATGTCGAGCACGCGTGCGACCGTGCCGTCGTCGGCGGGCAATTGGGCTGCGAGGTCGCGCGACGGCTGCGTGCGCTCCGTCTTGAATCGAAGATACTGTTCCGAATCCCATGTGACCATGCAGCCCACGATAACCATGAGATACGGCAGGCCATCGGCGCGCGCCCATATGACGATACGCCGCGGCGGCGCAGCGTCCGTCACGTCCGGGATCCGACCGAACATATCCCGACCGTTAATGTCGGTCCATGGAACCGACGACCAGACAGGGGAGACCAGGCAAGGGCGGATTCACGCAGGCACATGAATATGGCGGCCGGTGCCAAACGGAGGGCAGCATAATCGCCAATCCATGATTACCAACACTACAGTAAGCTGATTTTTAGTACATATCAGGCTCTTCGGGTGTTTGCGTGGGTGTGGATTGTTGGTTGTTCCTGCTGGTTATTGACATCCGGGGAGTTGGAGAACCGTGCCATCTAGACTGCTGCTCGACACGAACGTACTCATCGACTACGCGGTCGAAGGACGCCCGGAACACGCATCGGCCGATGGCCTGATGAGGAGAATCGCCGTTTCCGACGTGCTCGGGCACACCACGTCCGGCTCGTTGAAGGATTTCTACTACCTATGCCGAAAGCCATTGGGGGAACCGGGGTGCAGGGAGCTCATCAGGCAGTTTCTCATTCTCCTGACGGTGCTTCCGGTGGGACAGGAGGAATGCCGGAATTCGGCCTATTCGGACGAACCGGACTTTGAAGACGGCCTGATCCGCGCAGCCGCGGAACAGAACGACATGGATTTCATCATCACCCGCGATTCCGGAGCGTTCACGCACTCCCCCGTAAAATCCCTGACCGCGGCACGATACCTGCAACTGTTCCGCTAGGCTCTGCTCTCGTCCATCGCATCATCCGGCGCAAACCCGCGCATCACGCCGATCTCATTCCCGTTCGCCCGAGGAACGAATCGGCCTTCGCGGCGTCGTCGCGGTAGGTCTTGCCGTATTCGTCGATGAGGCCGTGGAACTCCTTGAGGTCGGCGACGCCGAGGCCCGTGGCGAGCGCGATCGGATTGTATGCCTTGCGAAATGCGGCATAGCCGTCGGGCACCCCGTAGCCGAGGAACGTGAACAGGCGTCGCGCGTACGTGTCGGCGATGAACGCGCGTCGGTCGAACACGTAGAGCAGCAGGTCGTCGGCGGTCTCGCCGCCGATGCCGAACAGGGCCAGCAGCTCCTTGCGCAACGCGTCGTCGTCGACGTCGGCCGCGCCTTCGGGGCGCGCCCCGCACCGTTCGACGTACCATCGGCTCATCTCACGCAGGGCGCGCGACTTGTTGCGGTAGAAGCCGGACGGGCGTATCAGCTCCTGGAGCCGCCCGTCGTCCAGCTGGGCGATGGCGTGCGGGTCGAGCAGGCGCTCGGCCTTCAGCGCGTCCAGCGAACGGTCGGCGTTGCGCCATGACACGTTCTGGATGAGCACCGCGCCGACCATGATCTCGTATGGGCCGTCGGCCGGCCACCAACCGGTCGGCCCCATCTCGCGCAGCATGGTGCGGTACAGCGTTTCGAGGGCCTCCGACGTCGGCAGCCCGTCGCGCATTGCGACCCGCGACGCCGAATCACGCAACGCCGAATCACGCAACGCCGAGCTCCCGTTCCAGCCACCGGCGTTCCGCCGCGATCTCCGCGTCATGGATCTCGGTGATGGCGATGCGGTACCGGTCGGTCAAGTCCGCGTTGTCGATCGGGCCTTCGCCGTCGCTGTACATGCGGCGCACGTCCGAGTTCAGCAGGTCGAGGCGACGGCGCAGCACCGCGTTGCGGTCGGCCTCGTCCGGCACGACGGACAGGAACGACATGACGACCGACCATTTGGTGATGTCGGTGAGCATGTAGCCGTCCGTGGCCTTCAATTCCTCGATGAGCACCTCACGCCCGGCGGGTTCGAGGTGGAATTCGCGCAATCGCCGTCCGTTGACGACGTTGAACGACTCCCCCAGATAGCCCTGCTTGACGAATTTGCCGGTGACGGAATGCAGGGTGCCGTCGCTGAACGGGCGCGCGTAGCCGAGCAACTGCTCCATCTTCTTCTTCAGCCGGTAGCCGCACAGCGGCTCTTCGGACAGGAAGCCCAACGTCATCAATTCCACGATATTCATACCCACCACTATAGCTCAGGTTGAAATATTTCACTACGACACGCCGTGTGGGCGGCAGGCCGTAGGGCACGTAAAGCCAATCGCGCCAACGGTTTTTGAAACAGCAATATCTTTCCTTGATATATTTCAGCTTGAGATATATCAGGAAGGGATGTATGTTGATGACCAACGCGGAAACGACGGCACGACGGGCACCGGCCCACGGACCGTGGCGACGCGAGGAACAACACACCACATGCGGCCGTACAACGGTCACCGGCATTCACCGGGGACCGCGCGGAACGGCGGAGGAAAGGAAACCATCATGAGCAGCATCACCATCTTCGGCGCAGGCAACATCGGCTCCGCGGTAGCGGGACTGGCCGTCAAGGCCGGCGCGAACGTGCAGGTCATCGACCGCAACCCGGACAAGGCCGCCGCCGCGGCCGAAGGCGTCACCGGCGCCAAGTTCGGCGAGCCCGTCACCGGCGACATCGTCGTCCTCGCCCTGCCGTTCCCCGCCTACGAGGACGTGCTCGCCGCCTACGCCGGCCAGCTCGCCGGCAAGACCGTGGTCGACCCGTCCAACCCGATCGACTTCACCACCTTCGACCTCGCCCTGCCGGAAGGCTTCGGCTCCGCGGCCGAATACCTCGCCGCCAAGCTGCCCGAGAGCACGGTCGTCAAGGCGTTCAACACCACGTTCGCCGCAACGCTCGCCACCGGCGTCAACGACGGCGCGCCCACCGTGGTGCAGCTCGCCGCCGACAGCGAGGACGCCAAGAACGCCGTCAAGACGTTCGTCGAGGCCGCGGGACTCAGGACCGTGGACGCCGGCGCGCTCAAGCGCGCCCAGTACCTCGAAGGCTACGGCGCGCTGCAGATCATCCTCGGCGTGACCGAGCAGACCCCGTGGACCGGCGGCTTCAAGGTCGTCAAGTAACGGTCGGCGCATCGCAGGACGGCCCATGAGGCACGGCGGGCGCAACGGCGATAACGCCCGGACGATTCGCAGTGTCCGGGCGTTATCGCCGCGTTCCCGGGCGACGGCCACGGTCGCGTACGAAGAACGCGGCGATGAGGCAGATCGCGCATACGACGGCGACGTCGCGGAACGAGGCGCGTACGCCCAGCGCCGACGCGGTCGCCGTGTCGATGCCGGCCTGCCCCGCCGCCGCGGCATGAGTGTTCATGATGGTGATGAGCAACGCGATGGCGATGGCGCCCATGGTCTGCCGCATCGTGTTGTTCATGGCCGTGCCGTGGGGAATCTCGGGCCCGGTCAGCTGGTTCAGCGCGGCGGTGACCAACGGCATCGAGCAGAACGCCGAGCCGGCCAGCAATAGGGCGAAATACGCGGACGGCATCCATACGGGTGTATGCGCGTCCATCGTGGCGAGCAGCACGGCGGCCGTGGTCAGAATCGTGAATCCGACGATTGCGATCGGACGCCCGCCGAACCGGTCGTAGAGCCTGCCGGTCACGGGGTTGAGCGCGCCCATGACGATGCCGCCGGGCATCATCAGCAGGCCGGATTCCAAAGCGTTCACGCCCAGATCGTTCTGCAGATACAGCGGAATGACGTTCTCCACGCCGATGAACGAGGCGAAGCCGATCACCGAGATCGTCAGACACAGCGTGAACATCGGAATACGGAAGATGCGGAAATTCAGCATCGGCTGTTCGAGACGCATCTGACGGATGATGAACAGCGTAAGGGCGACCACGCCGACGAACAGGGCGACCAGCACGTCCATGCTCCCCCAGCCGTTCCTACCGGCGGTCGAGAAGCCGAACAGGATGCCACCGAACCCGAACGTGGAAAGCACCACGGACAGCACGTCGATATGCGGGCGGGTGGGCGTGCCGACATTGCGGACCGTGAACCATGCCGCCACGATGACGCCGCCGGCAATCGCGACGAGCAGGGCGAACATCCACCGCCAGCTGAGCCATTCGACCAGCAGACCGGAGATGGTCGGGCCGATGGCCGGCGCGAACGCGATGACCATGCCGAACATGCCCATCGCCTGACCTCGGCGTTCCGGAGGGTAGACGCGGAACAGCACGGTCTGCAGCAACGTCATCAGCACACCCGCGCCGCACGCCTGAATAATACGGCCCGTAAGCAGCAGGGCGAAGCTCGGGGCGAGCGCGCATACGAGAGACCCGGCGAAGAACATGCCCATCGCATACAGGAACAGCTGGCGTGTGGTGAACGTCTCCACCAGGAACGCGGTGACGGGGATCATGATGCCGTTGGCGAGCATGAACCCGGTGGTCAGCCATTGCACGGTGCTGCTGGGGACCGCGAATTCACGCATCAGCGTGGGCAGGGCGGAGATCATCAGCGTCTGGTTGAGGATCGCCACGAACGAACCGACCATAAGGGTCGCGATCATTACGGTCGGGTTGCGTCGGACGGGGGTGTTGCCGTCGGCGGCTGTGGAAACGTTCATGGAAGCGGCTGTATTCGAGGATACGTTCGCGGTCGTGGATGCGTTACGTGAGGTCAATTCGTCTGCTCTTTCGTGCTTGCGTGCCTGATATCGGCGGCGAACCGAACCTGTTGCAGACCGGCATCAGCGCACGAGACGCGTCCGACGCGGGCATGATTATACGGTCGATGGGCCCTGAATGGTTGTCTGATGGGAAGACATCCGCCATGACGGCGCCGGTCTTTCCGACAAGCCATGATAACCCATGTGCCGGTCAACCATACGAATGGATGGCACACCCGCTTCCGCACGGCCCAGCCGAACGTCACGACCCAGCCGGGTGGCGCATTCCGCCGATGCCGCCGCCATACCGCAGCGGGGAGGAATCGCGCCGCCGCATATGCCATATAATGTACAAACGTACAACGATGATGTACAAACGTACATAAACGCATGACCAATCAAGGAAGATGACGGCATGACAACGAATCGATACGACGTGACGGCGGACCTCACTCCGGAGGGACGCATCGAATGGGACCGGATGGTGGCCGGCGAAACCTATCAGGACACGCATCCGGAAATCGAACGCAAACGGGCGGAGGCGAAACGCCTGCTCGCCGCCTACAACCGCACCGACTACGAGGAGGTCAAACATCGCCGTGAAATTCTGGAACGGCTGTTCGCAGCCGTCGGCGAGGATGTGTTCATCGAGCCGAACTTCCGTTGCGAAATCGGCCGCAACATCA
This sequence comes from Bifidobacterium catulorum, assembly GCF_003129925.1. Classification (GTDB taxonomy): domain Bacteria; phylum Actinomycetota; class Actinomycetes; order Actinomycetales; family Bifidobacteriaceae; genus Galliscardovia; species Galliscardovia catulorum. The sequence continues at coordinate 32,467 of NZ_QFFN01000010.1, read as the reverse complement.
CCATCGGCTCACACGCATACATCAACTTCGATTGCGTGATGCTCGACAACGCGCCCATCACCATCGGCGACTACGTGTGGATCGCGCCGATGGTCGGTCTGTTCGCCACGAACCATGCACTCGATTTCGAGGAACGCAAAGCCGGGGCCTGTCAGGCGAAACCGATCGTCATCGAGAACGGCGTATGGCTGGGCGGACATGTGACCGTGCTCGGCGGTGTGACCATCGGTCGCGGCTCGGTGATCGGAGCCGGCTCGGTCGTCACCAAGGACATTCCGGCCGGCGTGGTCGCCGTAGGCAACCCGGCCCGTGTGGTCCGTCCGATCACCGAAGCCGACCGGACCGGGTTCTGCGAGCGTATCGCCGCCCGCGATGCCGGAAGGTGAACGTGCACAGCAGGCACGTTGCCGCTGCGAAGGAATTGCGATCTCACCGTCCGCGCCAGCACAGCAGCTCGAAGGCGAGGATGAGGGCGAGCAGCGCGGCCGAGGCGAGGAACACGGCCCTCAGGGCGAGGGTCAGCGTGGGCAGGAACGTGGCGACGACGCCGAACACGGCCACGCCGGCCGCGCCGCCGACCTGACGGAACGTGTTGAACATGGCGGAGGCGATGCCGGCCTGCGCCGCATCCACACTGGCGAGGACGACGCCCGCGGCGGCCGGCGTGGTGATGGCTGCGCCGAACCCGACGACGCTCAGGCCGGTGGCGATCACCCATACGGGGATCGGCGCGGGGTACAGGAACTCGAACAGGAATCCGGCGATCATGATTGCCAGTCCGAGCGTGATCGAGAACCTCGAACCGAGTGCGGTGATGATGCGCCCGCCGACGATGTTGCCGAAGACCGTGACGAACGCGCTCGGCACGAACACGAGCCCCGCGGCGAGGGTGCCCATGCCACGGTCGTTCTGCAGGAACATCGTCGAGATGAACACCATGCCGTACCAGTTGAAGATCATGACGAACCCGATCATCAGCGCCACCTGCATGCCGCGTACGCGGAACAGGCCCAGCGGCATCATCGGGGCGCGCGCCCGCGTCTGCGAGCGCACGAACGCCGCGAGCGTGAACGCGCCGCCGGCCGTCAACCCCCATGCGAGGGGCGAGTTGACGCCGAGCGAGCCGATCTCGATGACGCCCGCGATGAACAGGACGAATCCCGTCAGCGCCAGCGTCTGCCCCGTCCAGTCGAACGGCTTGGGCCGTCGCGGCGATGGCGCGACGCGCAACGTAAGCAGGAGCACCAGCAGACAGAACGGCACGTTGATCGCGAACACGAGGCTCCAGTGGACCGGCGTGAGCAGTCCGCCGAGCAGCGGCCCCACGGCCGAGGCGCTCGCACCGCCCGCTCCCCACAGGGCCAATGCCCATGCGCGGCGGCGCGGATTCGGGTTCGCCTCGTTGATCAGCGACATCGATGCGGGCAGGATGAGCGCGGAGGCGACGCCGAGCAGGCAGCGTCCGGCGACGAGCACCGCCATTGACCATGCGAACGAGCTGAACAGCGACGCCGCCGCGAACAGCGTCGCGCCGGCGATGAACACGCGTTTGGCGCCCCAACAGTCTGCGAGATTGCCGCACAGAAGCAGCAATGCGGCGAACAGGAGGCTGTAGCCGTCGACCACCCATTGTTGGACGGCCATGTCGCCACCGAGGTCACGGGCGATGGTCGGCAGCGCCACGTTGACGATGAGCACGTCCATGCCGACGAGGAACGAGGCGATCGACGCGGCCGCCGTGGCGAACGCCGCCGGATGGCGTGCGTCGCGGCGACCATGACGGTCGGCGGCGGACCGGCCATAGGCCATGGGGTCCATGTCCGTCACCCTGCCGTCCTCGGTGTCCTTGATGTCGCGCGTTGCGGTCGATGAGCGCATGCCGTTCCTCCCCTGTCTTCCGTCTTCTGCGTCTTTCGTCTTCTGCGTGATTGCCTGTCTCCATGAACATCCGATATCGTTTCGTCATAATCCGTGTGGACAATCACATGGGACAGTGTAGGCTTGACAAAGACTGGAAATACGCGATTATCGAACGATTGTGGTTCATGCCATATAAACCACTGGTTCATACATGCTACGGTCGGCGCACACGCGCGTACTATCGGGAGCGCCGAGGGCGACATGCGGAGCGCGAGGAAAGGTGGGAGCGGATCATGTACGACCGGAGACTGGACGCATTGATCGCCGCTGCCGAGACCGGCAGCTTCGCGGCGGCCTCCCGGCGGCTGCACATCTCGACGCCGGCATTGGCGAAGCAGGTCAACACATTCGAAAGGGAATATGGAATCACGGTGTTCGACCGCTCCCGCAGCGGCGTGACGCCGACCGCGGCGGGAGCGGAGTTCATCGAGGACGCCCGTTCGATCGTCCGTCAGTCGAACGAGATCATCGCGAGGATGCGACGTCGCGCGCATACGGGCACGCCGCCGGTCAGACTCGGCATCTCCGCGCTGCGCCCCGCCCGGCGCGTCCTCGACCTGTGGCAGGGCGGCGCCGACCCCGCCATACGGTTGGAGCTCGTATCGATGCCGGATGATGAGATGCCGATCGACGACATCATCGCCCATCTGTGCGAGGACATCGACGCGGTGGCCACCGCGTTCGCGCCAGAGCATTGGACGGAGGTCTGCGGCACGCTGCCGATCTCCTACGAGCCGCTATGCATGGCCGTGCCTCGCGACCATCCGCTGTCACGCCTGCCGCGGCTCAGGCTCGACGATCTCGACGCCCGTGACGGCACGCGCACCCGCATCCGCATCCTGCGCCGATGCGGCGGCACCGACGACATCGCCCGTGACCTGCTCGAACACCGGGCCGGCGTGGAACTGGTCGACATCGACCATTACGACCTGAACCTGTTCAATGAATGCGCCGAAACGGGCGACCTTCTCATTTCCAAACCCATGTGGGACGGGGTCCATCCGCAGCTCGTCAACGTGCCCGTCGACTGGCCGAGGCCTGTCGGCATGCACTACGGTCTCCTCTACCCCGCCGACCCGGAACCGCAGATCAGAGCGTTCATCGAACGCATCGGCGCGCTCGCAGGGGTCGCAAGCGAGCCGTGACCCGCCCCGTCTGGCACCGGGTCTTATGCCTCCCTCGCCGCCATGTGCGCGCGGACCTTGACGACGACGTACCAGACGGCCAGCGCGACGACGACCACCGCGACCGCGTACTGGAAGCGGTCGAGGAACCCGAGGATGGAGCACCACCCGGCGCCGAGCAGGTAGCCGGCCATGACGAGGATCGTGTTCCAGACGGCCGAGCCGACCGCGGTCAGCAGGGTGAATCGCACGACGTCCGTACGCGCTATACCCGCCGGGATGGAGATGAGGCTGCGCACGATCGGGATGACGCGGCCCACGAACACCGACAGCAAGCCATAGCGGGCGAACCAGTCGTTCGCCTTGTCGATGTCGGAGGCATCGGTCAGGGGCATACGCTCGAACAGCCGGCGCATGCGTTCGGCACCGATCGCGTAGGCGATGCCGTAGAGCATGAGCGCTCCGGCGACGGAGCCAATGGTCGCGCCGGCGATCGCCTCGGCCAGGGTCATATGGCCCTGCGCGGCGGTGAACCCGGCGAGCGGGAGGATGACCTCGCTGGGGATCGGCGGGAACAGGTTCTCCAGCAGCACGGCCACGCCCGTGCCCAGTCCGCCCATGACGGACATGAGGCCGACGAGCCAGTCGGTGATGGCTCCGATGAATCCGCCCGTGGAGACCGGGCATGCGGTGAGGTTGTCGATCATGGCGCCGACATTACGGCAGCCGGTCTTAGGCGCGGCTAATCCACGACACGACAGAACCTACGACGCCAATGGCAGGGTGATGCGCATGGTGGTGCCCGACGCCGACGTGGATTCCACATCGAGCGTGCCATCGTAACGCGTCGCCACGTCACGGGCGAGCGCGAGTCCCAGACCATAGCCCTGATGCACGGTACCGTCGTCGTCGCGGGCGAAGCGCCGGAACAGCCGTTCGGGATTGTCGCCGATTCCGGGACCGTGGTCGGTCACCCGGATGACGACGTCACGATGATGCCGATACCCGAGGGCGACCGTGACCTCCGTTCCCTGCGGCGCGTGGGCGATGGCGTTGTCGAGCACGGCGACGACGCAACGCGACAGTCCGACCGCACTGCCCTGCACGACGAAATGCGCGGGATCGCCGTCCAGACGGACCCTGACGCCGACGCCGTGCCGGTCGGCGAGCGGACGGACCGCGGCGACCGACTGATCCACAACGTCCCGCAATGCCACCGGCTCCATATGGACGGCGCCGCGAGCGGCGACCAGCAGATCGGTCACGATGGCGTTCATGCGGTCGACATCGCCGCGCAGGTCGTCGAGCACGGCGTCGATGGGCTGCCCGTGTTCGCGGCGGAAGTCGATGAGGTCGATGCGAGTGGAGATTACGGCGAGCGGCGTCTTCAGCTCGTGGCTGGCGTCGGCCACGAAGTTCCTCTGCAGCTCGAACGCACGCTGCAACGGTGCGACCTCCCTACGCGAATAATGCCAGCCGACGACCGCCACGGCCGCGACCACGCCGAGCACGAACAGCACCGTGAGCAGGATGGCCTTGCGCGTGTCGATGACCATCATGCCCGATCCGTATTGCCCGGCCAGAGACACGGCGTTGGGGTTGAGCCCGCGTTCGGCCATCTCATGCCGGGATCCGAGCAACACGCCGAGCACGAACACGAGCCCTCCGAGCACGGTGATGACGGCCATGGCGACGGTCATCCGCCGGCGCACCGAACCGGCCACGTCGCCGGATCGCCCGGCCTCCCCGGCGACGGTCTTCACGTCCTTGCCGATGCCCGTACCCACACCTGCACCTGTATCCATCCCCGCCTCCCGGCTCATGCTCCTACGCCCTCGGCGCGCCGATGCGATAGCCGCGTCCGCGCACCGTCTCGATGATCGTCTTCGTGGTCTTGCCGCGCACATACGAGACGTAGACATCCACGGTGCCGGTGTCGCTGCCGTCGGAGAACACGCCATGCATCAGCTCGCCCCGGTCGAAGACATGGTCGGGCGACGAGGCGAGCGCGGCCAGCAACTTGGTCTCGGTGTTGGTCAGCGAGACGGCGCGGCCGTCCGGATCCTCGATGACGTCGGTGGCGGTCTTGAGCAGCCAGTCGCCGATCATGATGCTGGAGGATTGGGCGTGGAATCCGCGCAGCAATGCACGCAGACGCGCCTCCAGCTCCACGAAATGGAACGGTTTGGTCAGATAGTCGCTCGCGCCGGAGTCCAGGCCCTCGACGATGTCGGAGACGTCGGAAAGCGCGGTCAGCACCAATGCCGGCGTGGATATGCCGCTGCCGCGCAGGAGGCGTATCAGGTCGAGGCCGTCGCCGTCGGGAAGGCGACGGTCGACGATCAGCGCGTCGTACCGTGCCCCGCCCAGACGTTCGCGCGCCTCGGACGCCGTCTGCGCCCAGTCGACCCGATACCGCTCGTTCAGCATCTCGCCGGTCATGGCACCGAGGTTGGAATCGTCCTCCACAAGTAGCACGACGGGCAGCAGCAGTCGCTCGGCGGCATCGATCGAGATGGCGTCCGTGGAAGCGGTCGTGACGTCGTCCGGCATATCGTTCATCGCATGTCCTTGCCTTGGTATCGCACGTGCCAGTGCCTTTTCCTTATTATCAGACTTCACGACGGCTAAGAAAAGACTAAGAAACGCTGGGGATTGATAGGAACGGCATGTCGACGGTAACGTACCCGATTATGGGAGACGAATCGTTTACGTTCCGCGCGACGGGCATGTCATGCGTCGTGCCGGACGCCGCGTCATCCACGGACGACGGCCGTAAGGGCCACGAGATCTTCCATGGTGTCGATTTCTCCATCGGCGGAGGCGAGATAGTCGACCTCGTGGGACCGTCCGGCTCCGGGAAAAGCAGCCTGCTGACAGCATTCGCGAGGCTGAACCCCCATGCTTCGGGAACGTTGATGTTGGAAGGGCGGGATTCCGGCGAATTCACGCCGCAGCAGTGGCGTCGTGCGGTGGCGTATCTGCCGCAGAAGCCGATCCTGCCGGGAGACACCGTGGCCGACGCCATTCGGGTGCCGTGGACGCTCGCCGTACGGGGCGATGCGGAACGGACGAGGGGGCCGGCCCGCTTCTTCCGAACCAACGAGCGCAGGGCACGCGAGCTGCTTCCCGATTCCCGCATCCGCGAGACGCTGGATGCGATGGGTTGCGCCGACATCAATCTTTCCAGGCCCCCGCACGATCTTTCCGGGGGTCAGGCGGCGCGTGTGTCGCTGGCGCGTACGCTGCTGACGGAGCCGACGGTGCTGCTCGCCGACGAGGTGGATGCGGGGCTGGACGACGAGAACGCTGAGAAGGTGGCGGACATCATGGCCCAAGCGGCGTCGGGCGGCATGGCGATCGTGCGCATACGGCACCGGCCGCCGGATGGTCGGGCGCATCGCATCGCGACGCTTGCCGACGGCCGGCTGACCATGCGTATCGTCGGGGATGATTCCGTCAAGGAGACCGTATGACCGGGAACTCATACAATATCGACGTCTGGGGCCTGCTCGTGGCCCTGGCCATGGTGGCGGTGGCCGCCGGCATCAGCGAGCTGATGCGCATCAGCATCGGCAAGACGCTGCTGTGGTCGGCGTGCCGGGCGCTCCTCCAGCTCTGCGCGATGGGGTTCGTCGTCGGCTATGTGATTCGGGCGAATAACGTGTGGCTGGTGTTAGCGGTGATCGCCGTGATGCTGGTGGCCGCCGTGCAGATCACCCTCTCCCGGGCGAAGGGCGTGCCGAAGGGACTGGCCGGTCCGGTGCTGCTGAGCCTGACGATCACGATGCTGCTGATGATCTCGCTGGTCACGGAGCTGGTGGTGCGGCCGCACCCGTGGTATGCGCCGCAGCTGGTGGTGCCGCTCACCGGCATGTTGCTCGGCAACACGGTGTCGGCATTGGCGGTGGGGCTGAGCCGGTTCTACGAGAGCATGGACGAGCGGCGCGACGAGATCGACACGATGCTGGCCCTGGGGGCGAGCGCGTGGGAGGCGGCACGCCCGTCGATCGTCTCGTCGATCCGGCTGGGCCTGCTGCCGACCACGGCCACGCTGGCGTCGTGCGGCATCGTCACGATTCCGGGCATGATGGCCGGTCAGGTCATCGCCGGCGGCGATCCGATCAACGCGGCAAAATACCAGTTCGTCGTGTTCGCCGCCATCGCGGCGCTCACGCTGGTGGCCGACACGCTCATCATGACGATGGTGTACCGCACCTGCTTCACCGCCGACGACCAGTTCAGGCCCGCCTCCGAACGGTAGCGCCGCACGCCGCCGGAACGGCCGCCGGCGGCTTCAGCCGTGCCGGACGGAGGCCAGCCCGGCCTTGTATTGCTCGCCCCACCGCCACATGGCGTCCACCACGATGCGAAGACTGCGCCCTGTTTCGGTGAGCGAATACTCCACGCGCGGCGGCACCTCGGCATAGACCTTTCGGCTCACCAGTCCGTCTGCCTCCATCTGGCGGAGGTTCGACGTCAGCACCTTCTGCGACACATTGCCGACGGAACGGCGCAGCTCGCCGAACCGCTTGGTGCCGTCCAACAGGTCGCGCACGATGAGCATCTTCCACTTGTCGGATATCAGGGTCAGCGTGGTCTCGACGGGACACGCCGGAAGCTGTTCCAAAGCAGGCATCATCAACCTCCCGAAAACGTTGCAAACACACAATGGTTTCCAAAAGGTAACTATGGCACTTTCTGGTGCCTTCTTCCTTTTTGGAACGTACTGCAATACGGTACTGAATCAGCGGCGGAAGCGCAATACCCGTTTCGCCTCCGCCGATGCAACGACACCGTCCATACAACGACACCGTCCATACAATGCAAAGGAGTTCACCATGACCGGCACCATCAGCATCGCGGTCGTCGCGGCCAACGGCAAGGCCGGCCGTCTCATCGTCAAGGAGGCCGTGGAACGCGGCTTCGACGTCACCGCCGTCGTGCGCGGAGAGAACCGCACCGTCGCCCCGCACGCCATCGTCAAGGACCTGTTCGACCTGACCGCCGCCGACCTCGACGGCTTCGACGTGGTCGTCGACGCGTTCGGCGCATGGACGCCGGAGACACTGGACCAGCATTCCGAATCCGTCAACCACCTGTCCGATATCCTCTCCGGCACCGATACCCGCCTGATCGTCGTCGGCGGCGCGGGCAGCCTGTACGTGGACCCGGAGCATACGACGCATCTGTTCGACACCCCGGAGTTCCCCGACGAATACGTGCCGCTGTCGAAGGCGCAGGGCGCCGCGCTCGACGAGATCCGCAGGCGTGACGACGTGCGCTGGACGTTCGTCTCCCCCGCCGCCGAGTTCATCGCCGACGGCGAGCGCACGGGCCGCTACGTGCTGGCGGGCGAGGAGCTGACGACCGACGACGCCGGCCGAAGCGAGATCAGCTACGCCGACTACGCCGTCGCCATCGTCGACCTGGCCACGGCCGACGACGCCAACACCCACGTCGGCGAACGCGTCTCCGTGCGTTGGTGATTCCCGCGGCGCCGTCAGCGCCCGGTTTTGCCGCCGGTCTGGAGTCTCTTGACCTTGGTGACGACGTCGGCGTTCTCCTCAAGCAGCCTCCTCGCGTCGTCCTCACGGCCTTCGGACACGGCACGCCAGTAAAGCGCCTTGAACGAGACGTAGGCCTGCTGCATGCGGATGGCCTCGGCCTTGGCGGCGAGCCGTAGCGCCTGGGCGTCGAGCAGCTCCATCTGACGTGCGGCGCCTTCCATGCCGTTGGCCGCGTTGGCGAGGTATTCGCGCATCGCGTCCAGCGGCATGCCCGTGGCGGAGAGACACGAGACGGTGGTGAGCCGTTCGAGGTCGGCGTCCGAATAGGCGCGGTGGCCCGAACTGGGGTCGCGCGCTATCGGCGGGATGATGCCGATCTGCTCGTAGTAGCGCAGTGTGGATTCCGGCAGTCCGGAGGCCAATGAGGCCTCGTGGATGGTATGCCATGTGGTCGTGGCGGTCATGATGTCTCCTATCCGGCGATGACGACGCGACTACCGGTCGGTCAAGGCCTTCTGAGTGGGTGCCTTCTGAGTGAGGTGCCTTCTGAGTGGGTGCCTCCCGAGTGGCGCAAAGCGGGCGTCCTCGATGCAAAGGCGACGCAAACGTTTCCCGACCATTAAAGAACAATCGCCGGGGAATCGCCAATGACCATGGTCAATGCCCGGATATTCATGACACGAATCGCTCGGAACGAGTCACCGGTCTCACTCGTACATCAATGCGACGAGATCCTCCCAGCCGAGGCCGGTATCCTTGGCACGGCCGTAGAAGAACCGCAGCAGACCGGGGAAATCGGGCTGGTATCCGCACGGGCCGAACGATTCGACAAGCATGTCGCGCGTCTGCCGCGTGTCCGGGCGTCTCGACTCGTAGATGGCTATCGCGCACGGCCTCCATACGCCCCGGACCTTGGCGATGCGGTTGACGATCGTGCCGCCGTGCGCGCCGTCGTACTTGGCCGAGTCCGACGGGCAATGCAGCTCGTAGCGGCCGCCGTTCATCACGTCCTCGACCCTCATCAGCGATTTCACCGCATTCGCGTCGTCGATCCAGAAGATCGAGGCGAAATTCGTGGCGTCCACATCACGCATGTCGGACAGCTGGGCGGCGTCGATGCCGTCGCAGTCGTACAGCCGTTCCGCCGTCACCAGATACGGCGACTTGCCGGTTTTCCCCTCGGGGCATACGCGGAACCGTGGGCCGCCGTCGTCGCCATCGTCGCCGATGGACGAGCCCTCGACGGCGCATTCGAAGGCGAACCAGTCGCAGAACGACCATTCGATCAGCCGAAGCATCGCCTCCGGGTGCTTCTTGAACGGATTGATGCTCACCTCACGGTAGAACCGTCTTCTCGCCGTGGCGTAGCCTTCCGGATCGCACCGTTGGAACAGGTCGGCCACGTCGCAGGTGTCCAGCAGTGCCACGCCCGGGTCCTCCACGTTCTCCATCGTCGTCACCATGATTCGCTCCCAACTCCCATATGACCGCGCGGCACCGCATACCATGTGCCGCAGCGTCCCGCGGGTCACGACGACCGCGGGTGAGCCATACTCTAAATCGTCGGAACCATGCGCGGCAACGACGCGAGGCGAAAATGTGGATATGGGGATGAACGGCGGCATCCGCATTGACAATGTGGATAACCCGAGCCCGCAATCCGGCGGTGTGGATGAATTTCGACGCCGTCCACACCGCGTCCGGAGCGGCACGTCGCCTTCCCCTCATCCGACCGGCAATATTCGGGATGGACGCCGTAACGGCCGCGCGACCGGACGACTGCGCGACTACAGTGCCGATGGATAAGCGATGAACGCGAACCGGCGTCCGTCCGGCGCCCATGTGTTGGTGTTGATTGTGCCCTGACCGCCGAACAGCGTGGTCACGGTTTCCGGTTCCCCTCCCTCGGCGTCCATCATGCGTAGTTCCACCATGGTGTCGGCGGGATGGCTGAGCAGACCAGGCTCATAACTGATGTAGACGAATTTCGAACCATCCGGCGCGAAATGCGGGAACCAGTTGATGCGGTCGTCGAAGGTGAGCTGCTGCCTTTCCGAACCGTCGGGCCTGCGACGGAAGATCTGCGCATGACCGTCGCAGGTGGCGGCCTCCTCGGAGTTGTAGTAAATCCACTGCCCGTCCCGTGAGTATTCGGGACCGTCGAAATCGTTGACGCCGTCGGTCATCTGGAAATCGGGGCCGCCGTGGGCGGGAATGGTGCCGAGGTTGCGACGACCGTGCGGGTCGCTGCCCTCCGGTTCGGTGGAGACGTAGGCGAGCGTCTTCTCGTCGGGCGAAATGCCATGCAGCCAGTAGCTGTATTCCTGGATCTCGGGATGGTCGTTGGACACCTTGCGCGCGTCGCCCCCGGTGACCGGAGCGACGTACAGGTGGCCTTCCGCGCTGAAGTAGATACGCTTCCCGTCGGGGGAAAGCACATGGTCGTTGTTCACCCACGGAACGTTGTCGATGGGAATGCGTTCGAGCATGCCGGAGCCGTCGGCGGGAAGACGGTAGAGCCTCCCCTTGGCGTTGACGATGATCCATTCGCCGTCCGGGGTCCAGTTCGGCGATTCGATGAGCATGTCGGATTCGAGCAGCACCGTCTCTTCACGCGTTTCGACGTCGATGACCCGCAGCTGTGCGATCTGGCCGGGCTGCAGGCACTGCCTTCCCGGCCAGCGGGGGGACTTGAGTCCGTCGTGATGGGTGGAGGGGATGGTCATGATGATGTTCCTTTCATGTTGGTTGACATAATTGGGGAAAAGGAGAGGGCCGCCGCGCGCGGATGATGCCGGCGAGCGGCGGGCGGCATACTTACTCGCGGGACTTTTTCCGGCGTTCGAAGCAGGCGATCATCAGCACGGAGCCGACCGCGGTGATCGCCGCGACGAGATACCACAGCGGATGCCAGGCCGAGACCTCCATGGAGTCTCCTACGAAGGTGTTGAAGAACCATCCTGCCGTAAGCGAGCCGATGGCATTGCCGATGCCGAAGGAGATGAAGAAGCCGAGGGCCTGCGCCTGGGCGCGGATCCGTTCGCCGGCGATATCGTCGATGTACATGAACGACGCCATGACGAAGAAGTCGTTGCACAGGCCGTGCAGGGCGACCACGATGATGGCCATGGGCACGTTGCCGTTGGTCATGGTGAGGAAGATGCCGGCACGGACGACCCAAGCGACCAGTCCGCTGACGAGCACCGTCTTCATGGTGGTGAACCGCAGCACGATCGGCAGGATCACCAGGAAGAGGATTTCGGTGAACTGGCCGATGGTCATGAACGAGGCAACGTTCGGCACACCAACGATGCTGAGGTATGTGGAACCGTAGGAGTTGTAGATGGAGATCGGTATGGCGGTGACAAGCAGACATATCGACAGGGTGACGAAGCTGCGGTTGCGGAACAGGCTGAACGCGCCGAGGCCGATGATGTCGCCCCACTGGAAACGCGTGCCCTTGGCCGGCGGCGGCGTGTCCGGGAGGGTGATGGAGTATACGGACAGGATGAACGACATGACCGCACCCACGATGAAGATTGCGGGGCTGGCGGAGAGGCCTGTCTGTCCGACGAACAGGCCGATGATGATCCAGCCGAGGGTGCCGAATGCGCGGATGACGGAGAACGCGTTGGACGACGCCGGTAGGTGGGAGAACGTGATGTTGTTGGTCAGGGTGGCGGTCGGCTGATACAGCATCATGCAGACGAAGACGCAGACCAGGAACATGGGCACGTTGCCTTGGGACAGGAACCAGAACGTGGCGAGCTGGACGACGCCCATGCAGCCGTGGAACACGACCATGACCTTCTGGGATGCGAAGAACCGGTCGGCCAGCGCCCCGACGAGCAGCGGGGACGTCATGGCCGCGACCGCCGCGAGCGCGTAGACGAATCCGACTATGGATCCCAGGCCGCGACTGGACAGCACGAGTCCGAGCGTGGCCCACCACGCGCCGTAGGTCATGTACTGGATGACCATCATCACCGAGAGACGGGCGAATATCGAGGGGCTGAGTTTTTTCGGAAGCGTGCCGACCGTGGTGGTCGCGGTGGTCGCGGAAGTATCGGTCACGGATGTATCTGATGCAGTCATTGTTTTCTCCATTGAAAAGCAATACGGAATGATGCGCGGCGCGTCGTCGTGCCGTGCGGGCCGGGATGCCGGGCCCGTCGCGATGGCGGGCGCGGCATCCCGCGGATGATACGTCTTCGGCTACTGGTTGCTGAAGGCGGAGTCGAAGGCCGCCTCCGGACGGGGCCAGAGCAGGCCGCGCACGTAGGCGAGCGCCTCGGGGGCGCCGTGGAGGCGGTCCATGCCGGCGTCCTCCCATTCCACGGAAAGCGGCCCCTGATAGTCGATGTGGTCCATGGCGCGGAACGCCTCCTCAAGGGGCACGTCGCCGTGGCCCGGCGAGACGAACATCCAGCCCCGTCTCGGGTCGTTCCAGGGCAGGTGCGATCCGAGACGGCCCGAACGGCCGTCGTGCCGCACCTTGGTGTCCTTGCAGTGCACGTGATAGATGCGGTCGCCGTAGTCCATGAGGAACGCGACGGGATCCACACCCTGCCACATGAGATGGCTGGGGTCCCAGTTGAATCCGAATGCCTTGCGATGGCCGATGGCGTCAAGGGCCTTTGATGCCGTCCAGTAGTCGTAGGCGATTTCGTTGGGATGCACTTCCAGCGCGAATCGTACGCCTTCGTCGTCGAAGACGTCGAGGATGGGGTTCCATCGGCGTGCGAAGTCCTCGTAGCCTGCCTCGATCACGGATTCGGGCACCGGAGGGAACATGGCCACGTATGGCCAGATCTTCGAGCCGGTGAAGCCCGTGACGATGTCGGCGCCCATCTTGCGCGCCACCCGAGCCGCGCGTTTGACGTCCTCGGCGGCGCGTCGGCGGACGCCTTCGGCATCGCCGTCGCCCCATGTGTAGTCGCGGACGATGGCCTTGTGACGGAAATCGATGGGGTCGTCGCAGACTGCCTGCCCCGTCAGATGGTCGGAGATGGCGAAGACCTTGAGACCGTACTTGTCGAGGATGTCGAGTCTGGACTGCAGGTAGTCCGCATCCTCGTCGGCGCGTTTGATGTCGAGGTGGTCGCCGGATGCGGCGATCTCAAGACCGTCGAAGCCCCATTCGGCGGCGTGGCGGCACACTTCCTCGAATGGCATGTCGGCCCATTGGCCGGTGAACAGCGTGACTGGCCTGTTCATATCCGATCATTCCTCCGTTCCGGGTACGTCGACCCATTGGTTGGCTGCGGCTGATTCGAGCACGGCTTCGGTGATGCGCACGGCGCGCAACCCGTCGGCGAAACAGGGCGTCCCCTCTGCGGGATGGCCGCCGATGGCGGCATAGACGTCACGCACGAATCCGGCGACGGCGTCGAGGTACCCCATGGCGTGGCCGGAGGGAATGGTGCACAGCCGTGCGGCGTCCGGGGAGAGGCGCGCGGGGTCGCGCTGGATCGTCGTCTCAGCGTCCACCCTCCCCAGCCAGAGACTGTTCGGGGTCTGCTGGTCGAAGCCGATGGTCTCGTCGTCGGTGCCGATGCGGAAGGAGAGCTGGTTCTTGTACCCCGCTGCGACCTGGGAGACCATGAGCGTGCCGATGGCGCCGTTGTCGAGCTCCACGACGACGACGGCGATGTCCTCGGTGCTCACCGGTCTGCCGCCTCGCATCGGCCTGGCTATCTTCGTGCGTGCCGTGAGCCGGACGATGCGGGCGCCGGTCACGAATTCAAGCATGTCGACCAGATGCGACCCGATGTCCGCGAAGGCGCGCGAACGGCCGCCCGATCTGGAGTCCACCCGCCAGTCATCGGTTTCTCCGGCGAGCCAATCCTGCAGATAACTGGCCTCGAACGAGTGGATGCCCTTGCCGGCAAGACGTGCGCGGGCCTCGCGGACCATGGGATGGAACCGGTATCCGAACGGCACCGCCGCCACCACGCCGGCGTCGTTCGCCGCCGCGACCAAGCTCTCCGCCTCCTGCGACGTGACGGCCAGCGGCTTCTCGCAGATCACGTGCTTGCCCGCCTTGATGACCTGCATGGCCTGTTCGGCATGCAGGAAGTTCGGCGTGAGGATGTGCACCACGTCGATGGAGTCGTCGGCCAGCACCTGTTCCAGGGACCCGTAGGGTCGTTCCGCACCGAGACGTTCCGCCGCTTCGGCGCTTTCCTCCAGATTGGCGCCGACGATGGCGGCGAGACGGCCGCCGGCCCGTCGGACGGCGTCGGCGTGTACGCGTCCCATGAATCCCGCGCCGACGAATGCGGCGTTGATCGACTCAGTCATCGGTCTCCTCCGTGTTCAGCTCCTTGATGAAAATGTTGCGCCATCGACACAGGGAATCCGGCGCCCATCGCTCCGAACCGAGCAGCGGCTCGCAATCGTGGACCTCAAGGGCGATGTGGCCTTTCCGTCCCAGCATCTCGTAGACCTTCTGCGGATCGTAGTTCTCGGCGAACCGCCGGCTTCCGTCGAGCACCCCGGTCAATGTGCCGTTGACCCATACGCTGATGCGCGGGTATTTGCCCTCGCATACGATGCGGAAGTGGTTCCAATCATTGAACTTCCATATGTCGATGAAGTCCTCCGCGCTTATCTTCTCTTCAAGCATGTCGGATTTCTCGCGGCTGAGCGGCTCGATCGAGGTCTCCGGATCGTCCGCCTTGAGGCCGATGGGGGTGCCGTTCTCGTCCCGTATCGCATCAAGGTTGTAGGAGACGGCGTGGAACGGCGCAAGACCGTTGCCATAGAACTGTCCGATGGTGCCGCTTTTGCGCAGGTCGGCAAGCACCTGCCACCCCTCCCATCGGTCGTCGAGCTTACGCAACATGATGCCGGAATCAGCGGGCCAGTCGAGGTTCAGTTCGAGCTGGAGTTCGAAATCGCCGTATTTCTTATCGGTCACGAGATAGCCGCCGAATCCGGGGTGTTCGGGATCCTGACGTCCGACGATCGTCCCGTCTTCCACGTACCACTTCGCCGGATATTTGAGGGAGTTCTCCTGGAATTCCCCGCCGAATCCCTCCCATGATTCATAGAGCGTGGGGCCACCCGGATACATGGCGCCGTACACGCGGGCGGTACTGTGCCACCCGGTAAGCGTCTCCCCATCGAACAGGCTCACAAAGCCTTCGGGCGGATTGATCGGATGCGTCATCGCATAATCCTTTCCTGATTTCGTTATTGCAAAACACACTTCATTGTGTTTAGAAAGACTTTAGTTTTGTTTGACATGATTTAGATTATGTTTATTTTAAACAAAAGTCAAGACGGAGTGTTGTAGGATGAAAACGAAAAACACGAAACCGATATGCCGGCGAAAAGGAACGCGATGAAGTCGACCCCGCAACACGCGAACATAGCCAATGTGCCGCTCGCCCGTATCGTGCAGCTCGTGCAACGTAACGAGGCCAACAACAGACCCGCATTGGAACAGGCCACCGGATTGGGGCGAACGGCGGCCCGTCAACGCATCGACACAGCACTGCGGCTGGGACTCATCGAGGAATCGGGAAGCGGGAAGTCCACCGGCGGACGAACGCCCCGGCTGCTGCGATTCCGCTCCGGGGCCGCCCTTCTCGCCCTATGCGCGATCAGTCAGACATACGCCGTCGTGGGCATCAGCGACCTTGACGGCACCATCATCGACCGGAGACGACTCGACAACAGCATCTTCACCGACCCGGACATCGCGCTGAACCGCATGGTCGACGCCATATCCGACATGACACATGACCGGGACCTTCCACTGTGGGCCGTAGGGGTGGGAGTCACCGGCATCATAGACTTCGCGACCGGCACCGTCATCTCGCCGCCCGTCATGCCGGAATGGCACGATGTGAACGTCCGGTCGCCGCTCGAATCACGGCTCCACGCCCCCGTATGGGTCGACAACGACGTGAATCTCCTGGCCGTCGAGGCGCAGCGAACGCTGACGAACGAGAACACCGACAATCTCGTCTATCTCAAGATCGGACAGGGCATCGGCGCCGGCCTCATCGTCAACGGCGCCATCCACCGCGGGGCGGACGGCGCGGCGGGCGACATCGGGCATGTGGCGGTACCCGGATCGAACGTACCCTGCCGCTGCGGCAAAACCGGCTGTCTTGAAGCCGTGGCGGCAGGATGGGGAATGACCGCCCAGGCCGTCGAATCATCGGACGACAGCCCCTATCTGCAACAATGCATCGCGGACCATGGCGAGCCGACCCTCGCCGACCTGTTCTCCCCCGCCGGAGCCGCCGATCACGTCGTCGGCCGCATTCTGCGAACAAGCGCGGACGCGATCGGGGAAACGCTATCGTCCATCATCAATCTGCTCAACCCCTCACTTGTGGTGATCGGCGGAGAAGGCATCACCATAGGCGAGGCGTATCTGGCGCGTCTCAGGGAATGCGTCTACCGCCGCTCCCTGCCGCCCACCACGCGAAACCTGCGCATCGTGGCGACGACCGAAACCGTCACCGACAATCTGGAGGGAGCCGCCAATCTGATTCGGCGGCAACTGTTCGGGGACGAGCTGCCGAACTGGATCGATGACGGCACCCCGGTGGATTACATGCTGGCCTCGCACGCCCGATGACGCCGCGGCCCAGCTCCCCCATCAGCCATTCGCGTTCGGATGCGATCTCGGCGTCATGGATTCGCATGATGGCACGACGGTACCGGTCGGTCAGACGATCGTTCCCGAGGGGCCCCTCGCCGTTGCCGTACAGGTTGCGCATATCCGAGTTCACCAGATCCAGCCGACGCTGCAGCACGGTACGCCGGTCATCCTCATCGGGCACTACCGACAGGAACGACATGACTATCGACCATTTGGTGATGTCGGCGAGCATGTAGCCATGCGTGTTCCGCAACTCGTCGACAAGCCGCTCACGGCCGGCAGGCTCCAGATGGAAGATGCGCAGACAACGACCGTTGACGACGTCGAAGCTCTCCCTCAGATATCCCGCCTTGACGAACCGGCCGGTGACTGAATGCAGGGTGCCGTCGCTGAACGCACGGGCATACCCATACAGCTGCGTCATCTTCTTACGCAGACGATATCCGCACAACGGTCCTTCTGACAGGAATCCCAACGTCATGATCTCGACGACGTTCATGGGCTACCGCGCCTTCTTCAGCCAGTCCACGGCGACCCGCTGCGCGCTCTCCTTGTCATTGGCGCTTCGGGCGTTCATCTCCATCAGATCGTCGGTGGTCAATGCGGACTGCACCCTGTCGATCACGGCACGGGCCTTGTCGTTCACCCTGTCCGAGGCGATCACGGGTACGACGTTCTGCGCCAGAATCAGCTGTTCGGGATCGTCCAGACGGACCAGATCGTTCGCGGCGATCAGCGGCGACGTGGAATCGAGTCTGACGAACTGCACGGAACCATCCGTCAGCGCCTTCACGGTGGCGGCGCCGCCACCGTCGTTGACGGGGACGAGCGTGACGTCGACGCCGTAGTGCTTCTTCAGACCGTCCGGACCGTATGCGCGTCCGGCGAATTCCGGCGGCGCGGCGATCTTCACATGCGAGCCGAGCCTGCCCAGATCGGCAAGCGATCTCACACCCTTGTCCTCGCTGGTCTTTTTGGTCACATAGAACGAGTCGGCGTCCTGGGCGGCCGCCTTGTCGAGCACGCCGACGCCGTCCGGCAGGGCCTTGCCCAACGCCTTGTAGACGTCGTTCTCGGAAACCGCGGTGGAATCGGCATCGTAATACTGCAGCAGATTGCCGGAATAGTCGGGGACCATGTCGATGGAACCGTCCTCCAGCGCTTTCATATAGACCTCGCGAGATCCGATGTTGGCTTTGACCGACGCTCTGATGCCCTCGTCGTTCAACGCCCGGGCGTAGATACGTGCGATGATCTCGCTTTCGGAGAAGTTGGCCGAACCGACGACGATGGACGAGCCGCCACCGTCCGACGACGCCGAGGATCCGAACGGATCGGACGACCCGCAGCCGGACAGCGTCAGGGCTGCGACCGTGGCCGCGGCCACTACGGAGATGATGCGTGATGACAATGCCATGATGATTCCTTTGCCTTGATGTGTTCTGATTCATTGGTTTTTCGCAGTCGGCAACCGTCCTGCGACGACGCGGCCGAGGACCGCGAACAGGCCGTTGGCCGCCAGTTCCAGCACGATGACGACCACGGAGCCGGCCAACATCCGTACATAGTCGTGGACGGCGAGGCCGTCGATGAGATACCGTCCCAGTCCCTCGACCGGAAGGTAGGCGGCGACGGTCCACGTGGCGAGGACCTGCACCGTCGCGGAGCGGAACCCCGCCACGATTAGGGGCGCGGCGAGCGGCAACTCCACCTGGACGAGGATCTCCCATTCGGTGAAGCCGATGGCCCGCGACGCATCGACGAGCTCCCCCTCCACGGATTCGATGCCGGCGTAGACCCCGGCGAGTATCGGAGGGACCGCCAACACGGTGAGGGCCGCCATCGGCGCGGCCAGACCAAGCCCCAGCAACAGCGACAATGCGGACAGCAACCCCAACGTCGGCAGGGAACGCAGGGCGCCTGTGACGGGAACCATGACGGACCTGCCATATCCCGTGTGTCCGATGAACAGTCCCAGCGGAACCGCCACGAGCGCGGCGAGCGCCAGCGTGGCGAAGCACTGCCACAGGTAGACGCCGGTCCGCTCGACCAGCCCCGCGGGACCATACCAGTTCGCAGGGTCGGCGAACCAGCCGGCCACCTGACCATACGCGTCGTTCATCGACGTCCCCTTTCCCCGATGCCGTGCCCCACCGCCCGATTCCACGGCATGAGCATCCCGCCGATGACGACCAGTGCCGCGTCGAACGCGGCGGCGATGCCCATGGTGCCGACGATGCCGACGAGGATCTCAAACGGGAATGATCGCTGATAGCCTTCGACGAACAGCATGCCCAGCGATTCGACCCCGATGAGCGAACCGACCGTGATGAGGCTGATGGTGCTCACCGAGACCACGCGCATCCCAGCGAGGATCACCGGAGCGGCCTGAGGCAACTCGACATCCCAAAAACGCCGGAATCCGCCGAATCCCATGGCGTCGGCCGATTGCAGCACCGTGCTGTCGACCGAATCGAAGGCGTCGACGCAGTATTGGACCATCAACGCCACCGCATACATGCCCAACGCGACCTCCAGATTGATGGGGTCGAGGATGCGTGTGCCGAGAATCGACGGCAGCACCATAAGCAGCGGAAGCGAGGGGATCGCATACAATGCGCCCACGATGGCGAGGACCATCCCCCGGCCATGCGCGGCGCGGCTGACCAGCCAACCGACAGGGACGGAGAACACGACGCCGACGACCAACGGCACCAGGCTGTACCAGGCGTGGGCGGCGGCGTATCCCCCGATGACCGGGGCATTGTCATACAGCCAGGCCACATCGCACCCCTTTATCCATACGGGGTCGCCCGGCCTCCACAAAGGCGCGGACACGCTCATTGGCCGGCGTTCCAAGAATCCGCGACGGGACGTCGACCTGTTCCAGCACGCCACCATCGCCCAATAGCGCGATACGGTCGGCGAGGAAGAACGCCTCGTTGATGTCGTGGGTAACGAACACCACGGTGACGCCGAAATCATGCTGCACCCGCCTGACCTCGTTCTGCAGTTCGCGGCGAACCACCGGATCGACCGCGGAGAACGGCTCGTCCATCAGCAGTATCCGCGCGTCGGCGGCAAGGGCGCGGGCCACGCCGACCCGCTGACGCTGGCCGCCGGACAACTGCGCCGGATAGCGTCCGGCCAGCGACGCGTCCAGCCCCACCTTGCCGAGCAGCCCCATGGCATGGTCGCGCGCCCGCTTCCTCCCCACGCCGTTGAGCATGGGTATCGTGGCGATGTTGTCGACCACGGTACGGTGAGGCAGCAGCCCGCCGCCTTGGATCACATAGCCGATGGAACGGCGCAGCGCGATGGGGTCGCGGCCCCGCACATCACGGCCATCGATCAGCACACGGCCCGAGGTCGGCTCCACCATGCGGTTCACCATACGCATGAGCGTGGTCTTGCCCGAGCCCGATGGGCCGACAAGCACCATGACCTCCCCGTCCCGCACAGTCAGCGACACATCCCCCACGCCAATGGTTCCGTCGTCGTATGTCTTGGAGACATGGTCGAACACAATCGTCATCAGACCACTCCCGATTCCTTCGAGTTCCATTCGTCACGACGTCATTGCCGACGTCGATCATCCAACACCATACATTTCATTTCGACACATTTCAAATTGATATATTTAAAAACGAGATATATCATTAGGGCGTTAATCAGGAAAGGAACCCTGCAATGGCGGAAAAACAGACTATGGCGGCCGTGGTGATGGAACGGCCCTGCACGGCTCGGGAGCTCGCCATCCGGCGTGTCGCCATCCCGGAGCCGAAACCGGGATGGACACGCATCAAGGTCATGGCATTCGGCATCAACCGGTCGGAACTCTACACACGTCAGGGACTCTCGGGCGATGCGGTCACGCTGCCGCGCATACTCGGCATCGAGGCCACCGGCATCGTAGACCTCGACCCATCCGGAGCATTCCCCCAAGGCCAACAGGTCATGACGATGATGGGCGGCATGGGACGAACCTTCGACGGAGGCTACGCACAATACACATGCGTACCCAACGACCAGATCATCCCATTCCGCTCCACCCTGCCTTGGGAACGACTGGGCGCCGTACCGGAGATGCTGCAGACCGCATACGGCAGCCTCACCGTCGGCGCCGGGGTACGGCCGGGAGAGACCCTGCTGATCCGCGGCGGCACGTCATCGGTGGGCATGGCGGCGGCGGTGCTCGCCAAACGCATGGGACTGACCGTCATCGCGACAACGCGGGACCCCGGGAAAACCGAGACGCTGAAACGGATCGGAGTCGATGTCGTGGCCATCGACGATGGCCGTCTTGCCGGGCATCTGCACGACATCGACCGTGCGATAGAACTCGTGGGCGCGCCCACGCTGCATGACACGGTTCGCTGCATGCGCCGCGGAGGCGTCGTCTGCTTCTCAGGCATGCTGTCCGGCCAATGGACGATCCACGACTTCTACCCCATCGACTTCCTACCCACCGGAGTGCGACTCACCGCCTATTCGGGGGAAGCAAGCGACCTGCCCGCCGACGTGCTGCAACGCTTCCTCGACGGCGTGGAATCCGGGGACATGCCGTTGCCGGTATCGACGGTCTTCGACATCGACCATATCGCCGACGCTCACACACTCCTGGAATCAGGCCAGGCCAACGGGAAGATCGTCGTCATGACCACAGGCGGCCGAACGGACGCCGCGGACGCCCCGGCCGATGGACCGCAGACGCGCCGGCCAACGACCGCAGACGCACCGAATCACGGCAGGTAACGGCCGGTGACGCTGTCGTCGCAGGCGGCGATGTCGGCGGGCGAGCCGGCGGCGACGATGCGACCGCCGGATTCGCCGCCGCCCGGCCCCATGTCGATGATGTGGTCGGCATTGGCGATGACGTCCAGATCGTGTTCGATGACGACGACCGTGGCACCGGCCCCGACCAGACGATCGAACACGCCGAGCAGCACACGCACGTCGAGTGGATGCAATCCGATGGTCGGCTCGTCGAACACGAACACCGCGTCGGACTGCGCCTTGCCCATTTCGCTGGCGAGCTT
The DNA here is from genome assembly GCF_003129925.1 of Bifidobacterium catulorum. Taxonomy (GTDB): domain Bacteria; phylum Actinomycetota; class Actinomycetes; order Actinomycetales; family Bifidobacteriaceae; genus Galliscardovia; species Galliscardovia catulorum. The sequence goes on along the minus strand of NZ_QFFN01000010.1, from coordinate 10,251 downwards.
GAGCCGCTGAGCCTCGCCGCCCGACAGGGCCGGCGTCGGCTCGCCGAGCGTCAGATATCCGAGCCCCAGATCATGCAGCGTCCCCAGCCGCGCATGGACCTTACGCAGGTCGGCGGTGGCGTCCAACGCCTCATCCACGCTCATCGCCATGAACTGAGGCAGCGTCAACGCCTGGCCGTCGCCGTGCCGCGGACGACGGTGGATTCGCCCGGCCTCCTGCGCATACCGGCTCCCATGGCAATCGGGGCATTCGATGGTCACATCGGGCAGGAACTGTACGTCAAGCGAGATCGACCCCGTGCCGTCGCAGGTGGGGCACCGCAGCCGACCGGTGTTGTAGGAGAAATCCCCGGCCTTGAATCCGGCCGCCTTGGCCTCCTCGCCGCGGGCGAACGCACGACGCAGCTCGTCGTGCACACCGGCGTAGGTGGCGACGGTCGAGCGCACGTTCGCGCCGATCGGCGTGGCGTCGATGAGGTTCGCCCGCATGATGCCATCGGCCTCGACGCGGCGCACATGCCCCGGCAGCGCCTCCCCGGCGGCCGAAGCGCGCAACGCCGGAACCAGCGACTCCAACACCATCGTCGTCTTGCCCGAACCGGAGACGCCCGTCACCACGGTGAGCCGGCCGCGGGGAATCGACACATCCAACGGCTTGACGGTATGCAGCGCGTCGGTCGCCATGTGGATTCGGCCATGCTCGAACATGTCGGCGCCCCCGACGACCGGACGGACGCGCGACGGCGCGGTCTCCCGAAGAAACGGCGCGATGCGGCTGCCTGCCGTCCGCTCGACGTCAACGACCGAGCCCTGCGCGATCACGTGGCCGCCGTCTGCACCGGCCACCGGGCCCATCTCCACCAGATGGTCGGCGGCCTTGAGCACGCGCACGTCATGGTCGACGACGACCACGGAATTCCCATCGGCCACCAGATCACGCATCACGCCGAGCAGACCGTCCACATTCGCCGGATGCAGGCCGATCGACGGCTCGTCCAGCACGTACAGCACGCCGGTCGTACGGTTGCGCACGGCACGGGCAAGCTGCACGCGCTGGCGCTCGCCGGTCGACAATGTGGCGCCGGCACGGTCGAGCGACAGGTAGCCGAGTCCGAGTTCCAGCAGCCGTCTGGCCACATCGAGGAACGACTCGCCGATGTTCGTGGCCATCGGTCGCATGTCCGGGGGCAGGGTCTGCGGCACGGAACGCACCCATGACACGGCGTCGTCGAGGGTCATCGCCGTGGCCTGCGCAAGGTTCATCCCGTCGACCATCGGTTCCCTCGCCGCCGCCGACAGCCTGGTTCCGCCGCAGTCCGAGCACGGCTTCTCCACGAGGAACCGCGCCACACGCTTCAGCCCCTTCTCGTCCTTGGCCTTGGCAAGCGCGTTCTCCACCGTGTAGACGGCGTTGTAGTACGTGAAGTCGAGTTCGGCGAAGTCGTCGCCCTTCTTCGGCTTGTACAGGATGTGCTTCTTGACGGCCGGCCCGTTGAACACGATGTCGCGTTCCCGATCGGTCAGCTCGCGGAACGGCACATTGGTGCGCACGCCCATCGCGCCGCACACCTGCTTCATGAGGTCCCACATGAGCGACCCCCATGGCAGCACGGCGCCGTCGTCTATGGATTTCGATTCGTCGGGCACCAGCGCCTCGCGGTTGACCTCGCGCATGATGCCCGTGCCGGCGCAGGTGGGGCAGGCCCCCGCCGAGTTGAACGCGAGGCTTTCGGCGCCGGGGCCGTGGAATTCCCGTCCGCAGCCGGTGCAGACGATGGGCAGTTCCGCGGCGACGTTGAGGCTGGGCGCGTTCCTGGCACCGCAATGAGGGCAGACGTGGGAGCCGACGCGGGAGAAGAGCAGACGGAGGCTGTTGAGCAGTTCGCTCATCGTGCCGAACGTGGAGCGCACGCCGGGCACGCCTGGACGCTGATGCAGCGCGAGCGCGGCGGGCACGTGCAGCACCTCATCCACCTGCGCGCGGTTCGCCTGGGTGAGCCGGCGTCTCGTGTACGTGGAGAGCGCCTCCAGATACCGGCGCGAGCCTTCGGCGTACAGCACGCCCAATGCCAGCGAGGATTTCCCCGAGCCGGAGACGCCGGCGACGCCGACCATCCTGCCCAATGGGATGTCGATGCTGATGTTCTTGAGATTGTGCACGCGCGCGCCGCGCACCTCGATGGCGTGGGGCCGCGGCGGCCGTTGTTGCGCCACCTGCCGCACGCCCCCGTTCCTGCCTTCAGTCATGCGCCCATTGTAGGCATCCGCGGGCATCGCGACGGTTTCCTCGCGCAAATCGTCGCCACACACCCCGAAAACCGACGATTTGGTGGAGTAAACCCCGGATTTCGGTAATAACGGCAATTCCCCCTATGATTAACAACGATATGTTCAACGATGACAATAGTGGGAAAAGGGGAAGCCATGCATGGCCCGGAAGACACTTATGTGAAGTTTCCAGCGCTGGCCCACGCCACGCGTCTCGGCTGGCGATATCGTTCCATAAAACACGACAAGCCGGACACGGACTACGACCCCGATACGAACATCTTCTACGGCCTGTTCACCGATGCCGTCCGCCGCATCAATCCCGATTGTGACATCGACGACGACCACGCCCGGTTCCTCATCCGCAAAATCGCGGCGACGTTGAGCGGCGATGACCTGGGCCGTGCGTTCTTCGAGAATCTTCAGTATGGTTTGGACGGCTATCGTCTTGTTGATTTCGACAATCCCGAACGCAACGATCTCACGGTCGTCACCGAGCTGACGTATGCGCATGACGATGACAACTTCCGTCCCGACATCGTGTTCCTCGTTAACGGCATGCCGTTGTGTTTCATGGAGGTCAAGCGGCCGAACAATCGTGACGGCATTCTCGCCGAACGCGATCGCATGTTCAGCAGATTCAGGCAGCCGTTCTTCCGACGATTCGCGAACATCACGCAGATCATGGCGTTCAGCAACAACCAACCGTATGACGATGCCGATCGTGATCCGATTCAGGGCTCGTTCTACGCCACGAGCTCCTATGAGACGTTGTGGATGAACCGGTTCCGAGAGGAGCCGCAGTCCGTGAAGGACCTTGTCGCCGGGCTCGCCCCGCGTGACCTCGATGAAGAGAAACGTATCCTTCAGGACAACAACGTCATCACCTTGTTCGGAACTTCGGCGTGGAGCGATTCGCTTGATCCGACGACCCCGGCGAACAGCATCATCACGTCGTTGTTCTCCCGCGAGCGTCTGCTGTTCCTGTTGCATTACGGCCTGTGCTACAAGGAGTACGTCAAAGACGCGGACACCGAAGACGAGGGAGATGCCACCGGCTCCACGAGTGGCGAGGGCGTGCATGTTATCGAGAAGCACATCATGCGCTACCCGCAGTTCTTCGCCTCGCAGGCGGTGCGTCGAACGCTTGACGACGGTGTGAGGCAAGGCGTGATATGGCATACGCAGGGCAGCGGCAAGACCGAGTTGGCATTTCTGCTCACCCGGTATCTTCGCGACTACTACCAGCGTCGCAACCGTATTCTGCGTACGTTCTTCATCGTGGACCGCCTCGATCTGGCCGATCAGGCGAGCGACGAGTTCTCGGCCCGCGGCGCGCAGGTGCTTCGTGCCGATTCGCGGGACAGGTTCGTGGACCTGTTGCGCAATCCGTCGGAATGGATGCCGAGGAAGGGAGCCGGCTCCGGTTCGTCCCCGGCCCAGATCGCCGTGGTGAACATCCAGAAGTTCCGTGACGATGCCTCCGCCATCCGGGCCGGATACGGGTTGAACGAGCAGCGGCTGTTCTTCATCGACGAGGCGCATCGCGAATACAAGCCGGGCAAGAGCTTCCTTGCCGCGTTGGTCAACGCCGATCGCAACGCCGTACGTATCGCATTGACCGGCACGCCACTGATCCGCCAGAAGGACGGCGCGGACACGAAGCAGGTGTTCGGCGACTACATCCACACATACTTCTATGACCGGTCCATCATCGACGGCTATACGCTGCGTCTGCTGCGCGAGGACATCAAACCGCAGTTCCGCGTGAGGATGAAGGAGGTCATGGACACGCTGCAGGAGGTCGACAAGCTCACCGACCTCAACGCGGTGTTCGAGCATCCGCATTTCGTGGAGCCGCTGACCGAATACATCGTGAACGACCTCGTAACCTCGCGCATCGCCCTGGGTCGGGAGAACGAGAACATCGGCGCGATGATCGTGGCCCGCACCTCGCAGCAGGCGCGCAACATCTATATGGAACTACAACGTTACGATCAGGACGTCTCTTCCGCACTGGTGCTGTATGACGAGGGCAGCAAGGAGGACCGCCGGAAGATCCAGCGAAGGTTCAAACGCGGCGGCATCGACATCCTCGTGGTATATAACATGCTGATCACCGGATTTGACGCACCCCGTCTGAAGAAGATGTATCTGTGCCGCAAGCTCGACGCACATAACCTGTTGCAGGCGCTCACCCGGGTAAACCGGCCATACAGGAACATGGACCATGGCTTCGTGGTTGATTTCGTGGATATCTCCAAGGAGTTCGACAAGACGAATCAGGATTATCTGGCCGAACTCAACAACGAGCTGGGCGACGATATGTCGGCGTACAGCAGCCTGTTCGACGACCCGAAGGCCATCGAATCCGATTTGGACGGCATCAAGGACACGCTGTGGGAATACAGCACGGATGACGTGCGGGAATTCACCAAGCAGATGGACGACATCGAGGATGTGGACGTTCTCTATACGATCCGCAAGGCGCTGAACCGGTACAAGGAGCTGCGCAACCTCGCCACGCTCTACGGCCATGACGAATTGGAAGGCCATTTCGACATCGCCCTGTTCGGCAGGCTGCTCAATGAGGTGAACCTGCGCATCGGCCGCATAAACCAGCAGAAAGCGTTGGCGCTCGGCCGGCTCTCCACCGGAGGCCTCAACGTTCTGCTGGAGAACATGGCGTTCAGCTTCGAGAAGGAGGGCACCGAGGAACTGATTATGGCGGACCGACTCAAACAGGCCATCCGAGCAACCGGCGGCTCGTTCCAAGGCAACGAAGACCCGGATGACCCGCAGTATGTGAACCTGCTCGAAGAACTGCGCAAGAGGCTCGTCAGGGCCAACGTGACGGAAATCACCGCCGAGGAAACGGCCGACCTCGTCGATGAGATCAACGAGCTCAAACGGCAGGCCGACGAACTGAACCGGCGCAACGACCTGCTGGAACGCAAGTACGACGGCGATGCGAAGTTCATGCGCATCCACAAGGCGATGATGCGCGACGAGCCCCCTGTGACCGACAGCAGGACCACGCTGTTCAAGGTGCTGTCCGCGGCCAAGAAGGCCGTGGATTCCATGGTGGAGCATAACGCGGCATCCCTCGACCAGCCGGCATCGTTCACACGCAGTCTCGGCCCGAAGGTGCTGAGCGCGTTCAGGGACGCCGGCGTGCCATGCTCCATCAGCCAGGTCAGGTCCACGGCTGGCAGGATCTACAATGAGTACTCCAACGAAAGGAAGAGGAACCTCGCATGAACACCGTGATTCTCAACGACACCCTCGCCATGATCGACAAGCTGAAGACCGTGTGCGCGAATTACGGCCTGGCCAACGACAGCAGCGAATACAAGATCATCACCGAGTCGTTCCTGTACAAGTATCTGAACGACCGGATGCTCTACGAGTTCACGAAGCTGCCCGAGTTCGACGGCTGCGAGGGCACAATGGCCATCGAGGAACGCTATCGCGGCCTCGACGACACAGCCAGGGACATGCTGCAGCTTGAGCTTGGCACCACGGCCATCGTCCGTCCCGAATGGATGGTCTCCTCGCTGCACAACCGGCAGAACGTCGACGACTTCGCCAGGCAATTCGACGAGGCGCTGCTCGGCATCGCACAGGACAACATCGAGGTGTATTCGGTGAAGGCCGGTACCGAGGCCATCACCCTGTTCCAGGGCGTCTCTCGGTTCATCGTGGAGGAGAACAAACGCAACGGCTTCTGCGCGGCGCTCGTCAACGCGCTTTCGGATTTCAGTTTCGCCGACGCATTCTCGCAGGGCTACGACTTCTTCTCACAGGTGTTCGAGTATCTCATCAAGGACTACAACAAGGATTCCGGCAGTTACGGCGAGTACTTCACACCCCACGCCATCGCGAACATCATGGCTCGGATCCTTGCACCCGCTGGCGACAGGAACGTGACGGTGTACGATCCGGCGGCCGGTTCGGGCACGCTGGTATTGGCGTTGGCGCATCAGATCGGTGAGCGCGACTGCACCACGTACACGCAGGACCGTTCGCAGAAGGCCAATGAGTTCATGCGGTTGAATCTGATTCTGAACGGTCTGGTCGGGTCGTTGGCGAACGTGGTTCATGATGATACGCTCGTCTCCCCCAGACATCTTGGGGCCGACGGCAAGAGTCTGAAACGGTTCGACTACATAGTGAGCAATCCGCCGTTCAAATGCGATTTTTCCGACACCCGCGACACATTGGCTTCAGAAAAGTATGCGCAGCGGTTCTGGGCGGGCGTGCCGAACGTGCCTGCCAAGAAGCCGGAGAAGATGGCCATCTATCTGATGTTCATCCAGCATATCCTCTACTCGTTGAAGCCGGGAGGCAAGGCTGCCATCGTAGTGCCGACCGGGTTTCTGACGGCAAAAAGCAAGATCGAGCTGGCGATTCGCACGCGTATGATCGAAAAAGGCATGTTGCGCGGCGTGATCTCCATGCCGAGCAACATCTTCGCCAACACCGGCACGAACGTTTCGATACTGTTTTTGGACTCCTCGAAGCGGTATGACCATGCGTTGCTGGTGGACGCGTCGAAGCTCGGCACGAAGGAGAAGGTCGGCAAGAACCAGCGCACGGTGCTTTCAGGCGAGGAGATCGAACGCATCGTCACCGTGTTCAACAACGCCGAAGAGCAGGATGATTTCTCCGTGCTCGCCGACTATAAGGCCATCGCGGAGAAACGGTATTCGTTCAGCGCCGGCCAGTACTTCGAAGTGAAGATCGAATACGTGGACCTGACGCCGGCCGAATTCCAGACGGAAGTCGCTGAACGCATGGCCAAGCTGCGCGACCTGTGGTCCGAAGGAGACTGCTTGCAGCAGGAGATCGAGGAACGCATGAAGGCGGTGCGTCTTGCGTAAGGTGAAGCTGGGAGATGTGCTTCAATTGCATAGAGGCTATGACCTCCCTCATGCCAAACGAACTGCCGGCGAGATTCCGGTCATCAGTTCATCTGGAATTTCCGGCTCACATAATGTGTCGAAATGCGAAGGCCCTAATGTCATCACCGGCCGATATGGCACCATTGGTGAGGTATATTATCATGATGGACCATGCTGGCCATTGAATACCACGTTATACGTGAGTGATTTTAAAGGCAACAATCCTCAGTATGTGTATTATCTGCTCAAATACGCATTGAAAGAACTTATGTTTGGTGACGGCAGTGACAAAAGCACGGTGCCGGGTATCGACCGCAACGTTCTGCATATGCTGCATGTTCCTTATGAATCCAGCATTGAGCAGCAAACGACCATTGTTGCGTTACTTTCCTCCATCGATTCGAAAATCGAGACAGACAGCAAGATCATTGCGGAACTGGAATCGTTGGCGCGTACCATTTACGACTACTGGTTCACCCAGTTCGATTTCCCCGATGAGAACGGCAACCCCTACCGTTCCTCCGGCGGCACAATGGTCCACAACGATACTCTTAACCGTGACATCCCCGAAGGCTGGGAAGTCAAACCACTAGGCGATTTGCTGACTTGGGAACGCGGAATTTCATACACATCCAAGGACTTAGGTGAAGGTGTGCCAATGATTAACTTGGCCTCATTTTCACCTACTGGTTATTCTCAAAGTGGCATTAAACAATACAAAGGCAATTATCAAGAATCTAAAGTCCTACATCCATACGATTTAGTGATGTGCAATACGCAGCAAACTGCAATTGACTTTTCAAAAGATATCATTGGGCATACGTTTTTAGTACCCGATATTTTTGAAGGAGACATTGTCTTTTCACATCACGTAACCCATATTATTGTCAATGAAGCACTGAAATACTGGATAGCCGCTTTGTTTGACTCTGATTACTTCCATAGATACATTGTGGGCTATGCTAGCGGAACCAGTATCATGGGGCTTGACTTCAATGGAATCGAGAAATTTAATAGTCCCTTGCCGCCAATTTCCATATTAAAACAATATGAAGTTTTTATGAGGCCTATTTATCAACGAAAGAGTGCATTAATGAAGGAATCCGCTAGACTCACCTCCCTACGCGACTGGCTGCTTCCCCTTCTGATGAACGGCCAGGCTATCATCGAGCAGTGATCCGGTCTGCTTGCGCCGGCGGGGGCAGGCAGACGAAAACCGACTGAGAGTGGTCGATACGATGGAACCGTCCAATCTTCCCTGTATGCTATAACCAGTTTTTTTGGTTATAGCATACAGGGAAGGGGCAGGCCATGCATATATTGAAGTTCGCGATCGATGGACTCGACCTGTATCATGACCAGTCCGTCTCCATGGACCTGTATGCCGCAGACCGTGTCGCCGCACAAGCCGTCACCGTCCACCGACTGAACGGCATCGGCGCGGGCATCTGCTCCCAGACCGTTCTGGGAATCGCCGGACTCAATGCGTCCGGCAAGACCACCACACTACGCGCATTGAATTTCGTACTGGACATTGCGCGAGGCAATCCCATGGATGCCGATCATCTTGTCTACGGCCCGCTCACCGCACTGATGAACGGCCCAATGAACACACGCATCATCTTCGCCGTCAACGACAACTGGTATTTGCTGGAATCCGTCATCCGTACGGCACGAGCCAAACCCGGTCAGGGAGATGGTGCGCCATACGAATCCGGCATAACCCTTCATTTCACCGAAGAACGTCTGTGGCGACACAATGGCAAACCCGTGCAGAAGAAGGAACTGGCCGACTTCCATATATTCAAAAAGCATTGCGAGGAGATACTGACCCGCGGCATCGGCGGCGACCATGAACTTCCGGCGGAAGCCAAACGGTACATTCCCGCCTACGCCTCCATCACGTCCGGACTATATGCCGAGCAGGAGGATACGACACCGGTGATGAACTACATCGATTCCTTCCGCACGCCATTCTCCACTCCCTCCGTCCCCCCAGACATCGTACATACCTTCGACCGGAGCATAGAGAAGCTGTCAGTGGATGACGACGGTAAGGTGCATCTCAAGTTCGTCGATGACGACCATGAACGCATCATGGGACAATTCGATGCAGTGCAGATGCTGTCCGCCGGCACCATACGAGGAAGCCGAATCGTCAACGCCACCGTCGGAGTACTTCGCGAGGGAGGATATTTCCTTGTCGACGAAATCGAGAACAGTCTGAACAAGAAGCTGGTGGAGACCATCATGGACCTGTTCGCCTCTCCGGTGACCAACCCCAGAGGCGCGATACTGGTGTTCACCACACACTATCCGGAACTGCTCGACCACCTCGACCGCAAGGACAGCGTGTATTTCGCAGTCCGGGACGAGAACCGACGCATACAGCTTGTCAAGTACTCCGAAGGCCTTGCAAAGGCGGCGCCCAAGAAGGCTCGCGTGGAATCCAAGAAGAGCGAGATCTTCTTCTCCAACCTCGTCAAAGGTACCGCTCCCAAGGCCAAGGACGTGGCAGCCATGCGCCAATACATCAAGTCGGTGACGGGAGCGTCCAATGCTCGATGACCAATCCCGGATGACATTGCAAAACGCTCGCGTGCTCTTCGTCTGCGAAGGGTCATGCGAGCGCATCATCATCGAGACACTGCTGGCGGCAGACAGACTCGTCATAGACGAATCCGCCACCATTCGAGACACCATCACCGACAGGCCGACAACGAACTGCCGGGCGGCAAAAACCATCCAAGACGTATTTCTCGGCCTTGATTATGAGCAGCCTGTGGCCATCGTCCGCATCCTCGATTCACGTAAGGAGCAATTCCGCCTTTCATATCCATACAGCGAAACGGTTCCAGTGTTCAACTGCTATACGAGACCGGAAATCGAAATGTTGGCCATCATCAAGGAAGATGAACTCAGCAAATACAACAGACGTGCCAAGAACAAGACAAAACCCAGCGAATTCTGCAAGAAGACGCTGGGCATGGGACGCATTAAAAACGAGCCTTCGCCAGTTTGTGTGGTGGGGTGTTGAGCCTCGGCGTCGTGGCCGGGGCTTTTGTGTGTGCGGGTATGG
>NZ_QFFN01000001.1 GCF_003129925.1 Bifidobacterium catulorum | reverse complement strand
AGGACCGGTACCGTTCGCGCTCATTTCCGATGAGGCACCACTAACCATTACGCGCTCAAAAAACATGAGTCACGTCGCTGGCGGGGACGCCATGTTATTCGGTGTTACCCTTGGAACCAGAGGATCATGGATGAGGGTCATGCGAGACCCCGTGTCTGGCCCATGGTTTGGATTCGCGCGTACCGCGCTCAGGGGATGCATGAGGTGATGAGATGATGATGCCGGGATTCGATCGTTTTCGTGCCAGCCATGCCGGGGAGACGAGGGGAGAGGCCCGGTTCCGGTCGTTGGGCAGCGTCCCGGGACTGGTGCTTTCGTTCCTCCGCCTGTTCGACAGGACGACGAGGATTCTCATCGTCGCCTGCCTGTCGGTCACCGTGGTGTCCCTGTGCGTGCTCATACCCCAGGGACCAGCCCCGCTGATGGGCGATCCGGACGGCGCCTCCCCGGCGGTCGCCGCCGCGGACGTCCGGGAGACGCCTGCGGCATCCACGAAGCGCGCCGAGGCCGTGCCTGCCCCCGGAAAGTCCCCGAGGACCACGTCGGCGCTGGACTGGCGATCGCCCACGGGCGGGCTGCATATCGATCTGGCCAAGGTGAAGGACCTGCATCTTGTGGTCTCCCTCGACCACCAGCGAGTCTACGTGATGAGCGGGCGTCGCGTCGTCTATACGATGGTCTGCTCCACCGGGATGGATGGTTCGACGCCAAGAGGCGACTACAGGATACAGAACCGCGGCGATGACTTCTTCAACGAGCACGAGAACATGGGCGCCAAGTACTGGGTCTCATGGGCGAACTACGGCGAATACCTGTTCCATACCGTGCCCACCGACCGCAGCGGCCGGTACATCGCGTCGGAGGCGGAGAAACTCGGACGTCCCGCATCGCATGGATGCGTGAGGCTCAGCGTCTCCGACGCGCAATGGCTGTACAGGCAGTTGCCGGAAGGCACCCCGGTTTCGATTCGATGATGCCCGGTCCCGACGGTGCCTGTCGATGCGCCTAGCCGCGTTGCGACTGCCGCATGCCCATGCGGATGCGCAACGCCACGGTGAGCGCCACCAGCATGACGCCGAGCACCGCCATGTCGACGCACCACTGGTGGGCGGAATGCGTCCACAGGGGATCGTCCTCGGCGGTGAGCACCGCCCATTTCAGGTCGACCGTCGACGCGGCGGCGGCGAACCCCCACCGTGCGGGGAACAGATAGGACGCCTGTTCGAGGCCGGCCCGATCCGTCACCGGAATCATGCCGCCCGAGAACACCAGCTGGGTCATGACCACGATCACCAGCAGGGGCATCGTCTGCTCGTTCGATCTGACCAGCGAGCTGCCCACGGCGCCGAGCATGGAGCACACCCACGCGGTGGCCCACACCACCAGCATCAATTCGATGACGCTGTGGCTCTTCCATATCGCCCCGTATTTCGGCATGTCCTTGCCGAACGCGACCACGGTCACCAGCAGCACGGACTGCAGCAGCGTCTCCATGCACAGCACGATGAGCTTCGATGCCGTATACGACGTCGGGGACAGTCCGACGGCGCGTTCGCGATAATAGATCGGGCGTTCGGAGACGATGTCGCGCACGGACAACGCGGCGCCCATGAAGCATGCGCCGAGAATCATCAGCACGAGCAGCTGGCTGGGTTCGGTGGGGGAGTCCTTCACGTCGGCGAGGCCGAGTCCATGGTCCCCGGGCACCACCAGAGAGAGCGCGCCGAGGATGAGCGGGAGCAGCAGCAGGAACACGAGCAGCCCCGGATCGGCCGCCACGAGATGAAGCTGGCGGACCACCAGCGTGGCCGTCTGGCTGAACCTGCGTGGCTTCGGGGGCTTCTCGCCGGTATGCGCATCCATCTTCGCTCCGGGAACGACCGGCGCCGTTCCGAACGTGTGCGTGGGGTGCTCGGCGACGTCGTTGAAGATGTCCGCCCATTGACGGCCCTTGAACGTCTCGTCCATCTGCTCGACCGAGCCGTAGAATGCGGGGCGTCCGCCGGGGGCGAGCATGAGCACGTTGTCGCATACGTCGCGGATGTACGACAGGGAGTGGGTGACGACCACGACCACGCGACCCGCGTCGGCCAGCTTGCGCAGCATGGTCATCACACGCAGATCCAGGGCCGGGTCCAGCCCCGATGTGGGCTCGTCGAGCACCAGCAGCTCCGGCTCGGTGAGCAGCTCGATGGCCGTCGACACGCGTTTGCGCTGGCCTCCGGAGAGCCTGTCGATGCGGGTGCCGCGATGGCGGGTGAGTTCAAGCTCGTCAAGCACCTTGTCGATCACCTTGGCCCGTTCCTCGGGCGAGGACCCGGGGAGCCGCAGCCTGGCGGCGTATCCGAGGGCGTCGTCGACCTTCAGCTTGTCGTGCACCACGTCGTCCTGCGGCACGAATCCGATTCGCGTGCGCAGCAGGGCGATGTCGCGTTGCACGTCATGGCCGTCGAAGACGACATGGCCCTCGGTTGGGGATTCCAATCCGGCGAGGATCTTCACGAACGTGGATTTGCCGGCGCCCGAGGGGCCGATGACTGCCGTGAGCGAGCCGACGTCGAAGTTCGCGTCGATGCCTTCGAGCAGGCGCTTCGCGTTGGCTCCCCTGCCGACGGTCAGCCCGATGCCCTCGCAGGAGACGCATTTCGTGCTCATGAACGATTTGCGCGACTGCAGCACCGATCCCCGGACGATGAGGTCGGTGTTGCCCAGGGTGACGATGTCGCCTTCCTGCAGCCAGACCTTGCCGACGCGCCGGCCGTTGACGTAGGTGCCGTTGGCGCTGCGCAGATCCGTCAGCTCGATGCCGTCCTTCGTGGCCTCCACCTTGCAGTGGCGGCGTGACACGAGCATGTCGCTGAGCACGATGGCGCACGCCGGGTCGCGTCCTATGAGTCCCCCGACGTTGCTGCGCGGGTCGAACAGGCCCTTGACGGTGTGCGGCATGGCCACGGATGCACGGTCGGCCACGACGCCGCTTCGGCGGCGCAGCATGGTCGTGCCCACTCCGGCGTTTCCAGTGGCCGGCGCCCCGCCGGTGGCGGACGCGGCCGCTCCACTCACGGCGGAGGGCTTGTCGGGGGCGCCGGGTATGCGGGGCGGCAGCGAGGGGACCCCGGATGGCCTCTCCGGTATGTCGAGGGTGCCTGCGTGGCCATCGCCTCCCTTCGTGCGAGGAGGCCGCGGCAAAGGGATGTCTGGTTTGTCGGGGGATTTGATCATGACGCTCTGGTTCCTTGCGGTGTCTTCAGCTCTTCCACATAATTCATTATCGGCCGGCATGTGACTTCCGTGTGTCGTCGCCCCGCTCTCCCACGGCGTATTCCGCCCCGGAGGGCGGTCGTACGGTAGGCTGGAGCCATGTCCCTATTTGATATGTTTGGTATTCCCGACCCCTTCGACCCCCGTGGCGGCCGCGGCCGGAACGGCAGGAACGCCGATGACGAGCCCGTCATCCTCGACGTCACCGCCGACGGTGACGCCGGGCGCCGAGACAAGGCGTCCGGCCATGGCGCCCCGCCCGGATCTCCCCGTATACCTCGCGCGGCGAAGCCCTCGCCCGCGCCGGGGGCGGGCCGCGGCAACAAGATCTTCATCGGCGTGGTGCTCACGCTGGTCATCGTCGTCGGTCTGGTGTTCGCTCTCTCGCGGTTCATCACCGAGGTCATGTGGTACACGCAGCTCGGTTTCGCCAGCGTGATCTGGACGACCTACGCGGTGCGCATCGGGCTGTGGCTCGCATACGCGCTAGTGGTGGCGCTCGTCGCCTACCTTGCCGCCATCCTGGCCATCCGGGCGAGGCCCGACTTCGAGGACGGCACCAAGATTCGCTTCCGCAACGGCGTCATGGAGATGGATGCCGGCGTCAGCTCCAAGCTCGCGCGCCGCGTCGCGTTCGGCGTCGCGCTCGTCGTCGGACTGGTGTTCGGGTTCCAGTTCAACGCCAACTGGTCGGAGATACTGCTGCTGTTCCACAACCAGCCCTTCGGCACGAAGGACGCCCAGTTCGGTCTGGACAACGGCTTCTATGTGTTCGTGCTCCCGGGGCTGCGTCTGGTGCTGTCCGCGGTGTTCACCATGCTGCTCATGGGGCTGGTGTTCTCCGTCGTCGCCCATCTGCTCATGGGAGGCATCCGATTCACCATGCCGACCGGCGGACGCTCCATATTCGACATCACCAAACGCGCCCGCCGCCAGGTGGCGGTCTGGCTCATCCTCTTCTTCCTCATCTGGGCGGTGCGCATCGCCGTGGGCGTGTTCGCCACGCTGACCCAGGAAGGCGACCGCATCACCGGCGCCGCATACTCCTCCGTCCATGCCACCATCCCCGTCACCTTCGCCATGGCGGTCGTGGTGGCCGTGCTCGGCATCGTGCTCGGGGTGTGGATGATGACCACCAGGACCCTGAGCAACGACACCCCGGCGGTGTCCGCCGGAGAGGCGCTGAGGGCATGGCGAGTCCTGGTCGTCGCCGTCGCCGTCGCCTTGGTGGCCTCCCTGGTGCTCACCGTGGTGTATCCGACGCTGCTGCAGCGGTTCAAGGTCAACCCGAACGCGCAGGAGCTGGAGTCCACGTACATCCAGCGCAACATCGACGCCACGACCGCCGCCTACGGGCTCGACAAGGTCAAGACGCAGAACTACGACGCCACTACCGCAGGCAAGTCCGGCGCGCTCGAATCCGACGCCGAGACCACGGCGCAGATCCGACTGCTCGACCCGCAGGTCGTGGCCCCGACGTTCCGCCAGCTGCAGCAGTCCAAGCAGTACTACACCTTCGCGGACACACTCGCCGTCGACAAGTACGAGATAGACGGCACCAGCCAGGACACGGTCATCGGCGTGCGCGACATCAACCTCGCCGGCAACGACAACCGGAACTGGGTCAACGACCACACCGTGTACACGCACGGCTACGGCGTCGTCGCCGCCTACGGCAACAAGGTCACCTCCGACGGGCAGCCGCAGTTCTTCGAACAGGGCATCCCCACGCAGGGCAAGCTCACCGAGTCACAGCACTACGAGCCGCGCATCTACTTCTCCCCGAACTCGCCCGACTACTCGATCGTCGGCGCGCCCAAGGGCACGGGCGCATGGGAGTTCGACTACCCGACGGGCTCGCAGGGAGCCACGACCACGTTCCAGGGGAACGGAGGCCCCGCCGTCGGCAACCTGTTCGCCCGCATCCTCTACGCCATCCGCTTCGGTTCCGACCAGATTCTCTTCTCCGACCGCGTGACCTCGGATTCGCAGATCCTCTACGACCGCGACCCGCAGACGCGCGTGGCGAAGGTCGCCCCCTATCTGACGCTCGACGGGCGCGTGTACCCCGCCGTCGTCGACGGGAGGGTCAAGTGGATCGTCGACGGATACACCACCTCCGACGCCTACCCCTACTCCCAGAAGACCGATCTCGGCTCGGCCACGACCGACTCGCTGACCGTCAGCTCCCAGACCGTCAAGGGGCTGGGAAGCCAGCAGGCCAACTACATCCGCAACTCGGTGAAGGCCACGGTCGACGCCTACGACGGCTCGGTCGACCTGTACGCGTGGGACGCCGACGACCCGGTGCTCAAGGCGTGGCAGGGCATCTTCCCGAACCAGTACAAGCCCATATCCGAGATCTCCGGCGACCTCATGAGCCACATGCGCTATCCGGAGAGCCTGTTCAAGGTGCAGCGCTCCCTGCTGAGCAGGTACCACGTCTCCAGCGCCAGCCAGTTCTTCTCCGGAGAGGATTTCTGGCAGACGCCGACCGACCCGACCGAGTCCCAGCAGGAGCAGAAGGAGGACATCAAGCAGCCTCCCTACTATCTGACCATGCAGACGCCGGGGACCAAGGAGCCGACGTTCTCGCTGACCTCCACGTACATCCCGGCCGGCGGACAGACCAGGGAGATCCTCACGGGATTCCTCTCCGTCGACTCCGATGCGGGCAACAGAAAGGGCGTGGTGGGGCCGAACTACGGCACCCTGAGGCTGCTGGAGCTGCCGAAGGACACCAACGTTCCCGGTCCGGGCCAGGCCCAGAACAACTTCAACTCCAACGCCGACGTGTCCAAGGAGCTCAACCTGCTCGAATCCGGCAGCACGAACGTGGAGCGTGGCAATCTGCTGACGCTTCCCATCGGCGGAGGCCTCGTCTACGTACAGCCGGTCTACATCAAGTCCAGCGGTGCCACCAGCTATCCGCTCCTCAAGAAGGTGCTGGTGGCGTTCGGCGACCAGGTCGGGTTCGCCGACACGCTCGACGAGGCCCTTGACCAGGTGTTCGGCGGCGACTCCGGCGCCTCCGCCGGGGATGCCGACAAGACCGGCCAAAGCCGGCAGACCTCCGGGGACGTCTCCAAGAAAACGGAAGACACATCCTCCACGAGCGGGAAGAAGACCGGCGGCGCCACGATGACGCCCGAGATGAAGCAGGCGCTGCAGGACGCGTCCCAGGCCATGAAGGACTCCGACTCCGCCATGAAGAACGGGGACTGGAGCGCCTACGGCAAAGCGCAGAAGCAGCTGCAGGACGCGCTGAACAAGGCCATGTCGCTCAGCGCCGACCAGCAGTAGCGCCTTCCGCACGGAACGGCCGATGCCAACGAGGGGGAGGATCCGGATCATTCGCGGATTCCTCCCCCTCACGCATACCGGGACGGAACGGGGCCGCGTCCGTATGGCGTCGTGCCGCGGTATACACTATTGCCGTGCAGTTATTGAAAGAAACCTATTCCACGACGTATTCCAACGGGCGGACCATCGTGATTCGGGACGCCGGGGACGAAGATCTGGACGACATCACCCGCATCTACAACATGGCCGTCGTCGTCGGAGGAAGCACGGCGGACCTCACGCCGCGAAACCTCGACCAACGGCGCGAATGGGTGTATTCGCACAACCCGCGGGACCAGTATCCCGTGGTCGTCGTCGAAGTGGACGGAAAGGTGGCCGGATTCGCGTCGCTGTCACGGTATCATGCGCGCGCAGGGTACTCCGACATCACGGAATTCAGCTACTACGTGGACAAGGCGTTCGCACGTCAGGGCCTCGGCAGCATGCTGGTCGAATGGCTCATCGAGGCGGCCACCCGCATCGGATTCCGCATCGCCGTATGCGTGGTGTTCGCCGACAACGCGGGGTCGACCGCGCTCATGCACCGATTCGGATTCGAGCGATACGGCTATCTGCCGAAGGCGTGCTGCAACGGAGACAGGCTGCTCGACGTGGCCTACTGGTACAAGGAATTGGGGAACTGACCGATGGCATCTGATTTCTGGCTTATCGTGGGATTGGGCAATCCCGGCGCGAAATACGAAGGTACCCGGCACAACATGGGATTCATGTGCGCCGACGTGCTCGCCGAACGCTGGTCGGTCGGCCTGTCCGACCACAAGGGGCTGGCGAAGCTCGGCAAGGGCGTCATGTCTCTTGGCGGGCAGCGCGTCAAGTTCTTCCTGGCCAAGCCGCTGACCTACATGAACGAGTCGGGCAACGCCGTCGCGTCCATCAGCGCATACTACGACATCCCCGCCGAACGCGTCGTCGTCATCCACGACGACATGGACCTCGACTTCGGCCGCATCAAGGTGAAGGCGGGAGGCTCCGCCGGCGGCCACAACGGCATCAAATCCATCGACCGGTCCCTAGGCACCAACAAGTATGCGCGCGTGCGCCTCGGGGTCGGACACGCCAGAAGGGGACCCAACGCGCACGACAACACCATCAACTGGGTTCTCGGAGGATTCTCCCCGCAGCAGCGCAAACAGCTCGACGAATTCCTCGCGGACGGCGCCGACGCGGCCGAGACCATCAT
This sequence comes from Bifidobacterium catulorum, assembly GCF_003129925.1. Classification (GTDB taxonomy): domain Bacteria; phylum Actinomycetota; class Actinomycetes; order Actinomycetales; family Bifidobacteriaceae; genus Galliscardovia; species Galliscardovia catulorum. The sequence continues at coordinate 274,229 of NZ_QFFN01000001.1, read as the reverse complement.
CGTCGACGGCCTGAGCAAGGCCCAGGAGCGGTTCAATGGCCGATGAGCGGGAATCTCGCATGCCGGCGCGGGTCGCCGGCACCCTGCACGGCCGGCTGGCACGACTCGCCGGGGCCGCCGGCGTCCGGCGTCGGAGGGGCGGCGCGCCGCACAGCGGCGGAGGCTCCCGCCTGACCATCGGCGCGCCGGCCGGCATCCGGCCCGCGCTTGCCGTCGCCCTGGCCGAAAACGCACCGGACTCGACCGTGGTGATGGTGGTCCCCTCCGGCCGTGACGCCGAGGAACGCGTGCGGTCCCTGCGTTCATGGTACGGCGGCGACCCCGGCGACATCGCCATGCTGCAGGCGTGGGAGACGCTTCCCCACGAACGGCTCTCCCCGCGCTCCGACACCGTGGCAGGCCGGATGGCGGTCTTCCGCCGCCTCGCCCATCCCGAACCCGGCTCGCCGATGTTCGGTCCCGTCCGCATCCTCGTCATGCCGGTCCGCTCGCTGATACAGCCAGTGGTGCGGGGACTCGGGGACGTGGAGCCGCTCGTCTTCTCCTCCGGTGCGGAGATCTCCCTCGACGACGCGGTGCGCAGACTGGTGCGGAACGCCTACACGCGCGCCGAGCTGGTCATGGACCGCGGCGAGTTCGCCGTACGCGGCGGCATCCTGGACGTGTTCCCTCCCACGGCGGCGCATCCCGTGCGCATCGAGTTCTTCGGAGACGAGATCGACTCCATCAGGGAGTTCCACGCCTCCGACCAGCGCACCTACGGCGACGCCATCGGCACCGTCTGGGCGACACCCTGCCGGGAGCTCCAGCTGACCGACGAGGTGCGTGAACGCGCCGGACGGTTGGCCGACCGGATACCCAACGCGCACGACATGCTGGAATCCATCGCGCAGGGCATTCCCGTCGAAGGCATGGAATCGCTCATGCCCGCGCTCGTCGACGACCTTGTGCCGGTCGCCTCCATGCTGCCGAAACACTCCCTGGTGTTGCTGGACGAGCCCGAACGGCTGCGCCGGGTCAGCGAGGACCTCAACAGGACCGCGGACGAATTCCTCGCGGCCAGCTGGCATGTGGCGGCGTCGGGCCACGGCGAGGGCGCGCCCATCAGCTTCGACGGGGCGAGCTTCCTCGACTACGGACGGACCACGGGCTCCCTGGAATCCGGCTGCGACGCCGTGTGGAGGATCACCGGCTTCGGCGTGGACGACTCGATCGACGGCCATGTACAGCTCGGCGCCGTCGCCCCCGAGGAATACCGCGGCGTGGAGGACAAAGCGGCCAAAGGCATCCAGGGGCTGGTGTCCGCGGGACTGTCCGTGACGGTCACCGCGGCGGCCAACGGCACACTGTCGCGACTGCGCCGGGCGCTGTCGCAGATAGGCGTCTCCGACATACGGTATGTCCCGTCCTGTGCTTCGGACGGATTCGTCGACAAGGCCTCCGGCGTCGCATTGCTCACCGAACGGGACCTGACCGGAAAATCCGGCGTCGCCGTCCACACAAAGACGCCGAAACGCCGGCGCAGGGCCATCGACCTGGTGGAGCTCAAGGCCGGCGACTACATCGTCCACGACCAGCACGGCATCGGACGATTCGTCGAGATGCGGCAACGCGTCATCGGATCAGGCCCCGCGAAATCCCAGAGAGAATACCTGGTCGTCGAATACGCCCCGTCGAAACGAGGGGCACCGCCGGACAAGCTGTTTATCCCCACCGACCAGCTCGACAAGATCAGCAAATACGTGGGGGCCGACGTACCGAAGCTCAACAAGCTCGGCGGGTCCGACTGGGCCGCCACCAAGGCCAAGGCGCGCAAACACGTCAAACAGATCGCGCAGGACCTGGTCAAACTGTATTCCGCGCGGCAGCAGGCCAAAGGCTTCGCCTTCAGCCCCGACACCCCATGGCAGCACGAGCTGGAGGACGCCTTCCCCTACCAGGAGACCGCCGACCAGCTCACCACCATCGACGAGGTCAAGGCCGACATGGAGAAGCCCGTGCCGATGGACCGCCTCATCTGCGGAGACGTGGGCTTCGGCAAGACCGAAATCGCCCTGCGCGCGGCATTCAAGGCGGTGCAGGACTCCAAACAGGTGGCCGTGCTCGTGCCCACCACCCTGCTCGTGCAGCAGCATTACGAGACCTTCACTGAACGATTCGAAGGATTCCCCGTCAACGTGGCCGCCATGAGCCGCTTCCAGACGGCCAAGCAGATCAAGGAGACGACGGAAGGCCTCGCCGCAGGCACGGTCGACGTGGTGATCGGCACCCACAAACTGCTCAACCCGAAGATCAGGTTCAAGGACCTCGGACTCGTCATCATCGACGAGGAGCAGCGATTCGGCGTCGAACACAAGGAGACACTCAAGGCGCTGCGCACGAACGTCGACGTGCTCAGCCTTTCCGCCACCCCGATTCCACGAACCCTGGAAATGGCGGTCACCGGCATCAGGGAGATGTCCACGCTCGCCACGCCCCCCGAGGACCGTCTCCCCGTGCTCACCTATGTGGGCGCCTACGAGGACGCCCAGGTCAAGGCGGCCATCCGTCGGGAGATGCTCCGCGGAGGCCAGGTCTTCTACGTCCACAACCGTGTGGGCGACATCGAACGCGTCTCGGCGAAGATCAGGGAACTGGTGCCCGAGGCCCGCATCGGCGTGGCCCACGGGAAAATGGGGGAGAAGCAACTCGACTCCGTGATCCGGGACTTCTGGCACCGTGACATCGACGTGCTGCTGTGCACCACCATCATCGAAACCGGGCTGGATATCTCCAACGCCAACACGCTCATCGTCGACCACGCCGACAAATTCGGCCTCTCCCAGCTGCACCAGCTGCGGGGCAGGGTCGGCCGCGGCAGGGAACGCGCCTACGCGTACTTCCTCTACGACCCCTCCAAGACGATGACCCAGACCGCGCACGACCGGCTCGCCACCATCGCGCAGAACACCGCGCTCGGCTCCGGATACGACGTCGCCATGAAGGACCTCGAACTGCGAGGCACCGGCAACCTGCTCGGCGGCGAACAATCCGGCCACATCGAAGGCGTCGGATTCGACCTGTACGTGCGCATGGTCTCCGAAGCCGTGGCCGAATACAAGGAACCACAACGCACCGAACCCGTGTCCGTCACCATCGACCTGCCCGTCGACGCCTCCATACCCGAACCATACATCGACTCCGACAAACTCCGCCTCGAAGCCTACCGCAAAATGGCCGCAGCCCGGGACGAACACGATCTGAGAGAACTGCGGGACGAACTCACCGACCGGTACGGCAACCCGCCCAAGGAACTCGACACCCTGTTCGACGTGGCACGCCTCCGCGCACGCGCACGCTCACTGGGACTCAGCGAGATCGTGGCGCAGGGACGCAGCGTGCGCGTCGGCAAGATCGACCCGCCGGAATCCGTGGCCATGCGCCTCGAACGCATCTACAAAGGAATCCAATACCGTCCCGTCACCCACACCTATCTGATCCCCGCACCATTCCAAGGAACCATGGGGTCGGGCGCAATGGACTCGGACCGGATCGTCGACTGGACCAACCGGCTGCTCGACGACCTGGAATGGAAACACACACCCGGAAAACGACCATGACACACCACCTGACCACTGTGACCGAACTACGGCCATACCGTGCGCTCGCCGACGTCGCCGCAGCCTTTGACGCCGCCGGCGAGCCCATGATCCTCCTCGATTCGCAGACGGACGGACAATACTCCATACTCGGCGTCAATCCGTTCCGGCAACTGCTGCAATACGGCGACGCCGTCCACGAGTCACAATACGGCCCCAACGCGTGGAGGCACAAGGTCCATCCCCACGCAGACGCCCTGGACACCATCCGCTCATGGTCGGCGCAATCCCGCCGCCACGACGACGCCTCCGCACACGACGCATGCCGAACGGGGAACGAAGCCAGCCCCTCCGAATCACCCCCATTCACATCCGGCGTCATGGGGTTCCTCTCCTACAACGACTGCCTGAGACGCCACGGAATCCGGCCGCGTCACACCACAGGGGGGGGGACGGACCATGCCCGACGCCGCATGGTGGGACTTCGACGACGTCCTCATCGAGGACCGCCGCGACCACAGAACGCTGCTCGTCTCCCACCACCGGCGCGGCGGGCACGGAAGCATCCCCGCGATATGGCGCTCGCCGGCATCCACCGGCTCCGTCTGGACGAGCCGTCCCGACGAAGCCGTCTGGACGTGCGACCACGACAGGACATCCTACGTCCGTGGAGTGGAACACCTGCGAGACCATATGCGCGACGGCGACGCCTATGTGGCCAACTATTCGTTGCGCATGACTGTGACGAGCCCGACCACGCCACTCGAACTGTTCCTCCGCCTCGCACGGAGCAATCCGGCCCCGTTCGCCGGATACGTGAACGGAGGCGACTGGCAGATTGTCAGCTCCTCTCCCGAACGGTTCCTTCGCTGCCGCGACGGGCACGTCGTCACCGAGCCCATCAAAGGGACCAGACCCCGGGGCGCGGACCCGGCCCGGGACCGCCGGAATCGAACCGAGCTCGAACGATCCGGCAAGGACCACGGTGAACTGCTCATGGTCACCGATCTCGAACGCAACGACCTCAGCCGCGTCTGTATTCCCGGGACGCTGACCACTCCGGCCTTCGCGGAGATCCACAGCTTCGCCCACGTCCACCATCTCATCTCCACCGTCGAGGCCGATCTCTCCCCGAGGCATATGGTCGAGGACGCCATCGAGGCGATGTCCCCGGGAGGATCCATCACAGGCGCGCCGAAACTACGCGTCATGCAGCTCATCGACCGATACGAGCGGTCGGCGAGGGGCGCGTACACCGGCTCCCTCGGATACGTCGGCTTCGGCGGCGACTGCGACCTCAACATCCTCATACGGTCGGCGACCCATGCCGGCCCCTCCGACATGGGAGGGGAATACATCATCGGTGCCGGCGGCGGCATCACCATCGAATCCGACCCCGACGCCGAATACGACGAGGCGATGCAGAAGGCCGAGGCCCTCCTCGACGCCCTCGGATGCGACACGAAAGGCCGATGGCATGATTGACATGACGAAGCCTGACGGGCACGGCAACAGCGCTCCCGTCTTTCCCGGTGGGACCCCGGGAGAGGGTTACCAGTTCGGGCTCGGTGCGTTCGAGACCATCGCGGTCCGGAACGGACGCGCCGTCATGCTCGACAGACACATCGAGCGTCTCCATCGCGGATGCAGAGCGGTCGGCGCGCCCGAACCGGACGACAGGGACATCCTCGACCGCATCGACGGACGGTTGCGGCTCCTTCGGGACAAAGCCCCCGCGCTATGGGCGTCCTGCGCGCTGAAGGTCATCGCCTCGGACGGCGTCCTGACGCTGACGCATCGACCCAATCCCTACGACGCATGGCCGGACTGCCGGACGCTCAGACTCGGATGGTGCCGTGCATGGCGCAACGAGCGCTCCCCGCTCACCTTCCACAAGACCCTCAACCAGGGCGACAACATCCTCGAGACACGACGCGCCAAGGCAGCGGGTCTTGACGGCGCCGTATTCACGAACACGAGGGGCGAGATCTGCGAGACCACCAACGCCAACCTGTTCTTCGTCCGCGATGGGGCCATATACACACCGGCCGACGAATGCGGTCTGCTGCCCGGGACGGTACGGCATTGGGTGTGCGAACGACGGACGGTGGCCAGGACCCGCATAGAGGCTTCCGGCGTTCGCGGGGCAGCCTCCGACGGCGACGTCCCGCCCGCTCCGGAGCGGTGGGACGAGGTATTCGCCACCAACGCGCTGATGGGCGTTCGCCCGGTGACGGGCATCGGACCCGTCGGGTTTTCCGTCGGTCCGGTCTCGCGTCGGCTCATGGAGGAGTACGCGCGCTTCGCAAACGAATGATGTGAGCGCAAACATGAACAAACCGGTCACGGGGGATGAAATTGTCGGTTCTCTGGCGACACTTGCACGGCAAATCTGGGCGTCGTCCATAAAAGGCATTATTCTTATACTCTGTCAGCACAACACATTTGTCTTAAGGAGAAGTTGTGGCAGCAATTGAAAGCGTGTACGCACGCCAGATCCTTGATTCCCGTGGCAACCCGACCGTTGAGGTCGTCCTCGACACCGAGGACGGTGCCCAGGGTCTGGGCCTCGTTCCCTCCGGCGCCTCCACTGGCGAGGCCGAGGCTTGGGAGCGTCGTGACGGCGACAAGTCCGTCTACGGCGGCAAGGGCGTTCTCAACGCGGTCAAGGCCGTGAACGAGGTCATCGCTCCGAAGGTCATCGGCATGGATGCCTCCGATCAGCGCGCCCTCGACGATGTCATGATCGAACTCGACGGCACCCCGAACAAGGGCAAGCTCGGCGCCAACGCCATCCTCGGCGTCTCCTTGGCCGCCCTGTACGCCTCCGCGGAGTCCGCGGACCTGCCGCTGTACCGCTACATCGGCGGCACCAACGGCCACATCCTGCCGGTCCCGAACATGAACATCATGAACGGCGGCGCCCACGCCGACTTCGCCACCGACATCCAGGAGTACATGATCTCCCCGTACGGCTTCGACACCTACTCCGAGGCCCTGCAGGCCGGCGTCGAGGTCTACCACACCCTCAAGAACGTCCTGAAGAAGGAAGGCCTGAACACCGGCCTCGGCGACGAGGGCGGCTTCGCTCCGAAGATGAAGTCCAACAAGGACTCCCTGAACTACATCATGGACGCCATCTCCGCCGCCGGCTACGAGCCCGGCAAGCAGATCGGCATCTCCCTCGACGTCGCCTCCTCCGAGTTCTACAACAAGGAGACCGGCAAGTACCACTTCGAGGGTGACGACCGCGACGCCGAGTACATGCTCGACTTCTACGAGAAGCTCGTCGACGAGTACCCGATTGTCTCCATCGAGGACCCGTACCAGGAAGAGGGCTGGGAAGACTGGGCGAAGATCACCGCCAAGCTCGGCGACCGTCTGCAGTTCGTCGGCGACGACCTTCTCGTCACCAACCCGAAGCGCCTGCAGAAGGGCATCGATCTGGGCGCCGCCAACTCCCTGCTGGTCAAGCTCAACCAGATCGGCTCCGTCACCGAGACCCTCGACGCCATCGAGCTGGCCACCGCGAACGGCTTCACCTCCATGGTCTCCCACCGTTCCGGCGAGACCCCGGACACCACCATCGCCGACCTCGCCGTCGCCAAGAACACCCGTCAGATCAAGACCGGTGCCCCGGCCCGTGGCGAGCGCGTCGCCAAGTACAACCGCCTGCTTGAGATCGAGGAGGAGCTCGGCTCCACCGCTCAGTACGCCGGCTACAGCGCCTTCAAGGCCTGCAAGAAGTACATCGCCAAGTGAGCCCTTCCGGCGTCCGCCGGATGATGCCCGTTTGAACAAGCGGTGACGATACCCGTCATGTTCGCGATCAAGTCGAATGTGGCGGGTATTTTCATGTCTATGGGTACAAGGGATGCGAACGGCAAAGGCACCAAGAGAGCCAAGGGCGAGAGAGTCCGGAAGGGCGCTTCCGGTGCGGGAAAACCCTCGCGAAGGTCTGCGGGCTCCACGGTTCCCGCAAGATCGCGTCGTGCGTCCGTCGCCCCCATCACGTTCTTCGTTGCGTTGATCATCGTGGTGCTCGGCTCCATCCAGCTGATCTCCACGTTCCATACATATGCGTTGAACCTCGCTGAGCTTAATGCGTTGCGTAATCAGGAATCCCAGCTCATCGCAAAAAAAGCGAAGCTCGACAACGACATCGAACGGTGGGACGATGACGCCTATGTCACCGCCCAGGCGCGTGAACGTCTGGGATTCGTGTTCCCGGGGGAGCGGTCGGTGAGGATACTGCATCCGGAGGCCGTCACGGGCAAGACCACCGATGCCGAGAATCAGGGCGGGTCTTCTCCATCGAGCGAGCAGACGCTGCCCTGGTACAGGGATATGTTCTCCGCCTTCGGCAAGGCCGACAAGCGTCCTGCCGCGGCATCCGAAGACGGTTCTTCCCGCAGTGGCAAGACTGACGGCAACAGCGCGGAAGACAGCAATGGCGGCACCGCGGAAAACGGCGGCACCGCAAATACAGATACAAAGGAAGGTCAATGACCAACGACGACGATATCCGACTGATGCGCGACGTTCTGGACGAGCGGCTCGTCCGTCCACTTGACCAAGGCGATGTTGAGATCGTGCGCCGCGAGCTTGGCCGGTTCCCCCGCGGCATGGTGGCGGTGGGCGCGCGCTGCCCATGCGGAAACCCCCTTGCCGTGATCACCCGTCCTTTGGTGGATGGCAGGACGCCGTTCCCCACCACCTGCTATCTCACCAGTCCCGAGGCGGTCAAGGCCGTCTCCAGGCTGGAGGCCGCCGGGCGGATGGCGGAATACACGCGTCAGGTGCAGGAGGACAGTGGTCTTCGCTCCGCGTATGAGCGGGCTCATCGTCTGTATCTGGCGTTCCGCCATGCCCTTGCCGTGCGTCTGGGGGATTCGGAGGATCACATCGAGGGAATCAGTGCCGGAGGCATGCCGGTCAGGGTCAAATGCCTGCATGCCTTGGTCGGCCAGTCGCTGGTCATGGGGCGTGGAGTCAATCCCATCGGGGACGCCGTCCTCGACGAGATCGCCGGGGAGTTCGCCCCGAACATATGCCGATGCTCGATACGTCGTGATGAGATCGGGAATCCGGCCGGGGAATCAGGAAAGGGGAAGGTCGTATGACGTCGGTCACGGTTGCGGGAGTCGACTGCGGAACCAATTCTATTCGGCTCATGGTCGCCGAGGTGAACGAGTCGGGCATGACGGTTACGGTGCCGCGCATCATGCGCGTGGTTCGTCTTGGCCAGGACGTCGACAAGACGCATCGTTTCGATGATGAGGCCTTGGAACGCACCTACCGGGCCGTCGACGAATTCGCCGGCGTGTTGCGGGAGCATCCAGTGGATGCGCTGCGTTTCGTCGCCACGTCCGCTACTCGCGACGCCGAGAACCGGGAGGAGTTCGAAAACGAGATCGAACGGCGGCTGGGCGTGCGCCCCGACGTGATTCCCGGAACCGAGGAGGCGTCGTTGAGTTTCCTCGGCGCCACATCGGTGCTTGAATCGCAGAGGAGCTCCGATGCGATGCCACCCGCCCCGTACATGGTCGTCGACCTCGGCGGGGGATCGACGGAGATGGTAGTCGGAGGGGATGGCGAAGCGGTGCCGGTGGATCGGGTGTCTGCCGCGTTTTCCATGAACATCGGCTCGGTGCGTATGAGCGAACGGCATCTGACGTCCGATCCGCCGACCGATGAGCAGATAGCGCAGGCGTCGGAGGACATCGATCGGCATATCGACGAGGCGTTCGCAAAGGTCCCGGCCGGATTGACCGGCACCCTCATCGGTGTTTCCGGCACCGTTACGACCATGAGCGGCCTTTCGATGGGATTGAGGGAATACGACAGGGACGCCGTCGACGGCGCCGTCGTCGACATCGACGATGCGCGCGCCACCTGCGACCGCATACTGCGCATGACCCGCGCCGAACGGGCCGGATACCGGGTCATCCACCCGGGACGCATCGACGTGATCGGCGGGGGCGCCCTCGTCTGGGACCGGGTGCTCGACCGTGTTCGACAGTCGGTCCTCGAACGTTCCGGCCGACGTCTGCAATCCTACGTGACCAGCGAGCACGGGCTGCTTGACGGCATCGTCCTCGATCTGGGGCGGCGCACCATGGGACGGCGTTGATCGACGGACGGTCCCGGCTCATGGCATAATAGCCAGGTCGGCATTTCGCCGACATGCCTCCGTGGCGGAATTGGTATACGCAGCCGACTTAAAATCGGCCGCTTCGGCTTGTGGGTTCGAGTCCCACCGGGGGCACTTTTCGGGAATGGCTTGATATAGCAGAAAACGCCTACTGGCACAACGGTTTTCGGCTTATTCGTCAATAGGATTCATTATGGCTAATCATGGGTGATTATGGCTGATTCTGATAAAATCGTGCCCAAAAAATGCCCACGGATCCCGGCACGAACGCTTACTCTCCCAAGCGTTCCACCCTCACACCGATACCCGGAAACGTTGAAATTCTAATGACAATGCAAAGAATGCATATTCTCTCTCTAAAGAGTCCTACGAGAGGTCACGGATTTCATGGTACCTGTGTGGTATCTGGCGTTATGCCGCAATACCGATAATATCGAGGTTGCCGTGAGCGGTGCGGATGTCCCCAATCGTCGCTATTTCCGCTGGTCACGTCAACCGTGGTGTTCGGCACGATGGCTGGTTTCCGTGTGGTGGTTGGGTGGGGCCTGTACGGAATGGAACAGGGATGTACAGGCCCCCTGCCGGAAGCCTCGGTGCTGCGCGCCTGATCAAGCCGGGCGTACGGACGGAAGACCTGCATCGGCGTGCTTGGCGCGTTCCCGTGCCAGACGCTCCTTGACGATGCGGTTCACGTCCTCCTCGGAATATGAGCGCGGTCGCTGACTTGAATAATCAGGCGTGGAAGTGGGAGGCGGTATCAGGTCGAGCGGTGATCGAGTGAAGTCGTGCGCGCGCATGGCCTTGACGCGGTTCGCCCGCCAGAGGCCGTATCGGAGACAGTTGTCCTTCGTGAACTTCGTATCATTCTTGAACACGCCGCCCATTCGGCATGCTGCCTCTCCGCCTTCATGGCCGCGTTCTCGGACTCAAGGGCCTTGAGGCGCTTGGCCGTCCTCTCCGCTTCGCTCAGGCTTGATTCCTTGAGCTTCTCCAGTTCCGCGGCGGCAGCGCTGTTGTCCTTGGCACGCTGCTCCCACTTGCGTGAATGGGCCAGCGTCTCGCGGTACTTCGCCTCCCAATCCGTAGGCTGCTGCTCGCCGTGCGGCTTCGGCGCGTCCTGCGACTGGTCGGCGTTGCTGTTGGCTTCCTCGGCCATATGGTTCCTCCTAATGGTTGATGATGGGGCCCGTTCCGGGCATAAAAAAACCACCCATGCGGGTGGTTAAAAACCTGGAGCGCAGTTGACGTTATAGCTTTCCCTGCGCTTTGAGCCGATCATATTCATCGGCCAGATCGAAAGTGGACACCGGAAGTCCTTGGCGATACCGAGCCTTACCCTCTTCGCTTATCCATGCTTGTTTTTCCTCCGGGTATGGATAAATGCCGGTTTTCTCGCATAGGGAAGCAACCTCCTCAGGATCGGTCACCTCAATCAGGTCTCCGGGGTGGAATACAAAACGGTCGTATTCCTCATCATCGAAAGGGTTGCTGCTCATAACGCCCAGTCTACCAGTCGGACGAACACCATAGGTCCCTGCTTCGTGATTTCCACTCCTTCTATTTGCAGCCGGCCCTTCCGGGCGAGAAGCACTTCCTCCTGTCGCTTCTTCGCCTTGCTGATTGGCTGGAGATAGACTGCGCTGCTACCGGGCGGGACAAGGATACGGGTGGCGATCCGGTCAAGACTCCGGTCTGCGAGTACACCTCCGTCAAGCAGTGACGTAGCCATGTATCCGGGATGGTTATAGACCTTTCCTGTCACGAGGTCGAAAGCATCTTCGACGGTTGACAACTCGAACGTGCTCAATGGCATGAGTCGGTCAACAGTGAATTGTCTCTGTGTCCAGTGGTCGCTCATGGCCTCGTCCAGGATGTCTATGCGTTCCCGGATGGTGTCGGTCATAGGAATCTGACCGTATAAGGCCTTGTTGGTTTCCTTGAATGTGCCGTCCGTCCACCCGCGTAGCGCTTTCCGCTTCTGTTCGGGTGTGTACGTGTCCCATGGCATACGCACAGTGAAGTCGGACAGCCTCGCCAGTTCGTCGGCGGTGGGTCTGATGGTCTTGTGGCTCCATCGGATGTTGGGAACAGGCGTGACGCCGTCGCTGAGCCTGTCGGCGTAGAGGCGGCGCATGGCGGCGAGCAGCTGGCTGTAGTATTCCTTGCTTTTGCCTTTTCTCTTGGCCGTCGTGCCCATCGCCTTGACGGAATCCTTGTACATGGTCTTCCATTGGGCTTGTTTGGCGAGGATGGTCTCGTCCCTGCCCCAGCTGGGCACGACCGTGCAGTGGCAGTGGCCGTCGTGGAAACCACTGCCGAAGTCGGCGGTCTCCTGGCTGTTGTAGGCGAAGCCTCGGGATGCGAGCATGACGCAGAACGCGCACGGTTTCGCGGATCCGCACACGCGCGCCCATTTCGGCCGGGTGGGGTCGAGTTTGATGTTGCGTTGCATGGTGAGACGCCCGGCCGTGTGGATCATGTCGGCGATGAACTGCTGCGCATCATCCACGTTCGACAGATCCGGCCACAGGTCGTCGATGGTCACGCCGGACCGGGCGCGGCCTTCCATGACCTGCTTGTAGGTCAGGCCGTTGAAGTCCGTGTTGCCGAACCCGTGCTCGACCTGCCAGAGCACACGCTCAGGGTCGACCAGCTTGTCGTGCAGGAACTCGGGCATCGGTTCGCTGGACTGTTCCGCCCACAGGCCGCGCAATTGGTCGTAGTAGTCGTTCGCCAGCTGGCTGGCGTCGCGCGTACTCGCTGACGAGCTCCTTGAGATCGATGTCGCCGCGCTGGATGGTGGTCTCGATCTCGTCGGTGGCCGCGTCGGTCAGGTTAGTCAGGTTGTCCTGGTAGTCCTTCTGCGCCTGTTCCAGCAGCCGTTTGAGGTCCCGGCCGGCCGGCAGATCGTTCATTGCTGTCGCCATTCGCGGTCACCTCCGACTGTTGCTGCTGGGGTTGCAGTGTGCGAGCCTTGAGCGGCCTCGATGCTGCGTTGCGCCTTCATGCGCTGCTGGTAGGCGCGGAAGCTCCTGAGCTCGTCGGCGCTCAGGCCGAGTTTGCTCAACCCCACGTCGCTGTCGGCCCACGCGGGATTGGCTCCGGCGACCTTCGTGTAGTAGTCGGCGCGCGCTGCCTCGGACACGACGCGGGTGGGAGCCCACAATGGCCGTATGCCCGACAGGTCGGGCGGGTCGGGCGTGTTGTCGCGCAGCTGGACGGCCATGCTCATCGCGTTCATCAGCTGGACGCCGAACGCGCGGTTCTGCCGGTCCGCGATCCGGGTCAGCTGGTCCTCGGCCGCGGCCAATGCCTCCGCGCTGGTCGGGTTGGTCAGGCGGATGCCGAGCTGTTCGGCCGGGATGCCGGTTTCGGCGCTGGCAAGCATGGCGATGGTCTCGAGCATGTCGCCGTGCGGCTGCATGCTCGCCTGCGTGACCTGCTGGAGCGAGGGGACGTCCCCGTTCTCGTCGCGGCTCACGGCGTTGATGCTCGACACGAGACTGCTCCACGTGTCCTTGCTGAACGCGTCCCTGTTGAGGCCGAGGAACCAGATCTTCGGCACCGAGTAGAACTCGGCGGACGCCTCCATGCGCACCATGGTGCGCATGGCCATGTCGGTCAGGTTCATCAGCGTGCGGTTGATACGGCTGTGGCCGAACGGCCGGTCGCCCCGGTCGTGGACGATGGGCACCACCGAGACCCGGTCCAGCCGGTTGTCCTGACGCTCCGCCTTCCAGCCGCCCGCCTCATGCCGGCATGCGTAGTTGCGGCCGGGAAGCCACGCGTTGAACGCGGTCATGTTCCCGTACTGGTCGTTGTCGGTGATGGTCAGGGCCGCGGCGATCCGGTGGCGCGTGTTGTCCCATATCGCGCTCGACCAGTCCGCCGAACGCGGGGTGACGAGGATGCGTTCGCCCGACGGGTCGTCGGGGTCGTAGTCGATGGTCAGGAACGAGCAGGAGTGCTTGTAGCAGCTGATGATGGCCTCGCCCATCGTGTCGGTCAGCGCGTTGTCCGTAACGATTCGGCCGATGCCGTCCGGGTCGCCGTCGGGCGTCTCGAACCCCTCGAACACGCTTTTGTCCGCCAGGGCGCGCACGCTTTTCTGCGGCCAGCCGACCACGACGCCGGCCTTGGCCGCCACGACGTTCGGGATGGATATGCCCAGGTTGTTGAACCGTTGCTTGCCGTCGTAGAACGCGCTGCGCAGGAGGTTGCGCGCGTAGTGGTCGCGCCACACCTTCAACAGACGGCGGATGGTACGCATGTCGTCGTCCGGCACGCCCCTGATGCGGCCGATCCGGGAGACGGCGGTGTTGAGGCAGGGGGTGCCGGACGCTATCGAGTAGTCGGCCATGTCAGACCATCACCTCCTGTCGTCTGTTGGGGTTGCGTTTCGTGACGATCACCCGCACGTGCCGCGTCCGCCGGGTCCTGCACGGGGATGCGTGCCGCGAGCTTCGCGGCCTTGGATGCGATCTCGTCCGGCGTGCCTGCGCCGATGAGGTCGAGGTCCTCGTCCGTCAGTTGCGGATACTTCGCGCGGGCCTCGGCCCACGCCTTCGCGGTGCTGACGGATGCGAGCTGTTCGCGCGTCTCTTTCAGGTCGCGCTGCAGCTTTTCCTGTTCGGTGAGTTTCGCGTCCTCGAACTCGCGCAGCCTGGTGTTGGCTGTTTCGTTCGCGGTCCTGAGCTTCGTATTGTCGGCGCGAAGGTTCTCGATGAGCTTCCACGCCTTCTCCGGGTTGAACTCCTCGCCGTCGCGCTCCCACGGCGGCTTCTGCCCGCCGTCCGCGTCGGACGGCATATTCTCGCCGGTATCGCCGTTTTCCTGGTTCTGGTCTTCGATGTTCTCGTCGGCCATGATGGTGTTCCTTTCCGCCCGTCCTGCGGGCATAAGAAAAGCCACCCACGGATGTGGATGGCTTTACACAAAAAGAAAGAATGGTGATGTCGGATTTTGACTAGTCAGGGACAGGGCTAAGGGATGCATAGAAGGAGCGAAGCTCCATCTCTTCTTGCTCGTCGCGGTTGCATGGACGTGCCTTTCCCGTCTCCATATCCACGGCATAGCCATAGGGGGAACCCATGAAGCCTCCGTCGAGGTGATGCCAAGTGGCGTCGAAGTAGAGAAGACCATTGCGTACGCCAAGCGGCTTGCCGATACGATCTCCGTGTGATCTGGCGGATGCTTCCGCGGACTCAACCAGTTGGGACAGAGACTTCATGGTGTCCTCGCTCTCATGAGGCTGGCCGCTGCGTTGGCTTCCAGTTCCAGATTGTCGATTCTGTAGATGCCTAGCGTCGAGTAGTCGATGTCTCTGCCATGAAGATACTCATGGAGTTTCCATATACGACCCTTCTGCGAATCTACGACGATTATAGGTGAACCTTTTGTCGGGACGCGCTCCACAACCACGATATGCCCATTATTCTTGCCTTTCCAACCAAAGTGCATGGCGTAGCGTTGTCCCGGCTTGATGCGTCCGGCAATGCGTCGCTCGGTGGAGGTGGCGTCGCGTCCATGCATGTGGAAGAGCGTGGGGTGGCGGCCGGTGTCGGGGTTACGCCAGGTAAGGGTCGTGTCCGATCGAATCGCCATTTGTGTGGAGTTATCTTCGGATAGAGGCAGCGCGATAACGTCATAGCCACGACGGCGCATCTCGTAGGCAGGTACACATGACTGGCAGTTCCTGCCATACTCGCCGTTGCCGGACCAATAACCGGGATTCGCATTGCCGCGGTCCGCGTCTTCGATACCCATGGGGGCTCCTCTACTGCCCAACGCCTCGGCGAGGGTGGCTGCGCGTTTCCGGTCGATCTCCGCCTTCTTCTCGGCGTATGCCTTGCGACGTTCGCCGAGCGCTTCGGGCGTGCTCCGCCGGGTCTTGGAGTCGCGGAACGCCCCGTTGCGCCGCAGGATGGGCAAGACGGTCTCCTGCGTGCGCGGCTCGCCCTTGGGCAGGCTTTCGGCGGCCCGGTAGTAGTCGTCGATCCACTGCCGTTCCTTCTCGGTGGGCCGCCAATCGTCGTACACGACCTCGACGGTGCACCCGCAATGCGGATGGTACTTCTTGCCGGTCCTGGCGCTCAACCCCGCTTTCGCGGCGCTCGTGTACACGGGGCCGCGGGTGACGAGCATCGCACAGAACGCGCAGGGACGCGCCGCCATCCGATGGCCCGCGTGTCCTTCTCGGCCCAATGCTCGATGGTCGTGCGTCCGCCGGTCAGCACGGCCTCGTGGAAGACACCGAGGAACAGGCCACGCGCCGCCTCATAGGCCGCACCCATGGTGTCACCCATGGCGATGTGCCACAGCACATTCGTCGCGCCCAGCCAGTCGAAACGCTCCCCCGCCTGCCGACGGTCGAAGCGCGGCACTCCCACCTCGATGCCGCCGGCGTCGCCGATCTCCGCCTCACGGAAGCGAGGCAGGTATTCGCCCGCGGCACGGGCGACTGCTCCGAATACCGTTTCGGCTGCCCGACCCTGCCTTCCGGCAGTACACGGCCGGTACCGTTCGCGCTCATTTCCGATGAGGCACCATCAACCATTACGCGCCCAAAAACGTGAGTCACGTCGTTCCGTCTCTGTCCGACCCGGGATATCGGTAACATCGATTTTCGAAACCCGTGGCATGATGATGCGCATGACTCAAGACAACCATATGAATCATGAGACCAGGGCCGTCACGGATGCCTCGACCATGCGGGAGGATTCCGGAACGGTGCCGCTGATGGCGGCTCAGGGCGTCGTCATGGCCGTGACGATGTGCGTCTGCGAGATCGTCTGCGCGCCCATGGTCATCAGCCTGTCGGGCGGGGCATTCGCCCTCGTCCCGTGGGCGATGCTCGCATGCCTGCTGGCGGTGGTGTTCGTCCTCATACTGGGTTTCGCGTTCCTGTGGCTCGCCGACAATCTATCCCACAACTTCTCGGGGAGGCTGGTGCCACTCACGTATGGCGTCGTCGGCGCCGCATCGTTCGGTGTCTGGGGCGGCCTGCTGTATCCGACGTTCATGAACTCCATCCTCGGTCCGGCGAAGCTCGCCTTGCTGACGTCCGGGGATGTGTGGGCCATTGGCTTCAACTGCGCGGTCATCGGAATGGTGTCGTTCCTGCTCGCCGTGATCTGCGGTCCGCAGTTGGCGAGGCGCCGCACCGTATGCGTCGTCCTGGCCGTCGTCGTCTTCGTCCTCGCCGCGTTCGGCGCGTTCTTCCTCTGGCAGTTCTATGCGCGTCTGCATTAGAATCGTATGGTCGCGTTGCGTGAACATGGCTTGAAACTGTCGCAAGGAACGTATAAATTTAAACGTCATATGTGCCTGTCGGGCGTAACCGTTCGCCAGACGTAACCAACCATGATGTGAGGAGTGCTGATGAGCGAATCGACCATGCCTTCGGTCAATGCCGAGTTCGGGGCCGCGCCGCGGATCGAGTTCCCGACCCCCGAGGCTCCGAAGGGCCTGAAAAGCGTTGAGATCGTGGAGGGAGACGGTCCCGTCGTCCGTAAGGGGGATACGGTCACCGTGAACTACCATGGTGTGGTCTGGGGCAAGCAGACGCCGTTCGACTCCAGTTTCGAGCGTCACAGCCCGGCCAGCTTCGGCATCGGCGTCGGCCAGGTCATCAAGGGTTGGGACCAGACCGTTCCCGGGCACAATGTCGGCTCCCGTCTGGTGGTCTCAATCCCGCCGGAATACGGCTATGGCTCCCGCGGCGTTCCGCAGGCCGGCATCGGAGGCACGGATACGCTGGTGTTCGTCATCGATATCATTTCCACCCGCTGAGACGGGTTTTCCAACGATTCGGGAATGTGGACCATTCCCGCTTATAGGAGGTCATAATGGCTGAAGAGAAGCCGCTGTTGCTGACCCAAGAGGCCTACAACGAGCTGAAAAGCGAACTTGAGCGCCGTCAGGGGCCGATTCGCGAGGAGATCATCGCCAAGGTCGCGGCCGCCCGCGCGGAGGGGGATCTGAGCGAGAACGGCGGATACCAGGCCGCCCGCGAGGCCCAGCGAAAGAACCAGGGCCGTATCGACGAACTGACCGTCAAGCTCCGTCGCGCCAAGATCCTGCAGGCGCCCCCCGCCGGCGAGGTCGGCAACGGCTCGCTGGTCACGCTTGACGTGATGGGCAACGAGATGCAGTATGTGCTCGGGCCGCGTGACCTGTCCGTCGCCACGCATTACGAGATCATCAGCCCTGAGTCCCCGATCGGTGCCGCGATCCTCGGTGCCAAACAAGGCGACACGGTGAGCTACAAGGCCCCCAACGGCCGTGATATTCAGGTGACCGTCAAGGAGGCGGAGCCGTTGCCGTCCGAATCGTGAATCGGTTCGTGATCGTGAATGCATGAAGAAGGCCGGTGCATGGGAGAAAACCCATGCACCGGCCTTCTGCCGCATACGCGGGGCCTCAGGCTGCGGACGAGGTCATCAGGCTGACGATGACGAAGTAGATCGCGACCATGTGGCAGGCGTAGCCGGCGACAGTGCCGCAATGGAAGATCTCGTGGAATCCGAACACCCTGGGCCAGGGGTCCGGCCTGCGCAGTCCGTAGACTATGGCGCCCGCGATGTAGCAGATGCCTCCGGCGACGATCAGCCACACCACTACTGGTCCTGCGGAGGGCGATTCCCAGAACAGGCCGAGATAGGCCGCACCGGAGACCCCGAACACGATGTAGACGATGGTGTACAGCCAGCGCGGCGCGGTGATCCAGAACACGTGGATCAGAAGCGCGATGAGGGTGCAGACCCATATGCCGGTGAGGATGATGTTTCTCCAGAACGGTTCGAGCGCGAACGACACCGGTGTGTATGTGCCGGCGATGAGCAGGAATATGTTCACATGGTCTATGCGACGCAGTACGTCGGTCACCTTGGGGGACCAGTCCCCGAGATGATAGCAGGCGGAGTTGCCGAAGAGGATCAGGGAGCATGTCATGAATGCGGCGCACGCCCATTTGAGCTGGGCGGTGGGGGAGAGGCAGATGAGCACGATGCCGGCGGCCAGGGCGAGCGGGGTCGCGACGG
This sequence comes from Bifidobacterium catulorum, assembly GCF_003129925.1. Classification (GTDB taxonomy): domain Bacteria; phylum Actinomycetota; class Actinomycetes; order Actinomycetales; family Bifidobacteriaceae; genus Galliscardovia; species Galliscardovia catulorum. The sequence goes on along the minus strand of NZ_QFFN01000001.1, from coordinate 255,456 downwards.
CGTGTATCCATCCGCGCAGCAGTGGTTTCGGACGCCCATGCACGTCCAGCCGCACCCGGCGTATGCCCAGAGCCTTGTTCTCGACCTGTCGGGCCCTGAGCTCCCCGCGGGCGATCACGCGCTCCGCCTTGGCCTTGGCATGGGCCCGTATCTCGTCCGCCTTGGCCTGACGGTCCTTGAGATAGGCTTTCCGGACTGCCTGCCGGGTCTTTTCCAACTGCGCCGCCTGCTGGTTGTCGGTCGTCTTCACGGGACCGGCTGTGGGGGATTCCGTCATGCGATCACCTCTTTGTCGTGAAATGCGGCGTATAGTCTCGGGCGGCGGACGAACCGCTATGCCTACGTTACCGTAACTTACGCTTCCGTAGCAACGGTGTCAATTGATGGGCGTCATAGCGCCCCCGTGTCGCGGGCCGATGTTTTTCCGTTCCAACCGCTAGCATAAAACCATGGCTGATTTTTCTCATCTCGTAGCGGATAATCCTGATTTCGATGACGTGGATCGCGAATGGCTTCATCATCTCGTTGCCGACTGGCAGGTCATCGCCGACCTGAGCTTCGCCGACCTGATGCTGGTTCTGCCGTCCCCCTCGGGCGAATTCGTCGTGGCTGGGCAGTGCCGTCCGTCCACGGTGATGTCGGTGCGCTTCGACGACATGGTCGGCACCGTCGTGGAAGGGGAGGACGCCCGTGCCATCTCCAAGACCATGAGTGAGCAGCGCATCTCCCGCCTCGACCACTACCGCGCGGTCGGCAACACCACGGTATGCGACGTGTACGCCCCCGTGCGCCGCAACGGCAAGGTCCTCGGCGTTGTGGTGCGGGAGACGAACATGGCGACGCGTATGCTGAACGGCCGTTTCGAATCCGAAAGCATCGCGGCCGGCAAGAAGCTGTTCGAGATGATTCCCGCTGGCACGTTCCCGTATCATGACGCGATCCTCAACCAGCGGCACAACGCCCGCGTGTCCGACGGATTCATCGTCCTGTCCGAGGACGGTGTGGTGGAGTATGCCTCGCCGAACGCCATCAGCTGCTTCCGCCGTCTTGGCTCGGTCGAGGTGATGGAAGGCAAGTACCTTTCCGAAATCGGCACGTCGCTGATCCACGAGAACGACATCCTGCCGGAGACCCTGCCTCTCGTGCTGGCCGGCAAGGCCGCCGTGGACTCCGAGATCAACGCCGACCGGTCCACGGTGTCGATGCGGTCGCTGCCGTTCTACGACGACCACGGACGACGCACCGGCGCCGTCGTGCTGTGTCGCGACGTGACCGAGCTGTGCAGGCGCGAGAAGGAGCTGGAGACCAAGGACGTCGCCATCGCCGAGATCCATCATCGTGTGAAGAACAACCTGCAGGCGGTTTCGGCCCTGCTCCGCCTCCAGGCCCGTCGTACGAAATCCCCGGAGGTCAAGGCGGAACTCGAAGAGGCCATGCGCCGTGTGGAGACCATCGCCGTCGTTCATGAGGGACTGAGCCAGACCGCAGACGAGATCGTGGACTTCGACAAGGTCATCTCCGACCTGCTGCGCATGAGCGTGGATTTGGCGACCAGCAAGGAGCAGCATATCCACATCTCGTATCTGGGCAAGTTCGGCATGATGCCGGCGCAGGACGCCACGCCCCTGTCCCTGGTGCTCACCGAACTGGTCACCAACGCCGTGGAGCATGGATTCCAGGGGAGGACCGAGGGCAACGTGTGGATTTCCGTCGGCCGCGGCGGCAACAACCTCAACGTGGTCGTGGAGGACGACGGCATCGGGTACACGTCGGAGTCCGATCAGGGCATGGCCCGCTCCAGCGGCTCCGGGCTGGGAACGCAGATCATCAACACCTTCGTGACCAACGATTTCGGCGGCTCCGTGCGATGGGAGCCCCGCCGGGACGGCGGCACCAGGGTGGTGCTCGACATGAAGCTTCGCGCCGCGCAATGACGCCACCGGCCAGACGGCCTAAAACAATGAAAGAGGGTCCGACGACATCCTTGCCGTCGGACCCTCTTTCGTCGGTGCATGACGCGCCGTCACGAACGAATCCCGCCAATGGCCCGCTGCCCATGACGGGCATCGGGGTTCACGCCTGCATCTGCAATGCGGCCGAGCGCCTCGCCCTCATCGCGCGACGCTTCAGGGCGCGACGCTCATCCTCGCTGAGGCCGCCCCATACGCCATAATCCTGATTGGTGTCCATGGCGCACTTCAGGCATGCGTCAATGACCTTGCAGGTTCTGCAGACGGCCTTGGCCTCCTCGATCTGCTGATATGCGGCACCGGTGTTGCCCACGGGGAAGAACAGCTCCGGGTCCTTGTCCCGGCAAGCCGCCTTCGCGCGCCAATCATATGCACTGCTCATATGTGTCCTCGATCCCAGATGAAATACAACTCTTATGTAAGAGCAAACCACGAATACCACGACTTTTCAAGAGGTAATTTCCCCGTCACCAACGGGATCGCCGTCGGGTGGCGCATAGCATTGGATAGGGAACGCCCTCGAATGCGCGAGCATCACCGCCCGACCGGGGATGGAGGCATCGTCCACGCCCAGCATCGACAACGTCGACGATGGGATTCCGGCCATCATATCGGCGGTGCGGTCTCCCGTCGGGAACACGATGCGCACGGCGCAATGCTCGGGAAATCGCAGATGTCGCGATGAGCCGAGGGCGAACACCGTCAGGCACCTCGGGGAGCCTACGGCTTCCATGAAATCCGCATGCAGGGGGTCGTCGCACAACGGATCAAGCAGATCGTCCGCATCGTCCACAAGCCATATGCGGCGCGGCGCGGCCGGGGGGACGCCGGCGGTCATCGCGTCCGAAGGCCGGGCGGCAGTGACGGTGGTGTTCTTCCGATAGCCTCCTCCGGGCATTCTTACGACCCATGTGATCTCCGCTCCCATACGGCTTCGCAGCTGATCGCCGATCAGACGTAGTATGGAGGTCTTCCCCCGTCCCACGGCCCCGACGATGGCCACGTTGCCCAAATGCAGCGAAAGTTCCAGCGGAAGCGTACGGACCCCTGAATCCATGAGCCCGAGCGGGACCGCATCCAACGGGTCGCGGACATGACGGTCGGTCATGTCCGCAGCCGGTATCGGCGCATGTCGTGGCAGCGGAGGAGAGAACAGCGGCTCGACGGCGGACTGCCCGAGGAACCTCGCCGCACGCACGCATCCCGTCGTCAACGTGGTGGCGGAACGCGGCGGCGAGCAGCGGAACACGGTGCGCGCCTCGCCGTCATGGACGTATCCCACGCCTGGATGACCGGGACTGATCGACGCCGCGTCCGCGGTTCCGAGCAGTTCCGACGATTGCAGGGAGTCACGAACCCTCAGGCATATGTTGAGCCCGATGTTCGCCTTCATGTCGTTGCCGACCTGCCCCATGGGGTTCTGCGTGCACGCGATGAGGTGCATGCCCAGCGACCTGCCGAGCGACGCCAGAGCCACCAGCTGCGTCATATAGTCCGGCAGCTGCTGACGAAGCGCGTGGAACTCGTCGATGACCACGATGAGCCGTGGAGGGGGCTCCGGCAGCCCGTCGGTGTCCGCCGCATGGTGCATCGCCACCAGATGCTCGCGGCGTTTCAGCTCCAGCTCTATGGACCGGAGGGCGCGCACCGCGTGGTCCAGACTGAGGTCGGAGACGAAGCCCACGGTGTGGGGGAGCCGATGAAGGGGTTGGAACGCCGCCCCTCCCTTGAAATCCAGGAAGACGAAGTTCACCATGCTCGGAGGAAACCGGAGGGCGAGGGCCAGACACCAGGACTGCAGGAATACGGATTTGCCGGACCCCGTGGTTCCCGCCACCAGCGCATGGGGGCCGGAACGTGGAAGATCGATGGCCGTCGGACGCCCGCCGGGGCCGATGCCGACCGGTATCTCATGGAGGGATGGGCCGCTCCCACGCCCCGGGCCCGACCGCGTCTCCATGGTCCGGTCCCATCGTCGTGAGACGACGCGCCATATATCGCCGGCGTCGTATGTCGCGAGGCCGAGCAGGTGTTCTAGGGAGATGGCATCCTCGGCGTACAGGGCCTGGCGTTCCCTCTCCCTCTCATGTGAATCCATGTCCGTCGACGGCGCCGTCCCACTGGGGTCCGGAGGTCGGCCGTCACGCCGTCTCGCCGAGACCGCGCCGATTGCCGACGCCAGACAGCCGATGAGTCCCGGGACTATCAGGCCGATGAACATCCATCGGCGTTCCGCGAGCATGAACAGCAGCATCATCGCCTGCCCGGCCACCGGTGCGGCCATGGATATGAGAAACAGCGTCGTTCCGTCCGGATGTCGTTTCGTCGTCATGCCTCCAGTGTGGAGTCGTGGACGGGATCCCCGCAAGCCATGGCGGGAATGTGGACGGATGGGGACGCCGTCCACATCCCCGCCGTATGCCGTTACATGCCGCCGACGGTGCCGGGATCATGCGTGCCGGCCTCAAGCTGGTCGAACAATTGCGTGTTGCGCACGCCATCGAGCAGGATGGTCGAACCGATTCCGGACGGCGGATAATAGTTGGGGTTCTGGTAATAGACGCTTCCCGTCACGCCATCGGCGCCCGTGGCGTTCCTGAAGGCGAGGGCCATGCCTACCATGTCGAAGGCGCCGGTCTTCTCGTCCACCGTGAGCGACGACAATCCGGCCTCCATGAGCTTCTTCATCGTTGCGGGATTCATCAGCACGGAGGGGGAAGACGCCTTCTTCGCCACCGCGGAGATAACCTGACGCTGCCGTTTCGCACGACCGATGTCACCCGTCGGATCCGAGTAGCGCATCCGGGAGAATGCGAGGGCGGTCTTGCCGTCGGCGGTATGGCATCCCGCCTTCCAGTTCATGCCCGAGCGAACGTCGTTGACGGTCCTGTCATAGCAGAGCTCCACGCCGCCCAAGGCGTCGACCACCTTTTCCACGCCGCCGAATCCCACGATCACCACATGGTCGATCTTCATGCCGGTGATGCTTTCCACCTCGCCGGTCAGCGCGGGGTATCCTGCCATCGTGGACACGGCGTTGATCTTCATGTCCTGGTTCCGTACGTTGACCAGCGAATCACGCGGGATGGAGATCAGGGAGCTGTTGCCGCTCCGCGGTTTGGTGAGCACGAGGATGGAGTCGGTGCGTGAGCCGGGGATGTCGACACTGCTTCCGGTGCCCGCGGTGCCGTCGCGTTCGTCGGTGCCCAGTATCAGCCATGTGGAGGCGGGTGTGTTCGCCGCCGATGTCAGCATCTGTTTATGGGTCAGCTGCCCGTTGACCCAGCCGGTAACGCCGAACGCCGCCGCGAGCAATGCCGCCAACAGCGCGGCGATGACGACGGGTACGCGTCTTCGCACGCTGCGTCGGGCCGTCGTGGCCTTGGGTCGGGGACGGTGCCGGACGTGGCCGGAACCGGTGGGCGTCCGTCCCATCCGGGGGGAACGTCGTTCCTCGGCGGGGAGGCTGCGACCGGTTCCGCCGCCGTCGGAGCGTATGCGGGACGCATGGAATCCGGAATCGCCGGCGACATGCCCGGTGGACCTTCCCGAGGAGGATGGCGAGAAGCTCGGCGGTGCGGCCGTGGCGCGCGGGGCGTCCGTCTGGTGCGATGAAGCGTTCTGCGCGGATCTTGTCCTATGGCTTCTCGGCTGGAAGGCCTGCGGCCCTTCCATGGGACGTGGGGAACCGGACCGGGGTCGCCGACGTTCCCCGGAGGGTATGAAGCTGGGCGGTTTGCTCCCTGACCGGTTGCCGAGAGGGTCAAGAGGCTCCTGTCCCATATCGTTCTCCTTCGTGTCCGGATATCTGCTGAAACGACTATGGCGCACTTTGCCGCAGGACGGTGGGGAACCGCGCAATCCTTCTCAGGAACGGCACAGAACGAGCGCCTGCGTTGACGTCCGTCGTGAAGACCGCATACCATAGCACCGTTGGTCTCGGAATGCGGTAACGACACTCATGAGACTTGACAAACCGTGAATGACAAGTGTGTAATTTAGGGCAGATTGATTGAGGCCCGAGGGGTTCTCGCGGATAGTGATTTGGGAGGTTGCGGCATGTGGGGGGTGTTCGGCGATTCCCAAGATCAACCGGATGGGCGGGAGTCCGAGAGTGGCCTATTGGAGCTATGGGGGCTGTTCAATCCGGACGGGGACGTCTCGTGGCAGCACAAGGCTCTTTGCGCGCAGACCGACCCCGAGGCGTTCTTCCCCGAGAAGGGGGGCTCCACCCGGGACGCCAAACGCGTGTGCGCCCAGTGCGAGGTGCGGGATCAGTGCCTGAAATGGGCCATCGAGCACGATGAGCGTTTCGGCATCTGGGGTGGTATGAGCGAAAGGGAGCGCCGTCGTTATAAGAAAGAGCATGGTAAAGAACAGGCCTGACGAATACGGTCATATCGGAGTGATTGTTCTACAGTGGAGAAGATGAATCCTGTTATTGAGGCACCAGATGTGCAAGAGCTCGTGGGCGATGTAATGGCCGGATGCCGCATATCACCCGAACAGATGGTGGAACCTGCAGTCGTCGCCGTCGTCAGTGTCGAGAAGGACCTCCGATATCTTTCCCGCACGTTGCAATCCCTGTTCTCGCAGAGCGTGATGCCTTCGGCCGTCATCGTGGCCGATTGCACCGGGGGAACGCGGTCGACCATGACCTCGACGCTGCGCGCCGAGCCCGTCGGAGAGGGGGGATTGCATCGCCAGACGGCGGTGCGGCGGGTCGAGGTGCGGATCGTCGACGCCGCTGGGGCGTCCTCGTTCGGCGACAGCATCGACAAGGCTCTGGAGCAGGCGCATATCAGCGTGCGTGCGAGAGCGCTGTGGCTGTTGCACGACGACTCCCGCCCCAATGACGACCGGTGCCTCGAATCCATGCTGGAGGCATGGCGCAACGCGTCATCGGCATCGGTGTTGGGAGGCAAACAGCTCGGCTGGGACGGCAAGACCCTCCACGACGTCGGCTGCTACGCAACGTCATCGCACGGCATCGCGTCATTGGTCGTCGATGGGGAACCGGACCAGGAGCAATATGATGCGCGCCAGGACGTCTACATGGTCGATCTCGCCGGGGCGCTGGTGTCCCTGCCCGTCTGGAGGTCTCTCGGCGGGACGACCCCGGGCATGGGGGGCTTCGCCGAATCGGCCGATTTCTGCAGAAGGGTGAATCTCTCCGGAGGCAGGGTGCTTGTGGTCCCGAAAAGCGCGATCGCCCATGAGCGCGCCCGATTCGAGGGACTGCGCTCATCACGGGGAACGGAGGCGGAAGACAGGCGTCCGGCCCCGTACGCGGCGATCATCGATGCCCGGGAACGGTTCCGCTTCACCGACATCCGCGTCGTCGCATGGCCCCTGATGTGGCTATGGCGTCTTTTCATATCCCTCCTGCTGTTCTTCAGGGAGCTCGCTCGTAAACAGCCGTACAAAGCGGCCTGTGAGCTCGGCGCGCCTTGGCGTCTGCTCGCATGGATGATCCCGCACGGGTTGACGGCGCGACGGCGCGTCGCCAACCAGTCCAAGACCAGCCTGCGGCAGCTGTCCGTGCTGGTGGCAAGGCGCGATCAGCTGTCGCAGTGGCGGGAACGGAGCGAGGCGTTCACCCGTTCGCGAAGCACCAGGCTGCTCAGCCCCCTCGCGGTCATGCATCTGCGGTCGCAGCGACGCCGGCGTGCGGTCTGGGCGGCGGTCATGGCCGTTCTCGCCTTTGCCGCGGGCATCGCCATCAACGTTGACGCCTGGAGCGCGACGGTGACCGGCGGAGGTTTCCATTCGGCGACACTGGTGCCGTCCGCCGCATCCCTCCGGCAGATCTTCGAAGCTGCGACGACGGTATACACCTATGCCACAGGACTGGGCACCCCGGCCCCTCCCGCTCCGTTCCTGCTGGTCCTCCTTCCTTTGTCCGCCATCACCGGAGGCCACGTCACGGCGGCCATGGCGGTGATCGTGTTCGGTGCGGCGCCCTTGTCCGCACTGTCGTTCTGGGCCCTCGCAGGCGTCTTCACCCGATCCAATCCGGTACGTGTGGTCAGCGGACTGCTGTGGTGTTCGTTCGGAGCGGTCCTCGGACTGTATGCGCAGGGCAATCTGCCCATGCTCGTCGTGATGTCCTTCCTGCCGGCGGGACTGGCGTTCATCTTCCGTTCGGTCGGTATGTATCGGACCGAGGACGCCGACGAACCCACCCCGTCGGCGCAACAGGCGGCGCTGGCCGCGTTGTGTCTTGCGGTGGTCGTGGCGGCCGAGCCGCAGCTCGTCCTCCCGTTGCTCGTCATGTTCCTGGCCTTCCTCCCGCTGGTGCGCTCCCACCGCCCGATGCTGCTGCTGATCCCCGTTCCCGCGATGTTCATGCTGGCGCCCACGCTGCTGAACATGGTGTTCAATCTCGATGCCGGCTCGTACCGCCAGCTGTTCGCCGACATGATGCGTCCCACGGTCTCGGTGAACGGCCCGGTCGGTCCGGCATCCCTGCCGTCCATACTCATGCATGGTTTCGGTCTGCCGTTCGACGGCAACGTCTCGTCTCCGTCCGCGAACCTCGGAACCCTTCTGGCGCTGGCCAGCCTGTCGGTGCTGGCTCTCATCGCGGCCGTGTCCCTGTTCCTTCCGTTCGCCCTGCGTGTATCCCGAATGATGTGGGTCATCATAATCTCCGGGGCGGGGACCGCCATGCTGGCACCGCGTATCGCCATTGCGCCCGGGGTCTCCGGGAACGTCGCCGGCACCGCATTGCCGGGATTGGCGATAGCCATGGCCGGGCTCCTGTCCTGTGTCTGCATCGTCGCGGGACGCGCGGCCCGTCCGTTCTCCCCACTGGTGTCCCGTCCGTCCGAAAACGGCAGGAAAGGGCTCAAGGCCATCGCCGCCGCCAATAGGGGTCATTACGCCCGTCGTAGGACGATCATCGTCGCACGTGCCGCACTCGTGATGCTGCTGACCCTTTGTCTGGCACTGTGGGGTTCCGTATGCGGTGTCCGTGCAAGCGAGGGGGAGCGTCTCGCCGTTCAGGGGCATGATATCCCCCTGATAGCCCAGGATTATCTGGCGGCCAACGCCAATCACCGCGTTCTGGCGATGCGTGCCAATTCGCCTACCTCGGTCGAGTTCTCCGTGTTGCGCACGGCACAGGGCGATTTCATCGACGGTTCGCCGGCGATGAACGCCACACTGGTGACGGCGGGCATGGATGAAGTCACGCGGACCATGGCCGACGCCTCCGCCTCACTGCTGCAGAACAATGACAACGATGCCGTAAATGCTCTGGCCAAGCTTGGCATAGGCGGCATCTACATCCCCTATTCGCCGGATTCGGCCAGCCGATCGCTGGTCTCCAATATCCTGGCGAGCGACGGCACACAGTCGGTGGTCAGCAATGAGTCCGGCACATACATTCGTCTCACCGCCGATGAGGCCGCCATCGGCATCGATGGCACCGGTGCGGACCGCGCCCTGCATGATTCATGGAGGACGGCATGGCTGTGGTGCATGGCCATCGTCCTCGCGCTGTATTGTGTCGTCGCGTTCCCACGTGTACGCCGAAATGAGGTGAAAGCATGAGCAGAGCATCCCGTCATGGCGTGCCCCGCGGCAGAAGGTCCAAAGGCGCCATCGCGGCCAAGGCGCTGGCATCCATCGTCACGTCGATTGCGATACTGGGAATATTCCTAGCCATGGTCGTCACCGTGCCGTTGCCCGGATTGGCGGATGACGCATCGGGGCGAACTCCCCATACCGTGGCTGTCAGCCAGACCGCCCTGCAGACGGTTTGCCCCGCGCGTATGCAGCTGGCCGATACCGGATCGTATGGCGACTCCGCATACCGCGTGTCCGAAGGGGACATCACCGGCCAGACTCGCTTCTCGGCCTTCGGCTCGCTGTATGATGCAACGGTTTCCGGCATCGACGGCACGGGGGAGCAGAAGACCGCCGACATTGACACCACCCAATCCGACAAGGCGTTCGTGCACACGACCGGGGCCGGCAAATCATCGTTGTTGGGCACCACGCGGGTGCTTGAGGCGAACGCCGGCTCCGGTTCGGCGTCGTCCACCGCATCCTGGGCCACCAAGGGCGACCTGCGGGGAGTGTCCGCCGCCAGATGCGTGACTCCTCAGCTCACGCAATCGTTGCTGCTTCCCCCCACGCAGACGGGCTGGACCCAGCAGCTCGTCATCTCCAACCCCACGGACAAGGCGACCGCGGTATCGATCAGGGCATGGGGAACCAAGGACTCCAACCCGGTCACGTTGTCCACGGACAGCAAGGTGACGGTGCCGGGACGAGGGGAGAGCGTCGTCAGCATTTCCGCGGCGGCACCCGCGCAGGACGGGGTGTTCGTGAACCTGTCCAGCGAGACGACGCAGGTCACCGCCATCGTACGCGTCGTCCATATGGATGGCCTGACCGACCGAGGATCCGACTTCGCGGTCCCCGTCGGCTCGCCCGCGAAATCCCTCGTCCTGCCCGCCATAGCCGGAGGCACCGACGTCAACGTGCTTGGATTCTCCGAGACATCGGGAAGGATTGAAATCTCGTGGATGACCAAGTCCGGCGTCAAACGGGCCAAGACGGTGAATCTCTCCGCGAACAGGGTGCAATCCATAGCACTCGGCAAGGCCCCCGCCGATGCGACGGCGATACGCGTCGATGCCGATATGAATACGTATGCCGCGGCGATGTGCACCGACAGCGGGGCCGACCAGTCGGACTTCTCCCTCGTGTATGCCCAGGAGCCGCAGCGTTCAAGCGCCATCGCCATCCCGGACAAGACCGGGGTGTCGTTCGCACTCGCGAACACCTCGGGGCGCAAGACCACGGTTACGTTGACAGGCTACGATAACAGCGGCGCTCAGACAGGGCAGAAGGAACTCACCATTGACGCGGGCAGGGCAATCCGTGTGCCGATAACGGATATCGCCAAGAACGGTGCCGCCGCCGTACGCCTCGACGATTCCGACACGGCCGTGGCATGGGGCGGAACCGTAGCCGTGGACGCGGTCTCCAAGGCCAAGGTCAAGGGAATCGCATCCATCGGCGCCGTCAGTCTTATGCCGGTCAAGGCCATGATCCGTTCCGGCCAGACGCTGGACATCGTCCATTGATCCATTGATCCATGTTCTGTGAGCCCATCCTGCGACGGGTCCGTCGGCCGGGCTCACAGCCCCCAGTCGGGATCGATGTCTTCGGGGTGCTTCCCCGTCAGATCGGCCAGACAGGACACCAGTTCGTCGCGAATCAGAAGCTGAAGGTCGGTGCGTCCAAGGGCCCGTTGCTCGATCGGGCGGCGATACAGCACGATACGTGCGGGAATGCCATGGTTCGCGGGGAAGCTCTGCGACAGGAACGCCCGTTTTGCCTCCCAAGACACCGGATCCGAAGGCGGCACGTCCTCGACGGCGCACTCCACGTTGGCCAGCAGCTGCGGCCAGGCTGCGTTCAGGCGTTTCATCTGCGCCACCACCATGCCGTCGAACATGCCCGACTTGGTCCGATAACGCGGCATACGGATGCCGAACATGGCCTGACGCGCCCCCCGGCCATGACGGTCGCGGTAGATTTTGCGTTCCCAGGGCAGCACGGCGGCCGTCGAACGGGCCAGCGGTCGTTTGGTGAAATCATCGGTCATGTCCTCCAGATTATCCATGGCCGTGACGTTTCCCGCAGGAGACGTCACGACGACGGACGGAACCGGTTGTACGGATGTGCGATAATGCAGTAGAAAAACCATGGCTGCATGAAAAACCATGTGTGGAAAGCCTTGATTTACTGAGCAGCATGTTGTCGAGGCGTGGAAGGAAAGCGGATGAGCGAAGCGACCATTCATGATTGGAACGATGTCGATTACGACGTCCTGGGGGCACATATCGATCTCATCGGCTTCGATCTGGACACCACGCTTGCCGTATCGAAGACCCCGATGACCGAAGACATGGCAGCGGAGTTCGGGGAACTGACGCGTCGCATCCCCGTGGCCGTGGTCTCGGGCGGAAAGTATACGCTGTTCGAAAGGCAGATCCTCGCCATGCTGGGAGACAACGCCGACAAAGGCAATCTTCATCTCATGCCGACCAGCGGAACCCGGTACTATTCGTGGAACGGAGAGACCTGGGAATGCCGATACGCCCACGATCTGTCCCCGGAGGACCGCGACGCCGCTGTGGAATCGCTTACCCGGCATGCCAAGAAACAGGGGCTATGGCTTCCCGACGACGCCGTCTGGGGCGATCGCCTTGAGGACCGCGGCAGTCAGATAACGTTCTCCGCATTGGGACAGATGGCACCGCCCGAGGCGAAGTCGGCCTGGGACCCCGACCGGTCGAAGAAGAACCGTCTTGCCGCCGCCGTCGCCGCCGACCTTCCCGGGCTGACCGTGCGTTCCGGCGGATCCACCAGCGTCGACGTCGTGGCGAAGGGCATTGACAAATCCTATGCGATGAGGCGACTTGCGGAATTGTTCTCCACGGGGATCGACCGTATCGCCTTCGTGGGGGACCGCATGGATCCGGACGGCAACGACTATCCGGCGGCCGTGGCCGGCGCATACGCCATCCGCGTCCATGAACCCGGCGATACGCTGCGAATCATCCGCCGGCTCAATGCGTTGCTTCCCATCATCGGCTAGCCTGGAAGGAAGGGCCAACCGCGTGAATCCCGCGTGATATGCGGCGTGTCCCATATCCGTCAACATCGGCGGAATCCCGGGCTCTCGCCGGCGGCACCGGTATATCGTGGAATCATGAGATACCTGACGTCACGAGAAACGTTCGCCGCACTGTTCCGTGAGATATGCGATGTGGTGATTCCCCGTGGGTGTGCGGGATGCGATAGGCCGGACGAGACCCTATGCGATGAATGCCGTCTCCGTTTTTCACAGTGTCTTGTGCGGAGCATACCCGGGATCGATAGGGGCGTGTTCTCGGCCGGCAGGTATGGCGCCGAGACGCGCCGGGCTATCCTGCAGTGGAAGGACCATGGCGACGAGGAGGTCACCGCCGATATGTGCGACATCATATGCCGGTGCGTGCGTGACAGCGGATTGGCGTCGCGGCTTCACGTGGGCGGGAACGGATCCGGACGTATCGTGGTGGTTCCCGTGCCGTCCACGCCAGCCTCGTTGCATCGACGCGGTCGGCGGCATGTCCTGCCTTTGGCGAAAGCCATCCGTACCATGCTGCGGAACGGGGGAGTGGCCGCCGACGTGGACCAGATCCTATCGATTGCCGGCAGACTCGGAAAATCGGTGCAGCAATCCGGCGTCGCCGGCCGTCTGGGACGTCTTGAGGGGCATATACGGGTCTGCGGCAGACCACCGGACGATGGCGGGGTGGTCCTCGTGGACGACATCATCACCACCGGTTCCACGATGAGGCAATGCGTCCGTGCGTTACGGGAGCATGGCATACCTGTCGTGGCGGCGTATACGTTGGCGAGCGTGACCCGTCGTGCCGTCAGTCGTCCATGATGTGGTATTTCGGCAGCGAGATCTCGAAGTTCGCGCCCCGGTCGTCGGGAACGACCTTCACCGTGCCGCCATGCAGTCCGGCCGCCCAACGGGCGATCGACAGCCCGAGCCCGGTCCCTCCCGAGCCGGTTCCGGTGCGGCCGACGCCTTTGACGTATCGTCGGAAGATGTCGTTGCGCGCCTCTTTGGGAATCTGCGATCCGTAGTTGATGACGTTGGTCACGATGGTTCCCAGATCGGGGTCCTCATGCACCTCCACGAGGACGGCCGTGCCGTCGGGGGAGTGTTTGAGGGCGTTGGCGATGATGTTGGTGAACAGCTGACTGAGACGGTCGGGATCTCCCTCCATCATCACATGATCGGGGACGACGAGATGAATATCGTGGTTATGGCCTCCGTCGGCGATTTCCAACGGCTTGATGGTTTCGTCGAGAAAGTCGCCGAAGTCGAACTTCTCGACCTCAAGGCTTGCGGCGCCGGCCTCGACCCGTGACATGTCCAGCAGGAATGCGATCAGGTCGGATAGCTTGTGCGTCTGGTTGAGGATGCCTTCGAGATTGGCCGGCGTGGGATCGACCACGCCGTCGGCCATGTTCTCGACCAGGGCCTGCAGGGCGGATACCGGGGTGCGCAGCTCATGGCTGACGTTGGCCACCATATCCCGCCGCATCTGGTCGGCGTGCTGCAGCTCACCGGCCATCTCGTTGAACGAGCGGGCGAGCTGCCCGACCTCGTCACGGGAATCGGCGGCCTCCTCCACCCGTACGGTGTAGTCCCCCTCCGCCATGGCCTCCGCCGCGTCGCGCATCTGGCGAAGCGGCGAGGTCAGTCCGTGGGCGAAGAAATAGGTGATGCCCAGCGCCACGGCCAGCGTCAACGGCATGGCGAGCCAGCCGCTCCATCCCCATTTGAGGAACTGCCAGGCCAGTACGAATGCGATCGCCGTGGCGATGACGATCAGCACGCTGAGCTCCGCCTTCAGCGAGGAGAGCATGCCGATCGGCCTGTCCCGTATGGAGCGGCGCTTGAGCGGCATCCGCTTCGTCTTGCGGTTGTCTCCCATCGCTTACTTGTCTTCCGGGGGTTCGAACGCGTATCCGACTCCGTGCACGGTGCGGATCAGCTGCGGTCCGAGCTTGTGGCGCAGGGCCTTGACATGCGAGTCGACGGTACGGGTGCCCGAGGCGTCGACCCAGTCCCAGACCTCCTCCAGAAGCTTTTCGCGGGTGAGCACGGACTTCGGTCGGCGGGCGAGCGTGGCCAGCAGGTCGAATTCGGTGGGGGTCAGATGCACCTCGTTGCCGCGGAGCGTGACGATGCGCTGCGCCGGGTCGATGACCAGTGTGCCGAAGTCCAGCAGCTTCTCGTTCTCCGAGTTCTTGGCGATGACCTTGGCCCGTTCCACACGACGCAGCAGCGCCTTGCAGCGGGCGATGAGCTCGCGCATGGAGAACGGCTTGGTCATGTAGTCGTCCGCGCCGGCTCCAAGACCGATGACCTTGTCGGCCTCGTCGTCTCGGGCGGTGAGGATCAGCACCGGGACGGGGCGACTGGCGACGATGCGCTTGGTGGCCTCAAGACCGTCCATCACCGGCAGCATGATGTCCATGATGACCAGATCCGGCTTCAGCTGGGATGCGGCCTGCACCGCGCTGGCGCCGTCACCGGCCACTCTGGCCGTCCATCCTTCGGCCGTCAGCCGCTGGGCTATGGCCGTGGCGAGCGTCGGCTCGTCCTCCACGACAAGAATCGTGCGCTGGGGTGTGTGTGTATCAATGCTGTTCATCGCCTAATCCCTTGTATCCGACATGTTTCTTCCGTTTTTTTCTTCCGTATATCATACGTAAGGCCAGGAATCGAACCTGGCCTTACTCTACACCACGCGGGATGAGGCGCGGATTCCTCCCCCTACGGGTTTACCGTTCGGGGCGCAGGAACAGGGCCCCAAGCGCCGGCACGGTGATCTTCACGGAATACGGGCGGGAATGGTATTCCTCCTCGTCCGCCGCGATATCGGTGTTGGCGATGCCGGAGCCGCCGTATTCCTCGGCGTCGGTGTTGAGGATCTCCTTCCACCTGCCGCCGCTCGGCAACGGCACCTGATAGTCCTGCCATGCGGATCCGGAGAAGTTGACGACCACCACGATCGGGTTGCCCTCCTTGTCCAGACGCATGAAGCTCAGCACGTTATGGTCGGCGTCGTCGCTGGTCAGCCATTGGAATCCGGCGGGGTCGAAGTCCTGGCTCCAGAACTCGGGGCTGTCCTTGTACAGCTCGTTGAGGTCCTTCACCAGCTTCTGCACGCCCTGATGGTCGGGCCAGTTCAAGGCGTTCCAGTCCACGGACGACTTGTAGTCCCATTCGCCGTATTGGGCGATCTCGTTGCCCATGAACGTGAGGTTCTTGCCCGGATGCGCCCATTGGTAGGCGAACAGCGCACGCACGCCGGCATAGCGCTGCCAGTCGTCGCCCGGCATCTTGCCGAACAGCGCGCCCTTGCCGTAGACGACCTCGTCATGGCTGATCGGCAGCACGTAGTGCTCCGAATAGGCGTACATCATCGAGAACGTGATCTCCCCATGATGCCACTTGCGGTTGATGGGCGCCTCATGCAGGTATTCGAGCGTATCGTGCATCCAACCCATGTTCCACTTGAGCCCGAAGCCGAGTCCGCCTTCGCTGGTGGGCGCGGTGACGCCCGGCCAGGCGGTGGACTCCTCGGCGATCATCATGATGCCGGGATTGCGCCCGTAGGCCGTCGCGGTGGCCTCCTTGAGGAAGTCGATGGCTTCGAGGTTCTCGCGCCCGCCGTACTTGTTCGGACGCCACTGGCCGTTCTCGCGGCTGTAGTCGAGATACAGCATGGAGGATACGGCGTCCACGCGCAGACCGTCCACGTGGAACTCGTCGAGCCAGTAGCATGCGTTCGCCACGAGGAAGTTGCGCACCTCGTTGCGTCCGAAGTTGAACACATAGGTGCCCCAGTCCGGATGCTCGCCGCGCAACGGGTCCGGGTCCTCATACAGCGGCGTGCCGTCGAATCGGGCCAGTGCGAAGTCGTCCTTCGGGAAGTGGGCGGGCACCCAATCCACGATCACGCCGATGCCGGCCTGATGGAAAGCATCGATGAGGGCCTTGAGGTCGTCGGGGTGTCCGAGCCGGGACTGCGGCGCGTAGTAGCCCGTGACCTGATATCCCCATGATCCTGTGAACGGGTGTTCGGCGAGCGGCATGAACTCCACGTGGGTGAACCCCATCTTCTTCACATAGGGGACCAGCTCCTCGGCGAGCTTCGTGTAGTCCATGCCGACCTTCCAGCTGCCGGCGTGGACCTCGTAGATGCTGATGGGGCCGGCGTGGGGATCGGTGTTGCGGCGATGGTCCATCCACGCCTGGTCGTTCCACACATGCTTGGAGTCCACCACCACGGAAGCGGTGTCCGGCGGGATCTGATGGAGGTTCTCCATAGGGTCCGCCTTCTGCTTCCATTCGTTGTTGGCGTTGAGGATCTCGTATTTGTAGAGCTCCCCGGCGCCGACCCCGGGGATGAAGATCTCCCAGATGCCGGAGGACCCCAGTTCGCGCATGGCGTGCTGGCGTCCGGACCAGCAGTTGAAATCGCCCACCACGCGCACGGCGTGCGCGTTCGGCGCCCATACGGCGAACGAGGTGCCGCTCACGGTGTCGGGGGAGGACCCGTCCGGATCCCCGAGGACGCTGTCGTAGGTGCGCACATGGGCGCCCAGCACCTCCCAGAGGCGTTCGTGGCGTCCTTCGCCGAAGAGGTACATGTCCATATCGCCCACGGTCGGCATATAGCGGTAGGGGTCGTCCACGAGCGCGGTGTCGCCGCCTTCATAGGCGACGCGGATGCGGTAGTCGGGGACGCCGTAGCCGTCCTTCGACTTCGTGGCCGGCACCACGGCCGTGAAGACGCCGTTCCATTCGTGCGTGGCGGCGTACTCGCCGCTTTCGGTCACGATGGAGACGTGCTTGGCTAGAGGGCGGAGCACGCGGACGGTGACGTACCCTCCGCCGTGCTCGTCGTTGAGATGCGGTCCAAGAACGGTGTGAGGGTCGTAGTAGACGCCGTTGCTGACATCATCCAGAACCGTATGGTCGACGCTGACCGGTTGCGGAATGCTTTTATCCTGTGTATTTGCCATACCATGAGTCTACGCAATAATCAGGTCAAAACGCTGAACGCCACGTCGAATCTTTGAACGTTCACAGCGCGGGGCTGATTCCCCCGGCCGTCCCATGGGACGTGGCCCCATACGGAGAGGTGGGGAGCGGCATCGAGGTCCACCCTTGATGCAATGATGAAATGTCTTCTTATATCGTTGGAGGGGCTTTTACATGACATATCAGGTTGGCGATACCGTTGTCTATCCGCGCCATGGCGCCGCGAAGATCGAAGCGATCACCGAGCGCGAGATGAACGGCGTCAAACGCACGTATCTGAAGCTTTCCGTGTTGTCCTCCGATGGTCTGGTCATCCAGATTCCGGCGGAGAACGTCAAGAAGGTGGGCGTCCGCGACGTGGTCGACGCCAAGGCCGTCTCCAAGGTGTTCGAGATACTGCGTACGCCCATCGTCGAGGAGAAGACGAACTGGTCCCGCCGCTACAAGCTGAACGTGGAGAAGATCGCCACCGGCGACGTGAACAAGATTGCCGAGGTCGTGCGCGACCTCGCCCAACGCGACGACGACGAGCATGGTCTGTCGGCGGGCGAGAAGCGCATGCTGACGAAGGCCCGCAACATACTGACCTCCGAGATCTCGCTGAGCGAGAAGATCAGCGAGGAGGAGACGCAGCGTCTGCTCGACGTCAATCTCGGCTACCGTGAGCCGCAGCCGGGCGACGACAAGCACCACACCAAGATGCCGAAGGAACCGGCCAGCGAGACGCTGAACCGCATCGAAGCCGAGGCCAAGGCGTCCAAGGCCAAGAAGAAGACCTCCCGTAAGTCGGCGAAATAACAGCCGCGAGGGGGCTTTCCCGATTATGGAGACGTTGTCCATGGATGCGGTGCGTGTCGGTCAGGGGTTCGACGCGCACCGTTTCGCTCCCGATGGCACGCATCGCGAACTGTGGGTCGCATGCCTGCGGTGGACCGATGACGAAAGCCGCGGCGCAGAGGGTATCGCGGGTGATTCCGACGGCGATGTGGCCGTGCATGCCGTCATCGACGCCGTGTTGTCCGCGAGCGGACTGGGAGACATAGGCACGCTGTTCGGTGTGGGAAGCGCCAGCCGGGGTGCGGGCATGCATGGTGACGCCATGCTCCGCATCGTTCGCGACCACCTATCCGACAACGGCTGGAGAACCGTCAACGCCAGCGTCGTCATCGTCGGCAACGCACCCCGGATCAGCGTCAGAAGAAGCGAGGCCGCGGCCGCCATGAGCGCGGCCCTGGGCGCCCCGGTCACGGTCGGCGCCACGACAACGGACGGCATGGGATTCACCGGTGACGGCGAAGGCATCGCGGCGATCGCCAGCGCCATGGTCGTCCGTGACCGGTGACGGTCTCAGCGTTCCCTGCAGACGAGTTTGGCGACCGCCCACAGCAGCGTGCTCAACGTGACTATGACGAAGCTCGGCGGGGTCGGAAACATGGATGACAGCACCAGACCTCCCCAGATGCTGACGAGGCATAGCGCGCACGATACGGCGATGGCGGCGAACGGCGACTTCGTCAGCATGGAGGCCGTGGCCGCCGGCGTGACCACGAGGGCGAAGATCAGCAATGTCCCCACAGCGGGTACCGCGATGGTGATGACACCCGCCATGATGGCCATGAACAGCACGTTCATCAGGGTGATGGGCACGCCTTTGGCGCGGGCCACCTGCTCGTCCAGCGAGCTGAAGAGCAGCGGCCTGTAGATGACGGCCAGCACCAGCAGCAGCACGGCGTCGAACACGGCGAACCCCATGATCTGCGCGTCGGTGATGGTGAGTATGGAACCGAACAGTATGGATTGCATCTGCTGGGATGCGCTGGACGACAGACGCGCGAAGAACAATCCGAGGCCGGTGGCGAAGGCCAGCACGGTTCCGGTGGCGATGTCGCGGTCCGCCACGCGTTTGCCCAGCGCGCCGATGACCAGCGCCCCGCCAAGCGCGAACGCCCCCAGTCCAAGGGATACCGGCAGCCCAAGCAGCACGGCGCCGGTGGCCCCGGGCAATCCGATATGCGCGAGGGCGTGGGCGGCGAACGTGGAGTGGCGGCTGATGGTGAAGTATCCCATGATTCCGGCGGCCAGGGAGATGAGCAGCCCGGCCTGTATGGCGTTGATCATGAACGGTGCGGTGAGCACGGAGACCCATTCGGGGTCGAAGGCGAATTGGATGGTCATCGTTCCTCCCCGTTGTCGGATTCGTCGTCGTGATGATGGAACAGGGCGGCCTCGTGCACGTCGTGCGTGTCCTGTTCACGCCCTTCCGGCTCCAGCCGCATGTTGGGCGTCACGAACATGTCTCCCTGGGGGGTCGTGACCACCTCGACCCGTGTGCCGTAGAGATGGGTGAGGAGTTTGGAATCCAGCACCGAATTCATGGACGAGTAATGCGGGTGCCCGTCGAGCAGGTAGACGGCACCGGTAAGGATCGGCAGCAGCATGTTCAGGTCATGCGCCACCACTTGGATGGTCATATCCCATTCCCGGTTCAATCGGGCGAGCAGCTCGACCACTGCACGCTGGCTGGCGATGTCGAGGTTCGCCAGCGGCTCGTCGAGCAGCAGCAGCTCCGGTCCACCGACCAACGCCTGGGCGATGGCGGCACGTTGCCGGAGACCTCCGGAAAGCTCGTTGAGCCGGTAGTCGGCCTTGTCCGTAAGACCTACGAAATCAAGCACCTCGTCGGCCCGGTCGCGTTCCTCGCGGGTGACGAAATGGATGCCGAACCTTGTTCCCGTCAGCCCGAGCACCACCGACTGCCGCGCCGTGATCGTCGAGTCCAGCCCTGAAATATAGGACTGCGGTACGAATCCGATGCGGCGGTTGCTCTGTCCCGCCGGCCTGCCAAGGACCTCGATCGTTCCCGACGACAGGGGCACGAGGCCGAGTTCCGCGTCGAGCAGCGTGGTCTTGCCGGCCCCGTTCGTGCCGACGATGGCGGTCACGGTGCCTCGTGGAATGGAGAAGTCGCCGTGGGACCATATGGTTCGTCCTCCACGTCGCACCGCGGCGTTGCGGAGTATGACGGCGTCGCCGTCCGTTGCAGTGGTTCCCATGATTCCTTCCCGGTCATCGATATTGCTAATGAGAATAGTAATCAATACTTATCGTTTTCGTCCAATTCGTCGTGTTGCAAGTCCGATGCGGCTCCGAAAAGGAGATGCCGCGGCCCCCGGAGGGAGGGGCCGCGGCATCTGCGGGGAGGTCTATTTTGACGGCGACTGCGACGATTGGGGCTGTGGGAGTTCGGCGCTTTCGTCCAACGCCTTGTCCATCTCGGATATCAGCGAGGTCATCCAGTCCACCAGCGTCTTCTGGCCTTCCGGCACCTGCTCGGAGACGTCCACCACCGGCACGTCGGACTTGTGTGCGGTTCCCGTAACGAGGTTGGTCATGTCGGAGGCCTCCTGCGGATTGTTGACCACCAATCCGGCCTTATGTCCCTCGATGAGCGATTGCAGCGACTGGACATCCGCGGGGGCGGGCTCTCCGTCGTTCAGCGACGCCTGCGTGTATTGCTCGGGGGTGACATCCCGGACCTTGAGGTCGCTCATGAGGTAATGGGCAACGGATTCGGTCGCCGCGTAGGTGGCGTTCCGATGCCGTTCGGCGAAGTCGTCCATCGTGGACTCAAGTCCCGCCTCGCTTTTGCTCCAATCCTCCAGACGGTCGGAGAAATACCGCCCCTCGTCCGGCTTTGTCTTGGCGAAGGCGTCGGAAAGCTCCCGGGCCATGGCCTTGCGGGCGTCCTTGGAGAACCACAGATGCGGGTTGTCTCCGTCGGAGGCGCCCACGGCGTCGGCCGCGGAGACGATCGTCGTGTCGCCGGTGACGGCCTTGGTGGCCCAGTCGTCGTATCCGGCGCCGTTCGCCACCAGGATGCGCGCCTTCGATATCGTGGCGATGTCGCTGGTTCGCGGCTCGAAATCATGGGCGTCCACATTCGTAGAGCCGAGGATCGACGTGACTTTCACCTGATCGCCGCCGAGCTCCTTGGCGAGGATGCCCCACTGGTTGATGGAGGAGACCACGACGATCGGGTCGAACTGCGTGCTCGCATCCGGGTCCTGTCCCGACCCCTGGGAGCCTCCGCATCCCGCCAGCCCGACGACCATGGCCACACACGTCACCGCCGCCGCACCCACGCGCAGCATCCCTCTCGTCGATCCCTGCATACGTCATCGCCGCCTTCCGTGTTTCTGATACGTTCGGGCGTCCTCGCCGACGCGCCGAAATCCCATTCCATGGACTGTTTTCACGATAGCTTAAGATGCGGAGTAACGTGATTCCGGCACACGGAAGGAACAGGAAGGAACATACGTCATATGGCACAGCGTTTGGACGGCCGGCAGGCCGCGGCGGCGATCAAGGATGACCTCGCGCGGCGGGTGGAACGTCTCAGGGAGCGTGGCGTCACGCCCGGATTGGGCACCCTGCTGGTGGGGGACGACGCCGGGTCGGTGAAATACGTCGCCGGCAAGCACCGCGACTGCTCCGAGGTGGGCATCGCGTCCATCGCCGAGAAGCTGCCCGCGAACGCCGGATACGAGGCCATAGCCGACGCCGTGCGCAGGCTGAACGACAATCCCGCGTGCACGGGGTTCATCGTGCAGCTGCCCCTGCCCGATGACGTCGACGAGAACAAGGTCATCGACCTGATCGATCCCGCCAAGGACGCCGACGGCATGCATCCCTACAATCTCGGCGAGCTCGTGCTGCACCCGCGCGGGGAGCTGACGACCCCGTTGCCGTGCACCCCGCGCGGCGTGGTGGAGCTGCTCGCCATGAACGGCATCGAACTGGACGGCAAGCACGTGGTCGTGCTCGGCCGCGGCATCACCATCGGCCGCACCATCGGGCTGCTCATCGGCCGTAGGGAGATCAATGCGACGGTCACGCTGTGCCATACAGGAACGAGGAACGTGCACGAGCTCATGCGGCAGGCCGACGTGATCGTGGCCGCCATGGGCAGCGCGCACTTCGTCAAACCCGACGACGTCAAGCCGGGGGCGGTGCTGGTCGACGTCGGCGTGAGCCGCGTCGTCGACCCCGTGACGGGCAGGTCCCGCATCCTCGGCGACATCGATCCCGCGGCGCACGAGGTGTGCGGCGCCTATACACCGAACCCGGGCGGCGTGGGGCCCATGACCCGCGCCATGCTGCTGCGCAACGTGGTCGAGATCGCCGAGCGGTCGCTGTAGCGCGACGGGCCGGGCGGCGCTGGCCATCGGCGGGTGCTCCGCCCCGGGCGACACGCCCGGATTTTCCCGGCCGCATTTGACCATGGATTCGACTACACTGGTTCGGGTGCGCCCGCGAGGGCGTGCCCGATAACTGAATAACGATATTATCCACCCAACTATTCAAGAAACCATACATTTACATGGCAGAGAACAACACTGAAGTCACCAAGGTCGCCATCAACGACATCGGCACCGAAGAGGACTTCATCAAGGCAGTCGATTCCACCATCAAGAACTTCGATGATGGTGATCTGGTCGAAGGTACCGTCGTTAAGATCGATCGCGACGAGGTGCTCCTGGATATCGGCTACAAGACCGAGGGTGTGATTCCCTCCCGCGAGCTTTCCATCAAGAAGGACGTCGATCCGGACGATGTCGTCGAGGTCGGCGACACCGTCGAGGCCCTTGTCATCACCAAGGAAGACAAGGAAGGACGTCTGATTCTGTCCAAGAAGCGTGCCCAGTACGAGCGCGCCTGGGGCGATGTCGAGAAGATCAAGGAAGCCGATGGCGTCGTCGAAGGCACCGTCATCGAAGCCGTCAAGGGCGGCCTCATCGTGGACATCGGTCTGCGTGGCTTCCTTCCCGCCTCCCTCGTCGAGATGCGCCGCGTGCGCGATCTCGCCCCGTACATCGGCCAGAAGATCCAGGCCAAGATCCTGGAGCTCGACAAGAACCGCAACAACGTGGTCCTGTCCCGTCGCCAGTACCTTGAGGAGACCCAGTCCGAGGTTCGCGAGACCTTCCTCTCGCAGCTCAAGAAGGGCCAGATCCGCGAGGGTGTCATCAGCTCCATCGTCAACTTCGGCGCCTTCGTCGATCTCGGTGGCGTTGACGGCCTGATCCACGTCTCCGAGCTGTCCTGGAAGCACATCGACCACCCGTCCGAGGTCGTCAAGGTCGGCGACAAGGTCACCGTCGAGGTGCTCGACGTCGATCTCGACCGCGAGCGCATCTCCCTGTCGCTCAAGGCCACCCAGGAGGATCCGTGGCAGCGGTTCGCCCGCACCCACGTCCCCGGACAGATCGTCAAGGGCAAGGTCACCAAGATCGTCCAGTTCGGTGTGTTCATCTCCGTGGACGACGGCATCGAGGGTCTGGTGCACATCTCCGAGCTGGCCAACCGCCACGTGGAGAACCCGGAGACCGTCGTCAAGCCGGGCGAAGAGGTGTTCGTCAAGGTGATCGACGTCGATCTCGACCGTCGCCGCATCTCCCTGTCCCTCAAGCAGGCCAACGACTCCGTCGACATCTCCTCCGAGGACTTCGATCCGGCGCTGTACGGCATGCCCGCCGAGTACGACGAGCAGGGCAACTACAAGTACCCCGAAGGCTTCGATCCGGAGACCAACGAGTGGATTGCCGGCTACGAGAAGCAGCGCGAGGAGTGGGAGTCCCAGTACGCGGCCGCCCACGACCTGTGGGAGCAGCACAAGGAGTTCGTGGCCAAGGAGCTTGAGAACGCCGAAGCCTCCGCCGCCGCCGACGGCCAGGGCGAGTCGAAGCAGGAGAAGGTCGAGGAGACCTCGAACTACTCCTCCGAGTCCTCCTCCGAAGGCACCCTCGCCGATTCCGATCAGCTTGCCGCTCTGCGTGAGCAGCTGCTCAACGAGAAGAAGTGACATCGATCGGCGTTAGCTGATTGAAAGGAACCCGGTCGTCAATACCATCGGCGACCGGGTTCCTTCGTATACTGGAGAGAGTGCGGTGGAGCCCGGTGCAGGGTGCGGCCGTGCCGGTGAGACGGTGGCGAGGAGGCCCCTCATCATGTCGGAGCGGAACGAGGAGGATTGCGCGGTGTTCACACGGGTCGGGCTGACCGGGGGCATAGCCGCCGGCAAAAGCACTGTGGCCAGACGGTTCGTCGAACTCGGGGCGTTCGTCATCGATTATGATTCCCTTGCCCGTGACGCCGTGGCCAAGGGAAGCGAGGGGCTGGACGAGGTCGTCCGCCACTTCGGACGGCATGCAAGGGACTGCAACGGCGATATGAACAGGGCATGGGTCGCGGCCAACGTCTTTTCGAATCCCGATAGGCTGAAGGAGCTCAACCGCATTCTTCACCCCATCATCTTCAGGGAGGCCGGTCGCCTTGAGTACGAATGGCTCGACTCCCATCCGGAACCCGGGGACGGGAGCCGTCGTCTGGTCATCCACGACATCCCGCTTCTGGTGGAGACCGCGCGTTGGGATTATTTCGACTCCATCATCACCGTCGAGGCACCCGAGGAGGTCCGGGTCAGGCGTATGGTCAGGAACCGCGGCATGAAACGCGACGACGCCCTGGCCCGCATCCGCAACCAGGCGACCCAGGAGCAGCGTTTCGACATCAGCGACTACGTCATCGACTCCACCAAGCCCCTCGAACAGATGTTCGAGGATGTTGATAGACTGTATCGCATACTGACGCATCCCGTGTACTGACTCCGGCAGCGGGGGCCGGTGCATGTGGTGTCGTTCATCGACGTAGGGGGCGGCCATGGGATACAACATCGAACGCATCAACAAACCCTTCGTGGTCAAATCCCCTTATAAGCCAAGCGGGGACCAGCCACAGGCGATCGACGAGCTCGCCTCCCGCATCGAGAACGGGGAGAACGACGTGGTGCTCATGGGCGCCACCGGCACCGGCAAGACCGCTACGACCGCATGGCTCATCGAACGTCTGCAGCGTCCCACCCTGATCCTCGAACCGAACAAGACGCTTGCCGCCCAACTGTGCGCTGAATTCCGCGAACTCATGCCGGACAACGCCGTCAGCTATTTCGTCAGCTACTACGACTACTACCAGCCCGAGGCGTACATACCGCAGACCGACACCTATATAGAAAAGGACTCCAACATCAACGACGACGTTGAGCGACTGCGCCATGCCGCCACGGCGAATCTGCTGACGAGACGCGACTGCGTGGTGGTGGCCACGGTGAGCTGCATCTACGGACTCGGCACGCCGGAGGAATACGCGGGTCGCATGCTGTTCCTCAGGGAAGGGCAGCAGATCGACCGCGACGACCTGCTGCGCAGGTTCGTCGACATGCAGTACAAGCGCAACGACATAGCCTTCACCAGGGGAACGTTCCGGGTGCGCGGCGACACCGTCGAGATCATCCCCGTCTACGAGGAGCTGGCCATCCGCATCGAGTTCTTCGGCGACGAGATAGACCGCATCTCCACGTTGCATCCGCTCACCGGCGACGAGATCGCGCACGAGCCGGAGGTGCACATCTTCCCGGCGTCCCATTACGTGGCCGGACCGGAGCGTATGGAGAGGGCGCTGAAGACCATTCGCGAGGAGCTGGACGAGCGTGTGGCCGAACTGAGGAAACAAGGGAAGGACCTTGAGGCGCAGCGGCTCACCCAGCGCACGACGTACGACCTTGAGATGCTCACCCAGATCGGCGTCTGTCAGGGGGTGGAGAACTATTCGCGTCATTTCGACGGCCGGGCACCGGGCACCCCTCCCCACACATTGCTGGACTTCTTCCCCGACGACTTCCTCCTGGTCATCGACGAATCCCATGTGACCATCCCCCAGATCGGCGCCATGTACGAGGGGGACGCCTCACGCAAGCGAACGCTCGTGGAGCACGGGTTCCGTCTGCCGAGCGCCATGGACAACAGGCCGCTCAAATGGGACGAGTTCCTTGAACGCATCGGACAGACCGTATACCTTTCCGCCACGCCCGGCGACTATGAGCTCGGCCTTTCCGACGGGGTGGTGGAGCAGATCATCCGGCCGACGGGGCTTGTCGACCCGAAGATCGACGTCAGGCCGGTGGAGGGGCAGGTGGACGACCTGCTCGGCGAGATCAAGGAGCGTGTGTCCAGGGACGAGCGAGTACTGGTCACCACGTTGACCAAAAAGATGGCCGAGGACCTCACCGACTACCTGCTTGAGCGCGACATCAAGGTGGAGTACCTGCATTCCGACGTCGACACGCTGCGGCGCGTGGAGCTGCTCCGCGAGCTCAGGGAGGGCAAGATCGACGTGATCGTGGGCATCAACCTGTTGCGTGAGGGCCTGGATCTGCCCGAGGTCTCGCTCGTCGCGATACTCGACGCCGACAAGGAGGGGTTCCTCCGCTCCTACCGCTCACTGATCCAGACCATCGGCCGCGCGGCGCGAAACGTGTCCGGCACCGTCATCATGTACGCCGATCACCGCACCGACGCCATGACCAAGGCGATCAACGAGACCAACCGTCGACGCACCCGGCAGATTGAATACAACAAGGAGCACGGCATCGATCCGAAGCCGCTCATCAAGAAGATCAGCGACGTCAACGACATGCTCGCCAAGGAGGACGTCGACACGCAGACGCTGCTCGAAGGGGGATACCGCAACGCCAACAAGGCCGGGAACTCCCATCTGGGGGTGCCGTCGTTCAACGCGGACGAGGCCGACAGGCGTCATCGGGAGATACTTGAGGCGGGATTGCCGGCCCAGGACCTCGCCGATCTCATCCGCCAGCTCAGCGAGCAGATGCACACCGCCGCCGAACAGCTGCAGTTCGAACTCGCCGCAAGGCTGCGCGACGAGA
The DNA here is from genome assembly GCF_003129925.1 of Bifidobacterium catulorum. GTDB lineage: Bacteria > Actinomycetota > Actinomycetes > Actinomycetales > Bifidobacteriaceae > Galliscardovia > Galliscardovia catulorum. The sequence goes on along the minus strand of NZ_QFFN01000001.1, from coordinate 228,059 downwards.
TCCGCGACCTGAAGAAGGAACTGCGGCAGATGACCGAGGCGCAGAAGTAGCCTGTATCATCGATGTATCAACGATCAGGGAGGACGTATGGCCAAGGATGGGAAACGACCGGCATCCGACGCTCGCCGGGGGCGCATCGCCTCGTATGCGGTGGCGGTCCTGCTCACGACGTCGATGATGGTGTTCGTGGGCGTCAGATACAGCTGGTGGCTCACGGTGATACTGCTCGTGGTCATGGTGCCGGCCGGAGCCGCCACACTGTATCTGAACCTGCACCCGGAACGCACCGGCGGCCGCAGCATGCTCGGCATCTCCGACGCGTCCACGCTGCTCGACCCGTTACGGGGAGGGCCAGGGACGGGACGGAACGGTCGCGGGCGGGACGGAGGCCCCTCACCGGACGAGAAGAACGACCGTTGATGAGCGAGACGACGACCCCTTTGTAAAAAAACGTCAGAGCTTCCCCGCAGACGGATACCCCGTCATTGACCCTCCGTATAGTGATGTGACATGGCTGAGACTCCACTGTGGTTTATGGCCGGCACGTTCGTCGTGCTCGCCGTGTTCTTCATCATCGATCTTTTCATCATAGGCCGGCGTCCGCACGTGCCCTCGACCAGGGAATGCGTGCAGCATATCGCGTTCTTCGTGGTCATGGCGTTGATTTTCGGCGCCGCCGTATGGGTGGTAGCGGGCGCCAAGCCCGCCATCGAGTTCTATTCCGGATGGCTGACCGAATACTCCCTGAGCATCGACAACCTGTTCGTGTTCGTCATCATCATGGCCAACTTCGCCGTCCCGAAGCAGCTGCAGAAGTTCGTGCTGTCCATCGGCATCACCATCGCGCTGGTCCTGCGCGGCATCTTCATCCTGCTCGGCGCGGCGATCATCACCCGCTTCACCTGGGTGTTCTTCCTGTTCGGGGCCTTCCTGCTGTTCACGGCCTTCAAACTCGCCTTCGGCAAGGACGATGACGAGGAATACCATGAAAACGCCCTGATCTCCACGCTGCGCAAGGTCATCAGGATCTCCGACGAATACGACGGCGAACGCCTGCGCACCACCAAGAACGGCATCCGATACTGGACCCCGATGCTCATCGTCTTCCTCGCCATAGGCACCACCGACGTCATGTTCGCCTTCGACTCCATCCCGGCGATCTTCGGCCTGACCAAGGACCCGTTCATCGTGTTCACGTCCAACGTCTTCGCCCTGCTGGGCCTCCAGCAGCTATACTTCCTGCTCGGCGCCCTGCTCGACAAGCTCGTGTACCTGCCCGTCGGCCTCTCGGTCGTGCTCGGCTTCATCGGCGTCAAGCTCATCATGGAGGCCCTGCACGGCAACACACTGCCGTTCATCAACGGCGGACAGCCCATCCATGCGGTGCCCGAGGTGCCGACATGGCTTTCCCTCGCCGTCATCATCGTATCCATCGGCACCGCGGCGCTCGCCAGTGTGCTGAAGATGCGCAAGGTCGACGCGGAGTCGTCGCGCGACTGACCGTCGGCGCCCCGGCTTCCCGCATTCCGCGCCATACGAATCATGAATCCGAAATCCGTCCCGCATCCTCCGCAAGAGATGCGGGACGGTTTGCTATCGTTAACGGGTCCAACCCTGAAACGACGGCCCGGACGACCACGTGGCGCGATGTGCGCTGTATGTTATCCTGGCGTTCATGCAACACGCCGCCGCGGTTATCGGTCAGGTCTTGAACAGCTAGTAAGCTAATCCATGGCAACAGCGGGGACATCCCTGTTCCCCGTCCGTCTAGAAGGAATAGGCAGGCAATATGCGTAAAGCCAAGATCGTAGATACCATCGGACCGGCCACCGAGTCTCTCGAGAACATCACCAAGCTCGTCGAAGCTGGCATGGACGTTGCTCGACTGAACCGCTCCCACGGCACGCCCGAGGATCATCTGAAGGTCTACAACAACCTCCGCGAGGCCGGCAAGACCGTTGGTCGCAATGTCGCCGCCCTGGTTGATCTGCAGGGCCCGAAGATTCGTTGCGGCTGGTTTAAGAAGAACGCTGACGGTGAAGACAAGGTCATCCTCAAGGAGGGCCAGGAGTTCGTCATCACGACCGACGACATCGAGGGCGACGAGCACATCACCTCCACCACGTTCAAGGGCCTTCCGGGCGACTGCCACCCCGGCGACCCGATTCTGATCGACGACGGCAAGGTCCGTCTTGAGGTCACCAAGGTCGAAGGCAACAACGTCCACACCAAGGTCGTCGTGGCCGGACCGGTCTCCTCCCACAAGGGCATCAACCTCCCGGGCGTGGCCGTGAGCCTGCCCGCACTGACCGAGAAGGACGAGGCCGACCTTCGTTGGGCCATCCGCACCGGCGCCGACATCATCGCCATGTCCTTCGTGCGCTTCGCCTCCGACATCGACCGCGCCCACGAGATCATGGACGAGGAGGGACGCCGCATTCCGATCGTCGCCAAGATCGAGAAGCCGCAGGCCCTTGAGAACCTTGAGGACATCGTCAAGGCCTTCGACGGCATCATGGCCGCCCGCGGCGACATGGCCGTCGAGTGCCCGCTGGAGGAGGTGCCGCTGGCCACCAAGCGCATCATCGAGCTGGCCCGCAAGTACGCCAAGCCCGTCATCGTGGCCACCGAGGTTCTCGGTTCCATGGTCCACTCCCCGGTGCCGTCCCGCGCCGAGGCCTCCGACTGCGCCAACGCCGTGCTTGACGGCGCCGACGCCACCATGACCTCCAACGAGACCGCCGTCGGCGAGTACCCGACCGAGACCGTCGCCACCATGGCCCGCATCTCCGAGTACGCCACCTCCCACGGCTTCGACCGCATCCCGGACCTCAACAACCTCGACATGTCCAAGTCCGGCGCCGTCTCCTCCGCCGCCGTGGACCTCGCCGACAAGCTCAACGCCAAGGCCATCGTCGCCTTCTCCCAGACCGGTGACACCGTGCACCGCGTCTCCCGTGAGCGTCCGGCCGCCCCGATCTACGCCCTGACCGCCAACGAGCACACCTATCACTGGCTGGCCCTGAGCTGGGGCACCGAGGCGTTCCTGCTCGACAAGGACTACCACGACATGACCCGCAAGGAAGTCATGACCCTCACCGACGCCACGCTGAAGGCCGCCGGCAAGGTCGAGGACGGCGATCGCATCGTCGTGCTCAGCTGCTCCCAAGGTGACCACAAGCCGGGCAGCACCGATTCCATCTACGTGCACACCGTCGGCCACAAGGCCTGATGCTGCGTCGATGATTCGGTAGCATCATTCCGAGCGAACCATACGGGACCTGTCTGCGCGACACGGAACACGCAGACAGGTCCCGTATGTTTGTCAAGCGAAACAAAGTAGTGTAACATCCCTTGGGGAATGCCCCGGTATCCCAATTGGTAGAGGAGACAGCCTCAAAATCTGTACAGTGTGGGTTCGAGTCCCACCCGGGGCACTGGCTGATAAGCAAGGAAGCAATTTCGCTGATCATAACTGAAAGGGGCGGAAATGGCAGACATGGACGTTGATGAGATGGTTGACGATTCCAAGGGCCGAACCGTGGTCGTGGCTGAGGATGAAGCCCTTATTCGTCTTGATATCGTCGAATCCCTGCGCGGTGCCGGATATGATGTGGTCGGCGAGGCCGCCAGTGGTCAGGAGGCCGTCGATCTGGTCAAGGAGCTTGTCCCCGACGTCGTCGTCATGGACGTCAAGATGCCCGGCAAGGACGGCATCACCGCCGCCAAGGAGATCGCGGAGGAGAATCTCGCCCCCGTCGTCATGCTGACCGCCTTCTCGCAGCAGAATCTTGTGGAGAAGGCCGCAGACGCCGGTGCCATGGCCTATGTCGTCAAGCCGTTCGTCCCCGAAAAGCTGTTCCCGGCGCTTGAGGTGGCCATCAGCCGCTTCGATCAGATGAACGCATTGCGTGACGAGGTGTCCGACATGAAGGCCCGGTTCGAGGCGCGTAAGCGTGTGGACCGTGCCAAGGGTCTGCTCATGGAGAACATGGGACTGACCGAATCCGAGGCGTTCCGTTGGATTCAGAAGACGTCCATGGACCGTCGTCTGACCATGCAGGAAGTCGCCGACGCCGTCATCGAGCAGGTGCAGGGCTGATAGTCATACACATATAAATACAAGACTGTTATAGCAACGGCAAAGGAGTCTCATGGTTCTGTCCTCGCAGGAGACGGATACGGCGGTGGCAGACGGGAGGCTGCTTGTCGTCGATGGGCATTCGCTGGCGTTCCGCGCTTATTTTGCATTGCCCGTCGAGAATTTCAGCACGGAGTCGGGTCTTGCCACCAATGCGGTGTGGGGCTTCGCCAACATGCTTTCGAGGGTGATTCTCGATGAGCGGCCCACTCACGTGGCGGTTGCGTTCGACGTCAAGGGCGGCACGTTCCGCAACGAGTTGCTGCCTCAGTACAAAGGTACGCGTGACGCCGCGCCGGAGGACCTGCTTGAGCAGCTTCCCGTCATTCAGGACATGCTGAAGGCGCTTGGCGTCACCTACATCGAAAAGCCGGGCTATGAGGGCGATGACGTCATCGGCTCGCTTGCGTCGATGGGGGAGGACTCCGGATTCGACACGCTGGTCCTGTCCGGCGACAGGGATGCCTTCCAGCTGATCGACGACAAGATCACCGTGCTGTATCCGGGGCATCATTTCAAGGACCTCAAGCACATGACGCCGCAGTCCGTCGAGGAGAAGTATAAGGTCTCCCCGCGGCAGTATCCCGATCTTGCTGCGTTGCGCGGCGAGACCGCCGACAACATCCCCGGCGTTCCCGGGGTGGGCGACGGATTCGCGGCCAAGTGGCTCAACCAGTTCGGCTCGCTCGAAGGCATCATCGAGCATGCGGACGAGATCAAGGGCAAAAAGGGCGAGGCGCTGCGCGAACACATCGAGCAGGTGAAGCTGAACCGTCAGGTCAACGCGCTGGTACGGGATCTCGACCTTGGCGTCGACCTTGCCGAACTTGTGCTATCCCAGCCGAATCTCACAGCCCTCGACAAACTGTTCTCGCGTCTTGAGTTCGGCCCCCGGACCAAGTCAAGGATTCTCAAGGCGTTCCCCGAAGGGGTCGCCGGTCCGGATTACACTGATGAGGCCACGAGTCAGGAGATCGTCGAGCCGCGGGTGGACAGGCTTGCCACGGAGGACGGCGTGCTCCCCGAATCATTCCGTTCATGGGCGGATGAGCATATCGCCGGAGTGATTCGGCCGTGCGTCGTCGCTGATGACGCCGACGCCCTCGACGACCCGACCCATACTGTCGAATCGTTCTGGGTCATGCACGCCGTCGGATCGACCAGACTCGGGACAAGCCGTCTCACCTCCCTTATCGTGACGGCACCGGATAATCATGCCGTCATATTGGATCGGAGCAGGGTGGAACTGTGTCGTGACGCGATCCATTCGCTGCTGTCCTCGCATTCCGGCGCCCTCGCCGTGCACGGGTACAAGGAGCAGCGTCATCTGCTCGCGTCCGTCGGCGTCGACGTTCCCCATCCATGGTTCGATACGCAGCTCGCCGGCTATCTCGTGGAATCCGACTATCATCCCGAATCCCTGGATGCGGCCGCCGTGCATTTCCTCGATGTCGTTCCTCCCGAGCAGGACCGGCCCGCCCAGGGGGAGCTCGCTTTTGACGAGGTAGATGACGCCGATGACAATGCGCAGGATGCCGCCATGGATGACGCGTTGGCCCGGCAGGCCGCGTATGTCGTCGAATTGACGCGCCGTCTCGTCCCCATGACGGTGCAGCGCGGCCAATACGCCTTGCTGCACACCGTGGAGATTCCTGTCTCGCAGGTGCTTGCAGCCATGGAATCCGTCGGCGCCGCCGTCGACGAAGGCCGACTGATCGGCATGCGCGACCGTTTCGCCACCGAGGCCCGGGAAGCGCAGGAGCAGGCGTGGCAGTCCGCTGGCAAACGCATCAACCTGCAAAGTCCCAAGCAGCTGCAGGCCGTGCTGTTCGATGACATGCGGCTTCGCGGCACCCGCAAGACGAAATCCGGCGGATACACCACGGACGCCGCCGCATTGCAGGAGCTTGCCGTACGCAATGTGAACAACGAACGGGCGTCGACGTTCCTCGTGGCGCTGCTGCGGCATCGTGAGACCAACAAGCTCAAGCAGATCGTGCAGAGCCTGCTCGACGAGGTCAACCATGATGACGGGCGTATCCACACCACGTTCGAGCAGACGGTCGCCGCAACGGGCAGACTGAGTTCCGCCGCGCCCAACCTGCAGAACATCCCCAACCGCAATGCGGCCGGGCGTGAGATACGCGGCGCGTTCGTGCCGGGGGAGGGGTTCGTCTCCCTGATGAGCTGCGACTACTCCCAGGTGGAGCTGCGTATCATGGCGCACTGCTCCGGCGACGAGTCCCTCATCGAGGCGTTCCGGTCGGGGGCCGATTTCCACCGGTATGTGGCCTCGCTGGTGTATGAGATTCCGATGGACGACATCACGGGGGACCAGCGCTCCCACGTCAAGGCCATGAGCTATGGCCTCGCCTATGGGCTGAGCACCTATGGTCTTGCCCAGCAGCTCAAGATCTCGCCGGCCGAGGCCGATGTGTTGAAGGACAAGTACTTCGCCACGTTCGGCAAGGTGCATGAATACCTTGAGGGTCTGGTGTCTCAGGCCCGCAACAACGGGTACACGGAGACGATGTTCGGACGTCGCCGGTATTTCCCCGGTCTGAAATCCGGCAATCGTAGGGTCCGCGACGCCGCCGAGCGGGCGGCCCTCAATGCGCCGATCCAGGGTACCGCCGCCGACATCATGAAGATCGCCATGATCAAGGCGGATTCGGAACTTCGCGGACACGGCCTGCGCAGCCGCATCATCCTGCAGATCCATGACGAACTCGTGTTGGAGATCGCCCCAGGGGAAGGCGATCGGGCCACGGAGGTGGTCCGTGACGCGATGGAGCATGCCGTCGACCTCGATGTGCCGCTCGACGTCTCCACCGGCATCGGGGATGACTGGCAGCTCGCCGCGCACTGACGCCATCCATCCGGCGCCGTCGCGCTGCCCCATCGATTCGAAGGAAGGATTCCATCATGGCTGGTTCCATCAATGCGCCCGTCAACGTGAAGCAGGTCGTGGATGTTCTGGAAACGTTGTATCCGCTGCGCTATGCCGAGGACTGGGATGCGCCGGGTCTCATCGTCGGCGACCCGTCATGGACGGTGAAGGGAATATACTGCGCGGTCGATCCGACGCCGGATATCGTCGACGAGGCGATCGAGGCCGGCGCGAACCTGCTCATCACCCATCATCCGTTGTTCTTCCGTGCCGTCCATGAGGTCGGCGGACTGGGATTCCGTGGTGCCATCGTCAATCGTCTCGTCGAGCATCGTTGCGCGTTGTGGGTGGGGCACACGAACGCCGATTCGGCGCATCGCGGAACCGCGCACGCCTTCGCCGACCGTCTGGGGCTGACCGACCAGCGCCCACTGGTGCCCATCCACGACGACCATGCCGAATTCCCGGTCGGTCTGGGACGTGTGGGATCGCTGCCCGAGCCCATGAGCCTGTATGATCTGGCTCATCGTGTGGCCGATTTGCTGCCGAGGACGAATCTGGGCGTGCAGGTCGCCGGGGACCCGGAGCAGCTGGTGCGGCTCGTGGCCACGCTTCCCGGCTCCGGTGATTCGCTGTTCGACGAGGTGCGTGCCAGCGGAGCCGACGTGTACATCACCAGCGATCTGCGACATCATCCCGCGACCGACGCGTGGCAGCAGGCGCGGTATGAGGCGCGCCTGCGCCGACGTGGGCTGTCGGATATCCCGGGGGACGCCATGCCGCGGCCTGCGTTGATCAACACGCCCCATTCGGCCATCGAACGGTCCCTGTTCCATTATCTCGTCGGCGATGTGAGTTCGGCCATCGAGCGGGCGTATGGCGTCACGGTGCCGGTGGCGTTGTCCGGAACCAATACGGACCCTTGGGATTTCCGCGTGGACTAGCGGTCCGGCGACTGGCGGCTAGCGTCCCAGACGCGTGAGCTTGAGCGGATCGAGCACGTCGTCGAGAATCTCCCTGCGCACCACGCCCTCGTCCACGGCCACGTCATGGACGCTGCGGCCCTCGGCGAGGGCTTTCTTCGCCAGACGTACGGCCTCCTCATAGCCGACGTATCCGTTGAGCGATGTGGCCAGCGACGCGCTATTGGTGGCGCGGACGAGACCGATCTGCTCGTTGACGGTGATGCCTTCGACACAGTTGGTGCGAAGGGTGTCCATGGCATGGGCGAGGATGCGCATGCCGTCGAGCAGGGAGTGGGCGATAACCGGTTCGAAGGCGTTGAGCTGGAGCTGCCCGGCTTCGGCCGCGCAGCTTACGGTGGTGTCCATGCCCATCACGGTGAATACGCTTTGGTTCACGCATTCGGGGATGACCGGGTTGATCTTGCCGGGCATGATGGACGATCCGGCCTGTCGTGCGGGGATGTGGATCTCCACGAGGCCCGCCTGGGGTCCGCTGGTGAGCAGGCGGATGTCGTTGGCGATTTTGCCGAGGTGCACGGCGAGTCGTTTGATGTGCGATGAGGTGTCGACGAAATCGGCCATGTCGCTGGTGGCGGCGATGGGGTCATCGGCCGCGCTGGCGGGGATGCCGGAGACGTTGCGCAGTTCTTTGGTGACGAGTCCGCGGAATCTGGCGTCGGCGCAGATGCCGGTGCCGATGGCGGTTCCGCCGAGGTTGACTACGGCGAGTCTGGCGATTTCGTCGTTAAGCTTGTGCGAGTCGTTGGCGAGTACGGTGTGGAATGCCCCGAATTCCTGACCGAAGGTCATGGGGACGGCGTCTTGGAGCTGGGTGCGTCCGAGTTTGACGATGTCTTCGGTGCGGTGTGAGAGGGCCAGGAACGACATGGCCAGCGCGTCGCAGCTGCGGATGAGCGCGCGCAGCGCGAAGATGAGGGCGAGCCGGACGGCAGCCGGATAGGTGTCGTTGGTCGATTGCGATTTGTTCACGGTGTCATTGGGGTGGATGATCGCATAATCGCCTTTGTGGTGGCCGCCGATTTCGAGGGCCCGGTTGGCGATGACTTCGTTCATGTTCATGTTGGTGCTGGTTCCGGCGCCGCCCTGCAGGACGTCCACGGGGAACTGGTCGTTGAACCCGCCGTTATAGATGTCCCGGCATGCTGCATCGATGAGCCGTCCCTGCGTCGTGGTGATGCCGCCGAGCCGTACGTTGGCGCGGGCGCATGCCTGCTTGACGAGCGCATAGGCCTGGATGAGCTCGGGGTGACGACTGACCGGCACGCCGGAGACGGGGAAGTTCTCGATGGCCCGCTGCGTGTGGATGCCCCAGTACGCGTTCAGTGGGACCTGCAGTTCGCCGATGCAGTCGTGTTCGGTCCGTGTGGCATCGGCGGATGCGGTGGCGTGTGCTGGTGTGAGAATGGCGGCGGTCATGTTTTTGCCCTCCCTGATGGTCCGGTCGTGTCGGCCCCTGGTTCTGTGCTGTTGCGTCGCCGCTCGGTGCGGCGACAGTTCATGACCATACGCAGTGCGATGGTATCGTACAAGAGCACCACTTCCTTGAATTAACATAGGGAAAACCTATGTTGTTTATGATGCGTCGTATGAAAACGTTGCAATCACGGCAAAACAATGGTTCCGAAGCGGGAGGCGCCCCGTCGTTGAGCGGTCGTAAAGGTTACATGACCGTAACACAGCTGCAGGCGTTCTACTATGCCGCCACGTTGGGGTCGTTCACCGCGGCCGCCGAATATCTCGGCATGACGCAGCCCACGGTTTCGGAACTGGTCCGCAAGATCGAATCGACGTACGAACTGCCGTTGTTCGTGCGTGGGGGACGTCGTCTGGTGCCCACCACGGCGGGAACGACGTTGCTGCCGTGGGCGAAGCGTCTGCTGGACGGCATGCTGGGGGCGGAGACCGCCATGAACGCGTTGCTCACCGGCGAAGGCGGGACCGTGTCGTTCGGCATCCTGAGAAACGCCGGATACTATGGGCTTTCGAATCTGGCCACGGTCTTCTGCCGTGCCCACCCGAACGTCCATCTGCGCCTGGTGGGGCAGAACTCGTTCGAGGTGGCCGACGCCGTGCGTGACGGCGAGCTCGAAGGGGGACTGCTGTGCCTTCCCGTTCCCTCGGACGGATTGGAGATCGTACCTCTCATGCGGCAGCAGATCGTGTGGGCCAGTTCCAAGCGGGAACGCTGTATGCGGCCGATGCGGGTGGAGGATATTCCCAAGGAGCCGTTGATCCTGTATGACGCCCATCACGGTTGGCACGACCCCTCCCGTCGTCAGCTCGCCCAGCAGGCGCAGATGAAGGGGGTGTCGTTGGAACCGATCATCGAGATCGAGACCGTCGGCGCGGCGGTCGACCTGGTGGCGCATGGTCTGGGCGACACCATCCTGCCGCGTGCGGTGACCATGGACCGGGATTTCCCGACGTCGGTGTACACCACGACGTTCGAGGACCCCATCTACGACACTTTCGCCCTGGTGACGCGCAAGGGCTGGGAGCTTTCCCCCATGGCCGGCTACATCGCCGATCTCGCCGTCTCCATGCTTCTGTCGACCGCCGTGACCAGGGACGAGATCCTGTATGACGGCCCGACGGTGCCGTTGTCCGTCTGACGGACGAACCATCCGCGCCGGTGTTTTTCGCAATCAGTTCCTGGGGGAGATGCGCGAATCGCGGGGCGTCGTGCTCACCGGCCGTTCCGTGGTCAGCTGCGCGTATACGCGATCGGCCTCGATTGCGGCGATCTGCCGGGAGAACACGATGAACCATCCCATGAACAGGATGCAGGCTAGGGCCTCCACGTTCGTCAGCGTGGTTCCTCCCCGCAGCCAATGCGCGCCAGCCACGGCGATCGTCACGAGAATCAGGTCGGATACGACGTACATCGCCTTCGACATCTGCGGCGCGAGCCACGGCAGGAAGACCATGAGCAGACCCATCGGAAGGCTCAGGCCACGGGCGCAGACGTTGTGCAGTATGGGATGGGGCGTGTAGCGGAACAGGCCCACGCCGGCGAAGCAGATGCCGGCGAGCGATAGCAGCGTCGACAGGCATATAATGCGGGCGGGGAAATGCGGGATGTCATGCTCGGCGCCGGGGGCCGGGGGAGTGCGGTCGTTCCGTCCGGCGTCGGAATCCGCGGGCGGCTGTCTCATCCGCATCCGCTGCGTGGTGATGAGCTCCGAGACGGCGAAATAGCTCAAAATCACGACGCAGACACCAGCCAATACCAGCGTGGAGTTGAACATGCGCGCGGCGAACGTGGTGCGGTCGCCAAGCTGGGAGAAATTGTTCCTCCACCAGTTCGGATCGTCCGAGGTGAAGCCGGCCGTCGAGACGCCCGACACCACGAATAGCGGGAGCAGCGACGCGATGGTCTTCGAATTGAGCGAATCCGCCTGAACGAACACCAGATACCCGGTGACCGCGGCGAACAACGCGATAATCGCGGGGACGTACGGGCCGAACAGTCTGATTCCCATTGCCCCGTTGATGATTCCGAGCAGGGCATACACGCTGAGGAAGACAGTGGACCCATACACCACGGAGAGGGACAGCGTCTCGAACGCCCGGCGGAGGGGAACGAACCAGCCGCGCCGCAGATTCCACGAATGGGACCTGCGGGAATACCCGATGACGAAGGATACTACGGCGCAGGCCGCGACAACGCCGGCGCAGGCCGCGAACAGTCGGCCGGACACCAGCCAGATCGCCGGCGCCATGTCGAGATACAGGTTCGTGGCCGCACCGGAACACACCGCGCAGACCAGTGACGCGACAAGTCCGAACGACTCCGCCTGCTGATGCCTTCCCATATGCCTCCCGCCATGATGCACGTCATGCCCGCCTTCGGATTCCTCTTCCACTGTAGAAGGCCGGATGGAAGTCGCGAAAAAATGCGGGAATATGCCGTGTCCCCGTCTTTCATGGGTTATACTGAATACTTGTGTCCGCATGGGTCATCGGATTCCCGTACGGCAACGGGCTGTGGCGCAGTTTGGTAGCGCGCTTGCTTTGGGAGCAAGACGTCGCAGGTTCAAATCCTGTCAGCCCGACTCGAAAGCCCTGCTCCCGCTTGGAGAGCAGGGTTTTTCTTGATATGTGCCCCCTGCGTGGTAACACTCAGTAACAATGACCGCACACCTTAGCCTCAATTAGCTGTGCCGGAAAGAAAAAGCACCAGTGTTTCATGATGTTTCGCATGAGTGACGTTCCGGGGCATTCGCCATTAGTATAGCCATCATGAATCCTGGCTCTTGCATGTCAGAGCTGGTTCTGTCATAATGGTGACGCTTCGTCCCGTAAGGGCGAGGCTCCAAGTCGCCGGGGGTATTCCCCCGGCATTCCTTTATCCGCCGTCTTGTCAGGGGAATCGGTTGAGCGAATTGAGCATCTTCGTGGACGAGTCCGGCGAATGGGGCAAGCTGTCCGAATACTATCTCATCACGCTGGTGTTCCATGTGCAGTCCACGCCCATAACCACGCACATCGAGAAGTATGAACGGCATCTGACAGATTCGGCTTTGCCGGACATCCCGTTCCATGCCGGTCCGTTGTTCAACGGGCACGACGATTACGAGGACGTCTCATTCGCGGATCGCAAGAGACTGTTCTTCGCGTTCTTCACGCTTGCCCGTAACCTTCCGTTCCGATACGTGACGTTCGCCCATCGCAAAAGCATGTTCGACGGCGACAGGACCCGATTCGAAGCACAGCTCAAACGCGATCTTGCGGACTTCTTCCTATCACATCTCAACGAATTCCAATCGTATGAGACAATCAAGGTGTACTACGACAATGGGCAGCAAATCGTATCGAATGCGCTGAAAGCATCCATCGACTATGCGCTGTCCAAGGAGGCCGTCGTGTATCGCGATGCGCAACCGAAGGACTATCGCCTGGAGCAGGCCGCCGATTTGATGTGCACCATCGAACTGACAGCGTTGAAATTCAACGCCGGCGAAGAGACCGCTACCGACCGAAAGATGTTCAAAGATCGGCGTGACTTCCGTAAAAACTATCTCAAGATTCTACGACGCAAGCAATTCTGATGGAATCCAGAAGCATGGTCTTTCTGCCGGGAATCCAGTAACTACCGACGAAACAGTTCTTGCTGGACTGCAATCCAACCACTCACGACACGCCGAGCGTGTCGCCTTCCCAAGCAGCCAATCCCAGTAACATTTCAGTCACAGTGACCGTCAGGATTAGCCAAACGCACTGGTTCCAGCAAAGAACACCAAATCTCAGAAACGGCTTGATTCCAACGATATTCACCCCATCTAAAGCAGCTGATTTTTGCAAAACAACCCCCTGATGGTACAGGACGTCGCAGGTTTAAATCCCGCCGGCCCGACAACAAGAGCCCTACTCCCGCAAGGGAAGCAGGGCTCTTTCTTTTTGATGGATAGCTTTTCGATAGTCAGAATCGTGTTACTGGAACATGAACTACATCACTTTCCGCTTCCATCACGCCCTAGCTAGGCTTGTACTAACGAGCTTTGCTTTCTTGTCTTGGATCAGGCGAGCTAGGCAACGCCTTGAGCGCATCAATGACTTCTTTTACGCTTTGATATCGAGATATCGGGTTATTGTCTGAACATTTTTGAATGACCAAGATTAACGGAGATCCATTAACAAACAGACTTTCTTTTCCAGTAAATATATAACTGAGAATGAAGCCGATTGCATATATGTCATTAACTGCCCTAAAATCTTTGAAAGAAACGAGCGCTGGATCCACGATTGATCCCTTCATGACAGATCCGGAACTGGTGAGATCAGAATTGTTTTCTTTTGCTAGCCCGAAGTCGGAAATCTTGACCACAAAGGCATCGCCATCTTTATATGTATACAGCAACACATTCTTATAGCTCAGATCACGGTGATAAATGCCTTTATTATGGAGAAAATTCAATCCATATAGAAATTCCATTGCAATCTTAAGACGGAAACCAAATGAGAGTTTTGTATTGTTGCGAGCAATGTAATCCTTTAGATTACATTCACAGAATTCCATTGTGCAGCTACTATTGGATTCATCATACTGATAAACCTTTAGAATATAAGGAAAATCAAAGCTTTTCATGAGATCGAACTCTCTATGGAACCGTTGCCGATCCTTATCGCTGGTATTTTTCTTGAGCTTCTTTCGCGCAAAAACCTCCCCATAGTTCGGATCAATATATTTATGAACAATGGCATATGCCCCCTCGCCAACGAGTTGAAGGTCGGCGTTCCTAGTTCCATTACGCGTTATTTCAGCGCCCTAAACTTTAAACACCGAATCATATTTCTCAATATCAATGGGAGTGAGTCCTTTGGGGATTGAGCTGCCTCCAGATGATTGAAGCCAACTCTTGGAACTATCAATCACTCTCAGATATTCCGGCATCGTTCGGATTTTAGCCCCCGCTCTATTCGCGAGTCTAACCAATGTAAGGTATTCCTCATTGACACCAATGAGTGTGCGGCTTTCTTCGGCGTTGTAGTGTCCATCGATTCCTTGCGGTGCCTTATAATTCATAAAGTCAAAGGCATTGTTATATTGCTCATGTAGTCACGCAAAAACCTGTTGATACTTTCTTATAGTCGAATGCCATCGTTACCTCCTGATATCGGAAACGGGTTGTGCGCCTCATCGTGCGCTTGCTGATTCCAGTCTAAAGGCACATTCCATCCGCCAAGCGGGTACAACAAGCCGTTGTTGGTGCCGGCAATATCACAGGCGGACGGTCAGATCGGGCCAGCGCTCCAGCCATCGTTTGTCGCGGATGCGGCGTTCGACCAGATCGCGCGGCACGGTTGTCCCGTCGACCGTCACCGGGCGGACTATCAGATTGAGCAGGTCGGCGGAGCCGTAGCTGTAGAGGAACGACAGCTTGCCGTTCTCGTCGAGTCTGACCGCCACAGCGGTGGCGGTTTCGGTCCAGTGGGCGATGCCTTCAGCCGCGGAGTGGAATGGGACCGCGCCGTCCTTGACATGCATGCGGGCTTGGTTACGAATCTCCCAGCGCGCGAACGGGAAACGTACGTTCGCATGGTCGCTTAAGGTCCAGTCCGTTTCAGGCGCGGTATCAGAAGACCGGAAATACACCAGGTCAACATCGCGGGGTCGGACCGGTTCATTGCCCTCCAGGGCATCCCAAACACGATTGCGCAGAAAGCCCGCACCGATCCACCAGTCGGGAAGGCCCATCGACTTCGCCGCCGCGAGCACCTGCATCATCCAGTCATCAGCGGCGACGAGTCGCCCGATCTCCGCCTCGGACTTAGGAAATCGTCTCGAAAGCAGTGTCATCGTCGGCTTCGCTTACTGCTGAGACTGGAGCATGTTCGGCCGATCCGTCTTCCGCGAGCGCGGCGGACGGGATAAGCACACTCACATATGGGGTCGCGCCGGACAGGACGTTGCCGTAGAACTTGAGCCCGATCGTTTCGCAGGCCTGTTCCATCGTGTACATTGACGCTCCTCCTTACGTTCCTTCATTATCCGGCAGCTCTTACCGGTAGTTTCTACCGGCGTGTCGCAGGAGGCCCGGTTACCGTCACCAGATGACGACACAAGGGGGTGGTGACGTTTTGTTGGTCCGTATGGGCGTGCAGGAAAGGAGAATCCTCGGGGGATGTTTCGGCATGAGTGACGTTCTGGGGCATTCGCCGGTACCGTGGCCTCCGCGAGTCCTCAAAGCCGGCCCACAACGTAACTTGCATCCCCCATTGTGTTGCACTGTTCATACATTAGCATTACTCTGGCGAGGAGTTTCGATGGCCGATACCGTAACAATCAGTTTCCGCACGGATCCGCAGGTCAAGCGGCAGGCGAAGGAACTGTACGAGTCGATGGGACTGGACCTGTCGACCGCATTGAACATGTTCCTGCGCCAGTCCCTGACCGACAACGGCATGCCGTTCCGCGCCACGAGGGAGAATCCGCTGAACATGGAGGCCCGCCGCCAGGCAGACACCCGGGAGGGTGCCGCGTTCCCGTCTGTGGACGATCTGATGACGGACCTGATGGATGCTTAGATCCGTCTTCCGCACCACGCAGTTCAAGAAGGACTTCAAAGGACTGCTGAAGAAGCATTACGACCCGGACAAGCTGCGGCGCGCCGTGGAAGCGTTGATGGCAGAAGATCGCGATCTGCTGCCGACCAAATATCGCGATTACGCGCTGGTCAACAACTGGAAAGGGTATCGGGAGATCCACATCGAGTCAGACTGGCTGCTCATCTACCGCATCGAACGCGACGAGCTGCAACTGGCGCTGACCCGTACCTGATCGCACGACCAGCTGTACTGGCATGTGACGTCGGAATACCGTCCACGAGTGGAAAAAGATCATCGACCGGGGGCGTGACATGGCCGGTTATGAACTGATCAGGCAGTTCGCGCAGCTGCATCCCGACCGTCAACTACGTTCCCTTGACATGGAAAACCGCACCTCCAATCATCGGACACGAATTACTCCAGTCCAACAATTGGGGTGCGGTTCGGTTTCACTCAGCGACCGGTCAGGGCGTTTATCACGGGGAGATACGTCCGCCTCCCATTACTCCATGACGCGGCGGGAGCGTTTGGCGCTCATGAGCAGCAGGAAGCTCCTCGGCTGCGCGGTGATGACGAACCCCGCCTCATAGGTGAGCTCCGGGCCCTTCGGACTGAACGTATCCACCACCAGCGTCCACGTGGAGCCGTACTTCTCGTCCGGCAGCTTGAACACGATCGGTTCGTAATGCGCGTTGAAGATGAGCAGGAAGCTGTTGTCGGTCATGGGGGAGCCGTACCAGTCGGTCTCCGGGATGTCCTTGCCGTTGAGGAACACCATCACCGACAACGCATGCGTGTTGCTCCAATCCTCGCGGTCCATGATCTCGCCGGTGTGGTCGAACCATTCCGCCTGCGGGATGCGGTCGGACATGTCGCCGGCGGCACGCCCCGTGAAGAAGCGGCGGCGGTGCAGCACCGGATGGCTGAGACGCAGATGGATGAGCTTCTTGGTGAATTCGAGCAGGTCGCGGCGGTCCTGGTCGAGCTCCCAATCGGTCCACGAGATCTCGTTGTCCTGGCAATAGGCGTTGTTGTTGCCCTGCTGGGTGCGTCCCACCTCGTCGCCGCCGCAGATCATCGGGATGCCTTGGCTCACCATGAGCGAGGCGATGAAGTTGCGGCGCTGACGCTGGCGCAGGCAGTTGACGTCCCGGATGTCGGTGGGGCCCTCCACGCCGCAGTTCCAGGAACGGTTGTGCGATTCGCCGTCGCGGTTGTCCTCGCCGTTCGCCTCGTTGTGCTTGTCGTTGTAGGTGACCAGATCGTTGAGCGTGAACCCGTCGTGGGCGGTGATGAAGTTCACCGAGGCGACCGGTCGGCGGCCGTTGGCCTGATACAGGTCCGAGCTGCCCATGAGACGGCTCGCGAACTCGGGCAACGTGGACGGCTGCGAGCGCCAGAAGTCTCGTACGCAGTCGCGGTATCGGCCGTTCCATTCGGACCAGCTGGACGGGAAGCCGCCCACTTGGTATCCGCCGGAGCCGAGGTCCCATGGTTCGGCGATGAGCTTGATGTGGGAGAGCACGGGATCCTGCTCCACGATGTCGAAGAACGCAGAGAGCTTGTCGACCTCCTGGAACTGCCGGGCGAGCGTGGCCGCCAGATCGAAACGGAAGCCGTCAACGTGCATCTCGGTCACCCAGTACCGCAGCGAGTCGGTGATGAGCTGCAGGGCGTGGGGCGAGCGCATCAGCAGGGAGTTTCCGGTGCCGGTGGTGTCGAAGTAGTGGGCGAAGTCGCCGCCGACCAGACGATAGTAGTTGCGGTTGTCGATGCCGCGGAAGCTCAGGGTGGGGCCGCGGTGGTTGCCCTCGGCGGTGTGGTTGTACACTACGTCGAGGATGATCTCGATGCCGGCCTCGTGGTACGCCTTGACCATCGACTTGAACTCGTTGACCTGCTCGCCGTATTCGCCGGAGCTGGAGTAGGCGTTGTGCGGGGCGAAGAATCCGATGGTGTTGTAGCCCCAGTAGTTGCTCAGGCCCTTTTCGGTGAGGAAGGAGTCGTTGACGAACTGGTGGATCGGCATGAGCTCCAGCGCGGTGACGCCGAGCTCCTTGAGATAGTTCACGACGGTGGGGTAGGCGAGACCGGCGTAGGTGCCCCTGATCTCGGCCGGCACGTCCTTGCGCAGGTTGGTCATGCCGCGCACATGCGCCTCGTAGATCACCGAGTCGTGGTAGGGGATGCGGGGATGCTTGTCGTTGCCCCAGTCGAAGAACGGGTTGACGACGACCGACTTCATGGTGTGGGCCGCCGAATCCATCGTGTTGAGGTCGTATTCGTTGTCGGGGTTGCTGAACTTGTAGGAGTAGAGGCTTTCGTCGCCGTCCGTGTGGCCCTGTATGGCCTGCGCGTACGGGTCGAGCAGGAGCTTCGAGGGGTTGCAGCGGTGTCCGTTCGGCGGATCGAACGGACCGTAGACGCGGTATCCGTACCGCTGCCCGGGCTGCAGGCCCGGAATGTAGTTATGCCATACGTATGAGTTCTGCTCGGTCATCTCGATGCGGGTTTCGTTGTCGTCCGCATCGAAAAGGCAAAGCTCCACTTTTTCGGCCGCTTCCGAGAACAGGGCGAAATTGACCCCTGCGCCGTCGTAGCGGGCTCCCAACGGGTACATTGAGCCTGGTCTGATCTGCATACCTCCAGTATCGCATCGTCCATGCCCATAATCGGTGATACAACGGTTAATCTATGGTGAATCACTGACGGATATAGGGTTTTGCGCCGTGGATATCGCCGGATGGAGTGTCCCCCCGGTATAGACTGGCCTTACAACACCAGAGACGAAGGAGTTTGCCCATGGCGGATGAAGACAAGGCCAACGCGAACGGGGAGCAGGACGGCGGGAACGCCGGGACGGTGCCGGAGAACGCCGCCGCCCGGCATGATGCCGCAAATCCCGCGCCTCCCTATGGCACGACGCCCGATGGAGGTCCTCAGCAGCATGCGCGGCAGCTGCCCCCGCAGGGATACCGCCAGCCGTCGCAGGGCGGCGCACCCGCATTCAATCCCCAGGCGCCTCACTACGCGCCTTCAGGGCGTGCCGTGCTGCCGCAGTACGGGAATCCCGCACAGCGTCCCGATGCGCCCAACGTGCCCCCGCAGGGATATCCGGCCAATGGAGGCAACGGCCCGAAGGGCCCGAACGGCCCCGTTCCCCCCTATGCCGGCGGACGTCCGGCGTCCGGTCCGCAACCGCCATACGGCGGCGGATATGGCCAGCCCGTGCAGGAGAACAACGCGAAGGGCAAGGCGGGCGGCAACCGCAAGCTGTTCATAGGCCTCGGCATCGGCGGCGGGGTCATCGTCCTCGTCGTCATCATCGCGTTGGTCGCGTTCTTCGTGCTCAGGGGCGGCAAGCCGGAGGCGCAGGACTACAACAGCACGCTGACGAAGGTCTACAACTTCCAGACGAAGCAGGGAGACGTGCAGTCGAAGCTCACCCAGGTGTACTCCGCCACCTACAAGGGGGGAAGCACCTTCGATGACGACGACGTCGCCAAGGTCAAGGCCAAGCTCAAGGAATACCGGGACGAGGTGGACTCCGTCAAGGACGACAAGTCCATGAACGACGCCAAGGTCAAGGAGAAGTACGACGCCTACGTCAAGCAGGCGGACGCCTACGCCACCTACGCCACCAACCTCGCGGAATCCGGCAAGACGCTGTCCGATACCACGCAGGTGTGCGGGGACCGCCCCGACGACGGACCGTACTCCGCTTCCTTCGTGACGA
Organism: Bifidobacterium catulorum; assembly: GCF_003129925.1. Lineage (GTDB taxonomy): Bacteria > Actinomycetota > Actinomycetes > Actinomycetales > Bifidobacteriaceae > Galliscardovia > Galliscardovia catulorum. The sequence continues at coordinate 208,257 of NZ_QFFN01000001.1, read as the reverse complement.
ACTACACGAAGTTCATCACCTCCTGCACCGCCAAGCTCGACACGCTGAGCCAGGTGCCCGACAAGGCGGTGGCGAAATACGCCACCGACATGAAGGAGAACATGAACAAGACCGGGGAGGTCGTGAAGCAGCTCGGTGCGCTCGGCAACCCCACCAAGATACAGTACGGTTCGCCCGCCTACGAGAAATACAAGAAGCTGTCCGAGGAGTTCAACGACACCCTCAGCACCTCCGACATCACCACCGATTTCTCCGACGCGCTGAAGGACGAGCAGGACAAGGCCTACTCCGACGAGCAGTACAACGCGCTGAAGGATGCGCTTCAGGACGGCTTCCAGGACGCCTTGTGATTGACGACGACTGTGACGGAAGAGCAAGGCCCTAGCGGCTTCCCGACGCCACGGCCAATCAATCAAGCGGCCCCGGATCGTATATGAACGATTCGGGGCCGCTTTTTCCCATGCGATCCATCCGGAAAGTCCTCCGACTCGGACACAGGGGCGTCGGCACGCCGGGGAACGGATACCATGGCTATATGACCGAAACGAAACCATCGCCATGGCGTGCGCCGTTCGCCGCCGAACCGCTGAACGCCACCGTAACCATACCGGGCAGCAAATCGCTGTCCAACCGCTATCTGATCCTTGCCGCCATGGGGACACGGCCCGTCACGCTCGTCGGACTGCTCCGCTCGCGGGACACCGAGCTCATGATGGGCGCATTGGAATCCCTCGGCGTATCCTGCACGCCCGACCCCGACGACGGGACCACCGTGGTGGTCGCACCCCCGAAGAACGGTGTGTTCACGGGGCGTTCCTCCGTGTTCTGCGGACTGGCCGGCACGGTGATGCGATTCGTCCCCGCCCTGGCGTTGTACGCGGACGGGCCGGTCCGTTTCGACGGGGACGAACAGGCATACCACCGCCCCATGGGGCCGATTCTCGACGGGCTCGAACAGCTCGGCGCCCGCATCGACTACGAAGGCGAGAAGGGCCGGCTTCCGTTCACGCTCACCCCACCATCCCGGGCGGTCGGAGGCGATGTGTCCATCGATTCGTCGTCGTCTAGCCAGTTCATCTCCGGTCTGCTGCTTGCCGCGCCCAAACTCGAAAACGGGCTGAAGCTCACCCATACCGGCGACCACCTGCCCAGCCTGCCGCATATCCGCATGACCATGGCCGATCTGGAAGCGGCCGGCGTGGCCGTGCGCATGGACGCGCACACGTGGACGGTCCGGCACGGTTCGGTGCAGCTGCCCGAACGCGTGGCCGTCGAACCGGACCTCTCCAACGCGGCCCCGTTCCTCGGGGCGGCGCTCATCGCCGGGGGAACGGTCCGTGTGCCGAACTGGCCGGCGAGGACGACGCAGCCGGGCGGACTGCTCCCTGAATATCTGGAACGCATGGGCGCCACCGTCACCGTGACGGAGACCGTGGACGGGGCGCGCACCCTCGCGGTGACGTCCGACGGGACGATTCATGGCCTCGGGGATTTCGACATGTCCGCAGCCGGGGAGATCGCCCCCTCGTTGGCCGCTCTGCTGGTGTTCGCCGATGGTCCTACCTCGCTGACGGGCATCGGCCATCTGCGCGGTCATGAGACGAACCGTCTTGAAGCGCTCGTCACCGAGATTCGGCGCATCGGGGGAGCGGCGGAGGAGCTCGCCGACGGCATCGCCATCCATCCGGTCGATGTGGAACGCATGCACGGTGCCGTGATGGAGACGTATGCCGACCATCGCATGGCCACGTTCGCCGCGATGCTGGGATTGCGCATCGACGGCATCGACGTGGTGAACGTGGAGACCACGCGCAAGACCATTCCCGACTTCGTCGGATTGTGGACGTCGATGATCGGCGTTGCACGTCATCGATGACATGCAGTCGTATTAACGACCGAGCCCCTCGGATTCCTTCCAGAACCCAAGGGGCTCGAATCAATATGTGCGACGACGTCACGAACGTCGTCGCTGCACATGTGTCACTCGCTGTAGTCGGCGGGCTCGAACACGTTGCCGTAGGAGTCCTTGCCTTCGGCGGCAATCTTCGCGGACTTGCGGGCGATGGCGAGCTCCTCGTTCGTCGGGTAGACGGCGATGATGACGGAGCTGTCGGGCGTGGAGATGACGCGCGGCTCGGAGGTGTGCACGTTGTTCTTCTCCTCGTCGAGCTTGACGCCGAACGGGGCAAGACGATCGACGACCATCTTGCGGATGGGGGAGGCGTTCTCGCCGACGCCAGCGGTGAAGGTGATGACGTCGACGCCACCCATCTGGGCGGTGTAGTTGCCGATGTAGGCCACGATGCGGTGCACATACACGTCAAGGGCCAGCTGGGCGTTCTCGTCGCCCTCGTCGGCCAGGCGCATGACCTCGCGCATGTCGCCGTAGCCGGTCATGCCGGTCAGGCCGGAACGCTTGTTGAACAGGGCGTCCAGCTCGTCCACGTTCATGTGGGCGTTGCGGATCAGGTGGAACACGACGGCCGGGTCGATGTCGCCGGTGCGGCCGCCCATGACCAGACCCTCAAGCGGGGTGAGGCCCATGGAGGTGTCGACGGGCTTGCCGGAGATCTGGGCGGAAGCGGAGGCGCCGTTGCCGATGTGCAGCACGATCTGCTTGAGGCCTTCGGCCGGCTTGCCGATGAGCTCCGGGACGACGGAGCCGACGAACTCGTGGGAGGTGCCGTGGGCGCCGTAGCGACGAATCTGGTAGCGGTCGGCGATTTCCTTGTTCAGGGCGTAGGTGCTGGCCTCCTTCGGAAGTTGGAAGAAGAAGGAGGAATCGAAGACGAAGACCTGCGGCACGTCGGGCAGCAGGGTGCGCATGACTTCGGCGCCCTTGGCCTCGGGGCCGTTGTGCAGCGGGGCGAGCACGGCGAGATCCTTGACCTTGCCGATGGTCTTGTCGTTGACGAGGGCCGGGCGCGGGAAGATGGAGCCGCCCTGCACGACGCGGTGGCCGACGGCGACGATGCCGGACTCGGACAGGTCGGGGCCGTACTCCTTGAAGAATCCGAGGACGCGCTTCAGACCCTGCTCGTGGTCGTGGATCGGCTCGGTGAGCTTGTGCTTCTCACCGTTGTACTCGTGCTTGTAGTTGCCGTCGATCGGCTCGCCGATCTTCTCGACCAGACCGGATGCGATGCCTTCGCCGGTCTCAAGGTCCACCAGCTGGTACTTGATAGAGCTGGAACCGGAATTGATGACAAGGACGGTTTTCGCCATTGTGGGCTTCCTCCATTGTTGTGTTCGGGGAGCGTTAACGCCCCACTTCCATCACCGAGAATACTCGTCGGTGACTACAAAATCATGTTCCCGTCCGCTTTTCCTCGTGCGGCGGGGAACGAGAAGGGCGTCCCGGCGAGCCGGGACGCCCGATGCCGTTTCAGCGGCGCGTCACTGGGCGGTGACGGCGGTCAGCGCCACGGTGTTGATGATGTCCTCGACGTTGGCGCCGCGGGACAGGTCGTTCACGGGCTTATTGAGGCCCTGCAGCACCGGGCCGATGGCCAGCGCGCCGGAGGAGCGCTGTACCGCCTTGTAGCCGATGTTGCCGGCGCACAGGTCGGGGAACACGAAGACGTTGACATGGCCGGCCACGTCGTTGCCCTTGGCCTTGGTGGAGGCCACGACCGGGGACCATGCGGCGTCGAACTGGATGGAGCCGACCACGGGCAGATCCGGGGCCTGCTGCTTGACGATGCTGGCGGCCTCCTCGACCAGGTCCACATCCGGGCCCTTGCCGGAGCCGAGCGTGGAGTAGGAGAGCATGCCCACCTTCGGGTCGATGCCGAACGCCTTGGCGGTCTCGGCGGACTGGATGGCGATCTCGGCGAGCTGCTCGGCGTTCGGGTTGAGGTTGATGGCGCAGTCGGCGAACACGGCGACGTGGTCCTTGAAGCACATGAGGAATGCGCCGGAGACGAGCTTCTGGCCGGGCTTGGTCTTGATGACCTGCAGGGCGGGGCGCACGGTGTTGGCGGTGGAGTTGATGGAGCCGGAGACCAGGCCGTCGGCCTTGCCGAGCACCACGAGCATGGTGCCGAAGTAGCTGGCGTCGGTCAGCTGCTTGCGGGCCTGCTCCGGGGTCATGCCCTTCTTGGCGCGCAGCTCGCACAGCTTCTCGGTCATCGGGGCGAGGACCTCCTCGTCGTCCATGGACTGGAAGGACGCCTTCTCCAGGTTGTTCAGACCCAGTTCCTTGCCGCGGGCCAGGATCTGGGTCTTCTCGCCGACGATGATCAGGTTGACGATGTCGCGTTCGAGCAGGTAGTCGGCGGCCTTGATGATGCGGTCCTCGGAGCCCTCGGGCAGGACGATGGTCTTCTTGGCGGCCTTGGCCTTGTTCAGCAGGTCGGACTGGAAGGCGTAGGGGGTGGTCGGCTGGGCGAAGTCCTGGTTCAGTGCGGCCAGGATCTGGGCGGCGGGGGCGTGGGACTCGAAGTCGGAGAGCGCGGCCTTGGCCTCGTCCTCGGTGCCGCAGTCATGGGCCGGGACGGTCCAGACGGGGGCGGGGAATTCGGCGAGCGCGTCCTTGACGTCGGAGGACTTCTCGTCGGCGCAGCCGGTCACGAACACGCCGGCGACGGTCTGGGCGGCGTCCGTGACGCTCTTGGCGCAGGCCTCGACGGTGGCCTTGACCTGCTTGGCATCGCGGTTCAGGCCGCAGACGGCGAGGAACACCGGGGCCTTGAGGTCCGCGGCGACGGCGGCGTTGAAGTCGAATGCTGCGGGGTCGAACACATCGCTCTTGTCGGTGCCGACGACGACGACGGCCTCCGGGTCGGCCGCGGCGACGGCGGCGGAGTAGGCGCGGACGATGTCCCCGCGGGCGCCTTCCTTGTCTTCACGCGCGGCACACGGGCATACGCCGACGGCCTGTTCGCGGGACTGTCCCGCGGTGGACGCCCCGAGCAGCACGTCGGTGAAGGTCTCCTTCTTGCAGGCGGCCGGACGGAACACTGCGGTCTTGTACTGGCCGGCGAGGGCGGAGACGACTCCGTAGGCGACGACGTTGCGGCCGTTCGCGGCCTCGGGGCTGGCGATGTACACACTGGTAAGACTCACGGTCAAACTCCTTTGCAATTGTTCAACCCGCTGTCGGGTTGAGGTGCGGGCAACACTGCTTTGCAACCGCAACTATTGTAAGTATAAACGTTGACCGGTAACTATACGTTGTCCCCGGTTGCCGTCGTTTGCCATGCCGGCGGCACGGCAAACGACATCCGGTCAGAGATGCTGCATGAGGAGGAGCTGGCGCGCGGTGGCACGGTCGACGACCAGATGCGTGGCGAACCCCGCGTTGAGCGCGACCCGCAGCGCCTTGGCCTTGCTGGGGTCGGCGACGGTGAACAGTCTTATGGGCACGCGCATCAGCTCCTGGCGGCTCATGCCGGTGGAGCGGTTGTTCACCGAGATGCCGCCGGTGCTGCCGTCCTGACGGAAGAACGTGGAGGCGAAGTTGCCGACCACATGCTCGTTGTGCAGCTCGTCTATGTCGCTCTGCTGCAGCACACCCGGGGTGAACAGCGCGCTCGGCGTCACCCCCTGCGGGGCGCCCAGCGAGGCGACCGTGAGGTCGAGGGTGCGGCGCAGGGCCAGGATCCTGCGCACGCTACGTTCCTGCCACATGAGGTTGTGGGCTGCCTCGGAGTCGAAGATCGCCGGGACGGGGAACAGGTGCACGCGGGCGTTGAGGGATTCCCCGAACCGGTTGAGCACCTTCGTCACGTAGCTCTCCCCGTAGAGGTAGGAGTCGCCGAAGCCGTGCAGCTGCACGATCTGTATGCCGTGGGCGTCCTGCTGGGTGAGATGCAGCGACACGGATTCCATGGTGCGTCCCCATGCCACGCCGATCGTCATGTTCGGACGGGCCAGACGTGAGAGCAGCCGCGCGGTGTCCTGCCCGACGAGGAACCTGCGGATGTCGGCGTCCGCCGTGTCGCTGGTGTTGCTCACGGTCACGTGGATATGGAAAAGGTCGCGCAGCCTGTCGCGCAGCTCCTGCGTCGAATCCTCCTCGCGGTTGATGACGAATTCGATGATGTTCCGTTCGCGGGCCTGCGCGAGCAGCCGCGACACGGTGGATCTGGATATGCCCAGCTTCGTGCCGATGGCCGCCACGGTCATATCCTGCATCCAGTACAGTTCGGCCACGTCGGCGAGCCTGTACCGGGCGTTCCGCCGGGATTTCGTCGCTTCGCCGTTGCGAATGCGGCCGGTCTGACGCAAATTATTCATTTTTCAAACTCCGGGTTGAGACATTTTCCCAAAAGCGCTGTCCGGGGTAGGTGCCACGCGCCTTTGACGATATTTTTTTGGTGTCACTCAAAAAACATTCATACACAGTCAAAGGCGCGTGCGTATGTCTCTCAAACAAAGAATAACATCGACCCACTATAGGTGGGTCGTATTGTCCACCATATTCATCGGATATGTGATCTGCATGGCGGACCGTTCGAACATCGGTGCAGTGCTGCCCATGATTCGCAACGAGTTCGAGATCTCGAACACCGCCGCCGGCGCGATCTCCTCGTTCTTCTTCCTCGGTTATGCGATATCGCAGATCCCGGCCGGCCTGGTGATCGGCAAGAAGGGCACCAGAACGATCGTATCGGTGGCCATCCTCGGCTTCTCCATCGTCACGTTCCTCATGGGACACGCCACCGGAGCGGTGATGCTTCTCGTCCTCCGTCTCATGCTCGGCCTGCTCGAAGGCCCGACGCCGGTGGGCATGACGTCCACAATCAACTCGTGGTTCCCGCTCAAGGAGAAGGGGACGGCCACCGGTGTGTACATCGCGTCCACCCAGGTGGCCCCGATCCTCGCGCCCATCGTCGCGGTGTTCATCGCCAACGCGTTCGGCTGGCGCCACGTTTTCATCTGGTTCTCCGTCCCCGGTTTCATCCTGGCGCTGGTCTTCTTCCTCGTCATCCGGTCGAAGCCGAGCGAGAGCAGGCACGTCAACGAAGCCGAGCTGAAGCACATCACCGGTGACGACGCCAATTCCGCATCCGCGGTACAGGACTTCGGCGACATGGGGCTGCTCGACCGCATCATCCGCCTCAAGAGCGGCGAACCGCTCAAGAAGAACATGGAGGTGCTCAAGTCCTGGCAGATCTGGGTCATCACCTTCGCCTACTTCTGCATGAACAACGTGCTGTACGGCATGATCACCTGGATTCCCGACTATCTGCAGTCCGCACGCGGATACAACGTGATCGCCATGGGCTGGATGTCGGCCACCCCGTACATCGGCGGATTCGTTGGAGCCCTGCTCGGCGGCGTGATATCCGACCGCGTGTTCCGCGGACGGCGCAAGCCCACCATGCTCATCACCGCCCTGATGACGGCGATCATGATGGCGCTGCTGCTTGTGACCCCCGACAACACGGCCCTGATCGCTCTGGTCCTGGTGCTCGCCGGATTCTTCCTGAACATCGGATGGTCCTCGTTCACCTCCATCGCCATGAACATGACGACGAACGAGACCTACCCGTTCACCATCTCCATCATCAACTCCGGTGGCAACCTCGGAGGCTTCTTCTCGCCGATCATCGTGGGCGCCATCCTCGACGTCACCGGAAACTACACCATGGCGTTCAGCTACTTCGTCATCATCCTGATCGTCGCGTTCGTCCTCCTGCTCACGCTCAACGAATTCCGCCCGGCCGTGGAGAAGAGCGGGACGAAGAAGGCCGAACGGGTCGAGGCCGCACCGGCCGCGGCATGATACGCACTACGAAGGGGAAACCATGACAAAGCTAGGTATCGTCGCCGACGACGTCACCGGAGGCACCACCGTCGGCGCCCTGCTGGCCCGCAAGGGGGCGGTGTCCACACTCTACTACGAGTTCGAGCACCTCGACGAGGTCGCCGACCCCGCGGCCGACACCGTGATCGTCAGCACCAACTCCCGCACGCAGCCGGCCCGCGAGGCGTTCGACCGGGTGAGGCAGACCACCTTCGCCCTGCGCAGGCTCGGTGTCTCCCAGTTCTCGAAACGCATCGACACCACGTTGCGCGGAGGTATAGGGCCCGAGGTGGAGGGCATGCTCAACGCCTTGGAGGACAACTACATCGCCGTCGTCGTGCCGGCCATGCCGCAGTCGAAAAAGGTCGTGGTGGGAGGATACTCCCTGATCGATTCGACGCTGCTGGCCCAGACCGGCGTGGCCCAGGACGTGCGGACGCCCGTCCGCGAGTCCTATCTGCCGAAGCTGCTGCAGGAGCAGTTCTCGGAGAAGGTGGGGTACATCCCGCTGGAGACGGTCATGGGCGGCGAACATGAGATCGCGTCGATGATGCGCAGGATGCTGGCCGACGGAACCCGCGTGTTCGTGTTCGACTCTGCCACGCTGGAACAGATCGACGACATCTCCTGCGCGGTGATCCGCGTCGGCCGTCCCGTCGTGGCGGTCGATCCCGGCCCCTTCACCGTGAGTCTCGCCCTGTTGTCCGGAACCATCGTGCCCGGCGCGCAGATCGCCAGGGAGATCCGCGAGAACCACCGCTGGGACGACGAGGGCACCGTGTTCGTCGTGGCCGGCAGCGCCACCGAGGTCACCAAATCGCAGATGAAGGTGCTCACCGCCGAACCGGGCACGAAGACCCTGCTCGCCCGCCCGTTGAGTCTCATCTCTCACGACTCCCGGGAGGTCAAGGCGGAGATGGCGCGGCTGGTCGCCGAAACCCAGGCCATGTACCGCAAGCACGTCGAACAGCCGCGGGTGCTGGTGCTCGCCGTGGACATCGCCATCACGGGGGCGCCGCCCGCCACCCGGGAGGAATTGGAGTCCGCCAGCGGTCTTGAGGCCGCGGAGGCCTCCAACCTGCTGACGCGAAGACTGGGACAGGCCGCACGGCTCGTTGCCGACGTGGTCACGCCGAAACGCTGCTCCGGCTTCTACCTCAGCGGCGGCGACACCATGGTCAAGGTCTGTCAGGCGCTCGGCGGCGACGGCCTGAAGCTGGTCGACTACGTGATTCCCCAGGTGGACCAGTCGGTGCTGGTGGGAGGCCCGTACGACGGCATCCCCGTCGTATGCAAGGGAGGCCTGACCGGCAAGCCGAACACGGCGGTACAGGCCGTCAACCGCCTGTTCGACGAACACCGCATGATGGCGAACGGGCTGGCCGCCTGATTCATGACGACAGGGGGGCGGACGCTTACCCGGCCGGCCCCGATCCTCCCCGGGAAACGGGGGACAACGAGATTTTTCCCGCGCGGCGACGCGCAACAACCAACAAAGGAGTTATCGATGAACGTCCAGCAGAAGCCGGTAATGGCCATCACGCTTGGAGACCCCGCCGGAATCGGACCGGAGATCGTGCTGCAGACCATTCTCAGCCAGAAGATCTACGACGTATGCAAGCCCTTCGTGATCGGACACCGCGACAGTCTGGAGATAGCGGCCGACATCCTCGGCATCCATGATTTCACGTTCAACATGATCGACGACCCGTCCGAGGCGAAATACGAGCGTGGAGTCATCGACCTGCTGCAGACCGACGTGTGCAACGACGCGAAGATCGAATTCGGCAGGATACAGCGCGACGCCGCGCTGCGCGCCTACTCCTATCTGGAGAAGTCCATCGAACTCGGCCTCGCGGGCAAGATCGACGCCGTCTCCACCTCGCCGATCAACAAGGCCGCGCTCAAGCTGGCCGACGTCCCGTACATCGGGCACACGGAGATCTACCAGGCGCTGACCGATTCGCCGTACGCGCTGACCATGTTCAACGTGCATAAGCTGCGCGTGTTCTTCGTCAGCCGGCATGTGGCCCTGCGCAAGGCATGCGATCTGGCCAACCACGACCGTATCCTCGACTTCCTCAAGAACATCGACACCGAATTCAAGAAGCTCGGCTTCGAACATCCGACGATCGGCGTCGCCGCCCTCAACCCGCACGTCGGCGAAGGCGGCATGTTCGGCACCGAGGAGATCACCGACATCGCGCCTGCCGTGCAGGATGCGCAGAAGCTCGGCATCCGGGCCGAGGGGCCGCTGTCGGCTGACGCGATCTTCGCGCTCAACCTCGACGGTCACAACGACTGCATCCTGTCGATGTATCACGACCAGGGGCACATCGCCTGCAAGACGCTGGACTTCGAGAAGGCCGTGACCATCACGCTCGGCCTGCCGTTCATGCGCAGCTCCGTCGACCACGGCACCGCGTTCGAGATCGCCGGCAAGGGCATCGCCCAGGCCAACAGCATGATCGAGGCCACCAGGGTCGCGGCCCTCTACGCGCAGATGCAGATCGACCACCGGAACAAGGTCGCCCAGGCCTCGTAGGGGAAGTGGGAAGGTCTCTGCGGACGGAGTCCACCTCGGTCCGCTCGGGGTGCGCCACCAGGTTGCCGGGCGCGCCCCGCTCTTCCCCCGACGGACCCGGGGCAATACACCGATGCGCCAAACACGCAATTGAACACCAGTGGGAAGAACCGGAAAACCAACCAGAAAAAGGAGTACATCATGAAAGTCGCCTTCGGATGCGATCCCAATGCCACCGAACTCAAGAACCTGCTCATGAAGGAGGCGGAGGACCTTGGATACGAGGTCGTGGACTTCCCCTCCGACGACCCCATCTACGCCAACGTCGCCATCCGCGTCGCCACCTCCGTCGCCAACGGCGAGGAGGACCGAGGCATTCTGCTGTGTGGAACGGGCATCGGCGTCTCGATCGCCGCGAACAAGGTGCCCGGCGCGTACTGCGCCTGCGTCAGCGACGTCTACCAGGCGCAGCGCGCCACGCTGAGCAACAACGCCAACCTCATCTCGATGGGCGCCCAGGTGGTGGGCCCCGAAACCGCGAAGGTGCTGATGAAGGAGTATCTGGAGCGCACGTTCGATCCCAACTCGCGCAGCAAGCCGAAGATCGACCGCATCTGCGAGTACGAGCAGGGCAGGGCCTGAAATCCACGACCATGAAGGAAAGGTGATGACAATGGCGGTCATCGCACTCAGCCTCAAGATGTATTTCCCGCGCCGGCGCACGGTGGACTACTGCCGTACGCTGGCCGGTCTGCTGACGGAGCGGGGGATTGGGGACTCCGGGCCGACGATGGCCGTGCTGCCCGATTTCCTCACGCTTGCCGAGGTGCAGGGCATACTCGCCCCGGTGAACGTGCGCGTCGGCGCGCAGGACATGTGCGCCGACGATCGGGGCGCCTTCACGGGGGAGGTGTCGGGAAGCGACCTTCGCGACCTCGGCGCCTCCGTCGTGGAGCTCGGCCATGTCGAGCGCAGGACGTTGTTCCATGAGGACGACGGCATGGTAGCCCGCAAGGTGCGGGCGGCCTGGCGCAACGGTCTGACCCCGTTGCTGTGCGTGGGCGAGACGGAGCGCGAGGGGGCCACGGCGGCAGCGGAACGATGCCTCGGCCAGATCGCTTCGGCGGTGGGCGACGATCGGGAGTCCCCGCTGTGGGTGGCGTATGAGCCCCGTTGGGCCATCGGAGCCAGCGAACCGGCTTCGGCCGAATACGTTCGCGAGGTATGCGACCGCATCAAGCAGTCGCTGGGGGAGCGCCCCTCGGCCGTTCTGTACGGCGGCTCCGCCGGTCCCGGGCTGCTTTCGCGTCTATGGCCCAGCGTCGACGGATTGTTCCTCGGCCGTTTCGCCCATGATCCCCACGCGTTCATGTCGGTGGTCGATGAGGCGATCGGTCTTGAAAACGGGGACAGCGAAAACAAGTGAGACAGGAAAAGGAAATCCCCTTCCGGAAACTTCCGGAAGGGGATTTCCTATTGGACTCGGACCGTCCTTATCGGGTCGGCGTCACTCGTTGTCGCCGGCGGTGGCGGCGGTGGCGGAGACGGCGCCCGGCAGGTTGGTCTTGACGCCCGGCCACACCCAGTCGGTGTAGTCCGGGTGGTCGTAGCCGTTGTCGACGGCGAACTGGAAGGCCTCAAGGCGGAAGTCCTCAAGCTTCTTGATCTCGTCGGCGAACTTGTCGGCGTCGACCATGCGCAGGGCCTCGGCGGTCAGCTCGTAGCGGTCGATGTTGTTCACGCGAACCATGTCGAACGGCGTGGTGGTGGAGCCCTGCTCCTCGTAGCCGTGGACGTTGAAGTTGTCGTGGTTCGGGCGATCGTAGATCAGGCCACGCACGTCGTGGGCGTAGGAGTGGTAGGCGAACAGCACCGGCTTGTCGGCGGTGAACAGATCGGCGAACTCGTCGTCGGTCAGGGCCTCGTCGTTCTCCTTGGCGGACTGGAGCTTGATCAGGTCCACCACGTTGACGACCTTGTACTTCACGCCGAGCTGGTTCAGCTTGTCGGCGGCGGCCATGATCTCCTGGGTCGGAACGTCGCCGGCGGAGGCGAGCACGACCTGGACCTCGTCGTTGGAAGAGGCGTTGGAAGCCCACTTCCATTCGGCGGCGCCCTTCTCGAGCTCGGCGCGGGCCTCGTCGAGGGTCTGCCACGTGGCGGCCGGCTGCTTGCCGGCGATGATCGCGTTGATCATGTTGGTGGACTTGTAGACCTTCTCGCCAACGGCCAGCAGCATGTTGGCGTCGGCGGCGAAGTAGATGCCGATCACGTGGTCGTTGTTGTAGCACTTGTTCAGCAGCAGGGAGGTCACGCCCGGATCCTGGTGGGAGAAGCCGTTGTGGTCCTGACGCCACACGTGGGAGGTGACGAGCAGGTTCATGGAGGCGATCGGCTTGCGCCACGGAATCTCGCGGACGGTGGCCTCAAGCCACTTGGCGTGCTGGTTCAGCATGGAGTCGATCACGTGCACGAAGGACTCGTAGGAGCTCCAGATGCCGTGGCGGCCGGTGAGCAGGTAGCCTTCGAGGAAGCCTTCCATCTGGTGCTCGGAAAGCTGCTCGACGACCTGGCCGGTGACGTTCATGTGCTCGTCGACGAGGTCGGACAGGTAGCCGGCGTCCCACTGCTTGTTGGTGACCTCGTAGGAGGCCTGCAGACGGTTGGAGGCGGTCTCGTCCGGTCCGAAGATGCGGAACGAATCCGGGTTGTTCTTGATGACGTCGCGGGTGTAGACGCCGAGGCGGCGGGTGGCCTCAAGCTGGCCCCAGCCGTGGCCGAACTCCTTGACTTCCTTGACCTCGTAGTCCTCAAGCTTCGGCAGCTTCAGGTCCTCGCGGATGCGGCCGCCGTTGGCGTTCGGGTTCTCGCCGATGCGCAGCTCGCCCTGCGGCATGAACTTGGTGACCTCGGGGCGGATGGCGCCCTTGTCGTCGAACAGCTCCTCGGGCTTGTAGGACTGCAGCCACTTCTTGAGCACGTTGAAGTGCTCCTCGGTGTCGCGGGCGGAGGCCAGCGGCACCTGATGGGAGCGCCAGGAGCCCTCGGTCTTCTTGCCGTCGATGAACTTCGGGCAGGTCCAGCCCTTCGGCGTGCGGAAGATGATCATCGGGTAGAACGGACGGTGCTTGTCGTCGGTCTGAGCGGCGGCCTTGATGTCGCAGATCTCGTCGAAGACGGTCTCGAACAGCTCGGCGAAGCGGCGGTGGATGGACAGGTGGTCCTCGTCGTCGAAGCCGGCGACGAACTCGTACGGCTCGTAGCCCATGCCGTGGAAGAACTCGTGCAGCTCCTCGTCGGAGATGCGGGAGAGGATGGTCGGGTTGGCGATCTTGTAGCCGTTGAGGTGCAGGATCGGCAGCACGATGCCATCGGTGCGCGGGTTAACGAGCTTGTTGGACTGCCAGCCGGTGGCCAGAGGGCCGGTCTCGGCCTCGCCGTCGCCGACGATCGCCGGCACGAACAGGCTCGGGTTGTCCATCACGGCGCCGTAGGCGTGGGACAGGGCGTAGCCCAGCTCGCCGCCTTCGTGGATGGAGCCCGGGGTCTCCGGGGCGTAGTGGGACGGGATGCCGCCCGGGTAGGAGAACTGGCGGAAGAACTTCTGGAGGCCGGCCTCGTCCTTGGTGATGTTCGGGAAGTACTCGGTGTAGGTGCCGTCGACGTAGGACTGCGAGGTGCCGGCGGGGCCGCCGTGGCCCGGTCCCATGATGATCACGGTGTTCTGCTGGTGATCGGCGATGAGGCGGTTGATGTGGCCGATGAGGAAGTTCAGGCCCGGGGTGGTGCCCCAGTGTCCGACCAGGCGGTGCTTCACGTCTTCGCGGGTGAAGGGCTCCTTCATCAGCGGGTTGCTGCGGAGGTAGATCTGACCGATGGAAAGGTAGTTGGTCACGCGCCAGTACTTGTCGACGGCCGCAAGGGTCTCGTCGGAGATCGGAGCGTTCAGCTTCTTCCAGGGGGTGCCAATAACAGGACTCGTCATGTGTACTCCTGTACTTCTGCACATAATGTGCGATCGGTTATTTTCTCAGGAACCGCCAGCCCTTGCGCCCCTTGAGTTGGAACGTGCAATGACCGGTTTTCCCAATCGCTATTCATCGTAAGTGAACTCGCGGACTTTCATCGTCGTGCCGCGAGAGGTTTTGTAAGAAATTGTTCGGAAAGTTTTCAAAGCGGAGAGTTATTTGTGAATGTCGTCGTGATGGCCCGACCGCCCCGGCGTATTGATACGACAAGGTTTTCCGTTGCCGGAGTTTGCCTCGTTTTCTGAAAAAACTACCACGCTTCATGTAGTGCATGTTGTTAAATCCCAAGGGCGTGTCGTTGTCGATCGTCCGGCGCGCGGCCTCGGCTCATCGGGAGAACCCCGCGAAACGGCAACGCTCCGTTCACTTTCGCGACCACGGAAATTCAAACACCGAGAAGTTGTAATCGTTTTGTTATGTCGCAATCACGGGACATAATCGACACATCCGACAATCCCCCAGCCAACCGTTATATAGGAGGCATTCATGGCCAAAGGACCGGTCCTGGTCGTAGACTTCGGAGCCCAGTACGCGCAGCTCATCGCGCGTCGCGTTCGCGAGGCCCGCCTGTATTCCGAACTCGTCCCGCACTCCATGCCCGTGGACGAGATCCTCGCGAAGGATCCCCAGGCGATCATTCTCTCCGGCGGCCCCGCCTCGGTGTTCGAACCCGGTGCCCCCGGCATCGACAAGAGGATCTTCGACGCCGGCGTCCCCGTACTCGGCATCTGCTACGGCTTCCAGGTCATGGCCCACGAGCTCGGCGCAGACGTCGACAAGGCCGCCCTCGGCGAATACGGCAAGACCCCCGCAGTCATCACCGACGCCGAAGGCATCCTCGACGGGTCTCCCGCGGAACAGGACACGTGGATGAGCCACGGCGTCGCCGTCAACACCGTGCCCAAGGGGTTCAAGGTGCTCGCCCACACCGAAGGCGCGCCCGTCGCCGCCATGGCCGACGAATCCCGCAGGCTCTACGGCGTGCAGTGGCATCCCGAGGTCAAACACACCCCGCTTGGCCAGGACCTCATCGAAAACTTCCTGCACAAATGCGCCGGACTTGAGGACAACTGGGACTCCGCCGGCATCATCGAGGACCAGGTCGCGAAGATCCGCGAAAAAGTCGGCGACGCCGAAGTGATCTGCGGCCTGTCCGGCGGCGTGGACTCCGCCGTCGCCGCGGCCCTCGTGCACAAGGCCATCGGCGACCAGCTCACCTGCGTGTTCGTCGACCACGGCCTGCTCAGGAAGGGCGAGGTCGAACAGGTCAAGCACGACTTCGTCGAAGCCACCGGCATCCGCCTCATCACCGTCGACGCGGCCGACGACTTCCTCGACGCCCTCAAAGGCGTGAGCGAACCCGAGCGCAAGCGCAAGATCATCGGCGAGAAATTCATCCGCACCTTCGAAAAGGCCCAGCGGCAGGTCCTCGAAGAGGCCGGCGCACGCGGCAAGGAAGTGAAGTTCCTCGTGCAGGGCACCCTCTACCCCGACGTCGTCGAATCCGGCGGCGGCGACGGCGCGGCCAACATCAAGAGCCACCACAACGTCGGCGGTCTGCCGAAGGACATCAAGTTCCAGCTCATCGAACCGCTGCGCACCCTGTTCAAGGACGAGGTGCGCGCCATCGGCACCGAACTCGGCCTGCCCGACGAAATCGTCTGGCGCCAGCCGTTCCCCGGCCCGGGCCTCGGCATCCGCATCGTCGGCGAGATCACGCGCGAACGCCTCGACCTGCTGCGCGAAGCCGACGCCATCGCCCGCGAGGAGCTCACCAAGGCCGGCCTCGACCGCGACATCTGGCAGTGCCCGGTGGTGCTGCTCGCCGACGTCCACTCCGTCGGCGTCCAAGGCGACGAACGCACCTACGGCTCGCCCATCGTGCTGCGACCCGTCAGCTCGGAGGACGCCATGACCGCCGACTGGTCGCGCATCCCCTACGACGTGCTCGCCGCCATCTCCACGCGCATCACCAACGAATGCCGGCAGATCAACCGCGTGGTGCTGGATTGCACCTCCAAGCCCCCGGCCACCATCGAATGGGAGTGAATTGAACTGACGGAGCGCCTCCTGCGTTGCGGGGCACTCGACGTACCTTTGTACGCCTTCGTGTCCCGCGCCTTGGGGTCGCACGCGTCAGTTCAATTCACGGGGAGATGCATTACCCGCCGTGCGTGTCGGGCGAACCTCGTTGGCGGCTTGCCTAACTGGTCTTCAACCGATAACGCTGCGTCGGGTCGTCATGGAACCGCACCTGCGCGACACGGCCCTCCCGCACCAGTTCGCGCAATCCGGACGCCGCCGCCAACGGCGTCAGCTGCAGCTCGCGGATGATCTCCTTCACACTCATCGCGGAATGCCGCTCCAGCAGCGTCATGATCTCCTTCGACACGTCGCTCGGAGAGCTGCGCTTGACGGTGCGATGCCGCGTGATCGTCATGGTGAACGTGTTGATGTCGTTGCGTGTGGTCGCCGGCTCGATGCCCGCCTCCCTCAGGCTCGCGGCGATGCGCTGATAGCCGTCGCCGCCCTCCGGATTCACGAAACCCCCGCCCGGATACGGCGTGGACTCCAGCAGGGCGAACAGGAACTGGTTGTGCGTGGACGAGAACGCCGTACCCGCCACCGGATGCGGATTGGCGAGCACGTCATGCGTCACCGTGCCGTACAGGCCGCCGGGGTTGCTGATCTCGACACGGTCCGTGAACACGCTCACATGCACCTGGGTGCCGCGCGCATCGGGGGAGTAGTCGCGGTGCGTCAACGCATTCGCGATGGCCTCCCGAAGGACAGCCGGCGGATAGTCCGGCTTGCGCGCCCCGATCCATCTCATCCAAGAATCCACGGTATCATCGATCATCATCGGAATCGACCCCACCACGGTCTGCGACGCGATCAGCCGCTCGTCCCCCCGGAACACATCATCCCGGCTCGTTCCCGGAAAGACCGCGATCGAAACGCACAACCGGGGAAAGAACTTCTGCGGGTACCTGCCCAACGCCAACAGGCCCGCCAACGTCGGACGCAACACTCCGCCGACATGCCGCCGGTCGGAGTCATCGTGCCTCAACGCCTGCAGATCAAGCAGCGTATCGGTGTCCCCACGCCCGCCGAAAACATGCGGATGCTGCTCGCGCACCCGGGCAAGCAGCCCCTCGACCAGACCGGGATCGAGATCGTCACAGGTCGCACCGGGCACGATATCCAGATCATAGGTCGGCTGCAGATGCTCCTCGATAAGCCGATCCACCTCATACGACGTCATGCGCCGATCGCCGTCGCCGGTGCGGATGAACGAACCGCCATGCGCGCCGATCGCCGAGATGAAGCACGGCTTGTCACGCGGAAGCATCTCATCCACGCGCGCGAACACCAGATTACTGCCCTCGAACGGGCACGTCACAATCGTCGGCCGCACCACCGGCGTCATCTTCTCACACGCCTGGCTCAACGACTCCTGCATCGAACGGGCGTTGAAGCCCTCGACCGGGGTGAACCTGTTACGCTCCGAAAGCCCGAGGATGATCCAACCCCCCGAACCATTGGAGAACGCGGACAACGTGTCGGTGATCGTGGAGGATATCTTGCGCTTGCACTCCTTCACCTCGCACTGCTGCGTATCATTGCCGATCAGACGCATCAACGCTATCAGCTCGGTCATCTTGGCGGTGTAGGCGTCAACCATGTGAAGGCCTCCTTGATACCATCATGCGTCACCGGAAGCGACTTGTCCCACGTCTTGTTCTCCCGTTCATCGAAAATTCATATGAGTTCGTCCGCCCACATGCATCCATATCATGGACGTATGCCGTGAATTGCCTGATCCGCATACTAAAAGTAAGCAGGTGACTAAAAACACCCTCCAGAAACAGACGGTCGGACCTCGGCGCTTCCGCGGAATAGACGGCATCAAGGGACTGTCTCTCGTGTCCATCATCATCTACCACTACAACCCCCGAATGCTGCCCGGAGGATTCATCGGCGTGGACGTGTTCCTCACCGTCAGCGGATTCCTCATAACCATCGGCATGATCAAACGCCTCAGCGCCAATGGCCGCATCGGCTGGGTGGACTACCTCACACGCAGACTGCGGCGCCTCTGGCCCGCCCCCATCGTCATGGTCCCCGCCGTCATGGGCCTCGCCGCCGCCATCCAGACGGACCTCCTCGTGGGCATACGCAAACAGGCCGTCGCCGCCCTCACCTTCATCCACAACTGGACCACCATCACCTCGGGCGGCAGCTACTTCGACACCATGAACCCGCAAATGCTCAAACACCTATGGTTCATCGCCCTGCTCGCCCAACTGTACATCGCCGCACCGGCACTGGTATGGCTGCTGTGGAAACTACGGCACCCCGCGCCCGCAATCATCATCCTGACAGGTCTCTCCGGCGCAAGCTTCGCATGGATGGCACGGCTGTATGATCCCTCCGCACCGACCCGCGTATACGAGGGAACGGACACCCATGCCGGGGGATTCCTGCTGGGCATGGCACTGGCCTGGGCCGTATACGCCATCCACCACACAAAGAAAAAGCGGACGGACCGTGACATGACACGACCGGCCCGCCGACCGGCCCCATCACGCATCATCATGCGCTGCCGACACGAGGCAGCCGCCTACGGCGCATTCCTCGCAATGATCGCGCTCATCGTACTAGCCATAACGATGAAACAGGACACGGCGGCGTTCCACGGCGGCATCGCCCTCGCCTCCATCCTCTCCACCCTGCTCATCGCCGGCACCATAACCGACGACTCATGGATGCAGGGCCTGTTCGAGATACATCCCCTCGCCGTCATCGGACGATACTCCTACGGCATCTACCTATGGCACTGGCCGCTATGGCTCCTCACATCCGTGCAGGCACGCGCATGGGGAATGGACCGGCCCCTCATCGATGCCGCCACCGCCCTGACCCTCACCGCGCTCGCAGCCGGCATGTCGCATCTGCTCATCGAGCGTCCCGCATCCGTCGGCGGATTGCTCGGCATCGTCCCCGTCCCGCCTCTCACCGCGCGCACGCTCTTCCGCTGCATCGCCTCCCTGACCGTCGTACTCATGGCGTTCTCCGGAGGGGTCGTGGCATGGCGCGACGCCCCGGCGAAGACCAGCACGCAGATCGCGCTCGAACGCATGGAGAAGGAGGCCGCGCAACGCTCCCGCATGAACGGGGAACTGACGCGCCGGCCGGCGCCGAAACCCAAGCGCGCATTGCATGCGTTCCCCACTGGCGACCAGATAATCGCCATCGGCGACTCGGTGATGGACATGTCGACCCCCGAAATCGAGAACCGCTTCCCGGGCATCCTCGTCGATGCCAAGACCAGCCGCGCCATCACGGAGGCCGGGACGCTGATCGGACAGTTCCAGGCCGAGGGTCGCATGCGCCCCTGGCTGGTCCTTGGCCTGGTGACGAACTCGGTCGTCACCACCGACCAGCTCGACCAGATTCGTGCACAGGTCGGCCCGTCCACCGTCATGGTGCTCGTCAACGGTCACGGCCCGGACAGTTGGATTCCCGAATCCAACGACGTCATACGCACCTGGGCGCAGGCGCATCCGGAGAACACCGTGTACGTGGACTGGGATGCGGCCATCTCGCAGCACCCCGACCTGCTGTACAGCGATGGCGTGCATCCCAAGGAAGGCGCCGGCGGCGACATCTACCCGCAGGCGATCCAGCAGGCCATCAGGGATTGGATCGCGCAAGGCCACTGACCGGCGCGCGTCCGTTGCATAAGAAAAAGCCGGCCCCGTGAGGGGAACCGGCTTTTTCTCTTCCATGTCCGGGTCGTCGACCGGTGGGTCAGTCGTTGCCCGACCCGTTGTCATGCCCGTCCCCGGAAGATGTGTTCGCGGCGGCCAGGAAACGTTCCTCGCCGGGCAGCACCAGATTGAGGACGATCGCCACGACGAACGCCACGGCGATGCAGTTCGACGCGAAAATCTGCTGGAACAACGGGGGGAAGTGCACGAAGATGTGGTTCACCTGCGTGAATCCGATGCCCACGGTCAGGCTCAGCGCGGCGATGGTGATGTTGCGCTGGGAGTATCCGGCCTCCGAGATCATCTGGAATCCGGAAAGGATGATGTTGCCGAACATCATGATGGTGCATCCGCCCAGCACCGCCTGCGGCAGGGAGTTGAACACCTCGGCGACCGCCGGCACGAAGCTCGCGAGAACCAGGATCACTCCGCCGGAGAGGATCACCTTGCGGTTGACGACCTTCGTCATGGCCACCAGACCGATGTTCTGCGCGAAACTCGTCAGCGGCAGACATCCGAACAGGCCGGAGACCGAGGAGATCAGGCCGTCGCCGGCGATGGCTCCGGCCGTCTCTCGCTCGGTGGGCTGACGGTCGAGCCCGACCTTGGCCAATGCGGCCGTGTCGCCGAGCACCTCGACGGAGGAGACCACATACAGCAGTCCGATGGAGATGATCGCGCCCCAGTCGAATTCCGGGCGGAACGGCATGAACTGCGGGACGGACACGACCGAGAGATGCCGGAACCCGGAGAAATCGACCATGCCCATGCAGATTGCAGCCACATACCCGACGATTAGGCCGAACAGCACGGAAAGCTGCTTGGCCGTGCCCTTCATCAGTAGCTGGAACGCCAGGCACGCGACCAGCGAAACCAGGCCCAGCGTCAGGTTTTTCCACGAACCGAATTCCGGGGACGAGGCGTCGCCGCCGCCGAAGCTCGTCGCGCCCACCGACAGCAGCGAGAAACCGATGGACGTCACCACGATGGCCGAAACGATCGGCGGCACGAAACGGCGCCAGTATTTCGCCGTCAATCCCAACACGAGTTCCAGCAGGCCTCCGACCATGACCGCGCCGACCACGGCCCCATAGCCCCTGTCCGCGCAGATCGCCGTGGCGGCGGCCACGTACGTGAACGAGATGCCCGTGACCATCGGCAGGCGGGAGCCGATCATCCAAGCGCCATACAGTTGCAGGCACGTGCCCAGGCCGGCCACCAGAAGACCCGCCTGGATCACCGCCGCCGACTGCTCGGGCGTCATCCGCGCGGCATTCGCGACGATGAAGATCGGGGCGAGGTTCGCCACGAACATCGCCATCACATGCTGCAGGCCGAATGGAATGCCCTTCCAGAACGACACCGGGGCGTCAAGCGACCTCAGCGCCTCCGCCGAGATACCCGGTCCGCCCTTCCTCTCCTTCATATTCGACATATCTCTCTTCTCTTTTTTCCTTTTTGGGTGGATGATGCAATCGGTCGTCAACGACGGAATTCGATGGTCCCGTTCTCCGGATCCATCGAATCGACGATGGCCAGCGAATCCACGTCGTATCCCAGCTTCCGCAGTTCATCGCCGCCGCCCTGGAAACCCTTCTCGATGGCGATGCCGATGCCTTCGACCGTCGCGCCGGCATGTTCGCAGATGTCGATGAGGCCATGCAACGCCTTGCCGTTGGCCAGGAAGTCGTCGATCAGCAGCACGTGGTCGTCCGGACCCAGATATTTGCAGGAGACGATGACGGGGAATTCGCGCTGCTTGGTGAACGAATACACCGTCGACACGTACTGGTCGCCATCAAGGTTGATCGACTGGGCCTTCTTCGCGAAGATGACCGGCACGTCGCCGAAATGGCGTGCGGCGACGCATGCGATGCCGATGCCCGATGCCTCGATGGTGAGGATCTTCGTTATGGTCCTGCCCGCGAAATGCCTTGCCCATTCGGCGCCCATCGCATCATAGAGCGCCACGTCGCACTGATGGTTCAGGAACGCGTCCACCTTGAGCACGTTGCCCGGTTTCACGATGCCCTCCCTGCGGATCCGATCCTCAAGCTCCTTCATAATCACCTCGTTGAAATCGATTCGGATAGAACAATAGGGTGGTACGTAGCATACGTGGCGGAGGTGACGACACCGTGCATCGGCGTCACACGGCACGTGGCCCGTGCGGCCCACACGAATGGACCGTGGTACAAACCGGGGTTTGGACTCTACCATGTGAGACACATCGGGAGTCCCGTCCAGAGAAGGCTATAGTAAGGTCTCCGTGCCGCAAGACCGGCACGACATGCATAGAGAACAGGGAGCGGTTCGTGAAGTCAAGCGACATCTGGGTATTCATCGCCATGGTCCTGTATTTCGTGGCCATGCTATCGATCGGATTCTTCTACTCGCGCCGGTCGAATTCATCCGCATCGCAGTACTTCGCCGGCGGCAGGGGAGTGGGCCCCTGGCTCACCGCGCTCAGCGCCGAGGCCTCCGACATGTCCGGCTGGTTGCTCATGGGACTGCCCGGCCTCGCCTACTTCACCGGCGTCGCGGACGCCGGATGGACCGCCGCGGGACTCGCCATCGGTACATATCTCAACTGGAGGATCGTGGCCAAGCGACTGCGCCGGTATTCCGTGGCTGCGGGCAACGCCATCACCATACCCGACTACTTCTCCAAACGGTTCGGCGACACCAGGAACATCCTTTCCACCCTCGCCGCCCTCATCATCATCGTGTTCTTCGCCGTCTACGTCGGCAGCTGCTTCGTCACCGTGGGCAAGCTCTTCGACACGCTCTTCGGACTCGACTACCATCTGATGATGGTGGCCGGCGCCATCGTCGTCTTCCTCTACACCGTCATCGGAGGATACCTTTCCGTCGTATTGACCGACTTCATCCAGGGCATGCTCATGTTCTTCGCGCTGGCCGTCGTCTGCGTCGGCACGGTGGCCAACGCCGGGGGCATCGACCATGTCGCAGCCTTCCTCGGCGGCATCCCCGGCTATCTGAGCGCCGGCCACACCGCCACGCCGAGCCTCGACCCGTCCACAGGCATGCAGCTGACGCAGGGAGGCATGCCGCTGTTCGGGGCGCCCGCGGACTTCGACGCCATCACCATCGTCTCGCTGCTGGCCTGGGGCCTCGGATACTTCGGCATGCCCCAGGTGCTGGTGCGTTTCCTCTCCGTGCGCGACGCCGAGGAGATCAAACAGTCCCGCATCATCGCCACCGTATGGGTGGTGATCTCGCTCGGCTGCGCCATCGCCATCGGTATGCTCGGACGCGCCATGCTGCCCACACAGTTCGGCAGCCAGTCCGCCGCCGAAAGCGTGTTCATCGTGCTGAGCCAGATGCTGCTGCCGAGCTTCGTGTGCGGCGTGGTCGTCTCCGGCATCTTCGCCGCGTCGATGAGCTCCTCGTCGAGCTACATGATCATCGCCGGCTCCGCCGTGGCCGAGAACATCTACCGCGGCATCTTCCGACGCAACGCATCCGACCGGCAGGTGATGTGGGTCGCGCGCATCACCATCCTCGTGGTGTTCGTGTTCGGCTGCGTCATCGCATCCGACCAGAACTCATCCATCTTCCAGGTGGTCTCCTATGCGTGGGCGGGACTGGGCGCGTCCTTCGGCCCGCTCATGCTGTTCAGCCTCTACTGGCGTCGCACGAACGTCCCCGGCGCCATCGCCGGCATGGTCTGCGGAACCGTGACCGTGTTCGTCTGGAACATCCTCGTCAAGCCCCTCGGAGGTGTATTCGGCATCTATGAGCTGCTTCCGGCGTTCCTCGTCTCCGCATTGGCCATCGTCGTGGCGTCGCTGGCCACCAAGCCGCCATCGAAGGCGATCACCGACGTGTTCGACCACTACATGGACGACGACACGAACCTGGGGGAGCTTATCGAGGAACACGCCGCGAAACGGTGACGGCCATTCGCGGGACGACGTCCCGGCTCCTTCGCTTGACCGAGCCGGATGGTAGATTGCTGTACTCGGTTTTCGAGTGTGGAACAACCACGACGGCAGCATCGTAAGGGGAACGCGAATGATGATGAACGAACAGCCCGAAGTCATTGCCCGCAGCGCCGAAGAACTTCTGGGCGGTCTCAACGAGCAGCAGGCCGAGGCCGTGAGATACGACGGCCCGGCGCTGCTGATCGCCGCCGGCGCGGGGTCGGGCAAGACGCGGGTGCTCACACGGCGCATCGCGTGGCTGCTCAGCCAGGTCGGCGCATGGCCGAGCCAGATCCTTGCCATCACCTTCACCAACAAGGCGGCGGCCGAGATGAAGGAGCGCCTCACCACGCTCATCGGGCCGGTGGCCCAGCGCATGTGGGTCTCCACCTTCCATTCGGCATGTGTGCGCATCCTGCGCCGGGACGGAGAAAAAATCGGGCTCAGGTCCGGGTTCTCCATCTACGACACCGCCGATTCGCAGCGGCTCGTGAAGATCATCTGCACGGAGCTCAACATCGACGTCAAGCGGTATACGCCGCGTTCCATCCTCGCCCACATCTCCGACTACAAGAACGGCCTCATCGACTGGCGTACGCGGCTCAAGGAGCATGCCCCGCAGTTCAAGCCGGGGCAGAGGGGCTCGAAGATCGGCGGTTTCGGCGACGTCGAGGAGCTCTACGCCTGCGTATACGCCGAATACCAGTACAGGCTGGCCACGGCCAACGCCGTGGACTTCGACGACCTCATCATGCGCACCGTCGAACTGCTGCGAGCCGATCCCATGACGGCCGAATACTATCGGCGCAAGTTCCGGTACATCCTCGTCGACGAGTATCAGGACACCAACCATGCCCAGTACGTGCTGGTCCGCGAGCTCGGCGGCGTGGACTCGGGAGGGGCACGGGAGCCCGGCGCCCGCGGCGCCGGCAGGACGGGTCCCGCATGGATCACCGTGGTCGGCGACTCCGACCAGTCCATCTATGCGTTCCGCGGGGCCGACATCCGCAACATCCAGGAGTTCGAGAAGGACTTCCCCGACGCCAGGACCATCCTGCTGGAGCAGAACTACCGATCCACCCAGACCATCCTCAGCGCCGCCAACGCGGTCATCGCACTCAATCCGGGCCGCAAGCCGAAGAGGCTGTGGACCGCGCTCGGCGACGGGTCGAAGATCATCGGCTACGCCGCCGACAACGCCCAGCAGGAGGGCGCGTGGATCGCCGGCGAGATCGCAAGGCTGACGGCAGAGGAGGGCTTCCGGTACTCCGACATCGCGCTCATGTACCGCGCCAACGCACAGTCCCGCTCCCTGGAGGAGGCGCTCATCAACGCGCGGATCCCGTACCAGCTCGTCGGCGGCACCAAGTTCTACGAGCGCAAGGAGGTCAAGGACGCCATGGCCTACCTTCAGGCGATCGCCAACCCCTCCGACGACGTGAACCTGCGCCGCATCCTCAACGTGCCGAAGCGAGGTCTTGGTGCGCGCGCCGAGGCCGTGCTCACCGCGTTCGCCGCCGAGCATCGTACCAGCGTATGGGAGGCCCTCGAATCTCTCGAATCCATGCCGGATGTCCCCACCCGCACCGCGAAGCTCCTGACGCAGTTCCGTGACCTCATGCGTGCCCTGCAGACGTTCGCCGCCGGGAACGACGGCAGCCCCAGCGAGATCGTGGCGGAGGTCCTGGAGAAATCCGGGTTGGTGGCCGAATTGAGGAAATCGACCGACCCACAGGACATGACGAGGGTGGACAATCTGTCCCAGCTCCAGTCCACGGCGGCGGAGTACGAGCAGAACACGCCCGATCCCACGCTTAACGGTTTCCTTGAGACCACGGCGCTTGTGGCCGACAGCGACCAGCTGCCCGACGGGGACGAGGACACCGGCAAGGTCACCCTCATGACCCTGCACACGGCCAAGGGGCTGGAATACCCCGTGGTGTTCCTCACCGGCATGGAGCAGGGGACGTTCCCCCATTCCCGGGCCATGGAGAACGAAAGCGAACTTGAGGAGGAGCGGCGTCTCGCCTATGTGGGCATAACGCGCGCCCGGCAGGTTCTGTACGTCACCCGCGCCGCCGTCCGTGCCCAATGGGGGCAGGCCGCCGAAATGCTGCCGAGCCAGTTCCTCGACGACATCCCCGAGAACCTCATCGAGTGGAAGCGCCGGGAGACCGGCGTGGACTCCCTGCGCGGCGGCTGGCGCGACGACGGTGACGACGAG
This sequence comes from Bifidobacterium catulorum, assembly GCF_003129925.1. Lineage (GTDB taxonomy): Bacteria > Actinomycetota > Actinomycetes > Actinomycetales > Bifidobacteriaceae > Galliscardovia > Galliscardovia catulorum. Next base: position 182,007 of record NZ_QFFN01000001.1, on the reverse strand, counting down.
TTCGGGGGATTCGAAGGAGGATACTCCTCGTCGTCATCGTCATACGGGTCGCGTTCCCGTTGGGGGTCGGCGTCGCGTCGTGCGTCGTCGGACCGGTCATCGTATGGGTCGTATGGGTCGTCGTCCTCCCGTGGCGGATACGGGGGCGGGTCGTACGGATCGGGGCATGGCTCACGAGGCGGCTCATCCCGCGGAGGATATTCATCCGGTTCGTCGTATGGTTCGTCGTATGGCGGTTCGTCGTCGGGCCGATCGGGCAGGGTGACCACAAGACGCATGAAGAAGGACCTGCTCGATTCACTGACGAAGGCGAAGAGCGCGGCGGCCGCCAAGGCCGCGGAGTCGTCGCGGCCGAGCCAGCTCGATGTGGCCGACTTCCATGAAGGCGACAGGGTGTCCCATGACCAGTACGGTCTGGGCAAGGTCATCGCGGTGGAGGACAAGGGCCGCAACTCGGTGATCACGGTCGACTTCGGTTCCGACGGCGTCAAACGGCTTCTGCTGCGAGTGGCCCCGATAGAGAAGCTGTGACCGTCCGGCGGTTGCCGGCGGGGACTTCCCGACATGCCTGGGCCGTCAGTGAATTGACCGGTTCGGTGCGAAGGTGTAGAATTTACGTCTTGGTGTCTGCCAACCGGCAGGACCTATCTGGAGTCTTAGCCCGTCAATGGGTCGGCGGCGTCCGCAAGGACGCCGTTCGCGTGTCATCAAGACGCGGTGAAGCATTGGAGAGGCCGACTCAGCGCATGGCGCGTCCATGCGTTCCGTTCAGATAACGACAGAAACAAAGGATGAGTCAAACCATGACTAACGTTCAGCGCTCCCGCCGTCAGGTGCGTCTTTCCCGCGCCCTCGGCATCGCCCTGACCCCGAAGGCCCAGCGAATCTTCGAGAAGCGTCCGTACGCCCCCGGCGAGCACGGCCGCACCCGTCGTCGCACCGAGTCCGATTACGCCGTCCGTCTGCGTGAGAAGCAGCGTCTGCGCGCCCAGTACGGCATCTCCGAGAAGCAGCTCCGTGCCGCCTACGAGAAGGGCACCCATGAGCCCGGACAGACCGGCAACGCCATGCTGCAGTTCCTCGAGTCCCGTCTCGACGCCCTCGTGCTGCGTGCCGGCTTCGCCCGCACCACCGCGCAGGCCCGCCAGTTCATCGTCCACGGCCACATCATGGTCGACGGCAACAAGGTCGATCGTCCGAGCTACAAGGTCAAGCCCGGCCAGACCATCCAGGTCCGTCCGAAGAGCCAGACCATGGTTCCGTTCCAGATCGCCGCGGAAGGCGTGCACCGTGACGTGCTGCCGGCCGTCCCGGGATATCTTGAGGTCGACCTCGCGCAGCTGAAGGCCACCCTGACCCGTAAGCCCGCAGCCGAGGAGATTCCGGTGCAGGTGAACATCCAGTACGTGGTCGAGTTCTACGCTCGCTGATCGTCTTCGATCATCGCCCTGCGTGCCGAAAGGCCCGCAGGGTTTTTCTTTTCCCGCGCGCCTGCCTTCCCTGATGCCTTCAGGGTGGAATGGGGGAGGAATCAGGGTGAACCCGCATGGCGGTCCATGATCGAATCCCCGATAATGGAGTCATCGACGATTCCAAGAGACGGGACTGCAAATGATTGCAGTATTCCGCGAAAAAAGGGGAGAAGACCATGAGACTCATCGGTAACATCATCTGGCTGATATTCGGGGGACTGTTCCTGGCCATCGGCTGGGCCATCATCGGACTCGTGCTGTGCATCACCGTCATCGGCATCCCACTGGGTGTGCAGGCCTTCAAGATGGCGCAATTGACCCTGACGCCGTTCGGCAAGGAAATCGTCTATGGGGGAGGACTTGGCTCGACGCTGCTCAACATCGTCTGGCTGCTGCTGGCAGGTCTGTGGATGGCCATCGGCTACGTCATCGCCGGTCTCGCCAACTGCATCACCATCATCGGCATCCCGTTCGGACTGCAATCGTTCAAGATGGCGAAACTCGCGCTGATGCCGTTCGGCGCCACCGTGATGCGGGGCGCTTGAGGGCCGCCTCCCGCGGGAAGTTGTCGGCCTATCCGATGCGGTAGCTGTCGCCGTGCTTCGTGATGAACAGCCCGACGCGGCGCATCTTTCGTATGAGCCGGTACATCACCGTCGTCATGATGTCCCGTTGCTCGAACACTCCGCGGCCGCACACGCGTTCGAGCAGCTCCTCGAAGGAGAGATAGGAGCCGTCCGCCTCGATGAGGGCAAGCAGTGCGGCGTATTCGCGGGGGGAGAGGGCGATCGGCGTGTCATCGCCGTAGAAGGCCTGTTTGGATTCGGTGTCAAGCACCAGGCCGCCGCGGGCCAGCAGTGGCCCATGTCCGGTGCCATGCTCCCGCACCATCCGCACATATGCCAGAAGCTGCGCGTCGGAGAAGGGCTTGTCCAGCAGGATTCCGGCGTGTACCGATGCGAGCTCGGAGGGCAGCGGCGACCTCGTCCCGGCCCGCCCCAATGCGGGGGAGCGCAGCATCATCGTCGGCGCGGTCTGCATATTGCGCAACACGATGTTCCATTGATCCGGATGGGATTGGAACGGGAACCCGTCGTCGATGATGACCAGATCGGCGCGGACGTCGTCGGGCGGTTCCTCGTCGGCGGGCACGGGGAATGCGATCACCGTATGATGCGCCCTGCGAAGCGTGTCGCCCAAGGCGTCGCGAAGCGCCGGGCTCCCGGCGGCCAGTATGATATCCATGATGAAATCCCGTTCCGCATGGTCTATGGTCCTCGATACCCCTCAACAATAGGCCCCATATCGGAAAACCCTGTTTTGCCCGTCTCTCGTGCGTTCGGCTCCCGGCATCATCCTATGATGATGAACCGTAAGGCCCACGGGCACGTCAGACGGGACGGGACACCATGATTACCGAAGTGATGCTGATACGGCACGGACGAACCGCATACAACCTCGCGCACCGATTGCAGGGACAGATCGATGTGCCCCTCGACGTCATCGGGCAATGGCAGGCCGACCAGACCGGCTACGAGCTCGCCAGAAGGTTCTATTGGGCCAAGGTCTCCAACATCGCCCGCCATCCGGATGCGCTGCCCCAGCCGGGGCCCGGCGCCGCCGAGCTCAGCGACATCGACGAGTACCGCAACGCCCCGGTGGCGGGACGATCCATGATCGTCATGTCGTCCGACCTGTTCCGTGCGGAGCAGACGGCCCATGCGTTCGCGGACCTGCTTGGTCTGCCGGTCATACTCGACGAACGGTTCCGGGAACGCAGCTTCGGTCAATGGGAGGGGCTCACCCGTCCCGAGATCAGGCAGATCGACGATGCCGCATACCGTTCGTGGCGAGCCCACACGGGCGGCGAACTGCGCTATGGCGTCGAAAGCCGTGTCGACTGCGGCCGCCGGGGCGCCGACGCCCTGAACGCGATCGTGTCCGTCCACGAGAACGATGACGAGGACACCACCCTGGTCGTGGTCAGCCACGGTTCGTGGATCGTGGCGACGGTGGAGACCCTGATCGGCATGAATCCGGACGGGTTGAACGGGCTGGGGGCGATGCGCAACGCCTTCTGGTCGAGGCTCACCCCCGGATGTCGTCCGGGCGGCAGGCGCGTCTGGTCGTTGAATGAGTTCAACACCGGACCGCAGGTCGCCGGTCTTCTGGACTGGGAGAACGGCCCCGCCGACCTGCGGCATGAGGAGATGCCGCGATGGAAGCCGCTGGTACAGTGATGGGGACGGCGGCCGTCGACGGTGTCGACCAGGCCGGAATATCCGAATCATGCCGCGTAAACGATGGGAATGAGGAGAAATGACGTTTCATCTGCATCTGGTCCGACACGGACAGACGTATTTCAACCGATACAACCGCCTGCAGGGGTGGTCCAACTCGCCGTTGACCGAGTCCGGCGTCGCCGACGCCGAAAAGGCCGGCCATAAGCTGGCGGACGTCGAGTTCGTCGCCGCTTATTGCTCCGATACCACGAGGGCCGAGCTGACGGCGCGGTCGATCCTCGACATCAGCGAGGCGGCCGGGCATCGGCGTCCGCCGCTGACCGTGGACATGCATTTCCGGGAGCAGTTCTACGGGTACTACGAGGGGCTCGACATGGCCATGGCCTGGTATGCGGCCGGCGCCCCCCACGGGGTGAAGACCTACAACGCCATCGTCGAGCGATATGGTCTGGCGGCCACCAAGGACTTCCTCAAGGAGGCCGATCCGTTCCATGACGCCGAAAGCGAATCCGAATACTGGCGGCGCATCGAGGGCGGCTTCGACATCATCGCCGCGAACGCGGATCTCCATGACGGCGACGATGTCCTGGTCATTTCACACGGCAACACGTTGTTGAGTCTTATGCATCGGTTCGCGCCGGCCGGATACGACCTGACCGAACGTCCCGCGAACGGCAGCGTGACCGTATTGGACTACGATCCGTCGAAGCCCCTGGACGAAGGCGGCATCACCATCGTCTCCTACAACCAATGACGCCGGTGTTCGCATCAGGTGATAGCCTGTTATGCTGTATTGCGTCCAAGACGCACGAAATCGTCAGGAAATGAGGTATCGGCATGGACATCGGCCAGATCGCCGGATTGATCGCCGCCATCGCGTTCGCCATACTGGCGGGATTCATGATCTACCCGCTTATCCGTCTGGGGAAGCTGTTCGATCAGATCGCACAGACCGTCAAGGACACCGGCGACCATGCCGTTCCGGCGCTGGACGAGGGCGTATCCACCGTGCAGAAGGTGAACCGCTCCCTTGATGACGTCAACGCCATCTCCGACGCCGCCCAACGCTCCGCCACGAACGTGGGGGCCCTGACCGACCTCTATGGCTCCTTCCTCGGCAAGCCGGTCATCAAGGCCGCGTCCGCCGCATGGGCGGTGAAGGCGACCGCACGGGATTTCCTGAACAAACGCGCGGCCGGCGAGACGACCGCGAACGACGGCACCGCCAAGGGGGAGTGACATGTTCAAACGACTGCTGTGGATCACCATCGGCGTCGGGGTCGGCGTGATGGCCGTGACCAAGGCGCAGGCCTATGTCAAGGCGCATACGCCCGAACCCGCCCGCAGTTTCGTGTTCGGCCCCGAGCAGGAGCAGCCCTCCATCACGCTCCAGACCGTGCAGTCGCTGTTCGACGACTTCCAGACGCACCGGCGGGCGCGCGAGGAGGAGCTCAACCGGCAGTTCATCGAGAAGGCGTCCCGCTAGCATCCGTCGGGAGGGCGCGCCGCGCACGTCTTCCCGAATCGCCGCATCCGCAGCAGGGTCCGCCACGGCCGGGCCGATTCCACAACGTTCGATCCAGACCAATCAACATAAGGAGCCGCACATCCATGCGCACATCGGAAATCGCGAAACGATACCTGGACTATTTCGCGAAGCAAGACCATATGGTCGTTCCCTCGGCGTCCCTCATCTCGCCGAACCCGACCACCCTGTTCACCATCGCCGGCATGGTGCCGTTCATCCCGTACCTCCTCGGTGAGCAGACCCCGCCCCATAAGCGCATGGCCAGCAACCAGAAGTGCGTGCGCACCCTCGACATCGACGAGGTGGGCAAGACCACCCGCCATGGCACGTTCTTCCAGATGCTCGGCAACTTCTCCTTCGGCGACTATTTCAAGGAGGAGGCCATCCACTATGCGTGGACGCTGCTGACCACGCCGCAGAGCGAGGGCGGCTACGGCTTCGACCCCGAGAAGCTGTGGGTCACGACGTACACCGACGACGAAGAGGCGCGCTCCCTGTGGCGCAACGAGGGCTTCGACCCCGAGCACATGCAGATCTTCGGCATGGAGGACAACTTCTGGACGACCGGCGGCCCCGGCCCCGGCGGCCCCTGCTCCGAGATCTACGTCGACCGCGGCCCCAAGTACGGCAAGGACGGCGGCCCCGCCGCCGACGAGACCCGCTTCATCGAGATCTGGGACCTCGTGTTCGAGAACTACGAGGTGGACAACGTCAAGTCCAAGACCGACCTGCACATCGTGGGCGAGCTGGAGAACAAGAACATCGACACCGGTGCCGGTCTGGAACGCCTCGCCTACCTCATGCAGGGCAAGGAGAACATCTACGAGACCGACGAGGTCTATCCGGTCATCGAGGAGGCCGAACGGCTCTCCGGCCTCAAGTACGGCGAGAACGAGGAGGCCGACGTGCGCTTCCGTGTCGTCGCCGATCATGTGCGCTCCGCGCTCATGATTATGAGCGACGGCGTGCGCCCGAGCAATGTGGGCCGCGGCTACGTGCTGCGCCGCCTGCTGCGCCGCACCGTGCGGTCCATGCGCATGCTGGGCGTCACCGACGAGGTGCTGCCCCACCTGTTCCCCGTCTCCAAGGACGCCATGGCCCCCAGCTACCCGGAGCTCAACGACACCTTCCACGAGGTCTCCGAATCCGCCTACGACGAGGAGGACGCCTTCCGCCGCACCCTCGACAAGGGAACGTCCATCCTCGACGTCGCCGTGAACCGCGCCAAGGAATCCGGCTCCGAGCCCACAGTCTCCGGCAAGGACGCGTTCACGCTGCACGACACCTACGGCTTCCCGATCGAGCTGACCCTGGAGATGGCCGCCGAACAGGGCGTGAAGGTGGACGAGGCCAAGTTCCGCGAGCTCATGAGCGAGCAGAAGTCCCGGGCACGTGCCGACGCGCTGAAGAAGCGTCACAACGTGGACCTCTCCGTGTACGACGACTTCAAGAAGACGCTTGAGGCGCCGCTCGAATTCCTCGGCTACACCGACTTCTCCAGCCGCTCCAACGTGCTGGGCATCATCCAGGAGGGCAAGGGCTCCGTCCCGGCCGTCACCGCCCCCGCCACCGTGGAGGTCGTGCTCGACCGCACACCGTTCTATGCGGAGGCCGGCGGCCAGCTCGCCGACCAGGGCGAGATCCTCGCCGACGACGGCGCCGTGCTTGAGGTCGACGACGTGCAGCACCCCATCAAGGGACTGACCGTGCACCAGTGCCGACTGACCGAGGGCACGCTCGTCCGCGGCGCCAAGGTCACCGCCACCATCGACCAGGCCCGACGCGGCGCCATCGCCCGTTCGCACACCGCCACCCACATGGTGCACAAGGCGCTGCGCGAGGAGCTCGGCCCCCAGGCCACGCAGCGTGGTTCCGAGGATGCCCCGAACCGTCTGCGCTTCGACTTCCAATGGGGCAAGGCCCCGAGCAAGGGTGTCATGAGCGCCGTCGAGGCACGGGTGAACGACCGTCTGCGCGACAACCTCGCCGTCACCACCCAGGAGATGAAGTTCGACGACGCCATCGCCCTCGGCGCCATGCACCTGTTCGGCGAGAAATACGGCGACATCGTGCGCGTCGTCTCCATCGGCGAGGACGGCTGGAGCCGTGAGCTGTGCGGCGGCACCCACGTGGACCACGTCGGCAAGATCGGCGCCGTGTCCATCATGTCCGAGGCCTCGGTCGGCACCGGCGTCCGCCGCGTCGACGCCGTGGTAGGCCAGGGCGCCTACGAGTACAACGCCCGTGAGCACGCCCTCGTCTCCCAGCTTTCCGACAAGCTCAACGCACGTCCCGACGAACTGGCCGAACGAGTCAACGCGCTGCTCGCCAAGCTCAAGGAGTCCGACCGCCGTCTGGCCTCCATGTACGAGAGCAACCTCGCGGGCCAGGTGCCGCAGCTCGTCGAGAATGCGAAGAACAGCACTGACGACATCGTCGTGGCGGCGCGGAACGTGGGGCGCTTCGGCTCGGTCGACGCCTTGCGCAAGACCGTGATGGACGTCCGCGGCCGCATCGGCGAAAGCAAGCCTCTGGTGGTCGCCCTGTGCGGCGAGGGCGAGAACGGCAACCCCGTCATCATCGTGGCCACGAACTCCTCCGCCCGCGACAACGGCGTGAAGGCGGGCGACCTCGTCCGCACCGCGTCCAAGGTTCTCGGCGGCGGCGGTGGCGGCAAGCCCGACTTCGCCCAGGGCGGCGGTCAGGACGCGTCGAAGGTCGACGACGCCCTTGCCTCGCTCAAGGCCCAGGTGGCGGGCCGCTGACCGCGGACGATCGGCTGGGCATATGGCGACCGATAAGTCATGCTGGCTGGGCGTCGATCTCGGCAACGCCCGGGTCGGACTCGCATTGTCCGACCCGGAGCTCACCCTCGCCCACCCCATTGGCAACATCCAGGTGCGGGGAGACTATTTCCAGGCCCTGTACGACGTCCTGGACGTCATCGAGGACAATCACGTATCCCACGTGGTCGTCGGATACCCGTTGCTGTTAAATGGAACGGAAGGGGCAAGCGCCAAGAAGGCACGCCGCTGGGCCGGAAACCTCCGGCGACGTCTCGAGGGCGCGGGGATTGCGGCAACGGTGCAACTCCTGGATGAACGTATGACCACGGTCAGCGCGCATCGCCAGCTTCTCGAAGCGGGATTGGGCATGCGCGCGCATCGACCGAACGTGGACCAGCAATCCGCCGTGGTGCTGCTGCAGGCCGCTCTGGACGCGGCCGACCGGCATGGTAGGCAGACGGATACTGATGTGGAGGCTTTATGAGCGACGACGATGATATGCAGGATTTCTTCGCCGAACAGACCCGCTGGGTGGGAGCGGGCGGGGAATCCGAGTTGGATCCCTCCATGCCGCCCCGTCCGCCTCGGTCGAGGCGGGAGCTCCGTAAGCATCGTCGCAAGAAGCAGCGTTCCCGAGTGGTCAAGATCGTCGTGGCCGTCTTCGTGCTGGCGGCTGTGATCGGCGGCGGCTGGTTCTTGTACTCCAACCTGTCGGCCGCACGCGACAAGGTGCAGGTCTCCCGCACCCAGGCCCCGGATTATCCGGGACCGGGCAGCGGAAGCGTGGAGTTCACCGTCGAGAACGGGCAGAACAGCGTGCAGATCGGAGACAGCCTCACCAAGGCGGGCATCGTCAAGTCCAGCGTGGCGTTCCAGCAGGCGGTGACGAACTCCGGCCTGCAGGACCAGCTGCAGCCGGGCACGTTCGAGCTGCGGTACCGCATGAGCGCCGACGACGTGGTGAAGATCCTCACCGACTCCACCAAGGCCACGGGATTCCTCGTGGTCAATCCGGGCGAACGGTCCTCGGCCGTCATCGAACAGGCCGCGAAGCTCTCCGGCATCGACAAATCCGAATTCGACAAGATCGTCAAGGCCAAGGGCAAGGGCATCCTGCCGTCAGAGGCCAAAGGCAGTTTCGAAGGCTGGCTGCAGCCGGGCAACTACAACGTCAAGGGCAAGAAGTCGGCTTCGGCCATCCTCAAGGAGATGGTCGACAAGCGCATCGAGCACCTTGATTCGCTTGAAGTGCCCACGGGATCGAAGCGCGAGGAGATCCTCATCATCTCGTCGATCATCGAAGGCGAGGTGAACCAGAGCTCCTACTATGGCAAGGTCTCGCGCGTCATCCAGAACCGACTCGCGAGGAACATGCCGCTGGGCATGGACTCCGTGGTCGCCTACGGCAACAACGTGGCTCCGCGAGCCCTGACCCGCGCGATGCTCAACGACGGGAAGAACCCCTACAATTCGCGCATCCAAAAGGGGCTGCCGCCGACTCCCATCAGCCAGGCTGGGGACACGGCCATCAACGCGGCCATGCACCCCGAAGACGGCGACTGGCTGTACTTCGTCACCGTGAACCTCGACACCGGCGAGACCAAGTTCACCGCCGATCAGGCCGAATTCCAGAAGTACGCCAAGGAGTACGAGGCCTGGGAGGCCAAGAACTAGGAGGCGTAGGAGGCGAGCGTCACAGCGCGTTGAGTGCCGCCGCCGTGAACGCGGCGGCCACGATGGCCGGGGCGAAGGGGATGGAGTCCCCGCCCCGGCCTCGCTGTATTCCCAACATGGCAAGACCGAACAGGCCCATGAACAGCCACCATACGGCCACGGCCTCGACCCCGAGGCATCCGACGGCCAATCCCATCAGCAGCGTGCATGTCACGTCGCCGAAGCCGAGCGCCCCGGGCCGGACCAGCGCCAGTGCCAGCTGCACGAGCGTGCACGCCAGCGCGAATCCCATGGACCATGCCAACGGCGCCCACGATCCCGACCATATGCACCATGCGACGATGCATGCCAGCTGCGCGGCCGACCCCGCGGCGACGACCATGCGGGGCACTCGTCGTGTCCGAATATCGGTACAAGCGATCATGATTCCGGCGATTGCGCTAGGAATAAGGAAAAGGTATGCCATTGAACGTAAGATATACCGAGGTTAACGACAAGTAACCGGATGCGCGGGGATCGAGGTCCCGCGGCATTCGGCATCGATAGAAGGAGAAGGGCGATGTTGCGCTGGCAGACGGCAGGGGAGTCACATGGCGAGGCCCTGGTGGCCATGATCGAGGGATTGCCCGCAGGCGTCGAGGTCACCTCGCAGGATATCAAGGACGCGTTGGCCCGTCGCCGGCTGGGCTATGGCCGTGGTGCGCGGATGAAGTTCGAGGAGGACAAGGTGCGTCTGCTCACCGGTGTGCGGCACGGCTCCACGCTCGGCTCGCCCATCGCCATCGAGATCGCCAACACCGAATGGCCGAAGTGGACCGAGGTCATGAGCGCCGACCCTCTCGACCATGATCTGCCGCAGACCGGCCGCAACGCGGCTCTGAGCCGACCGCGTCCCGGCCACGCGGACCTTACGGGCATGCGCAAGTATGGTTTCGACGACGCCCGCCCGGTGCTGGAACGCTCCAGCGCGCGAGAGACCGCGTCCCGTGTGGCGCTCGGCGCCGTGGCCGCCAAATTCCTTGAGCAGACGCTCGGCATCCGCACCGTCGCCCACGTGATCTCCATTGGCGGCGCAGGTGTGGACGAGGGGGCGCCACTGCCCACGCCGGACGATCTTGAGGCCTTGGACGCATCCCCCGTGCGCACGCTCGACAAGGAGGGCGAGCGTCGCATGATGGCGCGTATCGACGAGATCAAGAAGTCCGGGGACACCGTCGGCGGCGTGGTCGAGGTGCTTGCCTACGGCGTGCCCGCCGGTCTTGGCACCCATGTGGAGTCCGATCGTCGTCTCGACGCCGCCCTCGCCTCGGCGATCATGGGCATCCAGGCCATCAAGGGCGTGGAGATCGGCGACGGCTTCCTTGAGGCGCGGCGTCCCGGCTCCCAGGCCCATGACGAGATCGTGACCGACGAGAACGGCCGCATCACGCGCCTGTCCAACCATGCGGGAGGAATCGAAGGCGGCACCTCCAACGGCGAGGTCATCCGCGTGCGCGCCGCCATGAAGCCCATCCCCTCCATCCCGCGCGCCCTGCGCACGGTGGATGTGCTCACCGGCGAGGCCGCACAGGCCATCAACCAGCGTTCCGACACCACCGCCGTCCCCGCGGCATCCGTCGTGGCCGAGGCCATGATGCGTCTGACGCTCGCCAGGTTCGCGTTGGAGAAGTTCGGCGGCGACAGCGTCACCGAGACGCGCAGGAACGCCGAGAACTATCTGGCCTCGTGGCCCGAGCACATGCGCTGATGGGGGTGGGGATGCCGAACGTGATTCCCAAGGCCGTGCTCATCGGCATGCCCGGGGCCGGCAAGACGCGCATCGGGCAGGATGTAGCCACGGTGCTGAACGTGGAGTTCAGGGATTCCGATGTCGAGATCGAGTCCCGTGAACGAATGCGGATTCCACGGATCTTCGAGGAGCGTGGGGAACGGGAGTTCCGGGCCATCGAAAGCGATGTGATCCTGGGGTTCCTGCATGGGTTCGACGGCGTGTTGTCGCTCGGAGGCGGCGCGCCCATGACGGAAAGCGTCTGCGACGCGCTTGAACGGTACATCGATGAGGGCGGCGTCGTCGCCTATCTCGATGCGGATCCGAACGAGGCCATCGCCCGCGCCTCGCGTTCCGGCAACAGGCCTCTGCTCGCGGACGGCGCCGCCAGGAAATGGCGGAGGCTGTATGCCGAGCGCAGGCCGGTCTTCGAACATCTGGCGAATCTCATCGTGCATACGAAAGGAAAGACCCCCATGCAGGCAGCGAAGAACATCGCCGACACCGTCAACGAGCATGTCGTCCATGTCGACGGCGCCGACCCGTACGACGTGCGCATCGGCGCCCATGTGGTCAATCATCTCGCCGAAGTGCTCGGCAGCGGGCCGGTTAAGGTCGCGATGATCCACACCACGCCGGTGCAGCGTCATTCCGACCGTGTGCGCACGCTGCTGCGTCGCTCCGGCTACGACGTGTCCGATATCACCATCCCCGACGCCGAGGCCGGCAAGACCATCGAGGTGGCCAACGGCATCTGGAAGAGACTGGGCGAGGAGGGGTTCACCCGCTCCGACGCCGTCGTGGGCATCGGCGGCGGTGCCGCGACCGATCTTGCGGGCTTCGTGGCCGCCACGTGGATGCGCGGCATCCGCTACGTGAACTGTCCGACGTCGCTGCTCGCCATGGTGGACGCCTCCACGGGCGGCAAGACCGGAATCAACACGGAGGCCGGCAAGAACCTCGTCGGCAGTTTCTACACGCCGGCCGGCGTGCTCGCCGATCTGACCACGCTTGGTTCGCTGCCGAACGACATCTTCACCGAGGGCCTCGGCGAGGTGGCCAAATCCGGCTTCATCATGGACACCGAGATCCTGCGGGTCCTGGAGGACAACGCCGAGGCGCTGCGAACCTTCGATCCGACGGACATCACGCCGGACCTCGAAGCGGTGATCGCCGAACTCGTGGAACGCACCGTGCGCGTCAAGGCGCATCACGTCTCCGCGGACCTCAAGGAGAAGGGCCTGCGCGAGTTCCTCAACTACGGCCACACCATGGGTCACGCCATCGAGAAGCTTGAGCATTTCCGCTGGCGCCACGGCAACGCCGTCGCCGTCGGCATGGTGTATGCGGCCGAACTGTCGAACATCCTCGGATACATAGACCGAGACCTCGTCGACTACCATCGGTCGCTGCTCACGTCGCTCGGCCTGCCCACCAGCTGGAACGGCGGCGGATTCGACGACGTGCTTGCACTCATGCACAAGGACAAGAAGGCCCGCGGCAGGATGCTGCGCTTCGTCGTGCTCGACCGCCCCGGCCACGTCATCCATCTCGATAATCCGCCGGCCGACGCCGTCGAAGAAGCCTTCCGCCGCATCCAGAAGTAAGGAGACAACACCATGGCCACCAAAGTCATCGTCGTCAACGGCCCCAACCTCGGCCGCCTCGGCGTGCGCGAACCCGACGTCTACGGTCATCAGGACCTGGAGACGCTGCGACGCGACTGCACCGCATGGGGGAAGGAGCTCGGCCTCGATGTCGAGGTGCGGCAGACCGACGACGAGGCCGAGATCATCGGCTGGATGCATCGCGCCGTCGACGAAAAGACCCCTGTCGTCATGAACCCGGCCGCGTTCACCCACTACAGCTATGGGCTGTCCGACGCCGCGCACATGGTCACCGATGCCGGACTGCCGCTCATGGAGGTGCACATATCCAATCCGGCCGCACGCGACGCCTTCCGCCGCTACAGCGTGATCTCCCCGGTCGCCACCGGCACCATCACCGGCATGGGCTTCTACGGCTACAGGCTCGCTCTGGAGGCCGTTGCCCACCTGCTCGCCGAGTGACGGTGTTCTTCCCGGCCCCGTCCGCCACGCCACGAGACGGGGCCGAACTTGTCGTTACCGACGTATGACCAGTATTGGGATGGCGGGGCCAGAGCCGTCGGGACAATGCGAAGCGGTATATTCCTGAGTGGATTGAGTCAGAATCCACCATGCTTTCGCCGAGCCAGATTCCTGTAATGTATGTCAGGCTGCACATTGGGTGCGTGCCGCCCTCGATTCGCGTATCATCGTATGCACGATTGTCGGGATAATCATATAGGGGGCATGTATGTCGGACTACATCCAGTTCGTGGATAACAGAAAACAGTCCTTGGGCGACATCCTGAGGCAAATAGCAGGTAGCGGCAAGTATCAGGATCTGTCCATTGTCACCGGATATTGGGATATGGCCGGCACCACGAAACTCATAGACCTGATCCAGGACTATCGCTCCGTCAGAATACTTATTGGAGCTGAGCCCTACTCGAACCGCAGATTGAATCTCACCAACATATACAAGGACTTCCCAGATGCCGACATCGCCGCAGACCTGAAGGATTTGGAAAACCTCCCTGAAGACCGAATCGCCCTCTACCGACGCACGGCGCGCATCCTTGCCATGATGATACGCGAACGTCGGTTGGAGGTGCGTATCTGCCGCCGCCCATTCATCCATGCAAAGGAATACGTATTCGGATCCTACGATACCAGCGGAGCGATCGGCATCATCGGGTCATCGAATTTTACAGGACGGGGCCTGTCCGATATCGAAACGGGAGGGAACGCCGAACTTAACTACTTGGAAGACAATGAGCCCATTGTGCTCTACCAGCCGCGTAATGAACAACAGCAATATGGTCATCTTTCATGGTTCGACGACATGTGGAATCTGCCTGAAGTCCAGCCATGGACCGGTGATTTCCAGGAGATTCTCAGCAACTCGCCCGTAGGAAACCGTGCCTACGGGCCGTATGACGTATACATCAAGGCACTCACGTGCCTGTTTCCCGACGAGCTGGCTCCATCACTGGATATCGAACAGAGCAACGACGATGTGCTTTACACGTATCAGAAACGAAATGCCGGACTCCTGATAAGCAAACTGCATAAGAACAGAACGGCGATATTGGCGGACTCCGTCGGTCTGGGAAAAACCGTGACCGCGGGAGCGGTCATCCGCCACTACCACGACAACGGCAAACGGAATATCGTCATCCTTCCGCCGGCCAAACTCAAAGGGCAATGGCGTCAGGACCTCAAGGAATTCTTCAATCTTGATGACCACGACTACAGCCTCATATCCCAACAAGACATTCCCGCAATCCAGCAGCTCACCGAACTCTACAAGAAGTCGTATCCGGCAGATCTCATCGTTATCGACGAAGCCCACAACCTCCGCAACGAGCGGTCGGAACGATTCAAGACCGTGCTCAATCTTGTTTCCAGCAATCCCGAGGCCAAAGTATTGCTCCTTACCGCCACTCCAATCAACAACGGGTTCAAGGACCTCGTCAGTCAATTGGAGCTCGGCCTTGGTGGACGTCTCCAATCCGGAATCATGGTGACATACCAAAACTCCACCGACAACACCTCTACGCAGACCCAGGACTTCTTTGACTTCCTCAAGGAACTGGACACGCGACGAAAAACCGCCGAACGCAAAGGAACCCAATTCGACTGGGAGACCTACCGACAGCCATTGTCGCAAGGCATCAGCCATTTCATCGTCCGCTCCACAAGACAAGGCGTCCAAGAGGAATCGGCACTGCAGAGTGCGGGAAACAAGGTTGGATTCCCCAACAATGTCTTCCACACCATCGAGTACGCATTCCCGCAAACGGCTGACGAACAGGTCAGAACCGTTCTCGCCAAGCACCGGGATGTATTCGAAGGAATAGATCCCCTTGCGGTGGATGAGGACGCGCTCGCGGACGAGACCCAAAGGATTCTCCATCCGATTGACATCGTGCATCAGAATCCCGGCAAATACCTCGCGGGTGGGCCTACGGAGAATTCACTGGTCAGGGACGTCGTATCCCTGATATCCCTGATGGGATTTCCCGCGTATCGGTCGATACTATACCGGTGGGAATACCGTACCATGTCGGCGGAGCAACTCGGTCTGGTCGATATCTCCGAGGATGCCCTGACGGAGCTGCGTTCCGCGATGACCATCCATAATATCTTGCAGACTATCTGGATGAAACGTCTCGAATCCTCCCTTTCGGCGTTTGTCGAATCGGTGAAGCGATATCGGAAACGTCTGGAGAAGTTCTCTTCCTGTCTGGATCGTGGATATGTGGTGGAGACGACCGCGCTATCCATACTCGATGACGACGACGAAGAGCAATCGCGGCTTCCGTTCTGGGATGATTCCGAACAGTACACCGACAGCAATTTCGACGCCTTGGGCGTCTCCTACGAGAAAATCGATGGCGGGTCGTTCGACGTGGACGCTCTTCGCAAGGACATTCGGCGCGATTATGCGATTGCCGATGTTCTTATCGAAGGACTGACCGCTTGCATCGATGAAGGAATGGATGCCAAGATCGATGCTTTCGCCTCACAGTTCATGCAGACCTTGCGTGATGGGAGATTCGGCGGGAAGGTGCTCGTCTTCAGCGCATATGCGGACACCATTGATTACCTGCGTGAAAGGCTGCCGAGAACACTTGGGCATGGCATCCCCGATTTTCGGGAGAAGTCAGCGTTCCTTACCGCCCAGGCATCCGATTTGGAAGGGGTCGTTGGCCGGTTCTCTCCGCAATCAAAGAAGCGCATACTCGACAGTGATGAACGGGAACTCGACTATCTGTTTACCACCGATGTGCTTTCGGAAGGGCAGAATCTGCAGGATGCGGCGATTCTCATCAACTATGACCTGCATTGGAACCCCGTGCGCATGGTGCAGCGCAATGGCCGTATCAATCGTCTTGGTTCGAAATTCAAGCAGGTGCTTATCGGCAACATGGCCCCGACGGACGATCTGGAATACTATCTGGGTCTGCTTTCCCGTCTTCAGGGAAAGATAGACACCATCAAGAACTCCATCGGTACCGATCAGGGCATTCTTACTTCCGCGGATGAGAATCCCATCGAGTATATACAGGACTTGTATAGCGGGGATGACGATAAAATCCAAAGCGTAATGGACAGCGTGGATGCCGACAACGATCTGCTGTCCTGGCGGGACAAGCATGTCTACGCGCTTAGGGAGTTCATGCAGAACGGTTCTGAGAATGATGTCGCGCGTGTCGTCTCCATGCCTCGTGGCAAATGGAATTTTCTTCCTGAGTCCGTGAGCGCACCCCATACGGTATTGACCTTGTGCGAGCAGCAAGGCGGTGTCGGCAACGGATTGAATTATCGTTTCGTGCGTGTCGATACCACCGATGCCCGCCCCGCGGCGGTCCTGACCAACGAGCAGGCGTTGGAACTATTGCGAACCGCACCGGATGACAATGCGAGGAGAATCGACAACGTCGATATTGACCGTAAAGCGGTAGAGGAGCGGGTCATGATCATGGCCGGCGCCCGGAAACAGCGAAATCCCGCCGGCAGGTTCCGGCCGAAGCACGATTCTCGATATCTGGCAGTGTTGCAACAGCAGTTGGGTAGAAACTCCCTGCTGACTGACCTTGGCAAGGTCCAAGGGCTGGTCCAGGCTCGTCAGCAATATGACAAGCTTATGAAACGACTGAAAAACGAAGCGAAAAAGGTTGCCCAACTGGACGATCTCATCATTAGCGACCAGCTGCTGAATGACTGGCGTGCATTGCTTGATGACGATATTCAGGATAAGCCCTCGCCACAGGGCCGGTGGTGTTGCGTGTTCAGCAGCATGTCGGCCACGTTCCGATGATTCTGCAGGGTATACAATCCATATGATGTCCACAGGAAGGAACGGCACGGCCATGATTTCATTCACCAATCTCCAGCAGGCGCTTGACGACTACCGGGATTGCGTCGACACCTGCGCCGAAAACGATGCTGAACGAAAGTATGCCGCGGCGCAGGTGGCTCTGCAGATCATGGCCATTCTTCAAGGAGAGGCCGATGCCAGGCCGGACGTCAAATCGGCATTGAACAATTTCGCGGAAGTGGATTGGAATGGTTTCCGGCACGAGGAATGGTTCACCATCCATCCAAGATTTGAAATGCCCATGGTCTGTGAATTGGCCGATGGGGAGACTCTCGATGCCATGTTCATAGGGCTCAAGGGATCCGCCACCAAATCCCGTATCAGCGCTTGCGGTACGTTGACGGACCATTGGGAGGACGGTCTCGGTCTCGTATCCAACATCTATGAGTTCGCTCCCGTGGGACTGTATTTCTTCGCCCCCTCTAACTCCGCATCGATTATCATCGCGGTTTCGAGGTCGCAATCACACAGCTTGCGCACAATGGAGTTGTGTGGACATCTATCGAATACGCAGAAGCGGATTCTTAACGGTCTGTATGGGCTGCTGTCCGGCGCAGGCTCCGGCAGTCATGGAGCTTCCGAACTGGACAAGGGGAAGATTCATACCGCCTTGTGGGAGGCGTTCAACGTCTCCGGGGTCAACAAGCGGTTCTATGCAGGCATAGTCACGCGATTCAACGAATTGGTACAGGCCCTTGTCTCCTCCGGCCATGACGAAGGTGAGGCCAAGATGTTTGCCAGTCGTCTGATAGGCCGTATTCTATTCGTCTGGTTCCTGAATCAGAAGGGGTTCCTCAACCCTCGTGAACGATATCTGGAAATAGGTTCGTTGGAATCCGGTGAATATTACGAGCGCAAGTTGAAGCGTCTGTTCTTCGGTACGTTGAACACCCCGAAAGATAAGCGGGCCGGAGACGGCGATGCCGCCACGCCTTTCCTCAATGGAGGTTTGTTCGAGGAACGGGCCACTGATTTCCCCGAAGAGCGTCTGGTTTTCCCCGATGGATTCTTTAACGGCCTTTATGACCATTTCCATCAGTTTGATTTCACGACTGATGAATCCACGTCGGACTATGAGCAGGTGGCCATCGATCCGGAAATGCTCGGCCGTATTTTCGAATCGCTGCTTGCCGAGCAGATGGATGATACCGGCAAGACCGCACGCAAGGAGAAGGGCGCGTTCTATACGCCGCGTGAGATCGTGGCTTACATGTGCCGTGAATCGTTGAGACAGTATCTGTATCGTGCACTCGGTCACGAGGACACCGTGCGTGGGGGAGTGGACCGGTTGCTGGATACGCCGGAGAACGAATGGGAGACCGCCTCCGATTCCCGGGGCTCTCTTTGGAACGCGAACAACAGGACGATGCTTCCTCTGGCCATCAAAGCGTTGGATGATGTCCGTGTATTGGATCCTGCCTGTGGTTCCGGGGCGTTTCCCATGGGCATGTTGCAGCTGCTGATGCGTTGTCGGACCCGTCTGCTGGGGAAGCGCGCGGTCGCCGATGCCTACCAGCAGAAGCTGAATATTCTGCAAAAGAACATTTTCGGCGTCGACATCGAGCCCATGGCCGTGGAGATCGCGCGTCTCCGTGTGTGGCTGTCCATGATCGTGGAGCGTGAGAACATCGCTCAAGTGGAGCCGTTGCCCAACCTCGACTTCAAATTCGTGTGCGCCGATTCGCTGATTCCCCTGGCTGATGATGCCGTTGACGGTGCCGAGCAGTCACATGGCCGCACCATCGGCGACGTGGCTCTTACCAGTGGTTCTCTTGGACAGGGAGCCTTCGATTTGACTGATGAAAGGGACGGTTTGAACCGTCTCAAGGAGATTCGCACCCAGTACTTCACCACCACCGATCCTGATGCGAAGGGACGGCTGATGAAGGAATTCGAGCATACGACGCAACGAATCGGCGGAGACGACATGTCCACGGACCGAGCCGTACAGATAGCCAGTTTCCACCCTCATGCGTCCATCAGCTCCGAATCGGGGCATGCCCCGTTCTTCGACCCTGAACTCATGTTCGGAGTCGAAGCCTTCGACGTAGTCATCGGCAATCCGCCTTATGTGCAGTTGCAGAAGATGTCCAACAAGGCGGTGTATGCCGCGTTGGATTACCGCTCATACAACAGGACCGGCGACCTGTATGAGCTGTTCTACGAGCGTGGCGCTCGGCTCCTGTCCGAACATGGTGTACTCGACTACATCACTTCCAACAAGTGGATGCGTAATCGGTACGGCAAGGAGCTGCGCGGATATCTGACCGACAACACCGAGGTGATCTCCCTGATCGACTTGGGTGCCGGACGATTCAGTAGCGCCACTGTGGATACCAACATCATGTTGCTGGGACGTGGCAAAACCAAGGCGGTGCCATCGGCGGTCAGATATGAGGATACGTCTCTTGACGGCATCGCCGACTACGTCAAGGCTAATGCCACGACCATCCCCTTCGGATACAACGATAGGGGGAGCGAGAAGAGGGGTTCTGGACCTTGGGTCATCCTCACGGACGTGGAGCGGTCCATCAAAGGCAAGATGGAAGAGGCTGGTACCCCGCTCGGCGAGATGGATGTGCGCATTTATCGAGGAATTGTGACCGGATTGAATGACGCCTTCATCATCACCAAGGAGAAGCGCGACGAACTGATTGCAGCAGACCCGAAAAGCGCCGAAATCATCCGTCCCGTTCTTCGGGGCCGTGACATCAAACGTTACTCCTACGAGTTCGCCGATCTATACATATTGGCATTGTTCCCCTCGCTCAAGAAGAACATTGACGACTACGCAGCGGTCAAGGATTGGCTTATCAACGGCGATTGGGTATTGAAAGGACGAGCCCATAGCCCGATTGGCTCCGGCATGCTCCGGCTTGAGCAGACGGGTGCGAAACATACTTTTGAAGGTGTGACGTTCAAAGCAAGAAAAGCTACCAGCAACCAGTGGTTTGAGACCCAGGACGCGATCTCGTATTATGGCGATTTCGCGCAACCGAAAATCGTATGGGGAGAAATATCCGACCAAGCAAAGTTTGCCTTGGACAGCACAGGAATATGCATCCCAGAAGCAACTGCTTTCCTTATGACGGGACAAAAGCTGAAGATTATTCTTGGATTCCTGAACTCGTCATTATCGGAATACTATTTCTCCACTTTGGGTACGACGACGGGCATGGGAACAGTTCGCTGGAAGAAGTACACCATAGAGCAACTGCCGATTACCCAAATGTCGGATAATGATGCACACGACTTCGAGAAACTCGTTGATTCCCGGATTGGCGCAAAGCTTCCCCTAGCGGCTGACATCGACAGGGAAATCAACGAGTGCATCAGCAAACTTCTTGGATTGGACGCCGGAGAGTTTCGCTTTATAGAAGACTTCCGTTCTTCACGATGAAGATTTACAGTCGGCGAATCTCTTCTGGAGACAAATCGTAGCAGTTTGCGACTAAATCGTCGATTTCATGTTCCGAATCCTCTGACGACAAACCCTGCATACGCTTATTCTGTGCGGATTCAGCAAGCCGTCTTATGCGCTCGCGGATAGAATCATTGACATCCTTCGGCAGGGGAATCTGCTCTACGAACATGGGCTTGTACTCCATGTATCCACCGCTGCGAGTGACTCCTAGTTGATGCACATACCAGTCCGCCGCTGAGGAATTCAACACGCCGAGGATGAACCAATCATCAGTAGCGATAAAAGGCGAAGGTGCGCTGATGATTGCGTCGTCCTTCACCATTGCATATTGTGCGCGCATACACAGGTTGCCCCAAGTGATTTTCGGTTGCGCGAAATCGCCCCTTAGTCTGCGACACTGTCCATATGATTTACGGATACATCAGAGTAAGCAGCGACAAGCAGACCGTCGAGAACCAGCGGTTCGAGATTCGACGGTTCGCCAAGGTGCAGGGGCTGGCAATAGACCAGTGGATATCGGAGACCATCAGCGGGACCAAATCCGTGGACAAACGCAAGCTTGGCATACTGCTTGAAGACGTTTCCAAAGGTGACCTCATCATCTGTTCGGAACTATCCCGATTGGGGCGCAGCCTGTTCATGATCATGGATGTATTGAGTCTGTGCATGAGCAAGGGAGTACGCATCTGGACCATAAAAGACAACTACCGCTTGGGCGATGACATCCAAAGCAAGGTATTGGCGTTCGCGTTTGGGCTATCCGCGGAGATTGAGAGAAATCTCATTAGCCAGCGCACCAAGGAGGCGCTGGCGCGGAGAAGGGCCGAGGGCGTTGTGCTGGGGCGGCCGGTCGGTAGCAGTCCGGCCAAGGTCAAACTCACCGGCCACGAGGACGACATACGTGCCATGCTCTCCGAAGGCCGCACCAAAGCCTATATCGCCAGAAGATACGGTGTTCATCGTGCAACGGTCGGGCGATTCATCAATTCGAGAATGGGAGAGGTCGACAAATCGGATTCGTGCACCAATGAATGATATGCATCGGGCTTTGTCCTGTTATCTATTGCGTCGGAGAGCCCGACATGATGAAGACAAGGAAGCAGAATGAAGAGCCTTACGAAGATTATCGGCCTGATGGCCGCATGCGTCATGATTGCGCCGCTGTCCGGATGCGGTGCTCTGGACGGAGCCCAAAGCTCCGCTCGCGAAATCATGAACGCCGTTGAGAAGGGGGACGTGAACGGGGTCGTATCCCGCAGCGTCAGTGACGTGAACGAAAACACTCCGCTGTTCGACGGGAAGCCCGAGGAACCCATCGCCGACGTCAAGGTCGGGCAATCGCAGAAGAACGCGGACGGAACGCGTACCGTGCCGGTCTCCTATACCGTGGCGGGCAATCAGCAGACGACCAATCTGACCATGGAGAAGAACAGCTCGGGTAAGGGGTGGGTCGCAATCGATCCCGACCTGTTCAGGAACGTGTCCTCGTATGATGATTCGCTGACCATAGGCGGAAAAAACGGTTCCGACCACTATCTGATGGTGCCGGGGGTGTATCGGGTCGCCGCCAAGGGCGACTGGTACAAGGGATCATGGAAGCTTCCCGTCACGGCCAATCCCAATCCCGTGGAAGCGTTGTCGGTCGAGATCAACGGTGATGACATGAAAAACATCGAGGTCACCGACGCCGTCAAGACGAGCACGAAGATTCAGCGGTCCCTAGTGGACAATATCGTTGATCTGCCCATGTGCGACAAGCTGCAGGAGCTCTATCTCAACGGCGAGGATTCCGCGTTGGTCGTGGGAGACAGCATCTCCCATGCATGCGTGTACCAGGTGTCCGACGTCACGCCGACCATCACGAAATATGAGAGAAACGCCGGCGGCACCGTAGACCTTACCTATGATGTGAGCATCACGGGAACCATGCCTGAATTCAAGAACGTCGGTCAGGATGCGAAAAGCGATGACGAATGGACGTGCCAGAATGTGTCCGGCACCAATGCTCCTGTGCAGTGCGCACGGTTCGTGGAGCAGACGAAGACGGTGGAGAACCTGAAATCATCCTGCGGATTTGACTCGGCATGCTACTTTGTCTCCGGCGACCAGACCGCCACCGAATCGGCGATAGCTGACGTCATCTATGCCGGCCACGGCACCGACTGACGTGCTGCTCGATAACGGTGACATCGATTTCTTCGATGTCAGACAGTGCCGGCTGCTTGCGGGATGGTTGGAGGCGCGACTTGATCAGCCGGTCGATTCCCGGTTGGCTGATCTGTACCACTAACTCGACGATTTCGCTCGCCGCGCCATCGAATACGGTACCGGCGTGGTCATTGAATTCTGCGGCGGCGTGCAATGAAAAGTTCCTTTTCGTGCCGTTGACCGGAGGTGCGGTGGGCGCCGCCAATGCGCCGACCGATAACAGCGTGTTCCATCTCAAGGGATGAAACCAAGTAAAACACGCCCACACGCCGCGTCACGCACGGATGATAAAGTGAAATTCCATGGTTAGAAGAAAACATGGCATCGCGCAAGAGCACATCACCAAGCACATCTTCGTCACCGGCGGAGTCGTGTCCTCGCTCGGCAAGGGACTCACGGCCTCGTCCCTTGGCCGTCTTCTTCGCAGCCGTGGCATCCACGTTCTGCAGCAGAAGCTCGATCCCTACATCAACGTCGATCCGGGTACCATGAACCCGTTCCAGCACGGCGAGGTCTACGTGACCGAGGACGGCGCCGAGACGGATCTCGACATCGGCCACTACGAGCGCTTCCTCGACGTCTTCCTCTCCCAGAAGGCCAACGTCACCACCGGTCAGGTGTATCAGGAGGTGCTGCGCAAGGAGCGCGCCGGTGAATACCTCGGCCAGTGCGTGCAGGTCATCCCGCACATCACCAACGAGATCAAGTCCCGCATGCGCGCCCAGGCGTCCGACGACGTCGACGTGATCATCACCGAGATCGGCGGCACCGTCGGCGACATCGAATCCCAGCCGTTCCTTGAGGCCGCCCGCGAGGTGCGCCGCGACATCGGCTCCGACAACTGCATGTTCGTGCACGTCTCCCTCGTGCCGTACATCGCCGCCGCCCATGAGCTCAAGACCAAGCCCACGCAGCATTCCGTCATGATGCTGCGTCAGCTCGGCATCGCCCCCGACGCGCTCGTGCTGCGCTCCGACCGTCCGCTCAACCAGGGCATCAAGGACAAGATCTCCCTGATGTGCGACGTGGACGAGGAGGGCGTGGTCAACTGCGTGGACGCGCCTAGCATCTACGATGTGCCGAAGACCCTGTTCAATGAGGGCCTCGACGCCTATGTGGTGCGCGAGCTCGGTCTGCCGTTCCACGACGTCAACTGGGCCGAATGGTCCGACCTGCTCGACCGCGTGCATCATCCGAAGCATGAGGTCAACGTCGCCATCGTCGGCAAGTACATCGACCTGCCCGACGCCTACCTGTCCGTCACCGAGGCCATCAAGGCCGGCGGCTTCGCCAACTGGGCCAAGGTCAACGTCAAGTGGATCGCCGCCGACGAGTGCGAGACCGAGTCCGGCGCCGCCAAGGCGCTGGCCGACGTCGACGGCATCGTCATCCCCGGCGGTTTCGGCATCCGCGGCATCGACGGCAAGATCGGCGCGCTCAAGTACGCCCGCGAGCACAAGCTGCCCGCCCTCGGCCTGTGTCTGGGACTTCAGTCCATGGTCATCGAATACGCCCGTCACGTCCTCGGACTTGAGGACGCCAACTCCTCCGAGTTCGAGCCCGACTGCGAGAACCCGGTCATCGCCACCATGGAGGAGCAGAAGGACATCGTCGCCGGCAAGGGCGACATGGGCCACACCATGCGACTGGGCAGCTACCCGGCCGAGCTTGAGGAAGGCTCCCTCGTCGCCCAGCTGTACGGCACCACGCACGTCACCGAACGCCACCGCCACCGCTACGAGGTGAACGTGGCCTACAAGGACCGCCTACGCGAGGCCGGTCTGCGCATCTCCGGGCAGAGCCCCGACGGCGAACTCACCGAGTTCGTGGAGCTGCCGCAGGACGTGCACCCGTTCTATGTGGCCACGCAGGCCCACCCGGAGTTCAAGAGCCGTCCGACCAAGCCGCATCCGCTGTTCGCCGGACTGGTCAAGGCCGCGCTCGACCACCAGTCCGCCCGCTGAGCTGGCAGACGGCTGTTCGACGGCCGTGACCATCGTCGAAACAGCAGATAAAACATGATGAAACCCGCCGAATACGAAGTTCGGCGGGTTTCCTCGTATCGGAATGCGTTGCGTTCCGTATGGGCATGACGCCCATACGGAACGATGTAATCTTTCTCACGTTCATTGATGGATAATATTCGGAATGGCGACTAGCGTTGTTCGTGGCATTCTGTTAGCTTTGCTACGGACAACAGCACTGTACTTTCGTCAAGAGTTCGGTCCTGTGTGGCCGGACGAATGGAGGCAGCTCAAGGTGACGGATGAGAACACGCCGCAGGAGGCCCCGAACAAGGGGGCCGCGGCGGCCGACGTGGAGATGAGCCAGTATGTGGCCGACCGTTCCCGCGTCAACGAGGACAAGATCAAACAGGACGACGAGATCATATCCCAGTTCGGCGAATACAGCTACGGCTGGCATGATTCCGACGCCGCGGGCGAGGCGGCGAAGCGAGGCATCGACGAGAACGTCGTGCGCGCCATCTCCGCCGACAAGAACGAGCCCGAATGGATGCTCGACATGCGTTTGCGCGGATTCAAGGCGTTCCTTGACAAGCCCATGCCCGACTGGGGCGTGGACCTCTCCGGATTCAACGCCGACGACTTCAAGTACTATGTGAAGCCGATCGACAAGCAGGCCAAGACCTGGGACGAACTGCCCGACGACATCCGCAACACGTATGATCGTCTCGGCATCCCCGAAGCCGAAAAGAACCGTCTGGTCTCCGGCGTCGCCGCCCAGTACGAGTCCGAGGTCATCTACAACTCCATTCAGGAGGACCTGAAGAAGCAGGGCGTCATCTTCGTCGACACCGACACCGCCGTGCGCGAATACCCTGACCTGGTGCGCAAGTACTTCGGCACCGTCGTCTCCCCGGAGGACAACAAGTTCGGCGCGCTCAACACCGCCGCATGGTCCGGCGGATCGTTCGTCTACGTGCCGAAGGGCGTGCACGTGGAGATTCCGCTGCAGGCGTACTTCCGCATCAACACGCCGGCCATGGGCCAGTTCGAACGCACGCTGATCATCGCCGACGAAGGCTCCTACGTGCACTATGTGGAAGGCTGCACCGCCCCGATCTGGTCCGAGGACTCGCTGCACGCCGCCATCGTGGAGATCGTCGTCGAGAAGCACGCGCGCGTGCGCTACACCACCGTGCAGAACTGGTCGAACAACGTGTACAACCTCGTCACCCAGCGCGCCTACGTGCGCGAAGGCGGCACGATGGAATGGGTCGACGGCAACATCGGCTCCAAGGCCACCATGAAATACCCCGCCTGCATCCTCGCCGAACCGTACGCCAAGGCCAGCACCATGTCGCTCGGCTTCGCAGGCAAGGGCCAGTATCAGGACACGGGCGCCAAGATGATCCACCTCGCCCCGCACACCTCATCCACCATCGTGGCGAAGTCCATCTCCCGCGGCGGCGGCCGATCCGCATACCGCGGCCTGGTCAAGATCGTCAAGGGGGCCGAGGGATCCTCCAACTCCACCGTATGCGACGCCCTGCTCGTGGACGACTACAGCCGTTCCGACACGTATCCGCACGTGGACGTGCGCGAGGACGACGTCTCCATGGCCCATGAGGCCACGGTGTCGAAGGTATCCGAAGACCAGCTCTTCTACCTGATGAGCCGTGGACTCTCCGAAGAGGAGGCCATGGGCATGATCGTACGAGGATTCGTGGAGCCGATCAGCCGCGAGCTGCCGATGGAGTACGCGCTTGAACTGAACCGACTCGTTGAACTGCAGATGGAAGGATCGGTGGGCTGATATGACCGACGCAACGAACAGCGAAACCACGAACGAGCAGACCGCTGCGGAGGTCGCGGCCGAGCTCAACATTCCCGTCGCCGACCTCAACGATCCCTACGCCGTCCCCGCGCTCATGCCTTCAAGCGCCGACAAGGCGCCGCGCTCCTTCAGCCCGGATGATTTCGCCGAGCCCACGCGCAAGCAGGATGATTGGCGATACACGCCGATCGACCGCATCGAGGAGTTCTTCGACGTGTTCAAGCCCAGCGGCGAGACCATTGTGGAGGTCGGCGCCATCGACGGAACCGAACTCGACGCCGACAACGTGCGGCTCTACCAGACACGCATCGACGAAGCCCCGTCCGGCACCGTGTCCAAGCCGACCGACCGTGCGGCAGCCGTCGAATGGACGTCCGGCACCACCGCCACCGTCGTGGAGCTCACCGGCGAACTGCGCTCCCCGGTGCTGGTGAAGGTGAAGGGGGCGGGGCTCGGCCTCGACGCCTTCCATCTGGTCATCAAGGCCGACGACAGGGCGCACGGTGACGTGATCGTGGAGCATGAGGGCAAGGCGCGCCTTGCCGAAGGCGTCGAGATCACCACCGGCAAGGACTCCCATATCTCCACCACCTTCGTGCAGGAGTGGGATCCGGAATCCAAGCATGTGGGCAACCATCGCATCCACGTGGGCGAGGGCGCGTCCCTGCGTCATTCGGTCGTCACGCTCGGCGGCGACGTGGTTCGTCTGCGCATGGACCAGGATTTCGGCGGCCCGCAGAGCGAGCTCAACATGCTCGGCATCTACTTCGTCGACCCCGGCCAGCACATCGAGAACCGCACGATGGTGGTGCACAACCATCCCGAATGCAAGTCCCGCGTGGTCTACAAGGGCGCGCTCGACGGCAAGGGCGCGCACTCCACCTGGGTGGGCAACGCGCTCATCCAGCCCACCGCCCCGGGAACCGACTCGTACGAGCTCAACCGCAACCTCGTGCTCACCCCGGGCGCCATTGCCGACTCCGAACCGAACCTTGAGATCGAGAACGGCAACATCATCGGCGCCGGCCACGCCAGCTCCGTCGGGCGCTTCGACGATGAGGAGCTGTTCTACCTGCAGTCCCGCGGCATCCCGGAGACCGAGGCCCGCAAGCTCGTGGTCCGTGGCTTCTTCGCCGAGCTGATCGAGGAGATCGGCATCCCGTCCATCTCCGAGCACCTCATGAACGTCATCGACCGCCGACTCGCCCGCGGCGAAAGCGCGGCCATGGCCGCGGTCCTTGAGGAAAAGTAACGACGACAAGCACGACAGATTTTAGGAGAACAACAATGTCAACATTGGAAATCAAGGACCTGTACGCCTCCGTGGAGACCAAGGACGGCCGCAAGCAGATTCTCAAGGGCGTCAACCTCACCGTCAACTCCGGCGAGACCCACGCCATCATGGGCCCCAACGGCTCCGGCAAGTCCACACTCGCCTACACTCTGGCAGGCCACCCCAAGTACGAGGTCGATTCCGGCCAGGCCCTGCTCGACGGTGAGGACCTGCTCAAGATGACCCCGGACGAGCGCGCCAAGGCGGGCCTGTTCCTCGCCATGCAGTACCCGGTCGAGGTCCCCGGCGTCTCCATGACGAACTTCCTGCGCACCGCCAAGACCGAGGTCGACGGCAAGGCCCCCGCCATCCGCACGTGGGCCAAGGAGCTCGGCGAAGCCATGAAGCGTCTGCGCATGGACCCGAAGTTCGCCTCCCGTTCCGTGAACGAAGGCTTCTCCGGCGGTGAGAAGAAGCGTGCCGAAGTGCTTCAGCTCGAACTGCTCAAGCCCAAGTTCGCCATCCTCGACGAGACCGACTCCGGCCTCGACGTCGACGCGCTGCGCATCGTCTCCGAAGGCGTGAACCGCGCCAAGGACGCCAACGACTTCGGCATCCTCATGGTGACGCACTACACGCGCATCCTCAAATACATCAAGCCCGACATCGTGCACGTGTTCGCCGACGGCCACTTCGTGAAGACCGGAGGCCCCGAGCTGGCCGACGAGCTTGAGGAGAACGGCTACGACCAGTACCTGCCCGAGGGCGCCGACTCCGAATCGGCGTTGGCCTGAGACGGGAGAACACCATGGTGGATTTCAAGGCAATTCGGGAGCAGTTCCCGATTCTCGATCAGCGTGTCCACGGGCATCCGCTCGTCTATCTGGACTCGGCGGCCACGTCTCAGAAGCCACAGTGCGTCATCGATGCGGAGTCCGAGTTCTACCGCACCATCAATGCCGGAGTGCACCGCGGTGCCCATGAACTCGCCGCATTGAGCACCGAGGCCTTCGAACAGGCCCGTGCCAAGGTCGCCCGCCTCGTTGGCGCCGCCTCGGACGAAGGCGAGGAGGAGATCGTCGTCACCGGTGGCGCCACCGCGGGACTCAACCTGCTTGCCACCGCCATCGGCAACGCGTCACTAGGCCGTGGGGGAGAGGCTGCCAAGCGTTTCGCCCTCAAGCCCGGCGATGAGATCGTGGTCTCCGAGGCGGAGCACCATTCCGTGTTGCTACCGTTCCAGGAGCTTGCCGCCCGAACCGGCGCCACGTTCAAATGGCTTGGACTCACCGAAGACGGCCGCGTACGCACCGACAACCTCGACGAGGTCATCACCGAACGCACCAAGGTCGTCGCCGTCACGCATGTGGGCAACACCACCGGTGCCATCACCGACATCGCGCCCATCGTCCGTCGTGCGCATGAGGTCGGCGCCGTGTTCATCCTTGACGCCTGCCAGTCCGTTCCGCATCTCAGGGTCGACTTCCATGCCCTCGACGTGGACTTCGCCGCATGGAGCGCCCACAAGATGTACGGCCCCACCGGCGTGGGATTCCTCTACGGTCGCCGTGAACTGCTTGAGGCATTGCCCCCGGCCAACTTCGGCGGCTCCATGGTCGAGCTGGCCTGGATGGATAAGCCTGCCCAGTACATGGAGCCTCCGGCGCGCTTCGAAGCCGGCACGCAGCCCGTCGCCCAGGTCGTCGCGGCCGGGGTCGCCGCCGAGTGGCTCATGAACATCGGCATGGAGAACCTCGAAGCCCATGAGAAGTCCATCGCCGCCGAACTGCTCAAACTTGGCGATATTGACGGCATCCGCATCCTTGGGCCGCGCGAGAACGTGGACCGCATCGGCACCGTGGCCTTCGACGTCAAGGGCGTGCATCCGCACGACGTGGGCCAGTTCATCGACGCCCAGGGCATCGCCATCCGCGTCGGCCATCACTGCGCACAGCCCGTGCACCGTCATTTCGGCCTGTTTGCCTCGAACCGCGCTTCAAGCGGCATCTACAATTCCGTTGACGACGCCAAGGCGCTCATCGAAGCCGCAGGCAGGGTCCGCTCCTTCTTCCGCGCCGAATAAGACACGGGTCGGGGTCGAATCCCGCGCGACGTCGATGGTGGCCCGTCATGCCGGTACGCCTACGGCATGACGGGCCACCGACGTCATAGCACATCGCTAGGTTAGAGGGCATGGCAGATTACGGAATGAGCTCCGAAGAACTTGAGCAGATGTACCAGGAAGTCATCCTGGAGGCTTCGAAGAATCCCCATGGCAAAGTCCGGTTCGCCTCCGCTGAGGCTGCGAACACCATAGGCATCGACAGTCTCAGCACCGGGGAAAGCACGTTGCAGGCCAGCCACGAATACTGTGTGCCGGCCCAGTCGCACCAGTTCAATCCCACCTGCGGAGACGAAGTCACCGTCCGCGTCGAAATCTCCGATGGCAGCGACGGCAGGCCGCAGCACATCGAACAATTGGTATGGGACGGCCAAGGCTGCTCCATCTCGCAGGCGAGCCTGTCCATCATGGTCGATCTCGTCGACGGCAAGACCGTGGACGAGGCCATGGAGCTGTTCCACACGTTCCACAGGCTCATGGAATCGCGAGGCAACGGCCTCAACGACGAACGACTGGAGGAATCACTCGGCGACGCCGTAGTGTTCCAGGGCGTTTCACGATACCCCATGCGCATCAAGTGTGCTTTACTGGGATGGGAGGGCCTGAAGGACTCCATGGCGCAGGCGTTGGCCCATATGACCGGCGATGCAGACGGCAAGCAGGCATAGCACGACGAACCTGTATACTCATAGATTTTCGACGAAGGAGGCGTACATGGCAGACGACAATCTTGTGCCCGAACCACAGGATTCGGTCTATCAGTCCGTACAGCGAGCCCTCGGCAACGAGGAGGACGCCAAGAAGGTCATGATGAACCCGAATCTCGCAGGTTCCATCGGCAGGAACAATACCGGCACCGGCAGCGACAAGCAGTCGGCAGATGCCTGCGGCTGTGGCAACGACCATGGCTCATGCGGCTGCCCGGATTCCGACGGAGAGCCGGACATCCCCCTGAAGGCCATCGACGACATCGGCCGCGCCACCGCGCGCGACGTGCAGGAGGCCCTGCATCAGGTCATCGACCCCGAACTCGGCATAGACGTGGTGGACCTCGGCCTTGTCTACGGCATCGAGATCGATGAGCTCGGCCGCGCCATCATCACGATGACGCTTACCACGCCGGCATGTCCGCTCACCGATCTCATCGAGGACGAGACCGCCAGCGTGCTCGCCGGGCTGGTCGAGGAGTTCCGCATCGACTGGACGTGGACCCCGCCGTGGAGCATCGAGAAGATCACGCCGGAGGGACAGGCCCAGCTCGCCGCCCTCGGCTTCAACTTCGACAATCTGCCCACCTACGGCGCGTAGACCCGCCACGCGTGCGCCCGCGTAATCGTGGGCAGTGCGTGACACATCAATACCAACGAATCAGGCTCCCATCCCCGGCAGGGGAGGGAGCCTGATTCATATCGGATGCATCGACCGACGGTCTGACCATCAATCGAGGATGATCAGTCCGTGACGATGGTGCCCTTCGGCACGACGGTGATGCCTTCGGCCGTCACCGTGAAGCCACGTTCGAGGTCACGCTCGGTGTCGATGCCGACGGTCGCGTTCTCGGTGAGCACGACGTTCTTGTCGAGAATCGCCTTGTATACGCGTGCGCGGCGGTTGATGACGACGTTGTTGAACAGAATCGAATCGACGATCTGCGACCACGAGTGGATGCGCACATTCGGGGAGATGACCGAATGATGCACCTCGCCGCCGGATACGATGACGCCGGGGGAGACGATCGAGTCGGTGGCGTGTCCGAGGCGGTCACGGCCGGCATGCACGAACTTGGCGGGCGGCAGCGAGCCGGAATAGGTGTAGATCGGCCATTCGGTGTTGTACAGGTTGAATTCCGGCACATAGGCGATGAGGTCCATGTGCGCATCATAGAACTGCTTGATCGTACCGACGTCACGCCAGTAGGCGTGGTCCTTCTCCGTGGATCCGGGGATGTCGTTGGTGGTGAAGTCGTAGACGCCGGCCTCTCCTCGGGAGGCGAAGTACGGGGCGATGTCGCCGCCCATGTCGTGCTTGGTGTCCTTGGCCTTCTCATCCTTGCGCAGCGCGTCGAACAGGGCGTCCGTGTTGGCCACGTAGTTGCCCATGGAGGCGAGCATCATCGAAGGGTCGTCGGGCAGTCCGGTGGTGGTGGCCGGCTTCTCCTCGAAATGCGTGATCACGCCGGGGTGGTTTGGATCGGTGTTGATGACGCCGAACTGGTTGGACTGGCTGATCGGCTGGCGGATGCCGGCCACCGTGAACTCTGCGCCGGAGTCGATGTGCGACTGCACCATCTGCTGGAAGTCCATGCGGTACACATGGTCGGCGCCGACGATCACGACGATGTCGGGCTTGACGTCCTCGATGATGTTGATCGTCTGGTAGATCGCGTCGGCGGAACCGAGGTACCAGTGCTTGCCGAGACGCTGCTGTGCCGGCACGGGGGATACGTAGTTGCCCAGAAGCGAGGAGAATCGCCAGACCTGCGAGATGTGGCGGTCAAGCGAATGCGACTTGTACTGCGTCAATACGATGATGTGCTGGAAATCCGAATTTACCAGATTGCTCAGCGGAAAGTCGATGAGACGGAACACGCCTCCGAACGGGACCGCCGGCTTCGCCCTGTCACGGGTGAGCGGCATCAGGCGTGTGCCTTCGCCGCCAGCCAGAACGATCGAGAGTACTTTCGGGCTTCTCTTCATGGGTATCCCCTGCCTTTTTACTCGTCGGTGAGTGAAACAATAACTCTATATTGTCACAAAAACCATGATGTTGGGGGCAGGTGTCGTCCGATATTCGCTTTTTTATCAATCGTTTGCCATGGGGTAGCGTGGTGGCCATCCCGTGTTAGCATTCCGTGGCCGTCCCGTTCACGCCCGCGTTCGTCATCGTCGTCGTGTCGCCCAGAAGGTCACGGCGCTTGACGCCGCTACATTGAGACTGTCCACGCCGTTGCTCATCGGGATCTTCACGGTCAGGTCGGCCTTGGCGATGGTATGCCGGCTCAGTCCGTCGCCTTCGGTGCCGAAGATCATGGCGAGCCGGTCGATGTGCTCTGGCGTGTCGGGCGTGTTGAGCCGTTCGACCAGATCATCCAGCCCGATGGAATCGTCGCTCAGGGCGAGCGCTGCCGTGGTCAGTCCGCATGCGTGGAGTTCGTCCATGCCCTTCCACGGCCAGTAACGGCGGTCGTCTCCGCCGATGCGTGTCCACGGCACCTGGAACACGGTTCCCATGGACACGCGTGCGGCGCGACGGTACAGCGGGTCCCCGCACGACGGCGTGACGAGGACGGCGTCCACGTCCAATGCCGCGGCGGACCGCATGAGCGCGCCGATGTTGGTCGGGTCCACGATGTTCTCCATGACCGCCACACGCGAGGCGCCGCGGCAGATGTCCTCGACGGAGGGAAGCGTCCATCGTCTCATCGTCGCCAGGGCGCCGCGATGCAGACGGTATCCGGTGATCTTCTTCAGCTCCTCGGGGGTGGCGATGTAGACGGGGACGTCCTTGCCCCAGCGGTCGTCGACGAAATCGAATTCCTTGGACATGCCGTCGAGCCATGGTTCCTCGACGAGGAACGACACCGGTTCCACGTTCGCCGCCAGGGCCCGATCGATGACCTTGGGGGATTCGGCGATGAACATGCCCATGGACGGCTCCAGCCGGTTGCGCAGCTGTGGCTCCGTCAGATGGGTGAAGGATTTCAGACGTTCGTCGTCGATGGATTCGATATGTTCCAGTCGCATGTCGGCGTTCCTTGGATTGTCGGTGGCTCGGATTGTCGGTGAATACAAGAAAACCCCTTGGATTCCAAGGGGTTCGTCTGTGTCCGGAGCGGGACTTGAACCCGCACGGTTGTATAAAATAACCACTAGCACCTCAAGCTAGCGCGTCTACCATTCCGCCACCCGGACAGGTGCCGTGTTTGGCAACGAGATGGAACTATAGCATCACAGCAGGGGTATCTGTCAAATCAGAACAATATCCGGCGTGTCGTGACGACGGGGAGGTGTCGCGGACCGCGGTGCGGCCTGTGGGATATGACCCATACCCGCCTGTGCCCCGGCTCTGGTCCGTCGTATGAAAGAGTCGGTGAATACAAGAAAACCCCTTGGATTCCAAGGGGTTCGTCTGTGTCCGGAGCGGGACTTGAACCCGCACGGTTGTATAAAATAACCACTAGCACCTCAAGCTAGCGCGTCTACCATTCCGCCACCCGGACAGGTGCCGTGTTTGGCAACGAGATGGAACTATAGCATCACAGCAGGGGTGTCTGTCAAATCAGAACAATATCCGGCGTGTCGTGTACGTTTGAGCCATGACTTTTCCGCTTTTCCTCATCGACCCCAGCAAGGACGAGACCCCGGTCAACAGCGACGAACGGCTGCATGACGGATGGGTGATCACCGTACCGGAGTATGTCGCGCGTCATGCATTCAAGGCGATGCGCCTGGGGCCGGGGGAGAGGCTCTATCTTTCCGACGGGCGCGGCCTGCGTGTCCTCGCCACGGTGCGCGACCCCGCCAGCCGCCAGGTCATGGTCGAGGAGGTGGGCCGCGATCCCGCTCCGGTGACGCGTCTGCGCCTGATACAGGCCCTCGCCAAATCAGGCCGCGACGAGCAGGCCATCGAAACCGCCACCGAGGTGGGCGTGGATCTGGTCATGCCGTGGCAGGCCAACCGCTCCATCGTGCAATGGAAGGGCAATAAAGAGGCCAAGGCCGCCGGCAAATGGAGGCAGATCCTCAACGCGGCCACCGAACAGTCCCGGCGCACATGGGCTCCGGAGCTGGAGTCCAAGGCGACCAGCCGCAATATCGTGGAGATGTGCCTGCGCTCCGGCGTGCACGGCGATATGGTCATCGTGCTGCATCAGGACGCGACCGATACGTGGGACTCCATCGAAGACAGGGTCCGCGACATCTCGGAGCGTTGCCTCGACGACGGCAGGCCGCGGACGATCAGTGTGGTCGTGGGGCCTGAAGGCGGCATAAGCGAGGAGGAGGTCTCATCGTTCGTCGAGGCCGGCGCCAGCGCGGTGGTTCTCGGCGGCAACATCATGCGGGCGTCGAGTGCCGGGCCGGTGGCCCTGGCGTTGCTGTCGCGAGTTCTCGGGCGGTTCGCGTAGGACAGTCGGAATGAACGTTGGGTGAACCGTGTTCTCTAAGCGCGTGGTGATGTCGGGGATTATCCCAAGTGCGCAATAGCATGAAAACGTAATCCACATCATACAAGGAGCGGCTCCATGAGCAAGGACAACGACTGCCTGTTCTGCAGGATCATCGCCGGGGAGATCCCCAGCGAGAAGGTGTACGAGGACGACACCACCTATGCATTCAAGGACATCAATCCCAAGGCGAAGGTGCATGTGCTCGTCGTTCCGAAGAAGCATCATCCGAACGTCGCCGCCCTCGCCAAGGAGGATGCCGGGCAGCTCGCGCACATGGTCCAGGTGGCCCAGTCCATCGCCGACGAAGCGTTCCACGGCGAGTACCGTCTTGTGTTCAACACCGGCAAGGACGCGGGGCAGACGGTCTTCCACGTGCACGCCCACGTGCTCACCGGCGAGGTGCTTGACGAGTAGCGCGGACGCGGCCGGTGGACGACGTCCGGCCGCCGACAGAACCGACGTGTTTCCTGCAATCGAACGGAAAGAGAAAACAATCTAACGTGGCCACAACAACACGTACCATCACCATCCCCTCGGAACTCAATCCCGTGACGGTCCTCGGACCGGCCGATCAGGTGATACGCGAGGTGGAGAGGGCTTTCCCCGAACTGACGATCATCGTCCGCGGCAACCGGGTGGCGGTCATGTCGCGTTCACGGCAGACGGAGGCGCAGGCCAACGAGGCGGAGGAGATCATCGACACGATCATCCAGGCCGCATACACGGCGCCGATGGATGCGGACACCGTGCGCAGGCTGCTGAGCACGTCCCATTCCCGGGAGGGGTGGCAGAGCCGGATCCGGGAGCATGCCGCAGGGAGAAGGCCCGCCGGGCGTCCGGCATCCTCCCCGAGGAAGGACGTCGTCCCGGCCAAGGACGAACGCAAGCGCGTGCACATCCCCGGGGTCATAACCTTCGCGCTCGGCGTGCCGGTGCGTCCGAAGACGGCCGGCCAGATCGACTACGTCAACGCCATCGAAAAACACACGATCACGTTCGCGATCGGCCCCGCGGGCACCGGAAAGACCTATCTGGCGGTGGCCAAGGCGGTACGGGCCTTCGAGGACGGACGCGTGCGCAAGATCATCCTCACCAGACCGGCGGTGGAGGCGGGCGAGAACCTCGGATTCCTCCCCGGAACGCTGAGCGAGAAGGTGGACCCGTATCTGCGCCCCCTGTACGACGCGTTGTCCGATATGCTGGGTGCCGACCAGCTACACCGTTATCTCGGGGACGGCACCATCGAGGTGGCCCCGCTCGCCTATATGCGCGGGCGTACGCTCAACGACGCCTACGTGATTCTCGACGAGGCCCAGAACACCACCGAACAGCAGATGAAGATGTTCCTCACCCGTCTTGGCTTCAACACGCGCATGATTATCACCGGCGACATCACCCAAGTGGACCTGACCGTGCCCAGATCCGGACTCGCCACCATCGAGCGCGTGCTCGACGGCATCGACGACATCGCGTTCGTCCATCTTAGGGCGACCGACGTGGTGCGTCATGAGCTCGTTGGCCGCATCGTCGAGGCGTACGGACGCTATGATGAACTGCGCAAGGAACATGCGGACCGCCGGCACCGCGGACCGTCGGACGGACACCGTCATCAGGAGGATGAACGCGCATGAGCGTCGAAGTGACCAACGAAACCCCGTGGACCATCGAACCGAAGACCTTCTCCGACCTCGGGGTCTGGGTCCTCGACCAGATGAGGGTCAGCACGCAGTCCGACCTGACGGTGCTGTTCAACGATCCGGCGTCCATGGCCCGCCTGCATGAACGCTGGATGAACCTTGACGGCCCCACCGACGTCATGAGCTTCCCGATGGACGAGCTGCGCCCCGGCAACGGCAAGACCGTGCCGGAAGGCGTGTTGGGAGACATCGTCATCTGCCCGTACGTGGCCGCCGAACAGGCCCGCGCCGCAGGCCACTCCACCATCCAGGAGATGATGCTGCTCACCATCCACGGCATCCTGCATCTACTCGGATACGATCACACCACGCCGGCGGAGGAACGCCAGATGTTCGGCCTGCAGCGCCAGCTCCTGCTGACCTTCCTGGCATTGCGGCCCGGAATCCTCGACGATGTGCGACTGCCGGAAGGCGCGCCGGACCTGCTGGCCCGGTACGAGGCCGAACACCGTGGGGACGGCGACCGGTCATGAACGAGAGACTCATCCCGATAATCGTCGCGATGGCGGCCGTCGCACTGCTGCTGGTGTGGCTCTCACTGGTTATGGCCTCGACCGAGGGGGCCATCACCCGGGTCACCCGTTCCAGTCTCAACAATCTGATCCTTGAAGTGCAGACGGGCGACGAGAGCCAGTTCACCAAGATGAAGCAGCTCGACCGCATCCACCGCGTGCAGCGGCTCGTCTCCGACCGTTTCGCCACATCCGGGTCGTGCGCGTTCTTCCGCATCGTGTGCAACATCCTCGACGGCGTGCTCGTCGCATGCATCTCGGACGCGCTCGGAGCACCCATCTGGGTGACGCTGCTGTGCGGCATCACGTTCGCCCTCATCGTCGGCGTGGTGTCGATCCTTGTGCGACCCCGCAGCACGAGGGCTTCCATGCCCATCCAGATCATGCTCAAGCATTCCCGCTCGATATCCGTCGCCGTGGCTCTGACGCCGTTCGCGAAGGTCAAGGGCATCAGCTCCTCCCGATCGGGGAAGACCGAGCTTTCCGACGACGAGGAGCTGGATAAGATCCACCTGGAACAGCGTCGCGCGATGATCGACCGTCTGGTCGAGACCGACGACTTCGATCCCGAGATCTCCGAGATGCTGCGCAATGTGCTGATGCTGTCCGAAACGCTGACCCGCGAGATCATGGTGCCAAGAACCGACATGATCTGCATCGGCAAGGACGAGCCCCTCGGCAGCGTACTGAAGATGTTCTCCCGCTCGGGTTTCTCCCGGGTGCCCATCATCGGGGACTCCGTCGACGACCTTGTGGGCATCGCCTATCTCAAGGACGCGGTGCGCGCCGTCGCCTTCAACCCCGCCGCCGCCGACCG
Source organism: Bifidobacterium catulorum (assembly GCF_003129925.1). Classification (GTDB taxonomy): domain Bacteria; phylum Actinomycetota; class Actinomycetes; order Actinomycetales; family Bifidobacteriaceae; genus Galliscardovia; species Galliscardovia catulorum. Next base: position 143,548 of record NZ_QFFN01000001.1, on the reverse strand, counting down.
GCCGGTGTCCTCGATCAAGCGCGACCCGCTGCTGGTGCCGGAATCGAAGCCGGTCGACGACCTGTTCCATCAGATGCAGCGCCAGCGCCAGCATGTGGCCATCGTCGTGGACGAATACGGCGGCATCGCCGGCCTCGTCACCATCGAAGACACCATCGAACAGATAGTGGGCGAGCTGGAGGACGAGCACGACCGGACCCAGAAGGCCGAGCCCGAGGAGGTGGCGCCGGGCAAGTGGAGGTTCCCCGCTCGTTCGTCCATCGCCGATGTGGAGGAGATATTCGAGATCAGCCTCGACGAGGATGACGTCGACACCGTCTACGGGCTGCTCACCAAGGTGCTGGGCAAGGTCCCCCTGGTCGGGTCCCACGCCGTCACCCACGGACTGCGTCTCACCGCCGTGGATTCGGCGGGCCGCCGCAAGAAGGTCTCCACCATCCTCGTGGAACTCGAATCGTCCGTCGACGACGGGGGACTGCCCGACGCGTCCACCGACGACTAGGCGTCCGATTTCGCCAGCCCTCACGGTACAGTGGTGTGTTATGCAAGATGCTCAAGACGCCTACAGATCCGGGTTCATCGCCGTCGTCGGACGGCCCAACGTCGGCAAATCGACATTGATCAACGCGTTGATCGGCTCACACGTCGCCATCACGTCGTCGCGTCCGGAGACGACGCGAAAGGCCATCCGAGGCGTGCTCACCACCGACCATGCGCAGATCGTACTGGTCGACACCCCCGGCATCCATCGGCCCCGTACGCTGCTTGGACAGCGTCTGAACGACATCGTCGACGAGTCGTTGTCCGAAGTGGACGCCATCGCCTTCCTTCTTCCGGCCGATCAGGAGATCGGCCCGGGCGACAGACGCATCCTCAGCCGTCTTCGCAGCCAGTTCGCCACGAAGGGGGACGACGGCGCCTTCACGTGGAAGGTTCCCCTCATCGCAGTGGTCACCAAGATCGACGAGCTCAGCCGTTCGCAGCTCGTCGACAAGCTCATCGAAATCAACGAATTCGCCGGCTTCACCGACATCGTTCCCGTGTCCGCGCTGAAACACGACAATCTTGACGAGGTCCGCCGGATGTTCATCGACGTCATGCCGGAAGGCCCTCAGATGTATCCGGAGGACCAGATCAGCGAGGAAAGGCCCGAAGAGGCCATCGCGGAACTCATCCGGGGCGCGTTCCTCGAAGAGCTCGACGACGAGCTCCCGCATTCGCTCGCCGTCGTGGTCGACGATATCATCCGCCCGGACGATGAGCCGTCCGAGGGGAATCCGGAGGAACCCAGACCCAAGGTGCAGGTTCTGGTGTCGGTCTATGTGGAACGTGATTCGCAGAAACCGATCATCATCGGTCGCAAGGCCGAGCATCTGGTGCGGGTGAAGAAGAAGCTTCGCACGCCCGTCAACCGAATCGTGGGGGCCAAGGCCAAACTCGACATGCACGTCAAGGTGGCCCGCGAATGGCAGTCCGATCCCAAGAAGCTCGATCGTCTGGGATTCTGATCCATCCCGCCGGACGACATGCCCGGGCGATTCGATTTTCGTCGCCGCCGAACATAACAGAAAGGGACAATCATGAGCAGACGCAACGGCATCCATGACGGCACGGTGAACGTCGCGATACTGGGATGCGGCAGAATAGCGCATCATATGGCGCAGACGCTGCACGACATGGCCGGCGATGAGCGATACTCCACGCTCATCAGGCCCTATGCGGTGGCGACGAGGGATGATGACCCGCGTGCGGAACGGTTCGCGGACCGATATGGATTCGACAGGGCCTACGGCAGCTACGAGTCCATGCTCGCCGATCCGGAGATCGATCTGGTGTATGTCGCCACGCCGCATGCGATGCACGCCCGTCACGCCATCGCATGCATGATGGCAGGCAAGAACGTGCTGGTTGAGAAATCGTTCACCGCGAACGAGGAGCAGGCGCGGAAGGTGCTGGACGTCGCCTCGCAGACCCGTCTGCTGTGCACCGAGGCTATATGGACACGGTACATGCCCAGCCGCCGGATCATCCTCGACACGTTGCGATCCGGTGTGGTCGGCACGCCAAGGCAGGTCTACGCCAACCTCTCATATCCCGTGTCCGACAAGGCGCGCATGACCGACCCCGCCATGGCGGGCGGCGCATTGCTCGATGTCGGCGTATATCCGATCAATTTCGTCGCCATGGCGTTCCCCGAGGCGACACCCCGGAGTGTGACCAGCAGCTGTGTATTCACCGACAGAGGCGTGGACGAACAGTTCTCCGCCACCTTCTGGCTGGACAACGGCGTGGCGGCGACCATCGACTCGTCCATGGTGTCGGTCGGCAGCAGACAGGGCGTCATCCAGGGCGACAAGGGCTATCTCATCGTGGAGAACATCAACAATCCGGAGCGTATCTCCGTGTTCGACGCGGACCACCGGCAGATCGACAAGATCTTGTTCCCCGACCAGATCACCGGGTACGAATACCAGGTCGTCAGCGCAGCCAAGGCCATCCTCGAAGGTGCGACGCAATGCGAGGAGATGCCTCATGAGGAAACGCTGCGCATCATGCGCATAATGGATTCCCTGCGCGCACAGTGGGGCGAGGTCTATCCGTTCGAACACTGAACCGGATCGCGCTCATCCATGAGAATGCGATGACGAAAAAATAATCCCCTCCGCGCTCATACGGAGGGGATTTTTCATGTTTGTGGCGCAGTGACGAAATCAGGATTTCCTGCGCGGCGTGTACATCTGCGTGTTCAACAGCGTGGCGTATCTTGCGATGACCTTCGGCCTGATCACCTTCATCGAAGCGGTCATCAGACCATTCTCCTGGGTGAACTCCTCGGGCAGCACGATGAACTTGCGCACCGATTCGGCGCGTGAGACACCCTCGTTCGCCAGATCGACGAACTTCTGGATCTCCGCGCGCACCGCGGCGTTCCCGGCGGCGTCCTCCAACGACATCTCACGGTCAAGGCCCTTGGTCTCCAGCCATGGGCGCAGTGCCTCCTCGTCCAACGTGATCAGCGCCGAGATGAACGGGCGCTTGTCTCCGAGCACAAGGGCCTGCGAAACGATCTCACAGCGCTGGATGGCCTCCTCGATCGGACCGGGGGAGACATTCTTGCCGCCCGCGGTGATGATGAGATCCTTCTTGCGCCCGGTGATGTACAGGAATCCGTTGGCATCGAGACGTCCCAGATCTCCGGTGGCGAACCACCCGTCCTCGGTGAACGACGTGGCCGTGGCCTCCTCGTTCTTGTGATACCGGTGGAACACCGACACACCCTTGATCTGAATCTCGCCATCCTCGGCGATGCGTAGCGTGAAACCCGGGAAGGGGATGCCGACCGAGCCTTGACGGAACGGCACGCCCAACGGGTTGAACGCGCAGGGTGCGGTCGTTTCCGTGGCGCCGTACCCCTCGTAGACCGGCACCTTGGCACCGCGGAAGAACGACAGCAGCTCCGGGTCGAGCGGGGCGCCGCCGGACACGATCCACTGGGCGCGCCCACCCAGCACGTCACGCAACGACTTGTACACGATCGGGTCGAAGGATGCCCGCCGGGCGCTGACCAGGGCACCGGCCCTGCCTTTCTCGGACACCTCCTTCATATAGTCCTGCGCAGCGGAGACGGCGGCGGCGAAAACCAGCCCCTTGGCACCATGCCCGGCCTTCTGCGAAGCCGCGTTGTACACCTTCTCCAGCACGCGCGGCACGACGATCATCACCGAAGGCCTTGCCGCCTGCAAGTCGGAGATCAGCGTTTTGATCCCCTGTGCGATGTAGGCGTGCAGCTGGCTCGCCACCATGATGTAGTTGATGGCGCGAGCGAAGGAATGCGCCTGGGGGAGGAACAGCAGGATGGTATTCCTGTCATCGTGAAGCAGGTCGGGCATGTAGTCGTGCAGGTTGAACGCATCGGCGCAATAGTGTTCGTGCGTCATCTCCACGCCCTTCGGGGCCGCCGTGGAGCCGGACGTGTATACGATGGAGCAAAGATCGGTCTTCTTCACCGAATCGATGCGTTCGTCGAGTGTCGCGTCCGAGACCGAGGCTCCGTACGCCTGGATCTCGTCGAGGCCGCCGGTCTCCAGACAGACGATGTTCTCGACGGTGGGGCACTGCGGCAGTACGTTCTCGGCCTCGGCGCGCATGCCCGTGGTCTCCACGATCAGCAGCCGGGCGTCGGAATTGTTCGCGATGTTGCGGATCTGCTCGCCCGAATCGGTGTCGTAGATGGTAGCGAGCACGCCGCCGCAGGCCATGATCGCCGCGTCCACGATGTTCCATTCATAGCTCGTTCGGCACATGAACGCCACGGCGTCGCCCTTGCGCAGCCCGTAATGCAGCAGCCCCTTGGCGGTGATGCGAATGTCGGCGAGCGTCTCATCGGCCGTCTTCGTCACCCATTCGCCGTCCTTTTTGAACGTGTACAGGGGCTTGTCTCCCATGCGCCGAGCTCGGTCGGCGTAGATGTCGTAGATGCTGGTCCCCTCATCGAGAGGAGGATTTCCGTCGGTGCGCGACGTCAGCAGACCGTCGTCCATATACGTCGTGGTCGGATAGTCGGGCCCCCAGTAGTCCACATGGGGAAGATCGTCCGGCGAGACGGCGTCCTGCGCCGGAGGGGTGTCGGGAAGACCGTCGTCGTTCAGATCGTCGCTGCCGGGGTAGTCCAGATAGTTGCGTCCGAGATTGGAAGCGCGATGCGCCGCCGTGGCCACTGCGTTTTTTACGGAACCGATAAGACCCACGAGTTCTCCTTCATTCATTAGTCCTATCGCACTCTAGTAGCAGGGCCGGCCGTTACGCTACCGTAGGCGTTGGCGGAGATGTCGCATCATGCCCCGCATATGCTGAATCCAGGGCGATTGTTGCCATTTGTTGGCTTTGATATAGACTGTACGGGGTGCCACGAGCTGATGTGGCGCCGTTACGGAAAGATCACGAGGGAGGACCAGGTGGGGGAAGATACGCAATCGACCATCACTTATGGAATTTTCAATGAGACCGCCGAGCATGAGTCTCGCGTGGCGCTCACCCCGGACATCGTCAAACGACTCAAGCGTTCCGCCGTCGATTGCGTCATCGAGCGCAATGCCGGACAAGCCGCCGGATTCAGTGACGAAGACTACATCAAGGCGGGAGCGGGGGTCGTCGGCAGGGACGAGGTCATTGCTCGGTCGCAGGCCTTCGGATTCGTCGATCGCCCGGACGACGAACTCGTCGCCCGTCTGCCGGAGGGATCATGGGTCATCGGTATGCTCGGGTCGTTCACCGATCAGGAGTACGTGGACCGACTCGACAGGGCCGGGCTGGTCGGCGTGGGCATCGAGAAGCTCCCGCGCCAGCTCAGTTCCGCGCAGTCCATGGACGAGATGACCAGCCAGAACTCCGTCATGGGATACAAGGCCGTGCTCAGGGCCGCCGACGCATACGGCTCGTTCTTCCCTATGATGACCACCGCGGCCGGCACCATCCGCCCGGCCAAGGTGCTCATCCTGGGCGCCGGCATCGCGGGACTCCAGGCCATAGGCACGGCGCGCCGTCTCGGCGCCGTCGTCACCGCATACGACGTCCGCCCCGCAGCCAAGGGCGAGGTCGAATCCCTCGGCGCCAAATTCCTCGAACTCGGTCTCGACTTCTCCAAAGGCCAGGGCGAAGGCGGATACGCCCGGCAGCTCACCGCCGAGGAGCAGGCCGCCCAGCAGGCCGCCGTGGACACGAAAGCCGCCGAATTCGACGTGGTCATCACCACGGCAAAGGTGCCGGGACGCAAGCCCCCCATGCTGCTCACCAAGGCCGGCGTGGACGGGCTGCACCGCGGCGCCGTGATCGTCGACTGCGCCGCCAGCGAACTCGGCGGCAACGTCGAAGGCTCCGAACCGAACCGGACCATCGTCACCGACAACGGCGTGCGGCTCATCGGCGCCCCCGACCTCGCCAGCGGCGTCGCCACCACGGCCTCCAACCTGCTGGCCCGCAACGTGGCCGACGTGCTCGCCCACTTCGTGCGGGATGGCAGGCTCGCCATGGACCTCAACGAAGAACTCGACAACGCGCTCATCGTCGCCGGACGCGTCGATGCGTCCGCATCCGACAATACAGAAGAGGAGAAGTGATCATGCCCGATCTCGTCGTCTCGATCACCCTGTTCGTCCTCGCCCTGCTCATCGGCATCGAGGTCATCGGCAAAGTGCCGGCGACCCTGCATACCCCGCTGATGTCGGGCGCCAACTCCATCCACGGCATCGTCATCGTCGGCGTCGTCATCGTCGCCGCCGAGGCGCAGACCCCGCTCGCCTACGTGTTCATCTTCCTCGCCGCCGTGCTGGGAACCATGAACGTCGTCGGCGGCTACGTGGTCACCGACCGCATGCTGGAGATGTTCAAGAGCTCGAAGCCCTCCAGGAAGGACGAGAAGGAAGGCGATAAGTAATGACCGCAACACCCATCGATATCATCGCATGGTTCGTGTACCTGCTGGCCGCCGTCATGTTCGTGATGGGCCTGCACTTCATGAACTCCCCGAAGACCGCCCGCAAAGGCAACCAGATCTCCGCCACAGGCATGGTGTTCGCCGTCGTCATGGCGTTCGTGCATCTCTTCGTCAAGGGCTTCATCTCCGTCACGGCCGTCGTCGTGCTCGTCGCCGGCATCCTCATCGGCGCCGTCGCGGGCGTCGTTTCCGCCAAGAAGGTCAAGATGACCGACATGCCGCAGCTCGTCTCCGTGTTCAACACGGTCGGCGGCGGCGCGGCCGCCCTCGTCGCCCTCAACGACATCCTCACCAACGAGGCGCTTCCCACCCTCGTCGTGCTCATCACCGCCGGACTCGGCATCATGATCGGCTCCGTCACCTTCACCGGATCTCTCATCGCCGCCGGCAAGCTCCAGGGCGTAAAGTTCGTCAAGAACCTCAGACTGCCCGGCAAGAGCTTCTGGAACGTGCTGTTCATCGTGCTCACCATCGCGGCCTTCGTCATGCTGTGCATCCAGCCCGAGCAGCGTCTCCTGTGGTCCGTCCTCACCACCGTGTTCGCCCTGTGCTACGGTCTGGTGTTCGTCATCCCGATTGGCGGCGCCGACATGCCCGTCGTCATCTCCGTGCTCAACGCCTGCACCGGCACCGCCGTCGCCATGTCCGGCCTCGCCATCGACAATGTGGCCCTCATCGTCGCCGGCGCCCTCGTCGGCGCGGCCGGCGTCACCCTCTCCATCCTCATGGCGCAGGCCATGAACCGTCCGCTGCTGTCCGTCCTCGCCGGCGGATTCGGCGGCGACAACGCCGCAGGAGGAGACGACGGCGTCACCGGCACCATGAAGGAGACCTCCGCCGACGACGTCGCCGTCCAGCTCGTCTACGCGCAGAAGGTCATCTTCGTCCCCGGCTTCGGCCTCGCCATGGCGCAGGCCCAGCGCGAGCTCGCCGACCTCGGCGAGCTCCTCAAGAGCCGCGGCGTCGAAGTCGCCTACGCCATCCACCCCGTCGCAGGCCGCATGCCCGGGCACATGAACGTGCTCCTCGCCGAAGCCAACGTGCCCTACGAGGAGCTCGTCGACCTCGACGACATCAACCCGCAGTTCCCCACGGCGACCATCTCCCTTGTCGTCGGCGCCAACGACGTGACCAACCCCGCCGCCCGCCGACCCGGCACCCCGGTCTCCGGCATGCCCATCCTCGACGTCGACAAATCCGAAAACGTCGTCGTCATCAAGCGCGGACGCGGCAAGGGCTACGCCGGCATCGAGAACGAGCTCTACTTCAACGACAACACGCAGATGCTGTTCGGCGATGCGAAGAAGGAGTTGCAGGCCATCATCGCCGCCGTCAAGGAATTGATTGCGTGACGGAGTGTCATCCACGTTGCGGGAGATTCGACGTACCCTCGTACGCCTTCATCTCCCGCGCCTTGATGCCACACGCGTCACGCGATCAATTGCTCATCGCGTAGCGGAGTGTTTTCTGCGTTGCGGAGCACTCGACGTACCCATGTACCCTTCGTGCTCTGCGCATTGAAGCCACACGCCCGTGATTCGCTCGGAATCGACTGCGCCGTGGAATCCGCATTCATGGATTCCACGGCGCTTCCCATATGCGAATGTGACCGCATTACATACAAATCATGGAACAACGACGTCTCCTGGTTTACATGCCGGAAACATGGCGATACGCTTACGTATCTGTGAGGAAGATAGCGTATCGCATTTTGGAGAAGACCCCGGCCGTCGTCATCGTCGCCGTCGAAGGCGCACTCATGTATTTCGCCACCGGCATGGCGAAGACCGTGTTCACCCAGATCGACCCGTTGTGTGCGGCCTGGTACCGGTTCGGATTTCTGGCGATCATGATGCTGGCGTGGCGTCGTCCCTGGCGCGCCGCCGTACGACGCACGCTTCCCCATACCCGACGGGAGTGGGCCGTCACCGCCGGCTGTGGCCTCGCCATCGTGGCCATGAACACCATGTTCTATCTGGCGATCAGCGAGCTGAACATGGGAATGGCCGTGGCCATGGAATTCGTCGGGCCACTCGGCGTGGCCCTGATCACCGGCAGAAACTGGCGTGAGCGCATCGGCGTGGGCATCGCGGCTGCGGGAGTGGCGCTTCTGGCAGGCATGTCCCTGACCTCACCGGATGGGGGACGTCCTGCCATCGGCATCGTCGCCATCCTCATCGGCGGTACGATGTGGGGCGTATACATTGTCATGGGACGCAAGGTGGCGCATACGGGAAGCCCTCTGGACAGGTTGTCGGTCGCCTTGTGCATCGGCTTCGCGGCCCAGTCGCTGTTCCTCGCCATACCCGCCGTAAAAGGGCTGTTCGTTCCCTCGAAGACCGCGACATGGCTGGCCTCCGAAGGCGGATGGGGCATCGTTCATCTGCTGTTGCTCATGCTGGTCGTATCGGTGTGCAGTTCGTTCTTCCCCTACGTCATCGATCAGGTGGTGATGCGCAAGACCACCTCCGGGACGTTCTCAGTCATGCAGTCCATGTATCCCGCCGTCGCCGTGGCGGTCGGTCTTGCGTTCGGCGAGATTCCGGGAATCTGGGAATTGGCGGGCGTGGCATGCGTCATGGCCGCCGTGGTGATCACGTTCTCCGACGATGAGCGGGCCCCCAGACATGGGCGTGCCGAGCTGCGGCCGTCCTTGGACACGGCGGCATGACAAATCGTCGAGGGTATGGTATGCTTACAGATTGTTGTCTTGGCGAGGGAAGGCGTGTGATGCGCGCTTCCGTTATCGACTCGACGTTCGGGCTTCCATCCATGGTGCTCCGCGGCGCGTCGACGCGCCGGGACGAAGGCAATTCGTGATTTAAGGAGAACATCATGGCAGATATCACCCTCGAAGGCGCAGTCCGTACCGAGTTCGGCAAGGGCGCTGCACGTCGTATGCGCGTCGCCAAGCTGGTTCCCGCCACCGTGTACGCCGGCGGCGAGCAGCCCACCTTCCTGCAGCTCCCGATGAAGGAGACCACCAACGCCCTGCGTCGTACGAACGCCCTCTTCGAGCTGAAGTTCGGCGAGGACTCCAAGCTCGCCGTCGTCAAGGACGTGCAGCGCAACCCCGTCAAGCAGCAGGTCGAGCATGTCGACTTCTACGAGGTGCGCGCCGGCGAGAAGATCGAGGTCGAGGTCCCGGTCTTCGTCGAGGGCACCCCGAAGGGCGCTGCCGTCGCGTTCGTCGACGTTCAGGAGCTCAAGGTCCGCGCCGACGTCGCCAACCTGCCTGAGCGAATCACCGTCAGCGTCGAAGGCCTCGTCGACGGCACCAAGGTGCTCGCCAAGGACGTCGTCCTGCCCGAGGGCGTCGAGCTCATCCACGACGATCCGGAAGAGTCCGTCGTCACCGTCGAGGTTCCGGAGGACTCCTCCGAGACCACCGCTCCGGCAGCCGCTCCGGCCGCTGACGCCGCAGCCGCTCCGGCCGCTGACGCCAAGGCCGAGTGAACCGGTCCCATGTCGGCGGGGCGTTGAGCCCCGACGCGTCCGATTGATGTATAACGAGCCCACCCCGTGTGGGCTCTTTGCATTGTCGCCGCGACCGACGGATTCGACGACCATACGTTTTCATAATGTGAACTTTCTCCGTGCCGGATAATCCCCATGTGAGAGAGTGTTACTCAGTCCGGTGCCAGAAGCACCGACCTCATACCCGCAGCCGGTCGGATTCCGGCCGGCAATGGAATAAAAGAAGCTAAGAATGACAGAAAATACTCATCACGATCCGGCGGCGCTGTCCAAGCTGGCAGACGCCTTCACTGTGCTGCCCAACGAAAACCCGGCGTCCGACGCCAAGCGTCAGGAGCTCATCGACAAGCCGGCGTTCGGGCAGGTCTTCTCCGATAACATGACCCACATGACCTGGACCAAGGGCGAAGGATGGTCGGATCGTCGCGTCGAGCCGTATGCCCCGCTCAAGATGGATCCGGGTGCATCCGTGCTGCATTACGCTCAGGAGTGCTTCGAGGGTCTGAAGGCATACCATCATGCCGATGGTTCCGTGTGGCTGTTCCGCCCGGACGCCAACGCCGAACGCTTCCAGAACTCCGCCAAGCGCCTGTATCTGCCGGAGCTGTCCATCGACGACTTCCTCGGCTCCGTGGCCGCTCTGGTCAAGCGGGATGCGGCTTGGGTTCCTTCCCGTCGTGAATACACGCTGTACATGCGCCCGTTCATGTTCGCATCCGAGCCCTTCCTCGGTGTGCGTGCTCCGCAGGAGGTCGACTACTGCGTGATCGCCTCCCCGTCCGGCCCCTACTTCCCGGGTGGCGTGAAGCCCGTGAGCATCTGGGTGGAGGACAAGTGGTTCCGTACCGGCCCTGGCGGCACCGGATTCGCCAAGTGCGGCGGCAACTACGCCGCCTCCCTGCTCGGCGAATACAAGGGCATCGAGAACGGCTGCCAGCAGGTGTGCTTCGTCGACGCCGCCACCAAGACGTACCTTGAGGAGCTCGGCGGCATGAACATGATGGCCGTGCACAAGGATGGCCACGTGGAGACCCCGTCGCTCACAGGCAACATCCTCCCGGGTGTCACCCGTCGCTCGCTCATCCAGCTGCTTCAGGACAAGGGCCATGATGTCGTCGAGACCATGATCGCGATCGACCAGCTGCTTGAGGACATCAAGTCCGGCGAGGTAACCGAGGTGTTCGCCTGCGGCACCGCCGCCATCATCACCCCGATTGGGCGCTTCAAGTCCGAGAAGTTCGACGTCACCGTGGCGGACGGTAACTCCGGCAAGCTTACCGTCGACCTGCGTAACGAGCTGCTCGGCATCCAGCTCGGCGAGATCGAGGATCCGCACAACTGGATGTGGAAGGTCTGCTGAGTCAATCTCATCCACTATGGGAAAGGGGCTTCTGATTCTTGGGTATCGAGAATCAGAAGCCCCTTTCATTTCCCGGCGACCGTTCGGCGTTCCGCTCACGACAAACCACTGAACATCATGTTGAATGGTGATTGTCGGTCAACGCAACAGGGAGCGGCACATGGCGCGGAACTGGCCGACGTAGCCGCCGCCGAAGAACACGCAATGACCGGCGATGGGATACAGCTGCCATAGGGTGCAGCGGGCCTCGAACCCCTTTTTCAGAGGATGCACGGACTGGTAGCCCTCCATGATTCGCTCAAGATACGACATGCCGAACAGGTGCAGCATCGCCAGATCCTCTTCACGGTGTCCGCCGTGCGCGGCGGGATCGATGAGCACGGCTTCGGCGCCGTCACCATCGTCGGTCCACATCACGTTGCCTCCCCATAGGTCCCCGTGGATGCGCGCCGGTTTGTCGGAGGCCGCCGGTCCCATGATTCGTGGCAGGGCATCCACGATCTCCTGCGTCATGTCGAGGTCGCTTTGGTCCAGTTCATGCCTTTGCACGCCGAGGCGAACCATGGGCAGAAGCCTTCCCTGGCCGTAGTATGTGGCCGCGTCGGACCAATCGCCGGTATCCATCGGAACGGGGTCCTGAAGCGGGCCGAAGTAGCAGGTTCCCGTATAGCCCGCCGGAGGCGCACCGAAACAGGGGGCGCCGACGTCATGCATGCGGGCGAGCGCGGCACCGAATTCGTAGGCCGCCTTCGGTGTGGGGGAGGCGGCGTCCACGCGTTCGATGTCGAGATGGTCATCGCCCCAGTCGTACACCTCCACCACGCGGGGGCCTCCGTGCTCCATGGCCTCGCCGAGCCATTTGAGGCCACGGCCTTCGCATTCGAAGAACCCTTCCGGGGCCCAACGTCTACTTTTCCGATATGTGGGCATCCATGTGCTCCTTTCCATAGCCAGGCCCATCGTAATGTGACCATTGAACGAAATATGATGCGTTCTTGATGATTTCTTAGACGGATGAGGCTAAGGTGTTGCATCGTACCGATATGAAAACGACGGCCATTCCTCATGCCGTTATCGACAACCTAACTTCAAGGGACAGCAAAGGGTTATGAATTTCTTCCAGGCGATCTTCCTTGGTCTGGTGCAGGCACTGACCGAGTACCTGCCCGTATCTTCCAGCGCCCACATCCGTATCATCGGCGACCTGACCATCGGTTCGGATCCCGGCGCCGCGTTCACCGCCATCATCCAGATCGGCACCGAGCTCGCCGTCCTGTTGTATTTCAGACGGGACATCATCCGTATCCTGGGCGCGTGGTTCGGTTCGCTGTTCGGCAGGGACGGCAAGGATTTGAGGAGCCGGTTCGGCGCGCACAACAAGGACACCCAGATGGGCTGGTACATCATCATCGGGACCCTGCCCATCATGGTCGCCGGCCTGCTGTTCAAGAACGCGATCGAGACCACGTTCCGCAACCTGTGGATCACCGTGACCGTGCTCGCACTGTTCGGCGTGCTGCTGTGGTTCTTCGACGCGCGGTCACGCCAGGTCAAGACCATGGGGCGTATGACGGTGAAGGACGCCATCATCTTCGGCATCGGCCAGATGCTCGCCCTGATTCCCGGTGTCTCGCGCTCCGGCGGCACCATCACCTTCGGCCGCGCCATGGGCTACACTCGTGAGGCCGCCGTGCGCGTGGCGTTCCTCATGGCCATTCCCGCGGTGTTCGGCGCGGGAATCCTCGAAGCCGTCTCCGCGGTCAAGGACGTGAGCGCATGCAATGCGGGAGGCAGCGGAGCCGCCGAGGCGTGCAAGGCCATCGGAATGTTCCCCGGCTGGGGTCCCACGATCGCCGCTACCGTCGTCTCGTTCCTCGTCGGGTACATCGTCATCATCGGTTTCCTCAAGTTCGTCTCGACGTTCTCCTACAAGGCGTTCGCGGTCTACCGCATCGTTCTTGCGGTTATCGTGGCGATTCTGCTCATCACCGGCGTGCTTCCCGCAATCGATCCCTCCGTGGCGGCGGCCGCATAGGAATCCGGGAAATTGTTTGGGGGCTTCCACCATGCCTTGGTGGAAGCCCCCAAACAATTTTTACGCATCCATCGATGCCGTTGCGCTATTCCGTCGCCGGATGGTCGAACGACCGCAGGAACTCCTCGGTCTCCTCTACCAGCTGCCTTGCATGGGGGGTGGAGACGTCATGCCCGGGGGAGTGCTCGTCCATATGGCGTTCGAGATGATGGACGTAGTCCGAAAGGTCGTCGTTGCAGCGCACGAGCATGTCGGCCTTGGCGCGCCATTTCTCCGCCTGCGAGGGGAGGTCGCCCTCTTCGAGGGACAGGTCCATGATGGCGCTGACTTCCTCCAGAAGCCGCATCGTCGCGGCGGGGCATTCGTCCCCTCCGAGGTACTGCGGCACCGACACCCAGAGTGAGCGCGCCTCGAATCCGTCCTCGGCCGCCGCGTAATGCAGCACGGTGGGAATGCCGACGGGGCCGGAATATGTGTCGTCGTCGCCGGTGTCGTCGTCGCCGTCGGAGTTGCTTACCGGCAAGGCGCGGGTGTGCGCGCATTCGGCGAACATGGACCCGATGGTGATCATGTCGGTCACCTCGTATTCGTCCGCGAACCGAAGTGAGCGCTGGCAGAAGTCCGACCAATGGAAATTCGGTTCGGGTCCCATCTCCACATACAGCTTCGTGTGTTCGTCTATTTCGATTTCATAGAATGTGGTCTCTGGCCATACGATGCGTTTCCGCCCTTGAATGGTGCACATCATGGGGCGTGATGATTGATAGTCGTAATACGAATCACAGCAGATGTGCCCGATCTCCCGGGATTCGTATACATTCAGCAGGTGGCGGATGACGTCGGTCGCCGCCTGACACGCATCGTTCCAGCCTCCGAATGCGGCGATCATGAACCGCCGTTTGCTCATGCTCTCACTCATGTTTTCCACACTAACGGATATTCGGGCATGGGGCCGCGGAGTAAGCCATGAGAGTAGGGATGGCGTCGTCGAAAGGTTCCGACACGCCGATTTGCGTGATAGTGGAGTGCTCGTTATAGTAATTACTCGTGCTTGCGACTGAAGTCGTGAGAACTATGCGGACATAGCTTAGTTGGTAAAGCGCGACCTTGCCAAGGTCGAGACCGCGGGTTCGAGTCCCGTTGTCCGCTCGTGTCCATAGCAAGGACCGTGTGGTGGGTTAGCCAAGCGGTTAGGCAGCGGCCTGCAAAGCCGTATAGACGAGTTCGACTCTCGTACCCACCTCTTTTCATCGGGCGGTTGGCGCAGAGGTAGCGCACTTCCCTGACACGGAAGGGGTCACAAGTTCGAATCTTGTATCGCCCACTCTGTCCTCTTTATCGAGGATGACCGATGAATGTATTCGGGTGATTGGCGCAGCGGCTAGCGCACTTCCTTCACACGGAAGGGGTCGCAGGTTCGATTCCTGCATCACCCACCATGCCGGTTCTCACGCCGGCAGTCGTGCGGACATAGCTTAGTTGGTAAAGCGCGACCTTGCCAAGGTCGAGACCGCGGGTTCGAGTCCCGTTGTCCGCTCCATTGCCGTTCTTCGGAGCGGCTTTTGTTATTTCCGCCACGTTTCGGCCCCTGAACCCGTTTTGCATTGCCTCGTGGTTTCCCGTATCGCAACGGCGTTCCGATCGTCGGAATACGGCCGTCCGATTCGTCGCCCTTTCATTTGACCTTGTCGTCGTCAGCGCTTACGCTTGCATCGTCAAGTTCAGTCCAGGCCTGCACATTAGTAACGCGGACCCCCGATAGCAAAGGACATACCATGGCGCAAGCTACCATCTCCATTACAGTCAACGATGAGGCGAAGGAGGTGGAAGCGACGACCACGGGAGTCGAACTGTTCTCCGACGACAAGAACATCATCGCCGTTCGTCTCAACGGCGAGCCCCGTGATCTGTACACCCCGTTGCACGACGGCGACAAGGTCGATCCCATCGCCCTCGACAGCGAGGACGGACTGGCCATCATGCGCCACTCCGCCACCCATGTGATGGCGCAGGCGGTGCAGCAGATTCGTCCCGATGCCAAGCTCGGCATCGGACCGGTGATCAAGAACGGCTTCTACTATGATTTCGACGTGGACGAGCCGTTCACCCCCGCCGACCTCAAGGACATCGAGAAGCGCATGCAGCGCATCATCAAGTCCTCGCAGACCTTCCGCCGCCGCGTGGTGACCGAGGACGAGGCCCTCGAAGAGGAGAAGGACCAGCCCTACAAGATCGAGCTGATCAAGGACAAGGAGGCGCACCTCGACCCGGAGGCGGCCACCGAGGTGGGCGAATCCGAGCTGAGCTTCTACGACAACGTGGACCGTGACGGCAACGTGGTGTGGAAGGACCTGTGCCGTGGGCCGCATCTGCCCAACACCCGCTTCATCAAGGCGTTCAAGCTCGAACGCAGCGCCGCCGCCTACTGGCGTGGCAGCGAGAAGAACCCCATGCTGCAGCGCATCTACGGCGTGGCGTTCTTCACCAAGGAGGATCTCAAGGACTATCAGGCGAAGCTTGAGGAGGCCGCCAAGCGCGATCACCGCAAGCTCGGACAGGAGATGGACCTGTTCTCCTTCCCGGATGAGATCGGGCCCGGTCTTGCCGTGTTCCATCCCAAGGGTGCCGCCATCATCAACGCCATGGAGGACTACTCCCGCGAACAGCACCGCAGGCATCACTACAGCTTCGTGCAGACCCCGCACATCACCAAGGGAGGGCTGTATGAGACCTCCGGCCATCTGCAGTGGTACAAGGACGGCATGTACCCGCCGATGCGCCTCGACGAGGAGCGCGACGAGGACGGCAACATCACCAAGCAGGGCTTCGACTACTACCTCAAGCCGATGAACTGCCCGATGCACAACCTCATCTTCAAGTCCCGTCAGCGCAGCTACAAGGAGCTTCCGCTGCGGCTCTTCGAGTTCGGCACCGTTTACCGCTACGAGAAGTCCGGCGAGGTCCATGGCCTGACCCGCGTCCGCGGCCTCACGCAGGACGACTCCCACATCTACTGCACCCGTGAGCAGATGAAGGACGAGCTCAAGAGCCTGCTGAACTTCGTGCTCGGCCTGCTCAAGGACTTCGGACTCAACGACTTCTATCTGGAGCTGTCCACCAAGGACGAGCACAAGTTCGTCGGTTCCGACGAAATCTGGGAGGAGGCGACGAACACGCTCGCCGAGGTGGCCAAGGAATCCGGTCTCGAACTCGTGGCCGATCCGGGCGGCGCCGCGTTCTACGGACCGAAGATCTCCGTGCAGGCCCGCGACGCCATCGGCCGTACCTGGCAGGTCTCCACGATTCAGCTGGACTTCAACCTGCCCGAGCGGTTCAAGCTCGAATACATCGCGAAGGACGGCACGCACCAGCGTCCGGTGATGATCCACCGCGCGCTGTTCGGCTCCATCGAACGCTTCTTTGCCATCCTGCTTGAGCATTACGCCGGAGCCTTCCCGGCATGGCTCGCCCCCGTGCAGGTGACGGGAATTCCCGTGGCCGACGAGTTCGCCCCCCATCTGGAGCAGTTCATCCATGAGCTGGAGGACAACATGGTGCGCTGCGAGATCGACTTCTCCGACGACCGTTTCGGCAAGAAGATCCGCAACGCCTCCAAGTCCAAGGTTCCGTTCACCCTCATCGTGGGCGAGGACGACATGAACAAGGACGCGGTGAGCTTCCGCTTCCGGGACGGCAGCCAGCTCAACGGCGTGCCGGTGGATGAGGCCAAGGACAAGATCCTCAAGGTCATCGCCAAGCGGGTCCAGGTCAACAGCGTCGACGACTTCAACGCCGCCACCGAGGCCTGAGACCGGCTTTGCGCGGCCGTCCCGAGGCCGCGCCGCCATGGAGGTCACACCGCAAATGTCGGTGTGACCTCATAAAATCAACCTGTTTAACGCAATCGAACATCTAGGAGAGTCATGTCAGGACATTCCAAGTGGGCCACCACTAAGCACAAGAAGGCGGCAATCGACGCCAAGCGTGGCAAGCTCTTCGCCAAGCTCGGCAAGAACATCGAAATCGCGGCGCGTCTCGGAGGCGGGGACCCCGACGGCAACCCGGCTCTGTACGATGCCATCACCAAGGCACGCAAGAACTCCATGCCGGCCGATAACATCAAGCGCGCCATCAACCGTGGATCCGGTGCCGAAGCCGGTGGCGCCAACTACGAGGACATCGTGTACGAGGGCTACGCCCCCGGCGGCGTCGGCCTCATCATCGAATGCCTGACCGACAATCGCAACCGCGCCGCGGCCGACGTGCGCTCCACTCTGACCAAGGGCGGCGGCTCCCTCGCCGAGAACGGTTCCGTGAGCTTCAACTTCGAGCGCAAGGGCATCATCGAGGTCCCCTCCGAAGGAGTCGACTACGACAAGGTCTTCGAAGTGGCCGCCGAGGCCGGTGCCGAGGACGTGACCGAGGACGGCGACATCTACACCGTCACCACGAACCCGAGCGATCTGGTCGCGGTCCGCACCGCGCTGCAGGATGCCGGAATCGACTACGATTCCGCGGAGAACGCCATGGTCGCCATGAACGAGGTCGAACTCGACATCGACGGCGCCCGCAAGGTCTCCAGACTCATCGACAACCTCGACGACCTCGACGACGTGCAGAACGTCTACAGCACGTGGAAGGCCACCGATGAGATCATGGCGCAGCTGGAAGCCGAGGACTGACAGCGGTTCATGATCATTCTTGGAGTCGACCCCGGACTGACGCGGTGCGGAGTCGGCGTAGTGGAAGCCGGCGCATATCGCCGGCTTTCCTTTATCCACGTCGATGTCGTACGCTCCGATCCGCATGAATCGCAGGACCTGCGCCTGCTGAGGATATACAACGGACTTTGCGCGAAGCTCGACGAGTTCTCGCCGGACGCCGTTTCCATCGAACGTGTGTTCGCCCAGTCCAACCGCAACACGGTGCTGGGCACGGCCCAGGCGGCCGGTGTCGCCATGCTGGCCGCGGCCCAACGGACCATCCCCGTGGCCCTGCATACGCCGACCGAGGCAAAGCTCGCCATCACGGGAAACGGGCAGGCGCAGAAGATTCAGGTGGAACGCATGGTCACCCGCATCCTCAATCTCAATACGATGCCGACCCCCGCCGATGCCGCCGACGCGCTGGCACTGGCCATATGCCATGCGCTCCGGCCGTCCGGGGCGTTGCAGGGCGGGGAACGCGAACAGCATCTTACGAAGGCGCAGCGCCAATGGGCGCAGGCCGCCCATCAGGCGCATGGCCGCGGGCTGCGTCGCGGCATGTAGAAGTCTTCGGCTACAATATCGAACAGATGTTCGACATCATGTGTGATGATGGAGGTGCTACATGATTGCCAGCCTGAACGGCATGGTCGCCGCCGTGGCGAAGGACGCGGCGATTATCGAGGTGTCCGGAGTGGGATATGAGGTACGAATGCCGTCGTCGGATCTGGCCGCCATGCATATCGGCCAGCAGGTGACGGTGCTCACCACAATGAACGTGTCCCAGGACGCCATCGCCCTGTATGGATTCCTGTCATCCACGGCAAAGGACCTGTTCCTCAGTCTGCAGAAGGTGAGTGGCATCGGCCCGAAGGTGGCGTTGTCCATAGTGTCGACGTTGGGGCCGAAGCGCCTGCTGACGGCGGTCGCCAACGGCGACGTCACGGCCCTCGCCAAATCCCCGGGATTGGGCAAGAAGGGCGCCCAGAAGATCATCCTCGAACTCAAGGGGTCCATCGACTTCGACGAGCTTGATGCCGACGTCGGCGTCGAGGAACAGGGCGACGCCGGCACCGAGCAGATCGTGGAGGCGCTCGTCTCCCTCGGCTGGCAGCAACGAGATGCGGTGCAGGCGGTACGGAGGGAACTGAAGAAGGACCATCATGAGGGTCCGGTCTCCGAGGCCGATGTCCCTCGTCTGCTCAAGGCCACGCTCGCATCCATGGATAGGGGAAGGTGACGATGACAGTGCAGGATATCGATGACGCCATGCCGCCACAGCCGAACGAGGGCGCCAGGGAGGAGTCCCTACGCATGGTCTCCGCGTCCCCCATAGGTTCGGAACAGGTCAGCGACGAGGAGCTGAGGCCCTCCGGGCTGGACGAGTTCATTGGCCAGCCGCGGCTCAAGGCCCAGATGAAGCTGTTTCTCGATGCCGCGCAGAAGCGCGGGGTGCCGCCGGACCATATCCTTCTTGCAGGGCCTCCGGGCCTTGGCAAGACCACGTTGGCGATGATCGTCGCCAACGAACTGGAATCGCCGATTCGCATCACCTCCGGACCGGCGATTCAGCACGCCGGCGATCTTGCTTCCATCCTCAGCTCCCTTGAGGAGGGAGAGGTGCTGTTCATCGACGAAATCCACCGGCTTCCGCGCGCCGCCGAGGAACTGCTGTATATAGCCATGGAGGATTTCCGCGTCGATGTGGTGGTGGGCAAGGGGCCGGGCGCCTCCTCCATCCCGCTGACGCTTCCACGGTTCACCGTGGTCGGCGCGACCACGCGCGAGGGAATGCTTCCTTCGCCGCTGCGGGCCCGCTTCGGCTTCACCGCGCACCTTGATTTCTATCCGCGGGACGAGATGCGCAAGCTCATCCTCAGATCGTCGGTGGTGCTGAACGTGCATATCGACGAGGACGCCGCCGACCAGCTCGCGCGCAGGTCCCGCGGGACGCCGCGAATCGCGAACCGGCTGCTTCGCCGTGTGCGGGACTGGGCGGTCGTCCATGATCTCGACCATGTGGATGTGGAGGCCGTCGAACAGGCCCTCGACCTCTACCAAATCGACGTCGAAGGCCTTGACCGCCTCGACATCGCCGTGCTTCGCGCCATCTGCGGCAGCTTCAACGGCGGCCCCGTGGGGCTGAACAACCTGGCCGCCATGGTGGGGGAGGAGTCAGAGACCGTCGAGACCGTATGCGAACCATACCTCGTCCGTGAGGGCTTCCTCGTGCGCACCCCCAAGGGTCGTGTGGCGACGTCACGCGCATGGGAGCATCTGGGCATGAATCCCCCGGATGATGTCAACATGCTGTTTTAGCCTGATTAGGTTGGTTCCACAAGGTCTCGCACCATGGGGGAACGTCAAGACTAACCTGCAAAGGAGATCAAAACATTATGGGTGGTAACAGCAACACCATGATGCTCATCGCCATCATCGTCGTAATCGGTGGCATGATGTGGTACCAGTCCCGCCAGTCCAAGAAGCAGAAGGGCAAGGTCGAGGACTTCCGCTCCAATCTGAAGAAGGGCGATAGCGTGGCCACCTACTCCGGTCTGATCGGCACCATCGAGGAGGTCGATCTGGACATCGATCAGGTGGTCGTCAATTCCGAGGGGTCGCTGAGCCGCTGGCGCATCCAGGCCATCACCGAACCCCCGGTGGTGCCGAACTACGTCTCCGACGAGGAGTTCGAGAAGGAACAGGCCGTAGAAGCCGAATCCAAGGCCGACGAGACGTCCTCCCCGGACGCCGACGCCAAGGCCTCCGAGCAGTCGGGCGAAACCGAGACCGCCGCAGAAGCCGCGGATCAGAATGAAGAGGCCCAGACCGGCGAAGAGTCCGACGCAGGCAAGAACGAGAACAAGACAGACGAGCCGACCAAGTAACCAATCGGCAAAACGCCGCGTATCGGCCGTGGCTAGGCACCGATACGCGGCGTCCGGCATTGTCATCGATGCCGGACGCACATACCATCAGAGGTGGGGCAAATGACATCGGACATCACCATCAAACAGCTGTCGGTCGTCGGACAGGACAATGCGAATTACCTGCTTTCCCTTATTCGCACCATCCCGGGATTCCCCAAAGAGGGCATCAACTTCAGGGATTTCATGCCGGTCCTCGCGGACGCCAAGGGCCTTTCCATCCTCATCGACGCACTCGCCAAAGCACTGCCGGTGTCCGTGGACGATTTCGACGCGATCGCCGGTCTGGAATCCAGGGGCTTCCTGATCGGCGCCCCCCTTGCGGTGCGTCTGGGCAAGGGCTTCGTCGCCATTCGCAAGGCGGGCAAGCTGCCCCCTCCCACGAAACGTATGGAGTACTCCCTCGAATACGGGACCGCGGCGATTGAAATCGAGGACGAGGCCATCAGACCGGGGGAACGCGTTCTCGTCGTCGACGACCTCATCGCCACCGGGGGAACGGCGGTCGCCGCACAGAAGCTCATCGAAGGGCATGGGGCCGTCGTGGCGGGATTCAGCTTCGTGATGGAGCTCACCGGCATCCCGACTCCGGATGCCATCGAACGGTGCAGGCGGTCCTCGCTGCTGACCATGCCCGCCTGAACGGATAAGATTTGTCGTCGTATTCACAATGAAAGGAAACAAGGGGAACAGTTCTGATGGATCTGTATGAACATCAAGCCCGCGAACTGCTCGAAGAGGCCGATATCCCGACTCCTCGCGCAATCTACGCGCAGAATTCTCACGACGTGGCCGAGGCCGCAAAACAAATCGGCTTCCCCTGCGTCATCAAGGCGCAGGTGAAGATCGGCCACCGCGGACAGGCGGGCGGCGTCAAGTTGGCTCATGACCTCGATGAGGCGATTCTTTTCTCCGAACAGCTGTTCCCTATGACCATCCATGGTCATAAGGTCAATGGCGTCCTGGTGGCCGAGGCGAAGAACATCATCCACGAATACTATGTCTCCATCTCCGTCGACCGTACGTCACGCGACTACGATGTGCTGGCGACCGCCAACGGGGGAACGGAGGTCGAGGAGATCGCCAAGGCGCATCCCGAGTCCGTCAAGCGCCTGCATATCGACCCTCTTGAGGATTTCGATTTCGCCGCGGCCAAGCATATGGCCGGGCAGATCGGCTTCTATCATGCAGACGGCGATCAGGCCGCCGAGATTCTGCTGAAGATGTGGCGGGCGTTCCACAACACCGACGCCACGCTTGTGGAGATCAACCCCCTTGCCAAGATAGGCGATCCCGACGATGAATCCTCGAAGTCGCTGTGCGCCCTTGACGCCAAGATCTCCCTCGACGACAACGCCGCATACCGCCATGACGGCTGGAAACGTTTCGCCGACCCCACCGAGGGCGATCCTCTGGAGAACAAGGCCCGTGCCCTCGGCCTGCATTACGTGCACCTCGACGGGCAGGTGGGCATCATCGGCAACGGCGCAGGCCTCGTCATGAGCTCCCTGGACGCGGTCGCCGGTGCTGGCGAAGCCCAGGGAAGCGGTGTGAAGCCGGCGAACTTCCTCGACATCGGCGGCGGCGCCTCTGCGGCGGTCATGGCGGAAAGCCTTGAGATCGTGCTGTCCGACGACAAGGTCCGCTCGGTGTTCATCAATGTATATGGCGGCATCACCTCCTGCGAGGACGTGGCCAACGGCATCCTTGAGGCGATCGCCTCGATGAACAACATCCGCCCCATCGTGGTGCGTTTCGACGGCAACAAGGCGAAGGAGGGTCTGCGGATCCTCGCCGAGGCGGACAACCCGCATATCCAGGTCGCGCAGACCATGGAGGGTGCCGCATCCACGGCGGCGAAGCTGGCGGCCAACGCCATGAAGGGAGAAGCACGATGACGCTATTCATCGAAGACGGCGCTCCGGTCATCGTCCAGGGCATGACGGGCCATCAGGGAATGACGCACACGGCGCGCATGCTCAATGCGGGCACCAACATCGTCGGCGGCGTGAACCCCCGCAAGGCGGGGACCTCGGTACCGTTCAAGCTGTCCGACGGAACCACTGCCGACATCACCGTATACGGGACGTGCCTGGAGGCCAGGGAGGCCACCGGCGCCACGGCAAGCGTGGTGTTCGTTCCGCCGCGTTTCGCCAAATCCGCCGTCGTCGAGGCCATCGAGGCGGGCATCACACTGATCGTCGTCATCACCGAAGGCATACCGGTGGCCGATTCCGCGTATTTCGTTGCCCTCGCCAGGAAGCACGGGGCACGAATCATCGGCCCGAATTGCCCCGGTCTTGTCACGTTTGGCTCCGCGCCTGACAGGAAGGGCGTCAATCTGGGCATCATCCCCGACGGCATCGTTCCCCGGGGACCGCTGGGACTGGTTTCCAAGTCCGGAACCCTGACCTACCAGCTGATGGGAGAACTCGCGGACTTCGGCTTCACCGCGGCGCTCGGGGCAGGAGGGGACCCCATCGTCGGCACCACCCTGCTGGAAGCCGTGCAGGCGTTCAACGACGATGATGCGACCAAGGCCGTCGTCATGATCGGCGAGATCGGTGGCAGCGCCGAACAGGAGGTCGCCGAATGGGCCAAGGACCATATGAAGAAGCCGCTGGTGGCGTATATCGCCGGCTTCACCGCCCCCGAAGGCAAGCAGATGGGCCATGCCGGTGCCATCGTGTCCGGAGGCAAAGGCACGGCGAAGGAGAAGAAGGAGGCCTTGGAGGCCGTCGGCATCCGCGTGGGACGAACCCCGGGGCAGACCGCCGACATCATGCGTGAGATCATGGCGGCGCGCGGCATCCGATGAGTCCCCATCTGAGGAACCTGCGCCGGGGGCTGGGCGCATCGGCCCTGTCCCTGGCGCTATACACCATCGCGTTGATGTGTTTCAACGCCCTGATGCTCCTGATCATCTCAATGGAGGAGGGTGGTCAGGGCCTCACCGATTACACGATGGAAATCACCAAATCGGTCATACTGCTTTCCGAAGGCACCGGCGTCGATTTCCAGACGATTCATCTCACACTCATCCCGCTCGGACTCAGTCTGCTGCTCATCATCCTCGTAAGGGCCGTTTCCTCGCGCTTCGGTTGCTCGCTCATCGGATACTGTTCCGGGGCCGTGCTGTGGGCCGCGTTGCATCTGTGGATGTTGTCCACGCTTTCCGTCACCGTTGTTGGCACGTCGACCGCCGCGGTCCTCAGATCCCTGCTTGTGTTCAGCATAGGATACCTGCTTGCATGGCTGCCCGACACCGAGCTGGCCGACCGCACCGGACTGCGCAACTGGACGTTCGTCAGTCCCGAATGGCGCCGGGCGATCGGAACCGGATTGTTCGTCGGGGCGCTTATGGTCCTTGGCCTGCTGCTCGTCGGGTTGCTCGTCACCGTGGTCTGGTGCGTGGTCAACGCCGGTACGGTGAACGATATGTTCCCACTCGTCGGCATGGACACCGGTTCCGCCGTCATGACCACGATCGCATGCCTCATATGGCTGCCGAACTGTGCGTTATGGGCGCTTTCATGGGTCTGCGGGGGAGGATTCGCTGTGGGGGGGACGGCGACGTTCTCGCTTTGGGCGGATCAGAGTCAGGCGATGCCCCCGGTGCCTGTGTTCGGCATATTCCCCGAAGCGGTGCAGGACGGTCCGATTCGCGTCACGCTCATGCTGCTGCCCTGCCTGATCGCGATGATCGCATCCATATGGCCGATGATGTCACCCGGCAGATTCGACATGCTCGGCATCGGGTCCGGAGGAAGGCTCCTGTCATGGGATACCGTCCGACGGTTCGGTTTCCCCGCCGTGTCCCTCTGCATATCCTGCATCGTCATCAGCCTGGTGGTACCGGTGATGTTCCTGTTGTCGAACGGATCCCTGGGACGGGAGCGGCTCGCCCATGTGGGAGTGGCCGTGGCCTCGTCCACGCAGGCCGTCGTTCGTCCGTCCGCCATCGGATTCCTCGCCGCATGGCTTCTGACGGCGGTCATCTCGTGCCTGCGCTTCGCGGTCCTGCAGCTGCGCAGGAACGGCAAGGACGACGGAGTCACTGACCGCGATGGGGCGGCGGACGCCAGGCCGCGCCGCATGGCATCGGGCGAATCCTCCCGCCGGGAGTCGCAGGAATCCGGCGGTGCCTCTACAGTAAAACCAAGAACTTCCCGTAGCATCGCTTCGGAAAGCCATCATCCGACAACCAAGGAGGACAGGTAATGTCAAGCACCACACGACCCATTAAGCGTGCACTGGTGTCAGTGTTCCACAAGGAGGGCATCGAGGTTCTGGCCAAGGCGTTCGTCGAGGCCGGAACCGAGGTCGTGTCCACCGGCTCCACCGCGGTGAAGCTTGCGGAGCTGGGAGTGGACGTCACCCCCGTGGAAAAGGTCACCGGATTCCCCGAGAGCCTTGACGGACGTGTGAAGACGCTTGACCCGCACATTCACGCCGGCATTCTCGCCGACATGACGAACCCGGAGCACGAGGCCCAGCTCAAGGAGCTGGGCATCAAGCCGTTCGACCTTGTCGTCGTCAATCTCTATCCGTTTGCCGACACCGTCCGTTCCGGGGCGAACGAGGCCGACACCATCGAGAAGATCGACATCGGCGGCCCCTCCATGGTCCGTGGCGCGGCAAAGAACAGCGCCACGGTCGCCGTCGTCACCGATCCCACGGACTACGTCCTCGTCGCGCGGCGCATCGAGAACGGCACCGGTTTCACGCTGGAGGAGCGACGTTATCTTGCGGCCAAGGCCTTCGCGCATACCGCCGCCTATGACGCCACCATCATCGAATGGGCCCGTCGCCAGTGGCCGAAGCCGGAGAGTTTCTCCGCCGACGTCGCGGATTCGGCGGAGAACGAGGACGCGAACATCGATGAGAAGCTCTTCCCCGTGACGTTCACGGAGACCTGGGACCGTACACATGTGCTTCGCTACGGCGAGAACCCGCACCAGCAGGCGGCCCTGTATCTCGATCCGCTGAACCAGCACGGCTTCGCCCATGCCGAACAGCTCGGCGGCAAGCCGATGAGCTACAACAACTATGTCGATGCGGACGCCGCGTGGCGCGCCGTCTGGGATTTCGCACCCGAAATCGCCGTCGCCGTGGTCAAGCACAACAACCCGTGCGGCCTTGCCATCGGCGCCACTGTGGCCGAAGCGCACAAGAAGGCCCATGCCTGCGATCCGATGAGCGCCTACGGCGGCGTCATCGCCGCGAACTCCACCGTGACGCTGGAGATGGCGCAGAACGTCCGTCCCATCTTCACCGAGGTCATCGTCGCCCCCGACTATGAGCCCGAGGCGCTCGAACTGCTACAGACCAAGAAGAAGAACCTGCGCATCCTCAAGGTCAGCGAGCCGCCGCGCAGCAAGCGTCAGATCCGCCAGATCGACGGAGGCCTGCTCGTGCAGTCCACCGACCTCATCAACGCCGTGGGCGACGATCCGAACGCATGGAAGCTGGTCTCCGGGGAGCCTGCCGATGCCGCCACGCTCAAGGACCTCGTGTTCGCATGGCGTGCCATCCGCTGCGTGAAGTCCAACGCCATCCTGGTCGCCCATGACGAGGCCACGGTCGGCATTGGCATGGGGCAGGTCAATCGAGTGGACTCCTGCCACCTCGCCGTCGACCGCGCGAACACGCTGGCCGACGGAGCGAACCGCACCAATGGGGCCGTGGCCGCATCCGACGCGTTCTTCCCGTTCGCCGATGGCGCCGAGATTCTCATCAACGCCGGCGTCAAGGCCATCGTGCAGCCCGGCGGGTCCATCCGTGACGAGGAAGTGTTCGAGGCGGCCCGCAAGGCCGATGTGACCATGTACGTCACCGGCACCCGTCATTTCTTCCACTGATCGGACGCATGTCGATGCGTGTACGGAAACGCGTCAGGCCGCAGGAGCCGAAACCGCCGCATGTCTCGGAGGCGCATGAAGGCAAGCCCGTATATGAATGGGGCGTCGCCGCATGTGTGGGATTGTCGGCGGTTTTGGCCGTCTGCGGCCAGATATTCTGGGCGACGTCGGTCCTGGCCGCCGCCGCCATCGTCTCCGCCGCGGTCCGGTTGGTGCTGCGCGAGAAAAGCCCGTGGAAGGTTCGTTCCATAGGGTTCGACTGTTTCTTCGGCTTTGCGCTCGGCATCGGCCTGCTGGCCACATATGCGAGCATCATGCTGCTGTAGTTTTGTCTCGACGTTCTCGTTGCGACGGGAAGAAACGCAAACGAGGGGGGTCGGTTAAATAAATCAGGATGAAATACCCGACCCCCCCCTCGTTGTTTCCCTGAGTCCGTCTATCGTTTGTCCGATGTCGGTTCGGCGTCGGAGGCTTCCGAAACGCCGTCTTCGGTCGAAGAGGGCTCGTTGACGGTATCGTCATCGGTCGGTGCCGCGGCGTCCTCCGGCTGTCGTTCTTCGGAAGAACGCTGCTCCTGATCGGATTCGATTCCGGTGTTGTCATCGTTCTTGTCATCGAGGTCAACGGTCTGCAATCCGCCTGTGGTGTCTTGCGTACCGGATTCCGCGATGGATTCCGTATCGGATTCCGTGGTCGCATTCCCGGCTTTCCCGATCATCGCACGGTTCAATGCGGGGAACGCAAGGGACGCCAACGCCACGATGGCTCCGGCCAGCAGCGGACATGCCCAGAACAGCCACAGCTGGCTGAACGGGTCGACCGTCAGATTCTGGCCATGGGCGAACAGGGCGATGCCGGTGGAACGAACGGGGTTGAGCCCCGCACCCGTGATCGGATAGGCGACCGCGGTGGCCGCCCCGTAGGAGATCGCCACGGCAGATGTATGGGAATGCATGGGGGATCCGTCGTCGCGAAGCGTGACGAACGTGGCGGCCACCACCAGAAGCGACATCGCGACCTCCACGATCAGGGCGGTATTGAAGCCGAACGTCACGCCGGCCTGGCTCAGGACGCTGTTCGACGGGGATCCCTCGCCGTATCCGTTGACCGCCGGTCCCAGCCAGATCGACAGCGCGACGTTCTTGGCGGTGGGCAGCATGTTCACTGCGAGGAAGCCTGCCGCCGTCGCGCCCAGGAGCTGGGCCACAAGATAGAGGATGCCGTCAAGCCAGGAGGTCTTCGACGTCAGCACCGCGGCCAGCGTGACCGCGGGGTTGAAGTGCCCTCCGGAGAATCTCGCGAACACCACGGTGACGGCCGCATACGCCAGCCCCGCGACGAAGGCGAAGAACAGCGCGTTGGCACCGTAGATGATCATGCCGTACGAGCCGGCCGCGTAGATCGCGAAGCAGACGAGGAAGGTGCCCGCGAACTCGGCGAGCGTGCGGATGACCGGGGACGGGCTCAACGCATACGGATGGCATGTCCGTTCCGGAATCGTTTGTGTCTCTGACATTATCGTCCTTCTGATTGGTTCTTGCAGTAGTTGGTCCTTGCAAACGTCTCACATAGTACCAGTCGTTCAGGCGTCCGGTTAGAATAACAACGTTATGATTCGCTGGGAATCCTCAGAGAGCGCAGCGGTCATATTCCAATTGAATATCAATCACCATCAATCGATACAGTCAACGATCAGTTGAGTACTAGTTATATGAAAGGCCACGTTGGGAGAACGATGCCAGAGCAGCATTCAACCATGAACACAGAAGACAACACCGCCTCCGAGGGAATCCGTCTGCAGAAGATACTTGCGCAGGCCGGTTACGGCTCACGCCGCAAGTGCGAGGAGATCATCACCGAAGGACGTGTCGAGGTCGACGGGGAGCTGGTGACCACGTTGGGCACCCGCGTCGATCCGAAGAGCCAGAAGATCCTGGTCGACGGTTCACGCGTCCACATCAACGACCATCACGTGACGCTTGCGCTGAACAAGCCCAAGCGTGTGCTGTCCACCATGAGCGATCCGAAGGGGCGCTGGACGCTCCGCGACATCATCGGCGACAAATACGAGCGCGTGTTCCACATGGGCCGTCTGGATTACGATTCGGAGGGCCTCATCCTCATGACAGACGACGGCGAACTGTCGCAGCACGTCATGCATCCCAAGTACGAGGTGGCGAAGACGTACATCGCCACGGTGGAGGGTCGTCTCGGCGGCAACGTGTGCCGTCGTCTCGTACGGACCGGCGTCAAGCTGGACGACGGCTGGGTGAAGCTCGACAAATGCTCGATCCTTGACCAGAACCGTGAATATACGATGGTGCGCGTGGTCCTGCATTCCGGCCGCAACCGCATCGTCCGCCGCATCTTCGGCTCCATCGGGTTCCCCGTGAAGCGTCTTGTGCGCACGCAGATTGGACCGATCAAGCTGGGCGAGCTCAAGCCGGGCTCATACCGTGTGCTGTCCCCGGTCGAGGTGAAGTCGCTGGAGAAGGAGGTCGGACTGTGATCCGAGTCGCCATTGACGGTCCCGCCGGCGTCGGCAAGTCGTCGACGTCGAAGGCCCTGGCCACGTATTTCGGTTTCGCCTATCTCGACACCGGCGCGATGTACCGCGCTGCCACATGGTGGTGCCTCAACCAGGGGATCGATCTCGATGCGGAGCAACCCGACGCCGACCGCATCGTCGACACCGTCGGACGGTTCTTCACCGAGGATCATTTCGACATCTCCGTCGATCCTGAGCATCCCGACGTGACGTCGGACGGTGAAAGCATCGGCGAGGCCATCCGTTCCCGCGAGGTCTCGTCGCATGTGTCCGTCGTGTCGTCCATCATGCCGGTGAGGAATCTGCTCATAGCCGCCCAGCGTGCCTACATCGCGCGCGAGGCGGACGGGAATTCGTTCTCTCGCGGGGCGGGAATCGTCGCGGAGGGACGTGACACCACCACCGTCGTGGAACCGGATGCCGAGGTGCGTATTCTGCTCACCGCCCGCGAGGACGTGCGTCAGGCGCGACGCACCGGCCAGAGCAACACCTCGCAGGTGGGCGCAGACAACGTGGCCGCCCGCGACAAGGCCGATTCCAAGGTGACGAGCTTCATGTCGGCGGCCGAGGGCGTAACTACGGTCGACAATTCCGATATGGACTTCTCCGAGACCCTCGACGTGCTGATCCGCATGGTCGAGGACGCCATGGAAACACAGGCCTACGAACAGTATGCGGCCAACCTCACCGAGTACGATCTCGACGCCGAGGACAAGCGTCTCGTGGACGGCGCCTTCGATACGCCGCAGAATGAATCGCAATCCAGGGCCGTTGGCGTGCTGGCCGTGGTGGGCCGGCCCAACGTGGGCAAATCCACGCTGGTGAACCGCATCCTCGGCCGACGCGCCGCCGTCGTCGAGGACACGCCGGGTGTCACCCGTGACCGTGTGAGCTATGACGCCGAATGGGCGGGAACCGATTTCAAGCTGGTCGACACCGGTGGATGGGAAGCCGATGTGGAAGGCATCGAGTCGTCCATCGCCAACCAGGCCGAGATAGCCGTGCAGCTCGCTGACGCCGTGGTGCTTGTGGTGGACGGTACGGTGGGGCTCACCGCCAGCGACGAACGCATCGTGAAGATGCTGCGTCAGTCCGGCAAGCCCGTCACGCTCGCCGTGAACAAGATCGACTCGCAGGCCGACGAATATCAGGCGGCCGAATTCTGGAAGCTCGGACTCGGCGAACCGTTCTCCATCTCCGCCATGCATGGCCGCGGCATCGGCGACCTGCTGGACGAGTCGTTGGACAAGCTCAGGAAGGCGGAGAAGACATCCGGTCTGCTTACGCCGACCGATCTGCGACGTATCGCCTTGGTGGGCCGGCCCAACGTGGGGAAGTCGTCGCTGCTGAACCAGATGGCGGGGGAGACCCGTGCCGTGGTCAACGATCTGGCCGGCACGACGCGCGACCCCGTGGACGAGGTGGTGACCATCGACGGGGAGGACTGGCTGTTCATCGATACGGCCGGCATCAAACGCCGTCTGCACAAGCTGTCCGGCGCCGAATACTATTCCTCTTTGCGCACTCAGGCTGCATTGGAGCGTTCGGAGCTGGCACTGGTCCTGTTCGACGTGTCCCAGCCCATCGCCGACCAGGATCTCAAGGTCATGAGTCAGGCGGTGGATGCTGGACGTGCCATCGTGCTGGTGTTCAACAAGTGGGATCTGCTTGACGATTTCGGCCGCCAGCGCATCGAACGTCTGTGGGCCACGGAGTTCAACCGGGTCACATGGGCCCAGCGAGTGAACCTCTCCGCGAAGACCGGCTGGCACACCAACCGTCTTGCGGGCGCGATGCGGTCCGCTCTGGCGTCCTGGGACAAGCGCATTCCCACCGGCAAGCTCAACGCCTTCCTCGGCCAGATCCAGGCGGCGCATCCGCATCCGTTGCGTGGCGGCAAACAGCCGCGTATCCTGTTCGCCACCCAGGCGTCGAATCGTCCACCGCGGTTCGTTATCTTCGCCACCGGGTTCCTTGAGCACGGCTACCGTCGTTTCATCGAACGCAGTCTGCGGGAGGAGTTCGGTTTCGAGGGAACACCGATCCAGATTTCGGTGAACATCCGAGAGAAGAAGCGGCGCAAGTAGGCGTCGCCCGTACGGCCTCCGGCTTGGAGGCGGGTTGATTGCCGCGGTGGCCGGTATCATGTTGATGCCGGCCACCGCTGTATGCGTCATATCCGGGCTGCTCCATATGATGAGTTCAGGAATGGTCCCCGGCATCGAAATCAAACGATCGAAAAGATACCTTCTGGGCGATTCCATTGTGGCCGGTGATGCGCCGTGGTGGTGTCATCGCTGCCGTTGCCGTCATGCCAGATGCGGCGGCGTCAGATAAGACACGCCGTAGAGCGTATTAATTTTGACAGGACTGGCTTAGATAGGTATATTATCTACTCGTTGCGCAAGCGACATCGGACCATAGCGCAGCTTGGTAGCGCACTTGACTGGGGGTCAAGGGGTCGCGGGTTCAAATCCCGCTGGTCCGACCAGAAAGCCCGGAATTTCAACGATTCCGGGCTTTTTCGTTATCGTCCGAACCCCCTCTTTTGGCCCTCCAGACACGATTCAGACACGATTTTCGGACACGACCAGACACGACGACCACGCGACACGCCTCAAATCAAGCCATTTTCAAGCGGTCGCCCGGCGACTTTCCCGGCTCTTCCAAGGCGACTTTTCACAACTTCTCCATAAAACGGCCCCGCTCTCCTATGATGGAGGACGGGGCCGTTTTCTTGTTTTTCACCGTGCCCGGTCACGTAGCAATGGCACGATGTCGCGCAGTGTGACATACCCGTGTGGGTCGGGCG
The DNA here is from genome assembly GCF_003129925.1 of Bifidobacterium catulorum. Taxonomy (GTDB): domain Bacteria; phylum Actinomycetota; class Actinomycetes; order Actinomycetales; family Bifidobacteriaceae; genus Galliscardovia; species Galliscardovia catulorum. The sequence goes on along the minus strand of NZ_QFFN01000001.1, from coordinate 111,329 downwards.
TGAGGCGTTTTTGGTGGATCCATGTGCGGATGGTCGCGGCGGGCAGTCGTATGCCGGCCTTCGCGCATTGGTCGCTCAGCTGCTTGGGCGTACCCTTCCTGTCCGACTTGGCGAGCCGGTCGAGCAGCCGGTCGGGCACGTAGGTGCGGTTCACCTCGGCGCCGCAGGAGCGGCATGCGCCCATGTGGGCGCGTGGTTCGCCCCAGACGACGCCGTTCGTGCAGAACGGGCATGCGCCGAACGCCACCCGCGTCTGTGGCGGATCCACGGCGCGGTTGACCTTGCCGGCCATGTCAACGACGTCGCGCCACCATAAGCGGGCGTCCGGCGCGGCGAGCAGCGGCCGGTCGTCTTTGAGGATGCCGCGTGCGAGCTCCGGTATGCCGGCGGTGCGTCGGACTGCGGGCGGGCAGCCGCATTGCAGCGCCGCGAGCCGCACCAGCTGCTCCGCCCGGCAGTGCAGTTCCCACGCCTGCTCGTGCAGCAGCAACGGCGCGTGCGCCGACCTGCCGCGTATGCCGGTGTGGTCGTTTTCGCCGGTGCCGGCCTGCCGGTTGGCGATCAGCAGCAGCGCGGGCGTGTCCACCATGATCGAGGCGAGCGCTTCACGGAACCGTCTGGCGCAGGGAGCGCACACGTTGAGCTCTCCCGTATGGTTGCCGTCCCTGTTCGCACAGTACCGGGTCATGGTCGTGCCGCCTTCACGCCGTGATGCTGGTGGAGCTGCTGCCGGTCGTCGGTGTTCCAGCCGCATGAGCACCACCAGCGGAATCCCATGCCGGAGTATTCGGTGATGATCCGGTGTTGTTCACGCATGGTCGGCCTCCATCTTGTCGGCGTAGCGGACATGTTCCTGCATGAGGCCCAGCGACGTGTAGTCGTGGCCGCACGAGCAGATGAACACCGTGCCCTGTTTGGCGGTGTCCACGAGACGGTGCGTCATCGACGGTCGCGCGGGCCGGGGCGACTGGTATACGGCTACGGGCATGAGGGTGGCTTTCTCTTCTAGATGGGCGAGGAACTGTTGGGGGCTGCGGGTCTTGTAGCCGCAGGTGCATTCGCGCGTGGTGCCGGCCGCGGTGCCGAACCCGCTGACGGCCGCCGGCTGGCGCAGGAACTGGATGGCGGCCGGGTACGCGCGGCGTAGCCGGTGGTGCGTGGTCTCGGGAATATGGACGGCGCGGGAGTGGGGTCGGGTGTGGCGTTTGGGGTGGATGATGCTCATAATGGTCGTCTCCAGAGTTCGGTGAACAGTCGGACGTCCTCGTCCGACAAATGGATGCCGGGATCCCAGCGCGGGGCCGGTTGCCGTCTGACTGGTGTGAATGGTTTGAGGCTGATGGGCGTGCGGTGGCATTCATGGACGGCGAGGTATTGGCCGTCCGGGCTGATCTCCTCACCGGCGTCATCGGCGTCGCCCAAGCCGTCTACACGCTCGTCAACCAAGCGTTCAGCGGCAAGCTGAGCAAGGATCATGTCGCGGATTGATCGTTTTGCTGCCGGCACTCGTCGCCTTTTGTGGCGTCGGGTGCCGGCTTTTCTTGTATTTCCCGGAAACATCCCGTTTGGCCCGTAATATGGAATCCTAAGGAGGTTCCGTAGTGGCAGCACAGGTCAAGTCGAAACAGCGGGTCGAAGAGCACGGCGAGGTGTTCACCAACGAGCGTGAGGTCAACGCCATGCTGGACATGGTCAAGCAGGAGACCGAACGCATCGACAGCCGCTTCCTCGAACCCGCGTGCGGTGACGGCAACTTCCTGTCCGAAGTGCTGCGACGCAAGCTCGCCGTAGTCACCGAACGCTACGGCAAAAGCCAGCTCGAATACGAGCGGTACACGTTCGTGGCGGTCTCGTCGATTTACGGCGTGGACATCCTGCAGGACAACGTGGAGGAATGCCGCGAGCGCCTGTACGGCATCGTCAAGGACACGTACGAGCAGCAGTTCAAGGACGATTGCCGCCCCGAGGTGCTTGACTCGATTCGCTACCTGTTGTCGAAGAACATCCTGTGCGGCGACGCCCTGACGTTGACGACGAGCGACGGGAAGCCGATCGTGTTCCCCGAATGGTCGCTGGTGATGGGCAGCAAGGTCAAGCGCCGCGACTTCACGTTCGCCGCGTTGCTGAACGTCTCGACTGACATGCCAACGCTTGATATGGCGGCAGATGAAATCGATTTGGATGAAATGGGTAAGAGGATCCCGAAACCCATCAAGGAGTATCCGATGACGAGTTTCTTGGAGGTGGCCAAGTATGAGTAGCCAACTGAATTTCGGAAACAAGTCCTACAACCCGGACGTGTTGTCATGTCTGGCGAACCTGTCCAACGACGAGGTGTTCACTCCGCCGGAACTCGCCAACAAGGTGTTGGATCTGCTGCCTGAGGAGATCTGGTCGGATAGTTCGGTCACGTTCCTTGACCCGTTCACCAAGACCGGTGTGTTCCTGCGGGAGATTACAAGGCGTCTGCTGATCGGTTTGGAACCGGAGTTCCCGGACTTGCAGGATCGTATCAACCACATCCTGAACTATCAGGTGTGGGGTATCGCCATCACCGAACTGACCGCGCTGCTGTCCCGCCGAACCCTGTACTGCTCGAAGAAAGCCAACGGCAAGTACTCCATCGACTCGTTGTTCGACGATCCGGACGGCCACATCCGCTACAAGGCCATCGAACACACGTGGGACGGCAAGAACTGCGTGTACTGCGGGGCCAGCAAACAGCAGTATGACCGTGGCAGTGCGCTCGAAAGCTATACCTACGAATTTATCCACACGTACCATCCAGAGAGGATCTTCAAGAACATGCAGTTCGATGTCATCGTCGGCAATCCGCCCTACCAGCTCAGCGACGGTGGCTATGGCAAGAGCGCGGCTCCCGTCTATCAGAAGTTCGTGGAGCAGGCCGAGAAGATGAATCCCCGGTACATCACGATGATTATCCCGTCCCGCTGGTTCGGTGGCGGCAAGGGGCTGAACGATTTCCGCGCCTCCATGCTCTCTGATAAGAGGCTTCGTCGTATCGTCGATTTCGAGAACGCCAACGAATGCTTCCCCGGAGTGGATCTCGCCGGCGGCGTCTGCTACTTCCTCTGGGATCGCGACAATCCCGGACAGTGCGCCGTTACCAGTGTCATCAACGGCGAGAAGTATCGAAGCGTGCGAGATCTCGACGAGTTCAGCATCTTCGTCCGCAATAGCCGTGCCGTCCCGATCATCCGCAAGGTGCTCGCCAAGCATGAGCCGACGATGAACACTCAGGTGTCCAGCCGTAAGCCATTCGGTCTCGCGACCAATGTGCGCCCGCGTGAGAAAGGCGACATTATCCTTCATTGGCAAAAGGGTGAGGGCAAATTCCCCAGCACTGAAGTCACTAATGGTCGTCAATGGATCAACAAATACAAAGTCATTGCTGCTTATTCGGCTTACGATCATGCTGGCAGCCCGGACAAGAACGGCATGCGCAAGGTTTTCACTAAGATTCACGTGTTGCCGCCAAAAGTTGTCTGCAATGAGACTTATTTGGTTATCGGAGCCTTCGATACTGAAGAAGAGGCGCAACACTTGAAAGGGTACATGGAGACGAGGTTCTTCCGGTTCCTTGTATCTCAGTTCATGTTCTCACAGCACATTACTCGTGACGCTTATGCCTTCGTGCCCATTCAGGACTGCAAAGAGGAATGGACTGATGAGAAGCTGTACAAGAAGTATGGCATCACCCAAGAAGAGCAGGACTTCATCGCCAGCTGCATTCGTCCGATGAACGGAGCCGACAATGCCTGACAACTTCTTCCCGGAGCGTCCGGATCTCACTCCGACCATCTATGCATACTCTATCGCCGCTGACACTCATAAAGGACTGCTGAAGGTCGGCTATACGGATCGCGAGGCCGAAACCCGTGTCAAGGAGCAGGTGGGGACTTCCCATGTCAGTTATCGCATCGTCCTTGAAGAAAGCGCGATGCGTGATGACGGCTCGGCCTTCGACGACCACGCGGTGCATAAGCTGCTGTCGCAGCAGTTCGTCTGCGAATTTGGTGAGTGGTTCCGTTGCTCGGTCAAGGACGTGAAGAACGCCATCGAGGCGGTGCGCGAGCGTCGTGGATCCATCACCCAGCGCACGCAGAGCTTCGGCATGCGTCCGGAGCAGCAGCGTGCCGTGAGGAAGACGCAGGAGTACTTCGCGCAGTTCAAGAAGGACAATCCCGGCGAGGCGCCGCGTTTCCTGTGGAATGCGAAGATGCGTTTCGGCAAGACGTTCACCAGCTATGAGTTCGCCAAGGCGCAGGGCTATCAGCGTGTGCTGGTGCTGACGTTCAAGCCTGCCGTGGAGAACTCGTGGCGTGAGGACTTGGAATCGCATAAGGACTTCGAGGGGTGGCAGTTCATCTCCCGCGAGACGGCGCAGAACGGCGGCTTGGACTACGAGCACGCCGACAAGAATCGCCCGATCGTGTGCTTCGGCTCGTTCCAGGATTACTTGGGCAAGAACGAGGCCGGCGGCATCAAGGCACAGAACGAGTGGGTGCACGAGATCAATTGGGATCTCGTCATCTTCGACGAATACCATTTCGGCGCATGGCGCGACAGCGCGAGGGAGCTGTTCGAGCAGGAGGACAAGCGCGAACAGAACGACAACATGAACTCGGTCGCCCAGCTGATCGACGAGAGCTTCGAGCAGGGTGACACCGATTTCCTGCCGATCACCACGGGCGCGTACCTGTTCCTGTCGGGCACGCCGTTCCGCGCCATCGCCAACGGCGAGTTCATCGAGGAGCAGATCTTCAACTGGACGTATTCCGACGAACAACGGGCCAAGGAACGCTGGAAGCCGGCTCAGGGGAAGAACCCGTACGAGTCGCTGCCGCGCATGGTGCTGATGACGTATCAGATGCCCGATCAGATCCGCGAGATCGCATCCGGCGGCGAGTTCGACGAGTTCGACCTGAACGAATTTTTCGCCGCGAAGGGCGACGGCGCCCAGGCCGAGTTCAAGCATCCGAGCGAGGTGCAGAAGTGGCTTGACCTGCTGCGTGGAGGGTTCGCCGAGACCACGGTGGACATGCTGAAGATGGGTGCATCCAAACCTCCTATGCCGTACTCCGATAAGCGTTTGATGAGCATTCTGACGCACACGTTCTGGTTCCTGCCTTCGGTCGCGTCCTGCTATGCGATGGCGAACACACTCAGGCAGCGGCAGAACGTGTTCTACCACGATTACACGGTGAACGTGTGCGCGGGCGCGGAGGCCGGCATCGGTCTGGATGCGCTCGGCCCTGTACGCAGGTCTATGGCTGATCCGCTGGAGTCGAAGACCATCACCCTGTCGTGCGGCAAGTTGACCACGGACGTGACCGTCAAGCCGTGGACGGGCATCCTCATGCTACGTAACCTCAAGAGCCCGGAAACGTATTTCCAAGCGGCGTTCCGCGTGCAGTCGCCGTGGACGATCGACAACCCGGACGGTCTGCATCCCAACGAGACGCTGATCCTGAAACGCGAGTGCTACGTGTTCGACTTCGCGCCTACCCGAGCATTGCGGCAGATCGCGGACTACAGCTGCTCGCTGCATCCCGACGAGACGATCTCGCCGGAACAGAGCGTGGGCGAGTTCATCCACTTCCTGCCAGTGCTCGCCTACGACGGCAGCAGCATGAAGCGCGTCAACGCAACCGACGTACTCGACTGGGCCGCCTCAGGCACCTCGGCCACGCTGCTCGCCAAGCGCTGGGAGAGCGCGCTGCTCGTGAACGTCGACGACCTGACCCTGCGCAAGCTGATGAACAACCAGCGGGCCATGGACGCGCTGATGAGCATTGAGGGCTTCCGCAAGCTTAATGACGATCTGGAGAAGATCATCAACAAGTCCGAGCAAATCAAGGAGATGAAGAGCAAGGACGAGAAGCCTTCCAAGGAGGAGAAGAAAGAGCTGCGCGACGCGGAGAAGGAGACCAAGAGCCTTCGCAAGCAGGTGCAGGAGAAGCTCATCAAGTTCGCCACGCGCATCCCGATCTTCATGTATCTGACGGACTACCGCGAGCAGACCTTGAGGGACGTCATTACCAAGCTGGAGCCGGAACTGTTCAAGAAGGTCACCGGTCTGACCAAGGACGATTTCGAGCTGCTGCTCAGCCTCAACGTGTTCAACAGCGCCCGCATGAACGACGCCGTATACAAGTTCAAGCGCTACGAGGACGACAGCCTCACCTACACCGGTCTCAACAAGCACGAGAACGACGCGCAGGTTGGTCTGTTCGACACCGCCATCCCGGCGCAAGAGTTCGAGGAGATGTGATGAATCTGGGAACTTTCTTCTCCGATGTCGCATCTTGGTTCGGTAATTTGTCGGATGGACTTAAAACGGCTTTGATTGCTGCCGGAGTTTCCCTGATTGGTAATGTCGGACAATGGTGCATCGCCTCAGGTAATAGCAAGATAGCAAAACGAGCTGAGGAAAGGGCGGATAACGCAGAGGAACGCGCTAATGCAGCCGAGGACCGCGCTGCTGCCGCTGAGCGGCGTGAGGCTGAAGCAATTCGCAACAAAGAACTCTCTGACTTCGCCATGTTCTTCAAGTCATATACGGTTCTGGCAACAGAGGTATTCAATACAAACTTGCGGATTGGTGAGTATCTTGCGAAACAGCTCTCATATATGGATGCTTATGCGGAAGAAAAGGTTCCCTTTGACCAGCATTTTGTCGATGCTGTTTCTAGATTGAATGGGCCTGTTGAAACAATCAAAAACAGCTCTGCTGAAGCAGGACATAATCTTACGCAAAAACGGGATACTGGTCTTATCATGTATCGAATGTTTTCGAAAGAAATATGCGGAGTCTATAATTCCGCTAATTTCTTCCCTAATGAGGTGCCAGCTCATTTTGATTTCTTTGGCGCCGCAAGTGTCTCGCCATATGTGAAAGATTTCCTTACGGACTATGATGGTAATATTTGGCACGATGTTCTTGAACAAAGAACTGATAAACAAAACTGGGATAAATCCGAATTGCTTTGGAAGAATTTCATACAGGAGAATTTCAGTATTGAAGACATCGAAGTTGTAAGAGTTAAAGGCGAATTGGCAGAGCAATTTCATGCGTCGATAGCAGCATTGAGAGATTGCATAAAAGAGAAGGATTAGGATTGGTAAATAGAGATAATGATAGGCAGCTATATATCGGGGCTGTAGAGCCGTTCCGTGACGAGCTGTTGCATCAGGACAAGCCGCAGGCATTGAAGGTGCTCGAAGAGGCCGCCGAAGTGGTGGAGGCGTTCAAGGACTGGAACAAGCATGGACAGACCTCCGAACAGCGTCATGACCTGATTGACGAGTGCGCCGACGTAATCCAGGCCACGGTCAATCTCATGGCCGCAATGGAGTTCACCGACGAGGAGATCCGTCAGGCCATCGAAGACTGCCGTGCAAGGAACGACGCACGTGGTCGCATGACCCCACGTGTCGATGACTGAGGTAGCTGACTCACTGTTCCTCAGTCATCTGGTCGCTACAGCCGCTTGACGGCGCTCGTCATCGTGTCTGTGGCTCAGACACGATTCAGACACGATGACCCCTGAGAACAGCGAAATCGACGGCAATCAACGAATCTCGTGAGGGTCGCGAAAACGGCATCATTACAACGAAAACGAGACTAACGAAGCTCGCGTGAATCAGCGAAGCGACCTCTCGAACTGACAAGGGGTCGCAGGTTCAAATCCCGCTGGTCCGACCAGAAAGCCCGGAATTTCAACGATTCCGGGCTTCATTGTTTTTGCTTGAATCGTGTCTGGACACGATTGGACACAATGAAATACGCAACCTCGGACCGAAACTGCTCCCGGACGATGGACAAGTACCCGGTTCGACAAGACTTGCCATGATCAGAGGAGCGTAATGGCCATGTCTTGGCTCGTTCTCATTCTTTCCGGCATATGCGAATCCGTGTGGGCGATCGCGCTTGACCGTTCCGAGGGATTCTCCAGAATCATTCCCACGGTGGTGTTCGCAATCGGGCTTGCTGCCAGTATGGGAGGGCTCGCGTTCGCGATGAAGCACATTCCCATCGGCACATCGTATGCGATATGGGTCGGCATCGGGGCGGCGATCACCGCGGTATACGGTATGGTCAGTGGCGAGGAGACCGTCTCTCTGATGCGTGTCCTACTCATCGGCGGATTGGTGGCCTGCGTCATCGGGCTGAAGCTTATCGATTAACGAAGGTGGCAGCGAGTAGGAAAGCCACTGGCCACTGTTAATCCAAGGAAGTATGAAAAAATCCCCGGGGTTTCATGATGTTTCGCATGAGTGACGTTCCGGGGCATTCGCCAGTAGTATAACCTTCATGAGTTCTGAAAGTCAACCCGTCACACTCGCCGACCTGCAACGATGGTTCTCGACCGAGCGCATGAGCACGTACGTGTGCTCTGCTCAGACGACCGATTGTGACGTGATCGACCTGTACGTGTGGAACGGACGGATCTCCAAGGCGTTGCTCGAAGATGTCGCTCATGTGGAGGTGCTGCTGCGCAACTTCATGTCAAAGCGCCTCGCCAGGGCTTGCGAGCACGAGGACTGGTACAGGGACGATGCAAGGTTCCGATTCAACTCGTCCAAGACAAAACGGTTCGAAACCTCGGTTACGGAGATCGAGCGGCAGGTACGGCATTCAGGCAAACCGGTCACGTCGGGACGCGTAATCGCCGACATGTCGCTCGGTTCATGGTGTTTCCTGCTCTCCTCCAGACTGGAACAGACCGTGTGGAGGGCTTTGCGGGATCCGGCGAACGGCGGCATGCCGAACTACCCATCGCGCAAGCGTGCCGTGTTCGAAAGTCACGTCAAGACGATGCGCGACCTGCGCAACCGGCTGTCGCACCAGGAGCATCTGGTGCTCGACAACCTCGCGGACGAGAACCGATATCTCGACGGGCAGTGCGCGAATCTCGATTGGATCGCCCGCGTCATCGACCCGAAAGCCGCCGATTGGATTCGCAGCCAGTCAAGAGTGACGGCGTTTCGTGCAAGACGCCCATAGTTATGGTTTCTCCAGAGCCTCGACTGCATTTTGGCCGGGAACACTGCTGTCTGTGCAATTCGATTTTTTTTGCGACACACCGACATTCCTCCCTCCCGCATGCAACAAGGATGCCCGTGGATTCGATACGTTGTTACTCAGTCTTTTACTGCAACCCCACTGGGTCGTGGCTCGCGGTCGTGTCTGTGACTCAGACACGCTTCAGACACGATGGCCCCCGAGAACAGCGAAATCAGCGGCAATCAACGAACCTCGACAAAAGTCCAGAAACGGCGTAAAATCAAAGAAAACGAAGGTAACGAAGCTTTCGGAACCCAGCGAATCGACCCCTCCAACTAACAATGACTTATGCTGTTTGTGAGTCAAGAGAGTCGGACTGAATAGAATAGTCCATACTGCCCGACGAGGTCCAGATCCAGCAAGAACCGTAACCCTCGCACACGTCCGCTGATTGGACGCCGAGTCCGCTCACGACGACATGCTGTCGATTGCGAACGGGACGGACTGAGGGCTTTCCCTTCATTCGCGCCCGTCATTCGCTTGACGCGGAAGGTCATTCTCCAGATAATCCCGCAGCACTGCCGCATGGTTGACGATGGGGTCTTTGGCCGCGTACAACAAGGTGGCGGCATCGTGCTGCGAGCAAACACGCTCCAATTCATCGACCGCTTCCGCGTTGACGTCCAACTCGCGCCTGTATTGTTCGGCGAATTCATCGAACCGTTCCGGATCATGGCCGAACCATCGGCGCAACTCAGGCGATGGCGCGATGGACTTCATCCAAAGATCCAACGCCGCCCGTTCCTTGCTTACGCCACGCGGCCACAGCCGGTCGACCAGAATCCGATAGCCATCCTGCGGGGACGGCTCGTCGTAGATTCGTTTGATGCTGATGTTGTCCATGGACTTTATGGTGCCAGCCTTCAATAGACACAGTCAATGAACATGCCGCATAATGAATCCGTATTCACACTTCTGGACAAGGTCGCGATTGTTAGGTGTACAAGTTGTTTGTGGCCCACTGCCGATTGGAGACACGGTTCCGTAATCCGAACTTGGGCAACGAGAAAGGTCGCGTGGAGAACGTGGAAAACGGTGGATAATGAAGATCGATGACAAGAGGGAAAGCCCCATTGGCTGAAGGACCGAAGGCGGCGCGAAGGTGTTCGACATCACCAAAGCCGCGGCCACCTACATCGTCGAGGCCAAGGAGGGCGTGTTCGCCGTCGTCGCTTCCGCCACAGGACACCTGAAGTGGCGTCAGCTCGGTCGCGCCTTGGGATTGCATCAGCTCCATCTGGCATCACCGGAACTGGTCAAGGAGCGCACTGGCTACGACGTCGGCGCGGTCGGTCCGCTGTTCCTCAACGGCATGCGCATGTTCTTCGACAACCAGCTTCTGGAGCACGACATGGTGTACTGCGGTACGGAGGATGCGTACCACACGCTCGCCATCGCACCAGAACTCATTGTCCGTGCAACGACAGCGCCGGCTACTTTGACATCGCCTGCTACTTTGACAGCGACGAATACCTGAAGTAGGCAACCACACCGTCGAATAGACCGCGAATGGCCTTTGGCCAGTATGTCCAATAATGCCAATGCTCGATGTCGCGATGAATGCCAATAGATCCGGGTCTCTGAGACGGCCGGGCGAGTAGCCTGTAGAAGGAGCCGAAGGATCGGATCCAGGGATGGATGGAAAGGATGATTCGCGATGATCGTTGACGGACGCATCGATGACGGCACGCCGTTCGACTGGGGGAGGGCGTCGGCCGATTACGCGAGATACCGCGACATCTACCCGGCGGCGTTCTACAAGATGATCCTCGACCGCGGCCTGTGCCGGGATGGTCAGCATGTGCTCGATCTGGGCACAGGCACCGGGGTGCTGCCGCGCAACATGGCCCGCTATGGCGCCACATGGGTCGGCACCGACATCTCCGCCGAACAGATCGGACAGGCCAGGCGCCTGTCAGCCGGCATGGATGGCATCGAATACCGGGTGTCCTCGGCTGAGGACGTCGATTTCCCTGGCGCCTCGTTCGACGTGGTCACCGCATGCCAGTGCTTCTGGTATTTCGACCATGAGGCCGTGTGCAATAGGCTGCATCGTCTGCTCAGGCCGGATGGCCGGTTCCTCGTTCTGGTCATGGAGTGGCTGCCGTTCGAGGACGAGATCGCCGGCGCGAGCGAACGACTCGTGCTTAAGTACAGCCCGCATTGGGGCGGTGCGGGGGAGCGGATGCATCCGCTCGACGTGCCGGCCTGTTACTCGGCATCCGGTTTCGAACTCGTCCATCATGAGGAGCGAAAGCTGAAGGTGCCGTTCACCAGGGAGGGATGGAACGGGCGGATGAAGGCATGCCGTGGCATCGGCGCATCGCTCGCCCCGGAGCATGTCGCCGCATGGGAGCGCGAGCATATGGCAATGCTTGAACGCATCGCCCCGGAACGGTTCGACGTGCTGCACTACGCCGCCATGGCGGAGCTGAAGCGAATCTGATCCCGACGTGAATTCCCGTTTCTCCCCGAAACTTGCCCAAAAGCATCGGGGGGAGGAAAGCCATCGTCTTATACAATGTGATGATGTGTCCAAAGAAAGGGAAACCTGTGTCCAAAGATCCGTTTGAACTGTCCGCGGCGAAGATGCGCGAACATGGCATGAGTGAAATAGCAATCTCGCAATTCGAACGTTTGTACCGCACCTGGCAGCAGGACGATCATTCCGAATGGATTCGCGAGGAGGACGTCGAGCCGCTCACCGACATCCCCGCAGTCCGTGACATCCACCACAACATCGACCATGGCAAGGCCCTTGAGGCGTTCAGTAAAACGGCTTTCCTCAAACTCAACGGCGGTCTCGGCACGTCGATGGGACTGGCCGGAGCCAAGTCGCTGCTGCCCGTACGCCGTCACAAGGCCAAGCGCATGCGTTTCCTCGATATCATCCTTGGGCAAATCGTCACCGCCCGCGCCCGCGAAGGCGTGACGTTGCCGTTGACGCTGATGAACTCCTTCCGCACATCGAAGGAGTCGATGTCGGTCCTCCGTCACAACCGCAGGTTCCATCAGAAGGACATCCCCACGGAGATCATCCAGCATGTGGAACCGAAGATCGACATCGCCACCGGCGCTCCGGTCAGCTTCCCCGCCGACCCCAATCTCGAATGGTGCCCGCCGGGGCACGGCGACGTGTTCGCCACGCTGTGGGAGTCCGGCCTGCTGGATCAGCTGCTCGACAACGGCATCGAATACCTGTTCATCTCCAACTCCGACAACCTCGGTGCGCGGCCCTCGACCACGCTTGCCGGCGCCTTCGCACAGTCGGGCGCCCCGTTCATGGTGGAGGTCGCGCACAAGACCGCCGCGGACCGCAAGGGCGGTCACATCGTACGCGACCGCAGAACCGGGCGTCTCTCGCTGCGTGAGATGAGCCAGGTGCATCCGGATGACAAGGCCGACGCCACCAACATCGCCAAGCACCCGTATTTCAACACCAACAACATCTGGGTGCGCGTGCGTGACCTGCGTGACAAGCTGGCGCAGACCGGAGGAGTGCTGGACCTCCCGGTGATCCGCAACCGCAAGACCGTCGATCCTACCGATTCGACCACGACCAAGGTCCTGCAGCTGGAGACGGCGATGGGCGCGGCGATCTCCCTGTTCGACGGTGCCGCATGCATCGAGGTGGACCGGCCGCGGTTCCTGCCGGTGAAGACCACCAACGACCTGTTCATCATGCGCTCCGACAGATTCCATCTGACGGACACCTATGAAATGGAGGACGGTAACTACATCTTCCCGGTCGTCGACCTCGATCCGCGCTACTACAAGAACATCGCCGATTTCGACGAGCGCTTCCCCTACGGCGTCCCCTCGCTGGCCGCCGCGAACTCCTTCACCGTGAAGGGCGACTGGACGTTCGGCCAGAATGTGAAATGCTTCGCGGACGCGATTCTTGAGGACAAGGACACGCCGTCATATGTGCCGAACGGCGAATTCATCGGACCGCAGGGAGTCGAACCGGATGACTGGCTGTGAACCCCATGGGCGAGAAATCGCCCATCAGGATAATTTTTCGTAAATTGGGTGGTTTTACGGAGAATTACCCGTAAAATGTCAAGAGGCGTGCGAACGCCAACAATCAAATAACTACGTTAACGAGACGTGAGGACAGATGGCTGAGGGATCTTCAAACGGAAGGCGCCGTTTTTCCGATAAATGGGGAAAGCATGAACTTGATGTACTGGCCGTGCTTTCATCGGCTTTCCCCCAATGGCTCACCTCCCGTCAGATCGCGCAGCGTGTGAAGGCCTATGCGGATTCGTATGGAGAACTCGCCGATCAGGCGGCGAAGGCCGCGTTCGCCAAGCAGTTCCAGCGCGACCGCGCCAAGCTCGCCGCCATGGGCATCGCCATAGAGTCGCGTCAGCCCGAATACTCCTCCAAGTCGGAGGGGCAGGATTTCGCCTCCTACCGTCTGCAGTTGGGCGACGAACCGCGAATTCGCATGCGCTTCCAGCAGGAGGATCTGCCGGTGCTCGCCGCGGCCAACTATCTGGCGCAGTCGATCGCCCTGTCGTCCGCCTCGCAGAGGCTGGAATCGCGGGAGGCCGCGAAGGTGTCCCGCACGGCTCCCCGTGTGCCCCAGATGCCGGTGCCGGGCCTCGGCTTGGATTCCATCGCCCCCGGACTGGGCACGCAGACGATTCCCGACACGCTGGTCAAGGTCATCGACTCACGGCGTTTCGCGGCCACCGTAGACGTGGACGGCGAACACATCAATGTGGCCTACACGGATTCCGACGATCTGGCCATGTTCGTACTAGAACATCCCGGTTCGTCCATCATCAGCCCGCAGGAGGCGGTCGACGCCTTCAGCCGCCGTCTTCACGCCGCAACGCGGTTCGGCTCCGCCGACCGTCCCGAGGAGGCGTTCAAGGCGCATGAGGATCTTTCCACCCCGGCCGATCATCATTCCGACGTGGAGGACGCCAAAGGCAAGTCCAAGGGACGTAAGGCGCTGAGTGCATCCTTCCAGACCGGCTCCGAAGTGGATCGCCGTCTGCGGCTCATGCTGTTCCTCTCCGCGCATATCGGCGAGGAGTTCCCCATGGCCGATCTGGCGGAGCGGTTCATCGGACATGCGGAGACCGAGGACGAACTCAGAAAATCCGTGGCCGTCATCCGCAAGGACATCGGCACGCTCACCACCGTCTCCGATGACGGAGAGATGGCCGGAAGCCAGTTCTTCGACATCGATTGGTCGCTGTTGGAAGCCGAAGGCATCATCAGCGCCACGAATTCGTTGGGATTGGAGCGTCTCGCCGGCATTTCGCCACAATACCTGAGCCTGCTCACCGCATCGGTGAGCTATCTGGCGCATTCGCCCCTGCTGCCGGCGCAATCACGCAGGCAGGCGCGGTCGCTGTGCTCGCGTCTGCGTGAACATACCGAGCCGGGGGAGACCCCATGGCTCAGTCTCACCGGATACGAGCTCGAACCGCCGAGCTTCCAGGCCGTGGACAGCGCCATCCATTCGAAGTCCCTGCTCCACATCGAATACACCGATGGTGCCGGCAGGACCCGTGAGAAGACCGTGGCCCCGGCGAAGATATTCGTCGACGAAGGCGTGTATTACGCCGCCATCTGGAACGGTATGGCCGCAAAGAAGGCAGGCGGGGGCAATCACAGCGATTGGCAGGTGCTTCGACTCGCCCGCATCGGTCGCGCGGAAATCATCGAATCCGACGCCCCGGTGGAGATTCCCGACGTTCCCGTATCGCAGCTGCGCCAATGGAGCCTGGATAACGGCACCGAATCATCGTTCGTCACCGACAAGCCCGGCCTTCCGTTCATCGATTTGCTGCCGGATGCGCGTGTGGAACCGTGTGGCACCGGTGAGCTGGTGCATCTGACGGTGTCTTCAGACTCGTGGTTCGTGGCGTTCTGCATCGCGCATGCGCGCCATATCGTCGCCGTGTCCCCGGGAACCCTGCGTTCCATGATCATGGCCAGGGCTCAACGTGAACTCAGTCTGGAGAACAAGGCCGCATCACGCGCCTTCAACCCACAGGCCGCGGGCATGCTCGTGCCGTAGCCGCCGAAACCAACGTCTTCGGTCCTATTTTCGGAAGGAGTGCCATGCCGATTTGGATATGGGTGATTCTGGTGGTGTTCCTCATCGCCATGACGGTCGCCGGATTGGCGTATGCGATCAGGCACGCATTGTCGGCGTGGCGTACCGTTGCCGATACAGGAGGTCGAATCGCTGAGGTGATGTCCCGTCTGGAGGCCACGCGGCAGCCCTCCCGAAAGTCGGAACAGCCGTCGTTCGTCCAGCCTCTGTCCATGGTCGCCGGACGGTATGCCGATGCGCACGCCGAAATCATCAGACATCAGGAACGGAAACGGGATCGTCATGTGCTCATCTGGAAGCGATGGAAATCGTTCAATGACTGATCCGGCCGTTCCGCCTTCACGCGGGAACATCGTAGTCGTCACCAATCCGGCGTCGGACAGGGGACGAGGCAGGTCCACAGGCCGTCAAGCCCTCGATTACCTGATTCGACGTTGCCCGCAGTACGGGCTTGACGTCATCGACGTCACCGGTGCCACACGGCGGGAATCATTGGACAATGCGCGTCGACAAATCGCCCGTGCGGACGCGCTGGTCGTGGTCGGGGGAGACGGCATGGTCTCGCTTGGCGTCAACGCCGTCGCGGACTGCGACATCCCCCTCGGAATCGTGGCATGCGGCTCCGGCAACGATTTCGCGAGAGGACTCGGGCTGCCCGTCGGGCATCTCGAAACCAGCATCGAGGCCATACTCGCCTCGTTACGCTACCGGTCCGCCATCAACCTTGATCTGGGGCACGTGGAATCCGCCGATGACGGCGGCGAGCGCGTCAACGTCTTCTTCGCCGGCATGCTCAACTGTTCGATCGATGCGGCAATCAATGACAGGGCCAACCACTCCGCGCTGCCGTTCGGAGGATTGCGCTATCTGGATGCGGGAATACGCGAGGCGCTGCACGTCAAGGAATACGGATTCCACGTCGACGTCACCTATGACGACGGCAACGTCGACGACTATGAACTGACGACGCCTCTGCTGGCCATCGCCAACGCGAGATTCATCGGCAGCGGCATCGAGGCATCCCCGAATTCCAGACTGGACGATGGCATGCTGGAAATGCTGTGGGCCAAATGGAAGCCTTCGGCCCCGCAGGCTTTGCATGTGCTGGCACAGGCCTATCGGGGCAGGCACCTCGGCAATCCCCTGATCGGCTATCGCCGAATCTCCGCCGTGACCATCTCCGCCAGCGGCCAGGGAGCCGAACCGCCATTGCTGATGTCGGACGGCGAGATCATAGGCAGGGTCCCGGTACGTGTGGACGCGCATCATAAGGCGTTGAAACTGCTGATTCCACCAGCCGTGCTACGGCAGTGGCGTCACGCATCACATGACGGCAGATCAGGGGAGTGGTGAGCAGAACATGGCACGAAGGCATCATCGGAATCGGAACGACGACCGTCGGGACGATGACAGCGTCTCCGACGAAGAGCAGATGAGCCCCGCGGCACGATACCGGGCGTTCCGGGACCGTAGGCGCAGATCATCCAGCGTCGCCCAACGATTCGCCGAAACGTTGGAATTCCCTCTCGACGATTTCCAACGCAAGGCCATCGACGCGCTGGAATCCGGGGACAACGTCATCGTGGCCGCGCCGACCGGTGCCGGCAAGACCGTGGTCGCCGACTTCGCCGTGTATCTTGCTCAGGACCGCAACGTCAAGGCGTTCTACACGACGCCCATCAAGGCGTTGAGCAATCAGAAGTATCATGACCTCGTAGAACTGTACGGCGCGGACAACGTCGGCCTGCTGACCGGAGACACGTCGATCAACTCCGAAGCTGACATCGTGGTCATGACCACGGAAGTACTGCGCAACATGTTGTACGAACATTCCTCGACGCTGACCGCACTGCGTTACGTGGTCCTCGACGAGGTCCACTATCTAGCCGACCGGTTCCGCGGCCCCGTATGGGAGGAGGTCATCATCCATCTGCCGGAGCGAGTTCGCGTCGTCGGATTATCGGCCACGGTGTCCAACGTGGAGGACTTCTCCGCATGGATAGAGTCCGCCAGGGGCCATACCGCCCTGGTGGTGTCCGAGCGAAGGCCCGTGCCGTTACGGCAGCACGTCATGGTTCAGGCGGATGAGCATCATGAGCCGGAGATCTACGACCTCTACCGTTCGGAGAACAGCACACAGCTCAATCCGGATCTGGTCGCACGGATCGGCGACCTCGACCGACGCGCGGAGCGCCGAACGGGCCACCGGGGGGAGCGTCAGAATCGTCGTCGCGGAAAGGACGACGCTCGACGCCGTGTCCAGCGATACACGCCCAAACGGTGGGCCGTGGTGGACGAGCTCAACTACTATGACCTGCTCCCGGGCATCTACTTCATCTTCTCTCGCACGGGATGCGACATGGCCGTGCAGCAGTGCATCAACGCCGGGCTGGAACTCACCACCGCCGAAGAGGCGCAGCGCATCCGCCGCATCGTCGACGAGATGGTCGAGGGTCAGCTGACGAAGGACGAGATGAAGACGCTGCATTTCTCCCAGTTCCGATTCGCGCTCGAAGAAGGTTTCGCCCCGCACCATGCCGGCATGATCGCCTTGTTCCGCCAGATCGTGGAACGCCTGTTCACCGAAAGCCTGGTCAAGATGGTATTCGCCACCGAAACGCTCGCCCTGGGCATCAACATGCCGGCCCGATGCGTGGTGGTGGAGAAGCTGGAGAAATTCGACGGAACCGGGCATGTGCCGCTGACGCCGGGGGAGTTCACCCAGCTCACCGGACGTGCCGGCAGGCGGGGTATCGACACCATCGGCCACGCCGTGGTGGTCGATCACCGCGACTTCCAGCTGCAGACCGCGGCATCCCTGTCTTCGAAACGCGTGTATCCGCTGCATTCCAGTTTCCGTCCGACCTTCAACATGGCGGTGAACCTGCTCAATTCCAGCGACTACCGCACCGCCCGCGTGACACTCGACCACTCGTTCGCCCAGTGGGAGGCCAATGAGTCGGCCGAGACGCTGGAATCCCAGATCATAACACTGAACAACGCGTTGAACGGTTATGAGAAGGCGTTCCAATGCGATCAGGGGGATTTCAAGGAATTCCTGACCAATCGTCTCCGGCTGACCGAATTGGAACGAGGCGCGCGACGCGAGCTCAAGCATCGTGGCTTCGGTTCCGAGGCGGAACGCAAGCAGGCCTTCCGCCGGCTCGACGAGGACATCGCCGAGCTGCGAAGGTTGGACCGTGAGCATCCGTGCCGGTCATGCGCCGACCTCGCCCAGCACATGAAGTGGGGGCATCGGTGGATGCGTGAATCCAAGGAGCTTGAGCGCATACGGCATCGTTACGATTCCCGCACCGGCTCAGTGGCCCGGCGGTTCGACACCATATGCATGATCCTCGAAGATCTGGGATATCTGCAGGCCGTGCGTGGGCCGGACCGTCGGCCCGATGCCCGCGACGACGCCATGACGCGCCCGGACGACTATACGCTGACGCGACGGGGGCAGCTGCTGCGTCGCCTGTACAGCGAGCAGGATCTGGTTCTCGCGCAGTGCCTGGCCGCGGGACTGTTCGACGGGCTCAAACCCGAGGAGCTTGCGGCGGCGCTCAGCGCGTTCGTCTATGAATCACGCCGAGGCTCGGCGGGGGAGCCGCGACGATATCCCGGAGGCCCCAACGGACGACTGGCCTCCACGGCTCAGGAGATTCGACGCATGTGGTCGGCCATCGGCGCCACATGCGAGGACATGGGTCTCGACGCGCCGAACCAGTTGGACTTCGGCATGGTGGATATCGCCTACGAATGGGCCAGGGGAGAGGCCTTGTCCAAGGTCCTCGACGACACCGATATGACCGGCGGCGATTTCGTCCGTTCCTGCAAACGTCTTGCGGACATCCTCGGCCAGGTCGCCCAGGTCGGGCCGTATCTTCCGACGGACGGCTTCGACACGGCCGAAACCGCGCGCATCGCCGCGTCGATGATCAACCGCGGCATCGTGGCGTATTCCGGCGTCGACTGATGGCCCGGAGCGGATCGGGGAATAATTGCAAGGTCGTTACTGTTTTGTAGCGTGGATACGGTTATTGAATACGAGGAGGAACACTCATGGCTGAACGCTCGCTGCGTGGTATGAGCATCGGGGCGAAGTCGCTGGAATCGGACGACAATGTCGATTTCGCCGCGCGTAACGATGTGGCGTATATCTGCCCTAAGGGCCACAGGACCATCCTGCCTCTTGCGGAAGGCGCCGAAATCCCCGAGGAATGGGAATGCCGCTGCGGTCAGACCGCCCACAGGGAGGGTTCCAACGATGAGGGTTCCAACGAAATCGCCAAACCCACGCGCACCCATTGGGACATGCTTCTGGAACGCCGCACCGAGGACGAGCTCAAGGAGCTGCTCGACAAGCGGCTGAAGATGCACCGTGAGGGTTGGATTCCCGACTACGAGTAGACGCTGACGATGCCCGGCCTGTCTCGACGGCCGGGCATCGTCATGCCGAGCCCATGGCCTGGACGTCGGCATGACGACATCCCGTCGTGCATTGCCAATGGCCAATGGATGACGGCGGCCATCAGACATCACTGGAACAACCATCAGACAACGCAACAGGGGAGAGACGCATGATAGACCATCCCGCAAAAGTCGTACTGCTCGATCTGGACGGTACGCTCACCCAGTCCCATCCCGGCATCTTCGCCTCGGTGGCCAAGGCGTT
This sequence comes from Bifidobacterium catulorum, assembly GCF_003129925.1. Lineage (GTDB taxonomy): Bacteria > Actinomycetota > Actinomycetes > Actinomycetales > Bifidobacteriaceae > Galliscardovia > Galliscardovia catulorum. Next base: position 91,478 of record NZ_QFFN01000001.1, on the reverse strand, counting down.
CGAAGCATTGGGAAGGCCGGTTCCCGACGATGAGGAGCTTCACCGCTTCATCGGCCCGTCCATCATGGATTCGTTCCGGCGCAACGGCATCCACGACGGCGCCGAAATGGACGAGGCCGTGAAGGTGTATCGACACTATTACTCCGACGTCGCCGCGTTCGACGATCCCAACAATCCCGGACACAAGGTTCCCGGCCGTCTGTTCAATTCGGTGTACCCCGGCATTCCCGAGCAGATGGCGAAGCTGCGTGAGGCCGGATACTATCTGGCCGTCGCCACATGCAAGCCCGAACCGCAGGCCGTCGTCGTCTGCGAGCATTTCCACATCACCGGGATGGTCAACGGCGTGTTCGGCGCCAGCATGGACACGTCACGACTGAACAAGGACCAGGTCATCCGTTACTGCTTTGAGCATATCGGATACGACGAATCCGCCGGCGACCGTGCAGTCATGATCGGCGACCGCTGGACCGACATGGACGGTGCGCGCGAAACCGGTATCGGCGCCATCGGATGCCGTTGGGGCTATGCGGAGCCCGACGAGCTTGAGGAACACGGCGCATCGTTGATGGTCGACACCGTCGACAAGCTCGCCGAAGCCGTGGACGAGTACTTCGGCAGGTGAACTGCCGGCCGTGACGCATCGCCACGGTCTTGCGGACAGCGTTCCGACCGCGACGGGGAGATGACGTCGCGGTCGGAACGTTTTGTTATATGAGCGGTATTTAAATAGCCGATAATATACGTTATGTCAGATTTATTCACCTTATATAAGAAAGTACTGTATCGACTGACGTCATGCCGTCCATCTGACATACATTATGCCGTCCACCATCTCCCGTCCTCCATGGTCGTCGGACGCTACGGTCGTCCCACCCATGGTGTGAACGCCCGACGAAAACCCTCTGCCGCCGAGCGCGTATCGGCATACGGTGATCCGATGCCGATGAGTCGCTTCATGCAATCGCATTGGTCGGAGGATATTTTCAGGTCGTCGTACCAAGGTGTGCGTCCCCCGCCGCCATCCCGTGTCAATCGCGGGCACGAATACATAAGATAAATCATCACATTCGCGAAACAAGCGAGATCCAAATCGAATTGCCCCTGACGCATCGCATGTGCATCGGCATCCGCGTAGCGGGCCAGGCCGAAATCCACCAGCGACACGCGATCGCCGTCGTCAAGGACGTTCGCAGGGCTTATGTCGCCATGGACCACGCTTCGTGAGTGGATGTACACGAGTATGTCGAGCAACTGTGTTCCTATGCGCTGAATGTCTTGCTCCGTGAACGACCTGCCCTCGTCGAACAACCATTGCCCGAGCGTTCTGCCGTCCTTGTATTCGAGGACGAAATAATACCCGCTCGCATCATTGACCACACCCAGCAGTTCCGGTATGGCGGGATGATTCAACCCGGACAGGATGACCGCCTCATGATGGTTCCGCCCGTCATTGCGTTTCCACATGCGCCTGCGGAAACGCTTCAGGACCACGCGGTCTCCCCGCGCGTCCACCGCTTCGAAACATACGCCGTAACGTCCGCCGCCGATGCGGGATGTCACGGCGTATTCGCCGACGCGCCTGCCGGCCACGGGTTCGAACAACCCGAACGGCACGCCAAGGCCTAATCGCCCAAGATCCACCGAATGTCAGCGCCCGGCCGGCGATCCGCAGTCCATGCAGAACTTGGCACCCGGATTCAGCGGCTTGCCGCAGCTCGGGCAGAACGAGGCGTTCGATCCCATCTTGGAACCGCAGTTGAGGCAGAACTTGGCGCCCGCCGGCACGACGGAACCGCATTTCGGGCAGTGCGCTCCCCCGGCCACATGCGACTGCTGCGGCGGCATCTGCTGCGGATACGACTGCTGGGGGTAATGCTGCTGGGGATACTGCTGTGTGGGATACCCCTGCTGCGCGTAGGCGGCGTATCCCCTGTCCGAGCTGGAGAAGCTGCCGAACATGCCGAACAGCCCCTTCTTCTTGTAGTACCGCCTCCCCTGATAACGGTTCGGATAGCGCCTGCTGCTACTCGAACGGGAGAAGAAACCACTCATCTGTGCATACCTCTTTCCTGCCCTATCCCATTTCCATATAACGGTCCGGGCCCATATCCCGTAATTGTAATGCAGGGGACCATCACGCCGTAACGGATGGTTCGTTTTCCGTTCCCCGCGTATTCAGCGAAGCCTCCTGCAGATAGGATCTCCCATCGTTCGGATTCCTGTAGGCGACATATGCCCTGGTGGCTATTTCCAGTATCTCCGCGGTCTTGCTTTCCGGCGCGGATACGATGACCTGGAAACCAAGTCTCGGCAGAACCGCCAACGCACGCTGCGTGTATCGGCCGTCCGCTTTGATGAGCGCCTCGTCGAGGAACAGCGTGGTGTAGGTGGGCCGTCCGGAGACGTCTCCCCCGAGCAGATAGATAAGGGCCGCGCCGTATACGAACGAGGTGAGCTCCTGCAACGCACCGCCGGATTTGCCTCCCGTGGAGGTGATGCGCTCGTCCGGTGCGTCGACGTGATGCACGGTGGCGTAGAACGATGAGCGGCATCGTGGATCGAGGTTGCGGGCGCCATAGCTCTTGATGCCGTTCGCGTCGCGTATCTGGCCGAGTTCCTGACGGAGCATCATCACCATTCCGTCGCATGACGCGAACGTTCTGCGCGCGGCGTCAAGAGCGGCCGTGGCGTCCGTATCCGGTCGCCACGACTGCAACGAAGCGATGATACGGCGCAGCCGCATGCCAAAGGACCGTTCCGGGGCTCGGACATCGGCTCCTATGGAGAGGCTGCCGTGTCTGGGACCGAACCGCTGGTTCTTGAGCATGGCGTTGATGCGTCCTAGCTGGTCGTCGATGTCGCGCGCGTCGGTGTCGATAGCGCGGTTGATTTGGGTGAAGTCCATGAGCAGCTTGTCGAGGCAGTTCGCGTATTCCTCGGTGGTCGCCGCGGATGCCGTCAGCCGTTCAAGGTCATGAAGCTCGTCGAGGTAGAAACGGTAGTCGTCCACGCTTGCGTTGAGCGCATCGTCATCCCGCGCATAGTATTCGAGATACGCTGACATGGCGGATTCGACGGCGGCACGACGGATATCCGCCGTGGACTCAAGACCGTTGATGAGTCTGCTCATCGAATCATGGATATGTTCGAGAGCACGCCGCTCGAACGTGGCGCCCGGTCCCCCGTTCGCCCCGACGATGATGTGTGGCCTGTCCGAGGGGTCGACGACGCCGGCGAAATTGTCCTCATAGGCCTTGTTCAGGACCGTGAGGACCTGCGCAGAGAACGATGCGGGGCTGGCGTCGGCGTCGAAGTCGCGCGAGTCAAGCCACCGTTTCGACGCGTCCACCGTTCTCTGTAGGGCCTCGATGTCGGATCGCATACGGTACAGTCGCCGGTTCGTCTCGTCATATCTGCTTTCCAGTTCGGTTTTTTCCGCGGAGAGCCGTTCCAGTTCCGGAATATGCCGTGCTTGTTCGATATCGGATTCGATGGAGGCGACATGTCGTTCGGCGGTAACGACATCGATGCTGCTCCACGTCGTGTAGGCGAGGGCCTCCGCCAAGGCATGGTACGCGGATAGCCGTTCGATGCGGGATCTCGCGGCATGATACCGATCGTCCACCGCGGCGAGACGCGCCTTGGCCTTCTCCATCCCATCCCGCAGCCGTTGCAGATAGGACTCGTTGACGAAACCGATCACGGGCGTCACTCCCCTGGTCCCATGCTGACCGCGCGACCCGGATTTGATCTGGCCGTCCATCTGGATCTGCCGTGTATCACGGTCGGCATCATCGATCACGTCGACGCAGCGTGCATCCAGCCTCTCGGAGGCGGTTTGCTGCCTGAGCCAGCCGACGAAAGGCGAGTCTTCCCGGTACCTGAGTTTTTCGGACATCCAGCCCGGCGAATAATCGGTGCCATAGTCGCGTTCCGTATCCACGAAACGCCAGGTACGACGCATCATGCGCCGGGGGTCGATGGCGCTGACCTTCTCCGCGAACCCCTGCTCGTGCCGCTTGTCGACGAGAATTGTCTGCGCCATCGACCCGTATACCACGTTCATGGCGTCGCGCCATTGTTCGCTGCCCTCCCGTACGTCCATGAGCTCGGCCACATAGGGCAGCTCGTCCACGTCCAGTCCGGTGGCCCTGGCGATCAGAGCACGGGCCTCGTCCATCTGCTGGGTGATGCGGGTGCGATGGATGCTTTGCCGTTCGTAGTCCCTTTGCAGCTGGGCGAGCTCATGGTCCGCCTTCGCGCGCGCCGCCACCGCGTCGTCTCGTGACCGTTCGCTCTCGGCGACATCGTCCGCATATGCCGAATCGGCGGAGACGATGGCATCGCGGCGCATCCCCCATTCGTCCTCGCCATCGGGCATCGTCTCGCCCGCCTCGTCGAAAAGACGTTCCATCCGCCGTCTGCGTTCCCGCACCTCCGCCGCATCGTGTCTGGCCTGTCCGAGTCGGGTCTCCAGACGCGCAAGATCGGCACCGTCCGTGTTGTCCATCAGCGCGCTGACGTCCACGACGCGCTGGCGCAGATCATCGGCCTGCCGTTTGATTCCCTGAAGATCCCTCCGCTTGTCGATGATCCGCCTCTCGTCGAGCGGAAGCCGTTCGGAGACCTCCACGGCCATGCGGGACCTGGCCCATGAATCCAACGCCTTGGACCCGCTATCGGTCGCGGGGTTGGCGGCGTCGTAGTCTTTGACCTCCCGTCGCGCCTGCTCGTAGGCGTCATAGGCGTCGCGCACATCGCGCAGACGCGCCACACGTTTGGCCTTCTCCTCCATGCTGCGGAAGTTGGCATCGTAACGGTCGTAATCCTCCACGGCGGCCTTGGCCAATTCGATGGCCTCGGGTACGCCGAGCACGCCCTGTTTGAAGATGTCGTCGAGCCGGGACGGCGCGTCCGCCGATTGGATCTTGTATAGCAGCCGGCACGCCGACTCATCCAGTCCCATGGCCTGCCAGATATGCGCGTGGAACGCATCCGCGTTCGAGAACTGGATGCTGCCCGGATACGTGGCCCTCAGCATGGCCGCGGTGAAGGGGGAGTCCCGGAAACGGTCCATGAGGCGGGGGTCGATCACACGGTTCCAGACCGCGTATTGGCGACGCACGTCGGCGCGTCCGTCGCCCGGCGCCAGATACAAGAATTTCGCGCATGACAGCACCTCTCCCCCGGTCCTGTTCATATAGGTGTCGACGATGGCGCCCCAGACCGGCCGGGGCATCCCATCGTCGCCTCGGCCTCGGAGATATATCGGTTCGTCACCGGATTCGGTGTTTTCCACGCCCAGCATGCCCCGAAGGTACGTATAGTCGTTGCGTTCGGAACGTCCGGTGTTCGAGGCCTTGTTATACGGGGTCCCCGTGGGATACAGCAATGATATCTGCGCATCCACCAACGTGGATTTGCCGGATTCGCTGGCCCCGGCCAGCAGCGTCACCGGCATGGAGTCGTCCGTCGACGGACGGAATTCATGGTATCCGTCGTATGAGCCCCAGTTGACGATCTGCCGGCTTTCCAGCATCCAACGGTCGGCGATGATCTTCATGCCGTCGTTCATAGCTCCTCCTTGGGGGAATCAGCTTCGTTCCCGGAATCCTTCGATGCGGTTTCGTCGTCATCGACGGCCGTCCCCATCCAGTCCTCGGCCAGTCCGCGATCGAGGACGACCGGCACGAGCGGCGTTATCGTATACATGCCGTCGTCATCGTCATGGCGCATGAGATAGCCGTATGTGGCCATGGCGGACACCGTCGCCGACACCTTTCTCAGGACGCCCTCCTCATCGTTGCGTGAGGCGAGGTATCCCGCTCCGGTGGTCAACGCGTTGCGAATCTCCTCGAATCCAACAATCCACTGCTTCGGATCCGTCCTCGTATTCTCGTATTCGAGCACGCGAATACGCAGGTACGCCAACGTGGAGGCCTCCTCGCGGGTGAGGCTGGCACGGGTCTTCAACGCCCTGATGGGCGCATCGTCATCGCTTACCGGCGTCGCATACATGACCCGGTACCGTTCGTTGACCACCAGTTCCAGCATGTCGTTGTTCAACGAGCGCACGACATCGTCACGGTTGTCGAGCACGAGGTCGTACAGGTCTCCGGCGATGTACCGGTCCCGTTTGAGCGCTATGGCGGCGGTCCGCGCACCGGCGTCCATGTCCCCGGTGTCCCCATCGAACAGGGCGTGGGGGTTCGCCTCCGTCGTAGTATGCTCTTCGCTCATGCCCGTTCCTCCTCCATGATCTTTTCCAAATCCCTCATCGTTGCCGTCAGCGGACGGGTCCGCCACGGTCGTTCCGTGCCGTCGGATGCCACGCAGTTCCAGGTCACGTATCGTCCATCCTCCACCGGCAATGCGCCGAGGAATCCTATCAGCTCGCTTTCCCGTCGCTCCCCGCTGGGCAGGAGGTTGAAGCTTGCGGCCATATCGACGTCATCCCCACGCATCACGGGTGCCTGCAGTATCAGCTCCAGCATGTGGCGCAGCCGTGGACCGCCGGAATCCACCATGGCCTTCAGATCCGGCACGGGAGCACCGCCGGCCGGTCCTTCGTCATCCGACAGTTCCGGGGGAACGACATGCCGCAACGGACGGGCCGGCCGCAGAGGCAGCCGCCCGAGCCGAACGGTCGATACCTCGGTCCGGTACGGGGTGTCTTCATCATCGGGATGGCGCCTTGCGTCGTCGTTCACCGCGGCGAACAGACGATTCAGCGTTCCCAGCATCGTCCGGTATCGCATATCGGTCCGCTGCCGGACCAGACGGCTGATCGCCTCATCGGAAAGCCTCATCTGCCTTCGGACATCCTCGATGCCTTCGTATATGCGCGCCAGCTCCGATCTGATCTGGTTGAGCAGCACGCCCGACTCCCCCGCCAGATATGGCGTTTTCGCGATGTCTCGTATGGCGTCGTCAATCTGTTTGCGCCCCTCTTCGGTGACGATGACCTGGAACGCATCGTTGAACCGCCGTCCGCTGTCGGATTCATGGAACGACCTGCGGTAGTCGTCGTGATACATGGAGAGGATGTCCTCCACCGACATGGACCCCGATTGCATGCGTCGGCGAAGGACGTCCCCGTTGTCACGCTCGGACAGCGCAAGCTCCTTGAGATCGACGGGCACCCCCCGCAGCGTGTTGTGCAGCACTCCGATGACATCCTCCACCTGCCGTTCGGACAATGTCTCCGAGGATTCCCCCTGCCGTATCCGTTCGATCTCATGCCGACGGTCCTCGATCTCCCGTTCAAGCAGGCCGATGCGTTTCCGTGGATCGGCGGTGAGCATCATACGGGCGTGCTCCACCTCCATGATTATACTGTTGGCCTGCGCCCCGGACAGCGTGCGGGAATCGTCCTCCAATCTGGAAAGGGCATCGATGGCACGATGAGCCCTCGCGGTGAGACGGTAAAGGAACCGGTGCGAGACGACATCCAATGAATTGGCAAGCCAGGCATAGTCGCCGTCGCCTTCGCGACTGAGCTCGGCCAGCATCTGATGTGCGGCGTCCGATGGCGTGGACCCGTCCCGAAGCGCGTATTCTCCGGCCCCGGCCAATTCCCTGATGCCTTGGGCAAGACGGTCTTCAAGCATCTCCCTGGGCAGTTCCTCGGTCAATGGTTGGAACGCGGAGCGCAGCAGCGCCACATACAGCATCGAATTCTGCCGCAGCAGCAGACGAAGAACACCGGTCTCATAGACCGATCTCAGCCGTTCCAGTTCCTGCCGCGCACCGCCCACGACCAACCTCTTTCATACGTCACATCGCATCATCGACCAACTCATGGACTACGCCATTGTACAATTCCCGGACGGGCCGCCATCCGAGAGATTCCTCGATGGTTTCGCCCTGCCGGAGGTTCTGGCATGTCCCCTTATCGAAGCGTCTTGTCTTCCGAAGACCTTCCGTAGAACAAACGTTCCATCACAAGACGGCATTTGCGCATGACTCCCAGCAGCTCGTTCTCGAACTGCTGACCACGATGCGACGGCTCCCGCAGCACCGCGGCGATACCACCCAGCGAATAGGTGTCGTCGGGCAGGACATCCGCCCGGTTCGCCCTGCCCGACCACAGATAGTTCGCATTTCGCGCGTTCGTGGCCATCACCCAGGCCTGACGCAGGATAGCCGCGTCCTCATGGCTGATTTCGCCGATCTTCTCCAATGCGTCGAGGGCCGGCATCGTGGAGACGCACCGGAGATCCGGATTGTCATGGGACTTCTGCAGCTGCAGCAGTTGCACGGTCCATTCCACGTCGGACAGTCCTCCCTTGCCGAGCTTGAGATGCCGTTCCCGCCGCACCCCCCGGGGCAGGCGCTCCGCCTCGACGCGAGCCTTGAGACGGCGAATGTCCATGATCTCCGCCTCGGAAAGCGGTCTGTCGGGGTAACGCAGGGGGTTCGCGATCAGGGTGAGGAAATCATGGGCGAGATGCTCGTCGCCGGCGGCGTATCGCGCCCGGAGCAGGGCCTGATGCTCCCACGTGCTGGCCCACGACGAATAGTATTCGCGGCAGGATTCGTACGAGCGTACGAGCGGACCGTTCTTCCCCTCCGGTCGCAGATCGAGATCGAGGTCGATCCTGTTCTCCATCGACACGGGTCCCATGAGGATCCTGCGCAGATCGTCCACGACGGCTTTGGCGAATGAGGAGGCGTCCTGATCGGCGATGTCTCCGCTCGGACGGTAGATGATGATCACGTCGGCGTCGGAACTGAAGTTCACCTCGCGACCGCCATACCGTCCCATGCCTATGACGGCGAGCCTTACGGGAGACTCCTTCAGAGACCGTTCACGGCACTGGTGGGCCATCGACCATTCGAGCGCGCTGTCGATTACGGCATCATATACGGTGGTCATCGCCTCAAGGCAGTCCCCGTCCTCGATGACGCCGCTCATCCATCCCAGTCCTATGCGTTCAATCTCATGACGGCGCAACGATCTGAGCAATGTGGCGAAATCGTTGACCCTGTCGGGGAACCTCATCAACGCGGCGTGGCATTGTATGTCGAGACTCTGACGCGAACGGGGTTGCATCTCCTCGTCATGTCCCAGCCATGTGACCGATTCCATGGATTTGTTCATGGCATCACCAAGATACCGGGAGTTGGAGAGGATGTGGCACAGACGCTGGCCTGCGGACGAGGAGTCACGGAGGAATCCCAGATAATCGCTCCCCTGCCCGAAGTTCTCCTCAAGCTTGCGCCATGTCAGCAGCCCCATGTCCGGGTTCTGCCCGTCGCCAAGCCACTGCAGCACGGCCGGAAGGATGATGCGGTTGATCTTCGCCGATCTGCTGATGCCTTCGGTTAGGGCCTGCACATGACGCATGGCACTTTCCGGATCTCCGAATCCGATGGACGAGAACCGCTCCTTGGTGGCCTGCGGGCTCAGACTGATTTCCCCCTCCCCCAGTGTCGCGATGTTCGGCAGCATGGGACGGAAATAGATGTCGAGGTGCAGCTGCCGCACCTCACGTCTGGTGGCGTCGAACCGTTCGATGAGTTCCTCCGGATGCATGCCCAATGCGCGTGAGAGGCGGCGGAGCTCCGGATTGTCGTTGACCGCGGCCTTGTCGAGTTGGCGTTGGGTCTCGATGCCGCCCTCGTTGCCTTTGCCAAGGTCCGGGAACAGGTGGGTACGCTTCAGGGACCACATCTGCTGCCGGTGTTCAAGCACCCGTTCGAAACCATAATCGGCGGATAGCTTCACCGCCTGCTTGCGTGACACATAGCCGCCGGCGGCCAGCGCCTGCAGGGAGTCCAATGTGGATGCGGTGCGCAGGGATTCATCGGTGCGACCATGCACCAGCTGCAGCATCTGCACGGTGAATTCCACATCGCGAAGGCCACCGCGGCCAAGCTTGATCTCCCGGTCCTTCTGCGCTTTGGGAATCAGGTCCTCCACACGCTTGCGCATCTGCTGGCAGTCATAGACGAAGTTCTCCCGTTTCGACGCGCTCCATACCAGGGGGCGGGTGCGGTCGTGGTACTCCCGTCCGAGCGCGGGGTCCCCCGCTACGGGCCTGGCCTTCAGCAACGCCTGGAACTCCCAGCTCTCGGCCCATTTGTCGTAGTAGCCCAGATGCGATTCGAGTGTGCGCACCAGCGGGCCGTCCTTGCCTTCCGGACGAAGTCCGCCGTCGATCTGCCACAACGTGGGCTCGGCCACTCCCATGACCACCGACTGGCAGAACTTCTGCAGGGTGACGCCGAGTCTGGTGCCTATCCGTATAAGACGCTCGTGGCCGATCTCGTCGTCGTTGGGCTCGACCACATAGATCAGGTCGACATCGGAGACGTAGTTCAGCTCCCGTGCGCCGAGCTTGCCCATGCCGATGATGGAGAAACGGCATCGTTCGCTTTCGGGGACCTCGTGCCGGGCAATGGCTAGTGCGCCTTCGAGCGCCGCATCCGCCAGGTCAGAAAGGCTTCGGCTGACGCCTGGCTGTATGGTCAGCGGATCGTCGGCGGTGACGTCCCAAGCCATGATCGCCGCCAGCTGTTCCCTGTAGCATCGGCGCAGTTCGGTGACGGAGTCCGCGGTGTCCCCGTCGGCGACCGGGACTGCGGACTCCGGATCGGCGCCGATGCGTTTCAGCACAGCGGCGCGACGCTGGTCACGGTTCCATAGATGGGATTCATATCCTTCGCCGGTGACCGCCCTGACCAGTGCCGGGCGGGAAAGCATGAGCCTGCCGATTTCGTCGGAGGCGCCGAGGACCGCCACAAGACGGGGGAATCCGTCCAGGCCCGGGAACAGGGACTCCAGGGGACGCCCTTCCTCATGGACCTTCTTCGTCAGCTCGGATACATGCCGCAATGCGGTGTCCGGGTCGTTGCTTTTGGACAGCGCCTCAAGCAGCTCGGAGCGATAGTATCCCGTGACCCCGAACGATGAAAGGGAGTCGAACAGTTCCTGGGCCGTTTCAAGATTGGCCATACCGGCGCGTATGAGTTCGCGCAGCGTCACGCGAGAGGTTGCCTTGTCCATTCTTTTCATTGTAACAGGCGGGATGCGCCGGAACGGGTCAGTCCTCCTGGAACAGCGGCTTGACGTTGCTCCAGATGCGGCGGGTCGTTCCGGGATGGTTCATCGTGTAGAGGTGCACGCCGTCCACGCCTTGCGCCACGAGGTCGTTGATCTGCTGCGAGGCGTAGATGATGCCCGCGCGACGCAGCGATTCGCGGTCGCTCCCCCATTTTTCCAGCATGGCGTCCAGCCGTCGGGGAATGACCGTGGCGTTCTTCTTCGCCATGTTGCGCACGGATTTCGCGCTGGTGACCGGCATGATTCCCGCCTCGATCGGAACGGTGATGCCCGCGGCCCGGGCCTTGTCCACGAACCGGAGAAAGTCGTCGTTGTCGTAGAACAACTGGGATATGAGGTTCGTGGCGCCGGCGTCCACCTTGATCTTCAGGTTGTGGATGTCCTCATCCAGCGAGGGGCATTCGATATGGCCTTCGGGGTAGCATGCGCCGAAGATCTTCAGATTGGGTCGACGGTCGCGGATATAGGAGACGAGGTCGCTGGCGTGCCTGAATGCGCCGGCCTCCCTCTGTCCCTCGATGACATCGCCCCTGAGCGCGAGCACGCCGAACACCCCTGCGGCGTCGAACATGTCGAGGGCCTGATCCACGACCTCTTCGTCGGAATACAACGCCGTGAGATGCGCGACCGTCGGGATGCCGTATTCGGATCGAACGGTGTTGGCTATGCGCGCGGTCGCCGTACGGTCCGAATGGGTCCCATGGCCATAGGTCACGGAGATGAAATCGGGGTTCACGCCTTCGAGTCCGTCAAGGGTGTCATAGATGGTTCCCACCGGAGCGTTGCGTTTCGGAGGAAACACCTCAAGGGAAAACTGCGGGGTATGCATGTCGCATTCCTTCCTATGCTGGATTTCTCAACGATGCCTTCTCGTGACCGGCGGCATCGCAACGGCGATCGTAGCGTTCATCATGATGGGGCGGAACGACGATGGGGTGAAGACGCATATGGTTTTCACCCCATCGTCGTTCCGCCCCGCGACCCCACGGCGGTGCACGCCGGGAAGGACGGTGAACTACTTGGCGAGCTCGGCGCGGACCTTCCGGGTGGCGGCGACCATGTGCTCAAGGCTCGGCCAGGTTTCGGCGTTGCCGCGGGTCTTCAGGCCGCAGTCGGGATTGATCCAGACCTTGTTCACATCCATCTTCTTCAGGATCTCGTGGATGCGGTCCACGATCTCCTCCTCGGACGGGATGCGGGGGCTGTGGATGTCGTAGACACCGGGGCCCGCTTCGGTCTCGAAGTTGGCGTCGTGGATGGCGTCGAGCACCACGAGGTCGCCACGGGACGCCTCGAAGGAGATCACGTCGGCGTCCATGGCGTCGATGTCGCGGATGATGTCGTTGAACTCCGAATAGCACATGTGGGTGTGGATTTGCGTGCCGGGCTTGACGGCGGAATGCACCAGACGGAAGGCCGGAACGGCCCAATCGAGATACTTCACGTGCCAATCGGAACGACGCACCGGAAGCTTCTCGCGCAGCGCCGCCTCGTCGATCTGGATGACCTTGATACCGGCGGCCTCAAGGTCAAGAACCTCGTCGCGGATGGCGAGGGCGAGCTGGGTGGTCTGCTCCTCGTGGGTGATGTCCTCGCGGGGCCAGGACCAGTTGAGGATGGTCACCGGGCCCGTGAGCATACCCTTGACGACGTGGTCGGTCCTGGACTGCGCGTAGGAGCTCCATTCCACGGTGATCGGATTGGCCCGGGACACGTCGCCCCACACGATCGGGGGCTTGACGCAACGGGTGCCATAGGACTGCACCCAGGCATTCTTGGTGAACAGGAACCCGTTGAGGTTCTGTCCGAAGTATTCGACCATGTCGTTGCGTTCGAATTCGCCGTGGACGAGCACGTCGAGGCCGATTTCCTCCTGCTTCTTCAGCACCTCGTCGATCTGCTCGGCGATGAACCTGTCGTAGTCGGCCTTGCCGATCTCGCCCTTGCGGAACTTGGCACGGGTGGAACGGACCTCACGGGTCTGGGGGAAGGAGCCGATGGTCGTGGTCGGCAGTTCGGGCAGGCCGAGCTCCTTCTTCTGGATGGCCTGACGCTCGGCGCGGGCGGGCTGGCGAACATATTCGTCGTCGGTGAGCTTGGCCACACGGTCATGAACCGCCGGGTCGGGGACGACGCGGGTGCCGTCGAACAGACGCTGGTTTGCGGCGAGACCGGGATCCGAGGCGCGGGCCGCGTCGTCCAGCACGGCGAGTTTCGCGACCTCCTTGAGCTCGTCGAGCTTTTCGACGGCGAAGGCGAAGTGCCTGAGCACATCGGCGTCGAGCTTGTCCTCGCCTTCGGTGCTGAACGGTACGTGGAGCAGGGAGTCGGCGGTGGAGACCGCCACATGCGACGCCTTGGTCCTCACCGCATCGAGCAGGCCGAGGCTCACGGCGTAGTTGTTGCGCCAGATGTTCCGGCCGTTGATCACGCCCGCGAAGATGGTGACGTTCTCGGGCACGCCGTTCTCCTCGATCGCGGCGAGGTTCTCGTCCCTGCCTTCGATGAGGTCGAGGCCGATGCCGTCGAAGCCAAGCTCCGTGGCCGTCTTGTAGGTGTCGGCGATGTGGCCGAAGTAGGTCTGCAGCAGCACCTTGACGTCGCCCTTGGCGGCGAGGATGGTGCGGTACAGCGTGGCGAACAGGTCGAGGTCGCCGTCCTCCTTGTCGAGTACCAGATACGGTTCGTCGAACTGCACCCAGTGGGCGCCGAGTTCGTTGAACCGGTCCAGCAGCTCGGCGTACGCCTTGGCGGCGTCGGCGACGAGCTGATCGGTGATTTCGAGGTCGGCGCCCTCGGCGCCGCGGGCGAGCTTGAGGAAGGTGTAGGGACCGATGATGACGGGCTTGGTGACGATGCCGAGGGACTTGGCCTCGGAGAACTCGTCGAACGGCTTGGTGCCGGTCAGGGCGAGCCTGGTGTCGGCCGTGATCTCGGGAACGAGATAATGATAGTTCGTGGTGAACCACTTCTTCATCGGCTGGGCGGTCACATCGCCCTTGTCGCCCTGATATCCGCGGGCGATGGCGAACAACGTATCCTCGGCGTCGAGGCCAAGGTCCCTGTAGCGCTGCGGTACGGCGTTGAACAGAATGGCGGTGTCGAGCATCTGGTCGTAGTAGCTGAAATCGTTGCTCGGGATCAGATCGATTCCGGCTTCCTGCTGAAGCTTCCAGTGCTTGGCGCGCAGTTCGGCCGCGGTACGCTTGACCTCCTCGATGCCGTTCTTGCCCTTCCAGTAGCCCTCGATGACCTTCTTCAGCTCACGGTTGCCGCCGATGCGCGGGAAACCGATGACAGAGGTGAGTTCACTCATACATGCTCCATTTTTTTGCGTGTCAAAACCGCAAAAAGAGTAGCAAATTTCATCGGGGAACGTGGTATATGCCGAGGTTGCATGTCGTCATAAACGCTGCTTATCACTGGAATTTCAACGTTCCATCGATGATTCACATATTGGAATTCAGGAATCAGGAGCAGTCCTTGGGACTGAGGACCGCAATGAGCCTGCCGTCCCGCATGCCCCATTTCCCGAACGGTTTGTCGCTTCCCATGATGACGACCGAAGCCGGTGACATGCCCAGTCCGAGGATGTTCAGCATGGCCTGGTCGGATTTCGGCGACGCCAGCCATTGGCTCGCCACGGACACGGTGGGGTCGTGGCCGACGATCATCAGACGGCGTGTCTTGCCCTTGACATGCGTCATCTCGTCGAGCAGGGCCTGCATGCCGCCGGAGTACAGGCTCTGACGGTATTCCACCGTCGGCCTGTCGCCGAAGTACTTGAGCATACGTTCCAGCGTCTGGCGGGTGCGCACCGCACCGGAGCACCTGATCTGGTCGGGCACGAGTCCGACCGCCGCGAGCCCCTTGCCCACGGTTCCGGCCTGCCTGCGCCCCTTGTCGGAGAGCTCGCGGTCGATGTCGCCACCGGACGAGCCGGCCTCCGCCTTGGCATGACGCATGATGACGAGCAGATATTCATACGAGTTCGCCTTCTTGGCGACCTTGTTCAGGTTGACCCCCATTGTCCGGCCTTTCCGATGGACAGCTGCATTGTCCACCGGAATACATTCTTACCGTGTACCGGGGATATTCGCCACCTGGCCGGTCAGATCCCTGAGCACCTTGCGCAGCTTCCGGTCGGAGATGTCCCGCAGCTCCAGCTCCTCAAGACGGGAACGCTGCTCCTCCGGAGTCATGTCGTCGATGTCGGTATAGGTGTCCTTCGTGCCCCGTGGCCTCTTGTGCAGCGCCTCCACCCCCGGCGCCATAGCTCGCGCGGTGACGAGGAACCCGGTATGGCCGATCATGTCATGGTTGGGACGCACCGCCAATCCCTGCGCCTTCCATCCCCGCTCCAGGGTCTCCGAGATCTCAGGCTCCGTCCAGCGTCCCGTCTCGCGCATGGATTCCGCCACACGGCTCATCTGCGTCGTGGTGGTCACATAGCAGGTGATGACACCACCTGGCGCGATGACGCGGGACGCCTGCTCCAGACGATTCCAAGGATCGAGCATGTCGAGGAATATGCGGTCGAACAGGCCTGCCTCGAACGTGGCCGCCACGGAGTCGAAGTCCCCCGTCATGAGGTTCCACCATTCGGGACGCGCCCCGAAGCATACGGTTGCGTTCGCCTCGCAGACGCGGGCGAACTCCGGGCGCATCTCGATGGTCGTGAGCGATCCCTCCTCGCCCACGGCATCCAACAGATGCAGGCTCATGGCGCCGCTGCCGCCGCCGGATTCGAGCACCCGCATGCCGCGACGGATGTCGCATGCCTCGATCACCTGGGCTATGTCCTTGGGATACATGATCTGGGCACCGCGCGGCATGGAGAGGATGAAGTCCTGCAACCGGGGCCGCAGCACCGTGTACTGCCATCCCCCGATCCGACGGGTGCCTTTCCATGGCTTGCGGGGATTGCTCCGATACGCCTCGGCGGCGCTTGGGGAGACGTCTTCGCCGGTCACGGTGGTGACCACGGAGCCCTCGACAAGGCCGATGATCTCGTCATGGCGGATCACGCCACGCTCGGTCTGGGTCTCCTCTCCGGGTACAAGCTGGATTGTAATCTTCTTGCCTTTGCGGTCGGTGAGCTGGACCTTCTCCCCGGGCCCCAACGGTCCGCGTCGTACCATGAGCGCTCCTTGTTCCATATTCGATGTCGCCTGCATGCCAACGCCGGTTCAGTATACCGATTGCCGGCCGTGACGCAAAACGCCATGCGCAAACGGATGGCGGTCAGAGGGCGAACGCCTGCCACCGTCCACCCTCGTGTCTCACGTCGAGAGGAAGTCCGAAGACCTCCGACACCCGTTCGGCGGTCAGACCATGTTCGAGGTCGCCGGTGTAGATGATGGTGCCGGGCGCGGGGTTCCCGCCCCGCGCTTTTACGGCGTGCGCGATCCTCTCGCCGCCTGAGCGCCTTCCCATGACGGCGATGTGGTCGAAGCCAGCGGGAATCTCCTCAAGGCGGTGCGTGACCAGCACCACGGCCCGAGCGGAGTCCTCTGTCCCGAGGTCGCCAAGCGCCTTGACCACGAGTTCGCGGCCTCCCAGGTCCAGTCCCGTGGTGGGTTCGTCGAGGATGGCGAGCTCGGGGTCGGCCATGAGCGCACGACAGATGAGCACCCGTGTGCGCTCGCCTTCCGACAGCTTCCACATCTGCTTGCCTTCGAGATACCCCACGCCGAACCGGCGCAGCAGTCCCCTGGCCTTGTCCGTCTCCTCATCGGTGTAGGAGTCGCGCCAGCGTCCGGTCGTTGCGGTCAGCGCCGTGACCACCACGTCGAGCGGATCCTCGTCGGCGGGGAACGCTCGGGAAAGCTCGGCGGACGACAGGCCTATTTTCTGCCGGTACGAGAACACATCCACCTTGCCCAGCCGGTTGCCGAGGATGTCCACGGTGCCTTCGCTGGGGTGCATGCGCGTGGCCATCATGGCGATGAGCGTGGATTTGCCGATGCCGTTCGGGCCGAAGAGGATCCACTTCTCCCCGCGGCGAACGGTCAGGTTGACGTCGGTGAGAATCACCCGGCCCTGCCGGCGGAATTCCACATCGGTCAGCTTCAGTGCGATGTCGTCGGTCATGATGCGTCCGGTCCTTTCATTCGTTTCGGGGAGGAAAACCGACGCCGCCCCACGCCGGGAAACGGCTTGGGACGGCGTGTCGGTCAGCTTCGGACCGGATGTCAGCCGTTGAGGACGGCGTCATAGACCTTGATGGTCTCGTCCGCGATGGTCTCCCAGCTGAACACGTCACGGGCGCGGGCGTAGCCGGCTTCGCCCATCTTCCTGGCGAGATCGGGGTCTCGCATGATCCTGTTGATGGCGTCCGCCATGTCGTGGACGAACTTCTCGGGATTCGTGGGGGTGCCGGTGCCGTCGTGCAACTGGTCGATGGGCACGAGGTATCCGGTCTCTCCGTCGACGACCACCTCGGGTATGCCTCCGGTGGCGCTGGCCACGACGGGCAGTCCGCAGGCCATGGCCTCAAGGTTCACGATGCCGAGCGGCTCGTAGATGCTGGGGCAGATGAACGCGTCGCATCCGTGTTCGAGGGCGCTCAGCTCGTTCTTGGGCAGCATCTCCTCGATCCAGATGATGTTGCCGCGCTTCTCGTCGAGCTCGGCGAAGGCGTTCTTCACCTCGGCGGCGATCTCCGGGGTGTCCGGGGCGCCGGCGCACAGCACCACCTGCACGTCCTCGTCGACGAAATGCAGCGCCTGCAGCAGATACGGCAGACCCTTCTGACGGGTGATGCGGCCGACGAACAGCAGCGTGGGCTTGCTGCGGTCGATGTGGTAGCGTTCGAACACATCCCAGCTCGGATCGTCGTCGGCCGGCGTGGCGAACTCGCTCATGGTGATGCCGTTGTAGACCACGTGGACCTTGTCGGGATCGACGTTCGGGTATGCGGCGAGAATGTCTTTCCTCATGCCGCCGGAGACGGCGATGATGGCGTCGGCATGCTCGTAGGCGTCACGTTCTGCCCAGGAGCTGAGGTTGTAGCCGCCGCCAAGCTGTTCGCGCTTCCACGGGCGGAAAGGTTCGAGGCTGTGCGCGGTGATGACCAGCGGGATCTCATGCAGCTGCTGGGCGAGGCGGCCGGCGAGGCACGAGTACCAGGTGTGCGCATGGACGAGGTCCGCGTCCACGTCATTGGCTATCTGCAGATCGACGCCGAACGTCTTCAGGGCCGGATTGGCGTCGGCAAGCTCGGCCGGCACATCATAGCCGACCACGGTGAGACTGCCCTTGGGGTCGGTTCCGGGAATGGTGGGGACCTCATCGGCCTTGCGCGGCCCGTCGAACGCGCGGACGGTCACGTCGATGCGTTCCGCGAGGACCTTGGAAAGCTGTTCCGCATGGACTCCTGCCCCTCCGTAGATGTGCGGGGGAAATTCGCGGGTGAGGATGTCGACTTTCATAGGCGTCTCCTTCTATGCTCTGATTGCGACCACTTCCCAGTATAAAAAAGAACCGCCGATATGGACGGTTCTCATGGTTGCCGTGTCGTGCCGGTCAGGCGACGATCATGCAGCCGTCATACGGCCGTGCCGTACTCGTCGACGTTGGGATTGTCCTTCGGATCGCCCGATACGAAGAACAGGCTCAGCACCCCCACCGCGAACACCGCGGAGACGACGATGACAGACCACGTCGGCATATTGGGAATCCACATGACCACGAAGAACGCCATGGCGGAGAGCACGATCAGCAGCCAGCAGAAGAACCTCACCCACCCGCGTGCGGTATGGGGCATGCGTATCCCGCCCGGTTGCCTCGCCGACGAGGACGTCGACTGGACAGGCAGGTCGATCGTAGCCGAAGGCCTCCACTCCCCCGGTTGCCCGTCCTGAAGACGGATCGACCGCTCCTGCAATGCATATTCGTCGACCAGCCCCTCACGGGACTTGGCCTGGTATCGCGACGGCTGCTGACGGGAGGAACCCCTGCGGTTCCGCCTGGCGTTTGCACGGCGTTCGGCACGGTTGGACATGTAATCACTCCTGTTGTGATGGGATTGGCTGCGCTCCACTTTACTCCATGGACGCCGCAAGGGCGGGAACACTCCGCCGTCCTGCCGCCATCAGTGCTTTTCGTAGTATTCAATCGCGTCGGTGATGCCACCGCCGAACACGGACCGTCCGTGCTGGATCACTATGCCCTTCTCGCAGAATTCCCTGGCCATGTTCGTCGAATGCGTGACGAACAGCACGGTGACGTTCTCCTTGTCCATGATGCCGCGGACGCGCTCGCGGCATTTTTTGGCGAATTTGCGGTCGCCCACCGACAACGCCTCGTCCACCACGAGGATGTCGGGACGGATCGATGACGCGAACGCGAATCCGAGTCGCGCCCTCATGCCGCTGGAATACGTGCGCATGGGCTGGTCGATGTACCTGCCCAATTCGGAGAACTCCACGATCTCGGGAATCAGCACGGCGGACTCCTCCTTCGACAGCCCCCACAGCTGGCATCGCATGTCGATGTTCTCCATGCCGGTGAGCTTCATGTCGAAACCGGCGGACAGCTCCAGCAGGGCCGATACGCGTCCATGCACCTCCACGGTTCCCGATGTCGGGAAGCATACGCCGGTGATCATCTTCAGCGCCGTGGATTTTCCGGCGCCGTTGTCTCCCAGCAACGCCAGTGACTCCCCGCGTCCGACGGTGAAGCTCAGGTCGTCGCTCGCGTTGACGGTGTCGCAATGGATGCCGGGGAAGAACGTGGCGACGAGTCTCTGCTTATCGTTGCGAAACAGTTTGTAGGTCTTGCGCACGTGCTCGAATCGCACGGCGATGGGATTCGCCGCGTCCTCGTCGCGGATGATGACGGCGTCGCCGATACGGGTCTCATTGGCGTCAGATGACATCGGGGACCTCCATATACAGACGGTGATGGTTGTGCAGGGCGAGCAGGGCGAACATCAGCAGTACGCAGACGAACGGGAGGAACGAATAGGGGTCGGACCAGAACCAGCGGTCGTAGACGAAACAGTCCCGCACGGCCTCTACACTCCAGCTGACCGGATTGAACGCCATGACCAGTCTCGCCCACTGGGGCCATTTCCCGATTTCGAAAAGAATGCCGGAAACCCAGAAAAACGGGGTGGACAACGTCTTGAGCAGGTTGGCGAAATCCTTGGATATGGCGCTTAACGGCGACAGCATCATGGACCATGCCGTCCAGAACAGGAACATGAGCGCCAGCACCAGCGGCAGCTGCACCAGATGGACGCCCAGCGGAATCCGCAGCATCAGGCATACGATGATGGTGAACAGCATCATGCATCCGAGCACGATGAGCAACGACAGCGAATAGAAAGTGGATATGAGCGACAGGGGGAACTTGAGTCTGTTCACCAGATATGGGTATCGGTGATAGATATCACTGCCCGATGTGATGATGTCGCTCATGTAGAACCATGGGAAGACGCCGCACGCCAGCCAGAGCAGGAACGGCTTGCCGTTGACGTCCGACGCACTTCGGATGCCGAAGGACAGGGCGAACCAGAATACAAGGATGTATACCGCCGGCTTGGCGAACAGCCATATCTTGCCGAGTGCGGCCCCCCTATAGGTGCGCACCAGATCGATTTTGGCCAAAGACCAGACCTGATGACGCCAGTGCCAGTTCTCACCGAGTATTTGCCGTAATGTCGAAAACATAGACCTCAACCAAAAATTTGCGATTGCCGAGCACGTCATACGTGGCGTTGCTCAGGACAGATGGGCCACCAGCCTGTCATACATCTCCTCAAGCCCCACCCGGGGCCTCCAGCCGAGCTTCTCGATACGCGAGACGTCGAGCGGCAGATGATGCTCCGGCGGATAGGGTGCGTCAGGGTCCACATCGACGACGACACGTGCCGCCCCGCCCGAGAACCTGGCCATGACCATGTCGGCCATATCCCGGATGGATGAATACGTCGCGGGATTCGCCACATTGTACGCCAGTCCGGCTTCGCCCCGCAGGAGCAGGGTGAGGATGGCCGATACCGCATCCGACGTATAGACATACATACGGGTGCTTGCCCCGGTGGTCTTCATGACGAAATCCCGGCCGTCCATCGCGGCCCGTGACAGTGCGGCGAACAGACGGACATCGTCATGGGGAATCCCGGGGCCGAACGTCTGTGCCAGGCGCGCGATGGTGACGGGCACATCGTATTCGTCGTGATATGCGACGCAAAGGTTCTCCGCGGCCCGCTTGCCTTCCGAATAGCAGCTGCGCACCGAACACGGGTCGACGTATCCCACGCTCTCCTCGGAAAGAGGGCTTCCCGCTCCCGGTGACGTGTTCCCCATGCCGTATACCTCCATGCTGGATATGTAGACGAACGACGAGGACCTCTTTTTCCGAGCGTGGTTCAACAGCGCTTTCGTTCCGTTCACGATGGCGTCGAATGTCTCGACCGGATGGCTCATGAAGAACGAGGACGTCGTGGGGCAGGCCGGATGGATGACGTAGTCGGCGGGGATGCCCAACGATTCCACGTCATCCAGCCCGCCCTCATGCACGATGAGTCCGTCCTTGGGGCCGTAGCCGGCGAGCGTGGATTCGGCCTTGGCGGCGTCGCGGACGAGTGCATGGACGGTGATTCCGGCATCGTATGCGCGGTTGCGCTCCAGCAGCGTGCGGGCGCACAGGGACCCGACCAGTCCGGTGGCGCCCGTGATGAGCACGTGCCTGCCGGCGAGGGCGCCCCAATCGATGTCGAGGCCGCGGGCGAGGTCCGAGTATTCCTTGCGAAGGTCGTACATGTGACTGCTCCTGATCATTTATGCATGGCGTACGTGGCGCGATCGTCGTATCGAGGGCCTAGATGCCGAAGATCTGCGAGTTCTCCTGCTCATCCATGATGGCCCTCATGATGTAGTAGTCGGCGGGCGTGGTAATCTTGATGTTCGCCGTGGAACCGTCCACCTTGTACAGGTCGTGCCCGTAGTAGGACATCATGGACGCCGAATCGATGAAGTCCAGCCTGTTCTCGTCCAGCGCGCGCTGATGGGCCTTTTTCAGGTCGCCGAGCACGAAGCATTGCGGGGCACGGGCCAACTGGCAATGGTGCCGGTCGATGATGCCGGTGATCCTGCCGCTTTCGCTCTGCACCACGGTTTCCGTGGCGGGCACGACGGTGACGGCGCTGCCGTGTTGTTTCACGCAGCGGATGCAGTCGGTTATCGTGCTCTCGTCTATCAGCGGCCGGACGCCGTCATGCACGATGACGGTCGAATCATCCGGGAACAGACGGCTGGCTTCGAAGATCCCGTTGCGGATCGATTCCTGGCCGGAACACCCCCCTGGCACGATGGAGACCACTTTGCTCAGGCTGAATTTTTCTACGTATTTTTTCAGCGCCTCGATCCAATCCCGAAGGCAGACCACGACGATAGCATCGATGTCGGGATGCTCGTCGAATTTCTCGAGCGTGTAGATGATGATCGGTTTGCCATGCATCAGCAGGAACTGCTTCGGCTTGGTTTTCGAGTTCATCCTCGAACCGGTTCCACCAGCGAAAATAACAGCGAGGTTCATAGTCCCTCTCATAAACAACTCAACAACCTCGGAGGACTCTGACTCCGTGACAGTTTCGTAGTTTAACCACCGGACATGACGAATTCATCTTTTGTTCACCATATTTTCCTGAAATCCGACGCCGTCATACGAGGGCATGGAGGCCGGTGACCGATCAGGACGCCGCCTGAGGACGCCGTCCTTCCATCAACGGCCGCTGAATGATCTTCGACAACCGGTTGAGCGGTACGGACAACATCAGCGCCGCCAGGACGACGACCATCTCGTATTGCGGGAAGGCCGCCGAATGCCCCGTCACGTTCAGCACCTTCCGGACCAGAACATGCAGCAGATACAGTTCGAGCGAATATCTTCCGAACCATCCGAGTATGCGGCAAACGGCATCGTGGATTCCACGCAGCCCGTTGGACGGGGAGGCCTCCAACCGGGAGAGCAGCACGATGCCGCATATGCAGCCGAGGAAATCGAGCAGGGCGCGCAGCAGCACCTGGACGACTGGAGTGGTCGCCATCCGCAACGGGTACAGCAGCAGAACGACGATCGCCAGACCCGCAAGAACGCCTTTCATGGAAAGTCGCCGACGCTCGTACGACAGCTTTCCCACGAGGCAGCCGACGATGAAGCTGGGCACACGGTTGACGGCTATGTCCACGTTGTCGTACAGGCCGGGATCGTACTGGTCGAGCATCATGACAAGCTGCATGCACAGACCGCACATCAGCAATGTCCGCAACCATGCGGAGACATGGTCGCACGCTCCGTCAAGGGCGGAGAACACGTGGGGGAACATCGCGTAGCAAACCAGACTGATGAGAACGTACCAGAACCATTTCACATCATCGGTGAAGAAGGTGACGAATGTGATATCCCCGAGGAGCCTCGGTACGCCGGCATCATCGCGAACGAGATCGAGCCACGCCCAACCGGGCAACGCGACCATCAGATACGGCACAAGCACCCTGGCCAGTCTCCTGCGATAGAAGACCGCCGCATCCGGCAGACGCTTCCACGAGTAGTACAGGCCCAGACCAGACAGCACGAGGATTACATCCACCCCGGAACTGCCGATGTAGCTGTAGAAGATCCGGGCGGGACCGTCGAATCGTTCCCCCTGCAGATCGGCGAGATCCTCCGTGTAATGGAACGTCATGATGAGCAGTATCGAAACGCCCATCAGCACCTCGCGATACCGGGACAGCAGTTCGTAGGATGCGATGTCCCGACCCGTATGCCGTCCTCTGCGGCCGCCGCTCACCTCATTCACGGTTTCCGTCACTCGCTCACGCATCCGTGCGATCGTCATCGGCGGACCTGCGCACGCCGGGAACGTCCCTGCCGTAGATGATGGCGTCGATGGCGCGGTCGCTGGCGAGCATTCCCCGCTCGGCAGCGCGGTCGATGGAGGACGGATGAGGAGTGACGGACTCGTATCTGCGGTGCGCGAGCACGTCGATGAACTCGTCGAACGTGTCGCATACCACTCCGGGAGCCAGTTCGTCGACGGAACGCTGCACTCCACGGATGAGCGAATATGCGGTCTTGTCGGGCACGAAGAACACCACGGGCTTGCGCAGCAGCAGATAGTCGTAGAAGCATGATGAGTAGTCCGTCACCAACACATCCGATATGAAGAACAGCTTGGTCAGGCTCTCGTCGGACAGATCGAAGATGCGATCGCCATATTCCTCGGGAATATCGGGACGCTTCCTGATGAAGTGATGCATCTCGAAGACGAAATACGAATCCGTCTCCTCGCACATGCGATACAGCCTCTCCATGTCGATCTCGTCATACGGATAGTATGCGGTGCGTTGCCCGGTCCCGCGGAATGTGGGCGCGAACACGATGACGCGTCCCCGCCCGGCCCAGGGATACCGTTCGATCATCTCATCGCGGTACCGTTTTTCCACGTTCTCGTCGAGGAAATGGTCAAGACGGGGCATGCCCGTAGCCAGCAACGCATCCTCCTCGATGCCGAACACCTCGGAATAGATGCGTCGCAGATGCCCGTTGCCCACCAGGGCATACGTGTATTGCCGATGCGCGGAATTATACGGATCCGGTGAGCCTTTGAGCCCGAACCGGGCGTAGCCGACCGATTTGAACCCCACGCCGGCGTGCCAGATCTGGGTGAGCACGCACTCCCTGCCGGGCTTGATGAAATTGAACACGGGCGTGTAATCGTCGATGAAGATATAATGCGCCCGGGCAATGGCGAGCAGATCCATCATCCATGGCAGAATCCGCTGCTTCCCGGAAAACACATTCCGATAACGACACCGGATGTCGAAGCGCGAGTCCATGCCGCGCTCGATCATTCGACGATGCAGCGCCTCCATGTTCTCGGTCGGCCCCTCACCATTCTGCTTGAAGAAGAGGATGCGATCGCGTTTGCGCGGAACAAGCTTCGTCATCATAGAATACGCCTTGACGAAGATGTCCTTCTGCCGCTGGCGTTTGCTGTTCTGACGACGCCGGGGAGTGGGATTGTGCTGGTAGAACAACATGTCGAGCACCAGATACACCGTGCCGTCCGTACCGGTCTTCGGCACGAACACCCCTGTGTACGCATAATGGTTCTTGCCATAGCGAAAAACACGGTCGCAGTTGTCCAGATGAGACAGCACCGCCGGATCGTAATGCACGTTATGGGCATCATAGGGATGCTTCGCCACGTATTTCGCGCCAAACCGCTCCAGACGCTCCTCGATGAGGAGATCATCCTTGCGCAACGCCTTGGGCAGATGCCGACGCACGTCCCGCTCCATGCGCGCACGAAGATACGGCTTGGCCTCCAGCAGCGTCGCAGTGTCCGCAAGCAGGGATTCGTCGATGCGCTCGCAGATGATCCACTCCCCCGAATGCATCACTTCCCTACCCCCGCCGAGCACCACATTGAGCCTGGCGAGATAGCGTCCATCGCATTGTTCGATTTCGAAGGGTATGAATCTGCGTGACTTCACACGGTACAGCCACAGCCTATCCTCTTCGGACGCACTATACGATATCTCAAGATAGCTAGACTTCCAACGGATTCCGTGGACAACAATGGCCATATCCTTCTTCTCCTTGAAACTACGTAATTTCCTCTGTAGAGAGTATATAATGAAAGTCTGCCGATGATGCCACACCGCGGTCTAGGAGAAGAGATACCAATGAAGCGATACCTCGTCGAGGTCTTCCGATGCTGCCTGCTATTCGCGTATCGTCTGTTCCTTCTCCTCCCCAAACACCGTCGCATAATATGCCTCAGTCGCGAAAGCAACCACCCCCCTGTTGATTTCCGCCTTATCCAACGCTACATGGCAATCAATAATCCCGATTATCGCGTGAAGATTCTCGCCAAACGGCTGGATGATCCGGTGACCTACTGCATCCACATGATTCGCCAGCTGTATTACATCGCCACCAGTCGGGCCGTCGTGCTCGACACCTACGCCATCATCGTCAGCATGCTCGCCGGGCAGATCAGGATTCCCGTGATCCAGATGTGGCACGCCCTGGGCAATATGAAGAAATTCGGGTACACGGCATTGGACGACAATGAAGGAAGAGGCGCACAAACCGCCACACTGATGCGCATGCATCAGGGATATTCCTCGGTGCTCATCTCCTCGAAATCGTTCATCGACGACTACGCGGCAGGCTTCGGCATCGACAAGTCACGCATCATCGAGGCGCCGCTGCCGCGAACCGATTTGCTGACCAGTCCCGCCTATCGGAATTCGCAGCGCGCTCGGATCATACGGCTCTTCCCGGAACTCGGACGGAAGAAGAACATCGTCTACTGCCCGACCTTCCGCAGACGTCCGCCTTCCAATCAGGCGGCGGCCGCGAAATCGCTCGTCGAGGCCATCGATTTCGAACGGTACAATCTCATCATCAAGAAGCATCCGCTCGACACCCTGCATTTCGACGATCCTCGCGTATTCCAGACATATCCGTCACGCATGGACATGCTGTTCATCGCCGATTACGTGATCAGCGATTACTCCACGGTAATCTACGAGGCCGGGCTATTGGATGTTCCCGTGTTCCTGTATGGCTACGACTGGGAGGAGTACTCCCGGCGACGGAGCCTCTACATCGACCCCCGGCATGATGTGCCCACCTTGTTCACCGGTGATGCGCATAGGCTGTTCGAGGCCATCGACCACGACGAATTCGACCGTGATGCCTTCAGCGCGTTCATACGACGGAACGTGGCTTTACCCCGGGACGCATCATGCACGCAGCAGGTCGTCGAACACATCCTTGGCATGATTCACGCGACTCGGTAGGCATACGGCATCCACTACATCAGTCTCCCTGGAAGAAGCGGAACAGTAAAAGGGTGTCCCTCCAATGGAGGAACACCCTTGATATGGATATTGTTTGCAGTCTGACCGTCTAGACGCGGGGCAGGGCCATCGGCCGCTGGGATGCGACGATGGGCGCGGGCAGTTCGGTGCTGCCGGTGAGGTATTTGTCGACGGCAGCCGCGCAGCTTCGGCCCTCGGAAATGGCCCAGACGACGAGCGACTGGCCGCGACCGGCGTCGCCGCAGGCGAAGACGCCGTCCTGACTGGTGGCGAAGGAGTCGTTGCGGGCGACATTGCCGCGCCTGTCAAGATCGACGGGCAGCTGGTCGACGAGCGTGTCGGTCTCCGGGTGGAGGAATCCGACGGAGATGAGCACCAGATCGGCGGGGATGATGCGCTCGGTGCCGGGCTGGCGGGTGAACGGACCGTTCTCGCCGGGGGCGACCTTCACGATCTTCAGACCGGTGACATGGCCCTTCTCGTCGGACACGAAGCCTTCGGTCTGAACCCCGTCGATCTCATGGATGTTCTCAGGCAATGTGGTGCCCTCGAATTCCACGGAATCGGTGTCGTAGATATAGGTGCCGCCCTCCTCCATCGAGGAGGTCTTCTGGTACAGGCGGGCGAAGGTCGGCCACGGCTGGTTCGCCGGACGTTCCGTGGGCTCCTGAGACATGATCTGCAGCACGGTGACGGACTTCGCGCCCTGACGGATGGACGTGCCGAGGCAGTCGGAACCGGTGTCGCCGCCGCCGATGACCACGACATGCTTGTCCTTCGCGGTGATGTCGTTGATCGGCTTCTTGCCCCATACGCGACGGGTGGCGTCGGGCAGGAAGTCCATGGCGAAGTGGATGCCGTCGAGCTCTCGCCCGGGAAGCTTCATGTCGCGCGGCACGGTGGAGCCGATGGCGACGACCACGGCATCGTAGCGGGAACGCAGTTCATCCCACGAAATGTCCTTGCCGATCTCCACGTTCGTGTGGAAGACGGTGCCTTCGGCCTCCATCTGCTCCACACGGCGGTCAAGCAGCGACTTGTCGAGTTTGAAGTTGGGGATGCCGTAGCGCATGAGTCCGCCGATGGCGTCATGGCGCTCATAGACGACCACGGTGTGTCCGGCGCGCGTGAGCTGCTGGGCGCAGGCGAGGCCGGAGGGGCCGGACCCGACGACTGCGACCGTCTGGTCGGTGAGGCGCTGGGGCGGCTGCGGCTTGACGTAGTCGAGATTCCATGCCTGATCGATGATGGTCTGCTCGTCGAGCTTGATCATCGTCGGCGGCTGATGAATGCCGAGCACGCAGGCGGCCTCGCACAGTGCGGGGCAGATGCGGCCGGTGACCTCCGGGAAATTGTTGGTCATCGACAGTTTGTTGTACGCGTCCTCCCACTGGCCCTGACGGACCAGATCGTTGAATTCGGGGATGACGTTGCCCAACGGGCAACCGGTCATGCAGAACGGCGTGCCACAATCCATGCATCGTGCCGCCTGTTCCTGGGTCCACGGCTGCAGACCGGTTTCGGCATGAACGTCGAACCAGTCCCTGATGCGCTCCTCCACCGGCCGCTCGGCGAGTTCACGACGGGACCGGACCTTCAGAAATCCTCTAGGATCGCCCATGTTCAGCGCACCCCTTCCATAACCTGCTCGTAGACCTTCTCCCAGGCCCCCGGAGCGTTGAAATCAACATTGTTCTCTTCCGCCTGCCGCATCGCACGGGTCATGGCGACGTACTGCGTGGGTACGACGTGCGTGAACCGCTTGATCGAATCGGACCAATGGTCAAGCAGCTCCTTGGCGATGTCCGAATCGGTCTCCTCGGCGTGCTTCTTGACCAGTGCGTGAACGGTCTCGGCCTCGCCGCCCTCCAGGGGAAGGAACTTGAGTGCGCCGCTCTTCACCGCGGAGGGGTTGACCTTCGCCATGTCGAGGTCGAGCACATAGGCGTTGCCTCCGGAGAAACCGGCACCGAAGTTGCGCCCTGTGGGTCCGAGCACCACGACGATGCCGCCGGTCATGTATTCACAACCGTGGTCGCCCACGCCTTCGACGACGAACGTCGCACCGCCGTTGCGCACGGCGAATCGCTCGCCCGCCCGGCCGGCCACGAACATCTCTCCGGAGGTGGCGCCGAATC
Source organism: Bifidobacterium catulorum (assembly GCF_003129925.1). Classification (GTDB taxonomy): domain Bacteria; phylum Actinomycetota; class Actinomycetes; order Actinomycetales; family Bifidobacteriaceae; genus Galliscardovia; species Galliscardovia catulorum. The sequence goes on along the minus strand of NZ_QFFN01000001.1, from coordinate 62,421 downwards.
CGGTGACGTTGCCTGCAATGACGTTCGTATGCGGATCGAAGGTGACGCCCTCCTCGGCACGCACGATGATGCGGCCGCCCGACAGCCCCTTGCCGGCGTAGTCATTGACCTCGCCGTAGATGCGCATGGTCTCGCCACGCGGAATGAACGCGCCGATGGACTGGCCTCCGGAACCATGCAGGGTCATATCGATGGTGTCATCGGGCAGGCCTTCGGCCTCGTAGCGCCTGGTGATCTCGTAGCCGAGCATGGTGCCGACGGTACGGTTGACGTTGCGAATCGGCAGTTCGATGCGTACGGGCTCCTTGTGCTCAAGCGCGGGTCCGGCGAGCTCGATGAGCTTGTTGTCCAGGGCCTTTTCGAGCTCATGGTTCTGCTTGGTGGTGTTGTGCAGAATCGTGCCGGGGGTCGGGCCTGCCTGCATGAGCACGTTGCTCAGATCGATGCCGTCGGACTTCCAGCGCTTGATGGCTTCGTCCTGGTCGAGGCACTCGACGTGGCCCACGGCCTCCTCAAGCGTGCGGAACCCGAGCTGGGCGAGGATCTCGCGCACCTCCTCGGCGATGAACATGAAGAAGTTCACCACATGCTCGGGCTTACCTCGGAACCGGGCGCGCAGTTCCGGATCCTGCGTGGCGATGCCCTGAGGGCAGGTGTTCTTCTGGCATGCTCGCATCATGACGCAGCCTTCGACGATCAGCGCGGCGGTGGCGAAACCGAATTCCTCGGCGCCAAGCAGCGCGGCGATGACGACGTCGCGGCCGGTCTTGAGCTCGCCGTCGCACTGTACGACGATTCGGGAACGCAGTCCGTTGAGGATCAGCGTCTGCTGCGTTTCGGAAAGGCCGATCTCCCACGGGGTTCCGGCGTGCTTGATGGCATTGAGCGGTGCCGCTCCCGTGCCGCCGTCGAAGCCGGAGATGAGGACGACGTCCGCATGGCACTTGGCCACGCCGGCGGCGATGGTGCCCACGCCGAACTCGGAGACGAGCTTGACATGGATGCGGGCCTTCGGGTTCGCCATCTTCGCATCGTTGATGAGTTGCTTGAGATCCTCGATGGAGTAGATGTCGTGGTGCGGCGGCGGGGAGATGAGCTCCACACCGGGCGTGGCGTGACGGACCTTGGCGATCCACGGCGGAACCTTCGCGCCGGGCAGATGGCCGCCTTCGCCGGGCTTGGCGCCTTGTGCGAGCTTGATCTGCAGATCGGTGGCATGCACGAGATAGTCGCTGGTCACACCGAAGCGCGCCGAAGCGATCTGCTTGATGCGGCTGTACCGCTGCGGATCGTTGATGCGGTCGTCGGATTCGCCGCCCTCACCGGAGTTGGAGCGCGCGCCGATGCGGTTCATGGCGATGGCGAGCGTCTCATGGGCCTCCTGCGAGATGGAGCCGTAGCTCATGGCGCCGGTGGAGAACCGCTTGACGATTTCGCTGGCCGGCTCTACCTCGGAGATGTCGATGGGCTTGCGCTTGTCGTTGAACTTCATGAGGCCGCGCAACGTCATCAGACGGTTGGATGTGTCGTTGATATGGTCGGTGTACTTCTTGAACAGCTTGTAATCGCCGCGCTGGGTCGACTGCTGCAGCAGGAAGATGGCCTCCGGATCGTTGAGGTGGTCCTCACCGGTGCGCCGCCACTTGTATTCGCCGCCGGTACGCAGGTTGCGGTGCGGCGTGGCGGTCCATTGGTTCGGATAGGCGACGCGGTGCCTGATGGCGACCTCCTCGGCCAGTTCGTCGAGACCGACGCCGCCGACGCGGGACGTGGTGCCGGTGAAGTACTTGTCGATGACGTCCTCGCTCAGGCCGATGGCCTCGAACAGCTGGGCGCCGCGGTAGCTCATGATGGTGGACACGCCCATCTTGCTCATGATCTTCAGCACGCCGGTGGAGAGCGCCTTGATGAGGTTCTTCACGGCCTTGGCTGGTTCGACGTTCACGTATCCGCGGTTGGAGAGGTCCTCCACGGATTCGAGCGCCAGATACGGATTCACGCAGGCGGCGCCATAGGCGATCAGCAGGGCGACGTGGTGAATCTCGCGCACGTCACCGGCCTCGACGGCCATGGAGACCTGGGTGCGGGTGTGCTGGCGCAGCAGGTGATGCTGCACGGCGCTGGTGAGCAGCAGGGACGGAATCGGACCCCAGGTGGGGTTGGAGTCACGATCGGAGAGCACGAGGAAGTTCTTGCCTGCGGCGATGGCCTCATCGATTTCGGCGAAGATCTCCTCAAGCCGTTCCTCAAGCGCCTTGCCGCCGCCGGCGACCTGATACAGTCCCTTGACGACGAACGGCTTGTAGTAGCCGCCCAGGATCGGGGCGCGGTCGAGACGCTTGAGCTGGGCCATCTCATCGCTGTCGATGACGGGCAGCGGGATGAGCACCTTCTTGGCATGCAGTTCGCTGTCTTCCAGAAGGTTCGGTTCGGGGCCGATGGCGGATTCAAGGCAGGTGACGATTTCCTCACGCTCCCAGTCGAGCGGCGGGTTGGTCACCTGCGCGAATTTCTGCGTGAAGTAGTCGAAGAGCATGCGCGAACGCTTGGAAAGCACGGGCAGTGGCACGTCGTTGCCCATGGAGCCCAACGGCTCCTTGCCGGTGTTGGCCATCGGCGTGAGCAGGAGCTTGAGGTCCTCCTCGGTGTAGCCGAAGGCGCGCTGACGGCGCTGTACGGACTGCCCGGAGTGGCGCACGTGCTCGCGGGCGGGAAGCTGGTTGAGCTCGATGGAGTTACCTTCGACCCACTGACGGTAGGGGTGCAGGGACGCGAGGGTCTTCTTGATCTCCTCATCGGGGACGATGCGTCCTTCGGCGGTGTCGACGAGGAACATCTTGCCCGGCTCCAGACGCCCCTTCTCGACGATGTGGTCCTGGGGGATTTCATTAAGCACGCCGGTCTCGGACGCGAGCACCACGTAGCCGTCATCGGTTACCTGCCAGCGACCGGGGCGGAAGCCGTTGCGGTCGAGCAGGGCACCCACCTGGGCGCCGTCGGTAAACACGATGTCGGCCGGTCCATCCCACGGTTCGATGAGTGTGTTGTTGTATTCGTAGAAGGCCTTGACGTCGGGGTCGAGCGCATCGTTCTTCTCCCATGCCGGCGGCAGCATCATGGAGATGGCGTGGGGCAGGGAGCGTCCGGCGAGATGCAGCAGTTCGAGGCATTCATCGAAGGTGCCGGAGTCGGAGTAGCCGGGCGTGTTGATGGGCAGCAGCGGCTTGAACTCGCCAAGCAGCTCGGAGCTCAGACGCCCCTCTCGGGCGGAGAGCCAGTTGCGGTTGCCCTGAATGGTGTTGATCTCGCCGTTGTGGGCGATCAGGCGGAACGGCTGGGCCAGAGGCCAGCTGGGGAACGTATTGGTGGAGAAACGGGAGTGCACGATGGCCACACGCGCCTTCATGCTCGGATCGGAGAGATCGGTGAAGAAGGGCTTGAGCTGCATGGTGGTGAGCATGCCCTTGTACGTGATGGTGCGGGAGGACAGCGAGGCGAAGTAGACGCCGACCTCGTGCTCCACCCGCTTGCGCACGCGGAACGCCTTGCGCTCCAGTTCGATGCCGCCGAGTCCGGCGTCGTCGGCGTCTGCGAAGACCAGCGTTTTGAAGGCCGGCATGGAGGCCAGCGCCTGCAGCCCGAGCCCGTTCGGATTGGTGGGGACCACACGCCAGGCCAGAACCTCAAGCCCTTCCTCCTCCACGATCTCGGCGATGGCCTGTTCCTGCTGCGCGCCTGCGGCGATGTCGCGGTCGAGGAACGCGATGCCGGCCACGTAATGGCCTTCCTCGGGAAGTTCGGCGTCGATGGTGTTGCGCATGAACTCGTCGGGCATGGACATGAGGATGCCGGCGCCGTCGCCGGTGTTCTCCTCGGCGCCGACGGCTCCTCGATGGTCGAGGTTGATGAGCACCTCGATGGCGTCGTCGACGATTTTGCGTTCGGGAACCTTGTTGAGGGTGGTGACCATACCGACGCCGCAGGCGTCATGCTCCGAGGTAGGGTCATACATCCCCTCGGGAGTATGTATCGTCAGATCAAGCGGAGCGTGTAATGTCACCGAAATCACCTCTGGTCTAGGGCAGGTCTCCCCTGCGTTGTGTTTGCCTTGACAGAATACAGCCACAATGTATCTTAGATGCAATCATGCCCATATATCACAATTGCCAAAAGTTTTAAAGACTTTTCTTTTCTAAGGCTCACAGGTGTTCCATATAATGAGACTTCTTTCGTTGTGCCTGTGGTTTCCACCACTATGGAAGTGCTTCTCGTCCTCTGTTTTTCCTCGCTTGGACCTCCATCCCGGATATGCGACGTCCCGCATCGCCATATGGTACGAAAATGGAAGACACGCGGCGACACGCCCGGGTTTTTCAGCAATCGCAAAATCGGCAGACAGGATTTCTCGTTGCCGTGGATACCATGTCCACGGCCGAAGGGCCCTCGCCGACATCGGGTGCGATCCCGATGCGATCCGCATCGAAGGCGCCCGATACGCGACCACACAGGGGGGCGCTTACCGAGATGAACGCAGGCATGCTGGCGAGCTAAGGCCCGTCCGCCGGGTTGTGCTCAAGGACTCCCCCAACAGGGCGCCGGCACGGATGTCAGGAGCTGGATCACAGGCCGAGGCCGTCGACCCACTTGGCGAGTCTGGCCTCGCTTTCGTTTGCGCCCACGCGGCGGCCCGGCACCCAATGGGCGGCGGGCGCGGAATCGTGCAGCTGCACGCCGTCGGCGCCTCGCGTGCTGGACCCGGAGGTCGCGAACGTGACGATGGTCCTGCCCTCCCAGTCCTCGCTTTCGAGGAATGTGCGCACGACGCGCGGCGCGGTCTCCCACCACAGCGGATATCCGACGAACACGGCGTCGTAGCCGCTCACGTCGATCGGCGTCTTCAGCTCCGGTCGCATGGCGCGGTCGCGATGCTCCACGCTGGTGCGGCTGCCGGAGTCGCGCCAGTCGAGGTCGGCGGCGGTGTACGGCTCGGCGGGTTCGATCTCTTTGAGATCGGCGCCGATCGCGTGCGCAAGGCGTCCGGCGACCTCACGGGTGGTGCCGGTGGCGGAGAAATACGTGACGAGCATGCGCTTGGACATGATGCTTCCTTTCCTTCATCCCGATACGGGCAGTCTGTCGTTCGATTTCAGTAATACCCACCTCAAGCGCTCGAAGACAAACGCATGCGAGATCGATCAGCGCCGCCGGCCGGTGAAGGGCATGGGCCTGCGATGGGGCGCGACGGCCGTGCCCGCGACCGAGCCGTCGGGTTCGGACACGTCAGCATTGAGGTGGACGGTGAGCGGGCCGAAGGGCAGACGCACGCGAATGTCGAACGAATGCCGCGTCCCGTCGCGCACGCCATCCCGGTAGGATGCCACGATTCCCATGACCTTTGCCTTGCCATGGAACGAGGTTCGGGTCATGTCATCGTAGGAGACAATCACAGGGATCGCGATTACGCCCACCGGCGAGTTGAGCCGCACGTCATAGCGGGCGGTGAGCGCCGGGTCGTCGCAGGGATCGGGTGCAAGGCGCGCGGCGGCGGCATCACGAACGGCCCCGGCGATCTTTGGGGCGGCCTCGTGCGGCGGAACAGGCACGCGCACGGCCACATGCCTACGCGGGAAGAGGTCACGCAAGAGCCGCACATGCCACCGTCCGTCCCGCTTCACCGCGACATTCCCCGCGGGCTCGGAAGCCGCCCGGGCCAATGCCGGGATCCCCGCGAGCTTCGGGTTGACGGCGAGCGCATTGCCGGTGAACGCCATACGCTTCTGCTCCTCGGTGAGCTTGTCGGTCCCTTCCAGCGCCCGAGCCTGACTGAGCACCGCCTCGATGGGCGTGTAGGGGGTGTCCGACCCGTACAGCAGGTGGGTGTCCGGCACGTTGCGTAAAAGGTCGGCGAGCTGCTTGGGCTCACTGAATCCGGCAAGGTCGTAGTACACATGGGACATGGCGTCCATATAGTCGACACGGCGGTCCGGGTCAGCGAAGCGCAGCATGAACGCGAAGCTTTCGAACCGGTCTGCGAGGACGGAGACGAACGCGCCGGCATGCGGCATCACCCAGCGGATGTTCGGGAACTTGACGAACGTATCCTCCAGCACCATGTTGGTGAAGGCCCGCGTGGTTTCCACGAAGTATTCGAAAGCAGGAAGGGACAGGCCCTCGCACGCGCCGGGCACGGACACGTGCGGCGCGGTGGGATGGACGATCGCCATTGCGCCGCGGCCGTCCAGTTCGCGCATCACCGGATCGAGTCGGGGGTCACCCAGATACACGCCATGGTGGTTGGTCGTCAGTCCCACGCCGTCGGCCTTGAGCTCGTCGAGCGTGCGCCGGGCCTCTTCCGCGGACGCTTCGGCCCATGGCAGGGGCAGTGTGGCAATCAGCCCGAACCGGGTCGGGTTCTCGGCGACGATTGCCGCCCCCTGATCGTTGATCTTCCGTGCCAGCCGCAGACAGTCGTCCGCCTGCAGCAGGAAGACATTCGGCGAGGAGAGTTCCAGATGTGCGTAGGCGATGCCGAGCAGGTCCATCTTGTCACGCTGCCAGTCGGGAGTCCAGTAGTCGGGCGTGGGATAACCGTCCGGGCTGCCGGGATAATGCGCGCGCAGGAATTCCAGGTACGCGGGAGGCAGGTAGTGCGACTGGAAGTCGATCTTGCCGCGGAAGCGCAGCGGGGCGGCATCATTCGATTCGACCGGATGGTTCACGGTTTTCCTTTCTTTCTCCATTCCCGGCTCATTCCACGCTCTTCAACGCGCCGAGCATGTCCACGTCCTTGAGCCGACGCCAGACCACCCAGCCGAGCATGGCGAGCACCGCGACCACCACGGCGAGCGGCACGGCGAACGCGGGCCAGGCGAGGGCCGGGTCGAACATGACCTCGTCCGGCGGCACCTCGGTGATGATGTATCGGTGCAGGCCGGCACCGAACACGTATCCGGCCAGCACTCCGAACGCGGACAGGACGATCGTTTCGCGATAGATGTACATGGTCGTCTCCCCGGTATGGAAGCCGAGCACCTTGATGGTGGACAGTTCGCGGATGCGTTCGGACACGTTGAGGTTGGTGAGGTTGTAGAGAATCACCACCGCGAGCAGCGCGGCCACTAGGATGAGCACCTCCATGATCTGGTCGAGCGAGTCGACGATCGTGGCCACTTGGTTCTTCATGGTGATGTTCTGCACCACGCCCCTGACCCCGTCCACGGCCATGAGGTCCGCTCCCTGCCTGTTGGCGTTGTCCACGGATGAGTCCTTGAGGCGGACCATGTAGGCGTTGGACTGGTAGTCGGCGTCGAACGCACGACCGTAGCCTCCGGAGGACATGAACATGAAGTGACCGATGTACATTTCGGTCACGCCGTCCACACGCACCTGACGCTTCGCGCCGTCGGGATCCGTCACGGATATGGCGTCCCCGGCCTTGGCGCCGAGCATATCCGCCATACGTTCGGAGATGATCGCGCCGCGGTCAGTCATGACCTGCGGGTCGTGCGAGACACGGTCGCGCAGGGTGATGTAGTCGCCGAAGTTGTAGGCGTCGTCGGTGACGATGAGCGTGATCGTCTGCTTGTCGCCCTGTTTGCCGGCGGTGGTGGTGAGCTCCTCGTAGCGGATTGGCGCGGATTGGTCGATCGCCCTGTTGCCGTCATCCCCGTCCGCCGGGGCGACGGCCTTGGATACGGCGTCGCGCTGGTCCGCGTTGTTGTCTGATTTCTCCGCCACGATCAGGTCGTAGTGTATGATGCCGCCGAACTGGTGCTCGCCGATCTGGCCGATCGACGCCTGCACGCCCAGTCCCGCGGTGAGCAGTGACACTGCGCCGGCCACGCCGAAGATGGTCATGAGTCCGCGCGACTTGTAACGGAACAGGTTGCGGGCCGTGACCTTACGGGTGAAGTTCAGGCGCTCCCACACGGGCGCGATCCGCTCGAGGAAGATCTTCGAGCCCTTGGCGGGAGGCTTGGGCAGGAGCAGCACGGCGGGCCTCTCCTTAAGCTCGCGGGACGCGGCGATCCACGCGGGGGCCACGGCGCTCGCCCATGCGAGTAGGAACGCGGCGGCGGTCACGCCCAGGTGGAAGTGCAGCTCGATGCGCGGCATGGTGAATCCGGAATCATAGGCGTGGTAGACGATGAGCGGCAGGATGGTGTGCCCGGCCGCCACGCCCAGAATCGTGCCGGCCGTGGAGGCGGAGAAGCCGTAGACGAGGAATTTCTTCATGATGTCCGCGTTCCCATATCCCAACGCCTTAAGGGTGCCGGAGTTGGTGCGCTCCTCGTCCACCATGCGGCCCATGGTGGTGAAGGTGACCAGCGCGGCCACGAAGTACAGGAAGATCGGGAAGATGCGCGCGAGCTTCATGACGATGTCCGCGATGATCTCGTACACGCGATATCCCTCGGAGGTGAGTCCCTCACGCCGTCCGTCGATCGAGTACGCGGGCACTTCGAGGGTGTCCACCTTTTCGCTCGCCAGTTTGATCTGACGTTCCGCGTCAGCGATCTGCTTCTCGGCCTCGGGCTTGGCGTCATTGAATTCCTTGAGCTTCTGGTCGTATTCGTCCTCGGCCTTCTCGAGGTCGCGCTGGCCTTGGATCATCTGTGAGGCACCGTCGGACGCCGATCCGGATGTGGCCGTGGAGACGGCGTGCCCGAGTTCGGTCTGCTTGGATGCAAGCAGTTTTTGGGCTTCCGCGATCGCGGCCGCGTTCTTTTGGTACTCCTCGGATCCCTGATCGAGCTTGGCGGCCCCTTCGTTGAACTGTTCAAGACCGCTGTTGTATTGGTTCAGCATGGCGTTGTATGTGTCCGCGGCCGTGTTCCAGTCGGCGAGCGCCTGATCGTACCGCCCCTTGAGGCTTTGGTATGCCTTGCCGGTTATTCCGGTTTTCTTCCATGAAGCGAGGAGACGGCCAGTGGCGTCGAGCGCTGTCTTGGATGCGTCGAGCGCCGCGCGGGCCACGGTGAGCTGCTTGCCGGCCTGATTGAGCTGCAGCCAGGCGAGTTCAAGACCGCTCTGGCCCTGATTGAGTTGCTGTGCGCCGGCAGCGAGCTGGGTTTGGGCGGCGGAGAGCGTGGAGTTGGCGGAAGCGATCTGCGAGGTTGCGCCGGCGAGTTCGGCGGCCGCGGAGGATGCCTGGTCGACGGCGTCGAGCTGGCCTTGGGTAATCTGGTCCTTGCCGGATTCGATCTGCGCCTTGGCGTCGTCAAGCCGGGCTTGGGCGTCCGCGAGCTGCTGTTTGGCGTCGTCCACCTGCTCCTGCGCCTTGGCGATCTGCTCACGGCGTTCGGAGCGGATGGAGGCGCGGCGGGCGGCGGGCTGGTTGGCGAGCCGCCGGGAGAGCATGGTCTTGTGGTCCTGCACGCGGTCGCGGTAGGCGTCATCCCAGTAGTTCAGTCCGGCTGTGTCCTCAAAGGTGACGCGGCCGATCATCGCCACTGACGAGTCGAACGTGCCCGCAGTGACCACGGCGTATCCGTCAAGCTCGCCGGATCCGGCGGTGGACTGTCCCATGTTGAGGTTGGAGACGATGTCGCTGGCCTCTACGAAGCCGACCACGGTGAAGTCGGTCCGTTTGAGCACGGTATCGCCGGCGATGTCCGGCATCTCGGTCACGCTGATGGAGCTGCCCACTGCGAACCGGTCGCGCTCCCCTGTGTCAAGCGCGATCTCCCCGGTCGCTTGCGGCAGCCGGCCCTCCATGACCTCGTAGGTGGAGACGGTTTCGGGCAGCGAGTGGACGCGCAGGCTGTGGTCACTGTCCGCGATCGTCACATCCTTGAAGTAGCCGAATTCAGCGTCCTTCACGCCGACGGTTTCGCGGATGATCGCCTCGTCGTCGGCGGTCAGGCCGTAGTCGCTGATCACGGTCACGTCCGCGAGATTGTGCTCGCCGTAGAACGCGCGGCCGGTGGCACGCATGTCGGGCGCGGTGGCGAACAGACCTACGAGAGCGAACGATCCCAAGATCATGAGGCTCACGATGGAGGCGAACCGTCCCTTGGACTTGGCGAGGGTGGTGCGGATGTCACGCCACAGCATGCGCTTGCGGAGCCTGCGAGGCTTACGGTGCGTCATGGCGTTCACCATTCCAGGTCCTCGATGTCCATGGGGTGCTCGTTGATCTCGATGTCCTTAACTCGCGCGTCGTGCATGTGGATCACACGATCGGCGATGGGCGCGATGGCGGAGTTGTGGGTGACGATCACCACGGTGGCGCCCTTGATTCGGCTCTGGTCCTGCAGGATACGCAGCACCTGCTTGCCGGTGTTGTAGTCGAGCGCGCCGGTCGGTTCGTCGCACAGGAGGATCTTGGGGTTCTTGGCCACGGCGCGTGCGATGGCGACGCGCTGCTGCTCACCACCGGAGAGCTGCGCCGGGAAGTTGTCGATGCGGTCCTTCAGCCCCACGTCCACGAGCGCCTGAACCGGGTCCTGCGCATCGCGCACGATTTCGGAGGCGAGTTCCACGTTCTCCCGGGCGGTGAGGTTGGCCACGAGGTTGTAGAACTGGAACACGAACCCGATGTCGGTGCGGCGATAGTCGGTCAGCTGACGTGCGGTGTAGTTCGAGATGTCCTTGCCGTCGATGATCACCTGTCCCTCGCTGTTGGTGTCCATGCCGCCCAGAATGTTGAGTACGGTCGATTTCCCCGCGCCGGACGAACCGAGGATGATTGCCAGTTCACCCTTCTCGATGCCGAAGCTCACGTCATTGTTGGCGACGATGACGGTGTCTCCCATGTGGTAGCGCTTGTAGCTGTGCACCATCTCGATATATGCCACGGATCCTTCGCCTCCTTGTGTCCCTTATGGTTGCCTCAACCACTGAATAAACAACATGTTGATATAATGATTTCGATGATAGGAATCGATGACCTACCCGGTCAATCAACATCTTCCGATGATCCGTTCAGATTAGACACTGTTCCCCAAACCGTTCATATCGCCATAAATCACCCATTAAAAAGACAACATGTTGATATAATGCATCGGTATCAGCATCCCCTCGCAGCAATGCAGACCCCATGGCGCGGCCACAGACGACCGCATGAATCCAAGGAGCACCACATGCCTTCCACCACATACACCGCAATATCCGAGAGCGCGCCGGCCAAGCGCAACACGAAGACCGAGGCCAGGATCAAGGCGGCCTTCACCACGCTGATGCAGGCCAAGGGCTTCGACTCGATGACGGTCAGCGACATCGCCCGCACCGCGGGCATCAACCGCGGCACCTTCTACATGCACTATCTCGACAAGATGGACCTGCACCAGCAGCTCGTCGACGACGCCATCGAGGACCTGACGCGCATCCTCGTCACCGATGCCGCATCCCCCGGCGCGAACGCCACCGCACCGCACCGGGGCAAGGCCATCTGCGACGCGTTCCAGTCGAACTCCATAGCCGACGCCCTGCGCTACATCCGCGACGACTACGCCTTCTTCAGCGTCGTCTCCCGCTCCGGCAACGACATGCAGCTCTACTACCGCATGAAGGAGGTGCTCAAGCGTCTCATCGTCGCGCAGGCGACACGGTTCGGTGCCGAACCGAAGACCGATTACAACGGCATCCCCGCCGACTACGCGATGGAGATCCTCGTCTCCGCGGTCTCCTCGATCATCTGGCTGTGGATCCGCCGCGGATGCAAGGAGAGCCCGGAGGAGATCTGCCGGATCATCGAAGTCAACAAGACCACCGCACCGGTGGACATCCTGTGGTGAGCATCACGAGCGTCACGAGTGCCACCCGCCGGAGCGCCCCGCCAAACACGATCACGGATCAACGCCCGGAGTCAAGTCCTTCGAGCCATATACGCATACGGTTCAGGCCTTCGGCGGTGTCCTCCCGCGTACCCACGTAGGACAATCGCACATACCCGGCGCCGCGAGCGCCGAAGCCGGATGCCGGCGTGACCACGACCCTGCCTTCGCTGAGCAGACGCACCGCGAACGTATGGTCATCCATGCCTGTCGCCGTGACGTTGACGAGCACGTAGAACGCACCATCCGGGACATCGCAGCGGACCAGCGGCATATCGGCGATCGCATCGACCACCATGTCGCGGTTGGCGCGGTAGGCGTTCTTCATCGTCGCAAGGATGTCCGACGAGCCTTCAAGAGCCGCGACCGCACCGGCCTGCAGCGCACCGGGCACGCAGGAGACGACGTTCTCCTGCATCACCATCATCCGGTCGATGACCTTCTTCGGACCGAAGACACAGCCGATGCGCCATCCGGTCATCGCGTATGTCTTGGAGAGGGAATCCACGACGAGCGTGCGTTCCTTCATGCCGGGGATCTGCGCGATGGACATGCATGGTGTGCCATCATCGTAGACGAATGCGCGGTACACCTCGTCGCTGATCACCCACAGATCATGGCGTTTCGCCACGTCGGCGATGCGCGCGAGCTCGCCGGGCTCGATGATCGCGCCGGTCGGATTGGACGGGGAGTTGAGCAGCAGGGCGCGCGATTGCGGAGTCACCGCGGCCTCCACGTCCTCGGCCCGCATGCGCCATCCGTTGTTCTCATGCAACGGCACCGGCACGACGTGCGTCTGCGTCATCTGCGCCTGACCGAAGTAGTTCGCGTACCCGGGGTCGGGGATGAGGATGTCGTCGCCCGGATCCATCGTCGCTGTCATCGCAAGGAACACGCCCTCCATGCCGCCCGTGGCGACGATGATCTCCGACTCTGGGTCGTAGTGCGTGCCGTCGTCGCGTTCGCGGGCGGCGCACCATGCGTGGCGCAGCGCCTCCGCTCCCCTGTTGGGCGTGTAATGCGTGTCGCCGGCGAGCGCCGCCCGATATGCCGCGTCGACCATCGGCCGGGGTGTGTCGAATCCCGGTTCGCCGATCGCGAAGGAGATCGCGTCGGGCACGTGCGAGGCGAGTTCGAACATCTCGCGAACCGACGGGTACAGCGCCTCGCGGGCGCGGTTCGATATCTCCGGCATGGCTGCTACGTCCTCTCCAAGCTGCTTTATGACCGACGTTGTGCCGATGATAACGCGTCTGCGTTTCGGCGGAGACCAATCTCAAACGTGACGGCCTGCGGTGCGGACCACTATGACGCGTATGGTCGGGAGCGCCTTGAACGCCATGGACCATGGCGTTCCGTGCAAGACCTGCCGAGCAGACCCGAGACGGGCAGTCGGCACCGGACTCCACACTGCAGGAGGCCGGGTGTATGCCGCGTCGGGCGACGGACGTCCTCATATCGCTCACACACCGATGAGGTCGAAGAGGCGCTCGATGACGGCGTCGTTGAGGAGACGCCCCTTTCGCGTGGGGATGGCATGGACGCCATCGGTTCCGACGCCACCGGAACCCCGGGTCAGGGTGATGAGCCCCTCATCGACCATGGGCTTGAGTTGAGTGGGATCGATGGGCTTGAGCCGTGAGGAGCCGTCCGCATCAGTGTCGGAGGAGGATGCGATAGCCCGGTTGAGGCGATTCAGATCGAGCCCTTCGCGGATGCGCAGACCGAGCATGATGAGCTCTTCGAGGTTCTCGTGCGGGGTGATCTCCTCGCTGCCTCCCCACGGCACGCGGCCTTCGTTGATGGCCGTGCCCCACATGCGTGGATGCGAGATATCCCATGCACGAAGGGCGTTCATGCCTGTGATCTGTTCCTTCGGTTGCGCCGACGCCGTCTCTCCCCCAGTCAGCTTCTCTGACAGCGCCCTCGTCAGAGGGGGCCGGGCACCCGCATCAACGCATGCATTGTAGTGCGAATGCGCGCCGGGGCCGATGCCCGCCCAGTCGACGTTCCTCCAGTAGCCGAGGTTGTGACGGCTCTCATAGCCGGCTCGCGCCCAGTTCGAGACCTCGTACCATTCGAGGCCGGCCTTCGAGAACAGGTCGTCGGCGATCTCGTATTTGGCTGCCTCATCGTCGTCATCCGGCTTGGGCAGCGTGCCCGCGGCGATCCGACGCCCCATCTTGGTCGTTGGCTCGACGGTCAGCGCGTAGGCGGAGATATGGTTGACGCCGAGCCCGATGGCGGTCTCGACCGAGGTGCGCCAGTCGTCGAGGCGCTCCCCCGGCGCCCCGTAGAGGAGGTCGACGCTGGTCCGGGGGCCGGCCGCATCGGCGGCGCGCACACCCGCCTCGACGTTCGCGGGCGTGTGCGTGCGGTCGAGGGTCCTCAGCACATGCGGCACGGCGGACTGCATGCCGAAGGAGATGCGGGTGAATCCGCCTTCGGCCAGACGGCCGATGTAATATTCGTTGACGGTGTCCGGGTTGGCCTCGGTGGTGATCTCCGCTCCGGGCGCGAGCCCCCAGATGCGTCGGACCGCGTCAAGCATCGTCACGAGGTCGTCTGCGGAAAGAATCGTGGGCGTGCCGCCGCCGAAGAACACGGTCGACGCCGCAGGCTCGTCGATGCCGCGCGTCTCCTGCCACCGTCTGGTCAGTTCCATCTCGCGGATGGCCATGTTCGCATAGTTGCCGCGTGAGGCGCCGCCGCCGAGATCGGCCGCGGTGTAGGTGTTGAAGTCGCAGTATCCGCAACGGCGCAGGCAGAACGGCACGTGGACGTATATCTCGTAAGTCACGTCAAAGACCTTTCTTCGGTCCGGTTCGGTCGCGGTCCGGCCGCCCGGCGCAGTCAGCCTTCCTTCTTCTGCGCGGCGCGGATCTTGTCCTTGGTGTCGCGGTCCGTGGGCTCGTCGGTGGACAGGGCGGCGATGAACGCCTCCTGCGGCACCTCCACATGGCCGAGCATCTTCATGCGCTTCTTGCCGGCCTTCTGCTTCTCCAACAGCTTGCGCTTGCGTGTGATGTCGCCGCCGTAGCATTTGGCGAGCACGTCCTTGCGCAACGCGCGTATGGTCTCGCGCGCGATGATGCGCGAGCCGATGGCCGCCTGGATCGGGATCTCGAACTGCTGGCGCGGGATGAGCTCACGCAGCTTCTTGGTCATCATCACGCCGTAGCTGTACGCCTTGTCGCGGTGGACGATGGCGCTGAACGCGTCCACCCTGTCGCCCTGGATGAGGATGTCCACCTTCACGAGGTCGGCGCTCTGCTCGCCGTCCTCATGGTAGTCGAGCGACGCATAGCCTTTCGTGCGGCTCTTGAGCTGGTCGAAGAAATCGAACACGATCTCGGCGAGCGGCATGCGGTAGTGCATCTCCACACGGTCGGTGCTGATGTATTCCATGGTGCCCATCTGCCCGCGGTTCTCCTGGCACAGGTCCATCACCGCGCCGATGAACTCCTTGGGCAGGATGATGTCGGCCGCGACCATGGGCTCCACGATGCGTTTGATCTTCCCCTCGGGGAATTCGCTCGGATTCGTGACGTGATGCACGGTGCCGTCCTCGCCGGTCACCTCATAGGTGACGTTCGGCGCGGTCTGGATGAGGTCCAGCCCGAATTCGCGGGAGAGCCGCTCGGATACGATCTCCATGTGCAGCAGCCCCAGGAAGCCGCAACGGAAGCCGAATCCGAGGGCGACGGACGTCTCCGGCGTATAGACGAGCGCGGCGTCATTGAGCTTGAGCTTGTCAAGCGCCTCACGCAGTTCGGGGAACTGCGCATTGTCCACGGGAAACAGGCCCGAATACACCATGGGCTTCGGATCGCGGTACCCGGGCAACGGATCGGATGCCGGCCTCACCGCGGAGGTCAGCGTGTCACCGACCTTGGACTGGCTCACGTCCTTCGCCCCCGTGATGATATACCCCACCTCGCCGGCGCCCAACGCCTTCGTCGGCGTCATGTCCGGGCTGATCACACCGATCTCGATCGGCTCATGGGTCATGCCGATGCCCATCATATGGACCTTCTCGCGGCTGTGCAGCTCGCCGTCCTCCATGCGGATGTAGGTGACGATGCCGCGATAGGAGTCATAGACGGAGTCGAAGATCAGGGCTCGCGCCGGGGCCTCGGGATCGCCGTGGGGCGCCGGCACATCCATGACGATCTGGTCGAGCAGGTCGGCCACGCCCTCGCCCGTCTTGCCGGACACGCGCAGCACCTCGGACGGCTCGCAACCGATGAGTCCCGCGATCTCCTCGGCGTGCTTCTCGGGTTCGGCGCTCGGCAGATCGATCTTGTTGAGCACGGGGATGATGGCCAGATCATGGTCGATGGCCATGTACAGGTTCGACAGCGTCTGCGCCTCGATGCCCTGCGTGGCGTCCACGAGCAGCACGGCACCCTCGCATGCGGCCAGAGCGCGGGAGACCTCATAGGTGAAGTCGACGTGCCCCGGCGTGTCGATCATGCCCAGGGTGTATTCGGTGCCGTCGAAGGTCCACGGCACGCGCACGGCCTGCGACTTGATGGTGATGCCGCGCTCCTGCTCGATGTCCATGCGGTCGAGGAAGCGGTCGTGCATCTCACGTTCGGGGACGATGCCGCTCAGCTGCAGGATGCGGTCGGCCACGGTCGATTTGCCGTGGTCGATGTGCGCGATGATGCAGAAGTTGCGAATCAGCGACTGATCGGTGTATCCGGGCTTGTTGTGCGGCTCTTTCACCAAACGTGTCTCCTTGCTGTACTGAAATTCCAAAAAGACAAGTATACGGCCTGCCATCGGCAATCCCGGCGGTGCGACGCCGGGCCGGAAAGCCGATGGCAGGCCGTTCGCAGACGCGTGGGATCAGGCGACGTTGCCGCGGGAGAACTGGTCCGCCCACGACTGGGAGTTCACGTTGGTGGCGGGGTCACCCGAGACGCGGCCCGAAGGATCGTGCAGCGCGTCGATGGCCTTGACCTCCTCGTCCGTGAGACGGAACCCGAACAGGTCGAGGTTCTGCCGCATGCGGTCGGGATGCGACGACTTGGGGATGATCACGCGTCCGGACTGGATGTGCCAGCGCAGCACCGCCTGGGCGGGGGTGACGCCATGCGCCTCGGCGGCGGCCACCACCTCGGGGGCGTTCATGTCGGCGCCGTGGCCGAGCGGGGAATACGCCTCCACCACGATGCCATGCTCGGCGCAGTATGCCCTCACATCGGGCTGCGAGAAGCGCGGATGCACCTCGATCTGGTCGATCGCCGGCGTCTCCCCGGTCTCGTCTATCAGACGCTGGATGTGCTCGGGCAGGAAGTTCGACACGCCCGCCGCGCGCAGCACACCCTGCTCGCGGAACTCAAGAATCGCCTTCCAGCTCTCCACATACCGCCCGATGAGCGCGAACGGCCAATGGATGAGGTACAGGTCCAGCCTGTCGAGCCCCAGCCGGCGCAGGGAATCCTCGAACGCCACCTTGGTGGACTCGTAGCCCTGGTCGCAGTTGCGCAGCTTGGTGGTGACGAACACCTTGCCCGCCATGCCCGTGGCCTTCAGTGCGGCCCCGACGCCCTCCTCGTTGTAGTATGCGGCCGCGGTGTCGAAGTGTCGGTAGCCGATCTCCAACGCCTCCTCGACGGCCTTCTGCGTATCCTTGCGGGGAATCTGGAACACGCCGAACCCGACCTGGGGGATGCCCACTCCCCCGGCGAGCTCCACATCCGCCACGGGATTCTTTCCATCGCTCATCGTTCACGCCTTTCGCTAATCGAAGGTCAAACGCATCCTCATAGATGCGTTCCCAGCGTACCGCCGCCGCACGGCGACACGGCATATCGTCTTATCTGACAGAAGAAATTCCCCGGATGGTCGCCAACGACTGTAAAACCGTGATATCATATCCGTTTGTATGTCCGTTTAGAACACGTCGTTTGGAGTACATAGTGGCAAACATCAAGTCGCAGAAGAAGCGCGTCCGGACCAACGAGAAGGCGCACATCCGCAACGTCGCCTACAAGAGCGAGCTGAAGACCGAGATCCGCAAGGTCCGCGAGGCCATCGCCGCCGGCGATAAGGAAGCCGCCCAGGCCGCCTACAAGGTCGCCTCCCGCAAGCTCGACAAGGCCGCCGGCCGTGGCATCATCCACAAGAACCAGGCCGCCAACCGCAAGTCCGGCCTCGCCGTGGCCATCAACGCCCTCTGATTACTGATTACGCGGTTCCGTCGCGTAGATTCAAATCCCGCAGGATGTTTCCCGCGGGATTTTTTTATCGGGTCTTCGGGGCGACGCCGGCAACGTCATTCGTCCCCGTCCCCGGCCTTCCCCTCGTCGGGGTGGATGACGGGACGCCTGAGATACCGGCCGTTCGGGGGAAGATGCGAGCGATGACGCTTCAGGGCGCCGGGGAACGTGATGTTGAATGCGACGGATAGCATGCGAAGCACGAATACGATGATGACTATGCAGACGTCCAGTATCATCTCGCCGTCGAGCCCCAGACGCCAATGGTCCGTGGCCCTCGCCGCGAAGACGGTGAGAAGGCAGCCGATGAACGAGGGAACGGCGTACAGGTGCTTGTCCCGGAGGATGGAGGGCACCTCGTTGAGCAGCACATCGCGGATGGTGCCGCCGGCCAGCGCGGTGAACATGCCGAGGAACGCGGCGGTCATGCCGGAGGAATGATAGGCCAGCGCCTTGGCCGTCCCGTTGACGGCGAACAGACCGAGGGCCAGGGCGTCGGTCACGATCATCGACCATTTCAGATGTTCGATCTCCGGATGGACTATCGCCACGATGAACCCGGAGGCCAGCGCGGTGAGCACGAACCCCCGATCGGTGATGCCCACGGGCGGCAATGCGCCCAACAGCACGTCACGGGTGATACCGCCGCCAAGCGCGGTCACCCATGCGATGACCAGAATCGAGAAGAGGTCGTATTTCTTATGGATGGCGGCGAGCCCGCCGGAGAGCCCGCAGATGAACACCGCCAGATATTCGATGCCGAGGAACACCGCATTGCTTTCCAAGGCGACCTGATCCATCGTCCCTCCCCGTTTTCCGAGAAAACCGGTAAGACATTAGCATGGCGGACGCCTGACACGCCGACGCGAAAGGGGAAGGTTCATCTTCCGTTAACCGGATCACGTGCGTACGGCGTCCGCCGGACGGGAATGCTCCCCCACATGGAGCGTCCGATAGATATAGGATTTGTACCTTGCCGGGTGGAGCCGGCTGCATATGCGCACGTTCGGCTCGTTGCCGGTGAACCGGTCCCTGTCGATGATGGTCGCGCCGTAGCCCGGTCCGCCGCAGGAGTCCACCTGCATGTAGTAGGCGTCGCATTCGGCGATGCACGAGGGGTGCAACGCCGCCGCCATGGCCGCCGGATCCGCCATGTCGAGGCATGGTCTGCCGAATCGTCGGCGGTTGAGCTCCATGAGGTTGCGGTTGCAGTCGATGGCGAAGCGTCCGAGATCGCCGCTGTCGCGGATGTCCCCGATCTCAGTCGGATCGAGCATGCAATCCCCCAGACAGGCGTCCCAGCCCACGAACATGATGTCCGGCAAACCGGATTCCACGACGATGCGCGCCGCTTCCGCATCCTGCCATACGTTGAATTCCGCGGCCGGGGTCACGTTGCCCGGCCCGAACCCCGTGCCGCCCATGGCCACTATCCGCCGGGCCCTGGCCATGGTGACGGGCGCGAGCTTGATGGCCAGGGCGATGTTGGTGAGCGGTCCGAGGGCGATCACGTCGATGCTGCCCGGTTCCCCGTCCTCCAGCGCTTCGAGCATCCGGATCACGGCGTTGCCCTCCGAGACATGGAGGCGATGCGGGCGAAGTCCCAGATCCCCCATGCCGTCATGGCCATGGGTCTCATACGCATAGACGAGCTCGTTGAACAGCATGTCTCGCGATCCGCGGTAGACCGGAGGCTCATAGGCCCCGGCGTGTTCGATGGTGGTCAACACGTTGTCCACCGCCTGGTCCACGGGCACGTTGCCCGACACCGTGGTGAACATCTTGATCTCGTATCCGGGGTCGTTCAACGCCATGGCGATGGCCATGGCGTCGTCGGACCCGCAGTCCGTGTCGATGATGACGGGACGCCTGCCGTCTCGTTGGTCGGTCATCGCGTCATCCTAGCTCAGGGCGTCCTTCAGCTTGGAGAAGAATCCGCGCGGC
The DNA here is from genome assembly GCF_003129925.1 of Bifidobacterium catulorum. Classification (GTDB taxonomy): domain Bacteria; phylum Actinomycetota; class Actinomycetes; order Actinomycetales; family Bifidobacteriaceae; genus Galliscardovia; species Galliscardovia catulorum. Next base: position 42,470 of record NZ_QFFN01000001.1, on the reverse strand, counting down.
TTTCCCGCCTGACGGGGCTTCGGCCCCTGGCTGACGTGGCGTGATTCGGCGTCGGCGTCGTGGGATTCCGCGAACTCCTCGATGAGCCTGCGCTCCTTGTCGGTGACCTTCCTCGGAATCACCACGACGACATGCGCGATGATGTCGCCGCGCTCCCCCTGGGACCGCAGGCGTGTGACGCCGAGGCCGTCGAGGGTCACGGTGTCGTCCTGCTGGGTGCCCGCCGGGATGCTGATCCCCCTGCGTCCGTCGAACGTGTCGATGTCGAGGTCGTGGCCGAGCACGGCCCAGCTCATCGGGATCTCGATCCAGCAATGCAGGTCGTCGCCGTCACGCACGAAGGTCTTGTCCTGCGCCACATGGACGTCGATGTAGAGGTCGCCGGCGGCGCCGCCGCACTCGCCGACCTCGCCCTGCGAGGCGAGGCGCAGACGGGTGTCGTCGGTGATGCCGGCCGGCACGGAGACGCCGACGCTCCTCTTGGAGCGGATGCGCCCATGCCCCATGCACGACGGGCAGGGGCTCTCGATGATGGTGCCATGCCCCTCGCAGCGCTCGCAGGGTGCCGAGGTCATCATCTGCCCCAGCATGGTGCGTACCACCTTCTGCGCGAAGCCACGCCCCTTGCAGTCGGGACAGGTGACCGGCGAGGAGCCGTTGGCGGTGCCGCTGCCCTTGCAGTCGGGGCACAGGGCCATGGTGCGGATGTCGACGTGCGCCGTGCCGCCGAACACCGCGGTCCTGAGGTCGATGGTGACGTTCGCCAGCGAGTCGCGGCCCGGCTGGGTGCGCGGGACGGGCCCCTGGGAGCCGCCGCCGAAGCTTTGGCCGAAGAACTGGCCGAAGATGTCGCCCATGTCGAATCCGGCGGCGCCGCCGAATCCCCCGCCGTTGGGGTCGTTGGGGTCGACGCCCTGATCGTACATGCGCCGCTTGTCCGGGTCGGACAGCACCTCGTAGGCGGAGTTCACCTCCTTGAATTTGTCCTCGAACTCGGGACCCGCGATGTCGGGATGGTATTTGCGGCTCATCCTTCGGTACGCCTTCTTGATCTCGTCCTCGCTGGCGGTGCGGTCCACTCCCAGTACTTCGTAATAGTCAGCCAATGTCGTCTTTCCTGTTGTCGTCGGTTTGATGGTGATGTGGTCGACGGTGCCCGTCGATGATTATGACACAAGACTAGTGGCCGGTGTCGTCGTCGGCGCCGCCCTCCTCGTTCGTCATGAAGTCCGTGAGATACCGCGCCACGGCCCTGACCGCGGATATGGTGGTCGCGTAATCCATGTGAGTCGGGCCTATGGAGCCCACGAAGGCGACAGGTTCGCCGCCCGACGGCGTCTCCCCCGCCTCGTCCCCCTCCTCCTTCGCCGAGGACTGGCCGTAGCCGGTGGTGACCACGGACGCGTGCATGAGACCGGGCGTATGCGTCTCCGAGCCGATGGCTATGCCCACGCCGTGAGACTGGGTCACCTCGCTCAGCGCGGTCATGAGCCGCATGATGACGGCCTGCTCCTCCAAGGCGTCGAACAGGGGGGCGATCACCGCCATGTCGGCCGTCTGGCCGTGGGTGAGCTGTGACGTGCCGGCCATGTACAGATTGCTCGCCTGCTCCTGCGTGGCCAGTTCGTCGTATACCCGCGCAAGCGCATCCATGACCCCCCTGTTGGCGACGTCGGGCTCCTCCTGCGCCAGCAGGCCGACGTCGATCCCGCACCGCCTCAGGGAGCGTCCCGCGCACTTGGCATTGACCCTTGCGCTGATGCGTCCCAGCACCTCGTCCGACGGCCGGTCGGCGCTGATGATCGTGCGTTGCTCCACACGTCCCGTGTCCGTGATGACCACGACCAGAACCGTCGCGGACGAGACCGGCACCATCTCCATGTGGCGCAGGGCGGAACGGGCGAGCGACGGGGACGCCACCACCGCGACCTGTCCGGTTATCTGCGCCAGCAGACGCGCCGACCGCCTCAGCGTGTCGTCCAGGCTGACCGACCCCGACAGGAACGTCCGGATGCCCCGTTTCTGCGCCGGGGACAGCGGGACGACGGTGGCGAGCCGGTCCACGAAATACCGGTACCCCTTCTCGGTGGGTATCCTGCCGGCCGACGTGTGCGGCTGGATGAGGTATCCCTCGTCCTCCAGCGCCGCCATGTCGTTGCGCACCGTGGCCGAGCTGACGCCCAGATCGTGTGTCCTGGTCAGGGCGCCGGAGCCCACGGGCTCCTGGGTCCGTATATAGTCCTCGATGACGGCCCGGAGCACCAGCATGCGCCGTTCGTTCGCCATGTGACCCTCCTTGGAGATAACGCATCGTCTGATGGGAAGACCCCGTTCTTTTTTAGCACTCCCGAGTACGGAGTGCTAGCCGAGGGCGAAAACGAAACCAAACGAACAGCCGTGAACATTTTCCTAACATATTGCGATAGGAAATGTGTCGTGAAGTCTTCGCGCCGGGATACCATGAAAGGGCAAATGAAGCCGATATGCACGTTCCGATTGGAAAGCGTATGTTGTTTACGCTCACAAATTTGAACGTGCGCGTTGGTTCCATCCGATTGGAAGGAAAGTTGATCCATGACCGAATTCAAGGAGACCGAACTGGACGAGCGCGCCATCAAGATGGCCAAGGTTCTTTCGGCCGATGCGGTCGAGAACGCCGGAAGCGGCCACCCCGGTTCCCCCGTCTCGCTGGCGCCCATCGCCTACACCCTTTATCAGCACTTCATCAAGCATGATCCGAACGATCCCAATTGGGAGGGTCGAGATCGCTTCATCCTTTCCGGCGGCCACGCCTCGCTCACCCAGTACGTGCAGCTGTACTTCTCCGGCTACGGACTGACGCTCGACGACCTCAAGCACTTCCGCGGCGGCGCCGACACCCGCACCCCGGGACACCCCGAATACGGCCTGACCCCGGGCATCGAGATGACCACGGGCCCGCTGGGCCAGGGCTTCGCCTCCGCCATCGGCTTCGCCTACGGCGAACGCTTCCAGCGCGGCCTGCTCGACCCGGAGACCCCGAAGGAGGAGTCCCCGTTCTACCACAAGATCTGGGCCATCTGCGGTGAAGGCGACATCGAGGAGGGCATCTCCGGCGAAGCCGCCGCCCTCGCCGCCAACCAGAAGCTCGGCAACCTGACCGTGATCTTCGACGCCAACCGCATCCAGATCGAAGGCGACACCAACCTGGTGCTCGCCGAGGATGTGCTCAAGCGCTTCCAGGCCTACGGCTGGTACACCGACGAATTCAGCTTCATCCAGCCCGACGGCTCCTACAAGGAGGACGTCGAGGGCCTGGCCGAGGTCATCGCCAAGGCAGAGAAGTCCGCGCCCGACCAGCCGAAGCTCATCAAGGTCCACTCCCTGATCGCGTGGCCGACCCCGGGCAAGACCAACGACCCCTCCTCCCACGGCTCCAAGCTGGGCGCCGAGGCCGTCGCCGGCCTCAAGAAGCTGCTCGGCTACGACCCCGAGCGTAGCTTCCAGATCGACGAGGAGGCGCTTGCCCACGCCCGCAAGGTCGCCGACCGCGGCCTTGCCGCGCACGCCGCCTGGGACGAGAAGTTCGAAGCCTGGCGCAAGGCCAACCCGGACAAGGCGGCCCTCTACGACCGTCTGAAGGCCGGAGAGCTGCCCGAAGGCTTCGACAAGGCCATCGACGACCTCGAAGCCACCTTCGAGGTCGGCAAGAAGGTCGCCACCCGCGGCGCCTCCGGTTCCGTCCTCAACGCCATCGCCTCCGTCATGCCGGAGTTCTGGGGCGGCTCCGCAGACCTTGGCGGCTCCAACAAGACCGATCTCAAGGGTGCCGCCACCTTCGCGCCCGAGGAGTGCGCCACCAAGCAGTGGCCGGTCTGCAACGAGTTCGGCCGCCAGCTGCACTTCGGCGTCCGCGAGTTCGCCATGGGATGCATCACCAACGGCATCCTCCTCGGATCCCACACCCGCCCGTTCGGCGGCACCTTCTTCATGTTCTCCGACTACGAGCGCTCCGCCGTCCGTCTGGCCGCCCTCATGGAGATCCCGAACCTGTACGTGTGGACGCACGATTCCGTCGCCGTCGGCGAGGACGGCCCGACCCACCAGCCGGTCGAGCACCTCGCATCCTTCCGCGCCATGCCGCAGCTTGAGGTCGTACGCCCCGCCGACGCCTTCGAGACGGCCGAGGCGTACCGTCACTTCTTCGAGAAGAAGAACACGCTGCCCACCGCCATGGTGCTGTCCCGACAGGGCCTCCCGGTGCTCGCCGAGACCGCCGAGAAGGCCAAGGAGGGCGTGAGGAAGGGCGCCTACGTGCTCGTCGACTCCGAAGGCACCCCGGACGTCATCCTCATGGGCTCCGGCTCCGAGGTCCAGCTCGCGGTCGAGGCGGCCAAGACGCTCGCCGCCGACGGCGTGAAGGCCCGCGTGGTCTCCGTCCCGTCGTTCGAATGGTTCGAGGAGCAGGACGCCGAATACAAGGAGGCCGTGCTTCCGTCCGCCGTGAAGGCCCGCGTGTCCGTCGAGGCCGGCGTGGCGATGCCTTGGTACAAGTACCTCGGCTCCTACGGCAAGCCCGTCTCCATCGAGCAGTTCGGCCTGCAGGGTGACGGCGCCCAGAACCTCGTCGACCTCGGCATCACCGCCGATCACGTGGTCGAGGCGGCCAAGGCGTCCATCGCCGAGGTTCAGGCGGCCTGATTCCGACATCAACCGACAAATGAATGTGGGTCCCCTTTCCCGAGGGGAGCACGCGGGTTCATACCCGAACCGGGGGAGCAGTCAAGCCCACTCCCCCGGTTCCGAACGGACATGCTCCCCTCGATTGCACGGGAAGGGGCCCGGGGCGAGATTTCATCAAGGAGAAATGAAATGACTGAAGCAACTCAGCGCACGTCCGACAACGGCGTTTCCATCTGGCTGGACGACCTGTCCCGCTCCCGCATCGAGTCCGGCTCCCTGCAGGACCTCATCGCCAACAAGAACGTGGTCGGCGTCACCACCAACCCGTCCATCTTCCAGAAGGCCCTGAGCCAGGTCGGACCGTACGACGAGCAGCTCAAGGAGCTGGGCAAGGTCGACGTCGAGACCGCAGTGCGCGAGCTCACCACCACCGATGTGCGCAACGCCACCGACATCTTCCGCGAGATCGCCGAAGCCACCGACTTCGTCGACGGCCGCGTCTCCATCGAGGTCGACCCCCGTCTCGCCCACGAGACCGAAGCCACCGAGAAGCAGGCTGTCGAGCTGTGGGAGAAGGTCAACCGTCCGAACGCGATGATCAAGATCCCGGCGACCCTCGAAGGCCTGCCGGCCATCACCGCCACCCTGGCCAAGGGCATCTCCGTCAACGTCACCCTGATCTTCTCGCTTGAACGCTACGAGCAGGTCATCGACGCCTACATCGAGGGCATCGCCCAGGCCGCCGCCAACGGCCACGACCTCAAGCACATCGGCTCCGTCGCCTCCTTCTTCGTGTCCCGCGTGGACACCGCGGTCGACAAACTGCTCGAAGCCAACGGCTCCGACGAGGCCAAGGCCCTTGAGGGCAAGGCCGCCGTCGCCAACGCTCGCCTCGCATACGAACTCTTCGAGAAGAAGTTCGCCTCCGACCCGCGTTGGGCCGACCTCGCCGCCAAGGGCGCCAAGGTCCAGCGTCCGCTGTGGGCCTCCACCGGTACCAAGAACCCGGCCTACTCCGACTGCAAGTACGTCGACGAGCTCGTCGCGAAGCACATCGTCAACACCATGCCCGAGAAGACGCTGAACGCCCTGGCCGATCACGGCGATGGCGCTCCGTCCATCGAAGGCACCTACGAGGAGTCCCACGCCATCATCAACAAGCTGGCCGAGCTGGGCATCAACCTCAAGGACGTCACCGACAAGCTTGAGGCCGACGGCGTCGCCGCCTTCATCAAGTCCTGGGATTCCGTCCTCGCCGACGTGCAGTCCGGCATCGACCGCGTCAACGCCTGAGATTCCCTACCGTCATGGGCTATCGACGTTCATCGATGACCCATAAGCCTAGATGACATAACAAGGCTTTGGTCCCGAGAGAGGACCAAAGCCTTGTTGTCTTGTGGGGACACCCGACGCATCCCACGATCACCGTCCGTCTACTGCCTGTAGTAGCTGAGGAAGTCGGCGAGTTTGTCGGTGGCGTCCTTGAGCACTTCGATGCGGGGGAGGTAGACGATGCGGAAATGGTCGGGTTCATGCCAGTTGAACCCACCTCCCCGGGTGATGAGAATCCGCTCGTCATGCAGCAGGTCAAGCGCGAACTGCTCGTCGTCGGAGATGTTGAACTTCTTCACATCGAGTTTGGGGAAGATGTAGAAGGCCGCCTTCGGTTTGACCGCGGTCACGCCCGGAATGGAGTTCAACGCATTGTAGATGTAATCGCGCTGCTCATAGATGCGTCCGCCGGGGATGATGTAGTCGTTGACGCTCTGATGCCCACCGAGAGCGGTCTGCACGATGGATTGGGCCGGAACGTTCGAGCATATGCGCATGTTCGTGAGCATGTTGATGCCTTCGATATAGTCCCTCGCCACGTTCTTGTTGCCGCTCAGCACCATCCAGCCCACACGGTATCCGGCGATCATGTGGGACTTCGACAATCCGGAGAATGTTACACAGAACAGGTCTGGTGCAAGCGACGCGATAGATATGTGCTGCATACCATCCATGACCAGACGGTCGTAGATCTCATCGGAGAAGATCATGAGCTGGTGCTCGCGGGCGAGGTCCACGATCTGCTGTAGCACCTCCCTGGGATACAGCGCGCCGGTGGGGTTGTTCGGATTGATGACCACGATCGCCTTGGTGCGGTCGGTGATCTTGACCCGCATGTCGTCGATGTCCGGATACCATTCGGCCTGCTCGTCGCACAGGTAGTGCACGGCCGTGCCGCCCGCCAGGTTCACGCAGGCCGTCCACAACGGGTAGTCGGGGCTGGGGATGAGCACCTCGTCGCCGTTGTCGAGCAGGGCGGACATCGAGAGGTTGATGAGCTCGCTCACCCCGTTGCCGGTGTAGATGTCCTCGATGGAGACGTTGGGCAGGTTCTTCAGCTGGGAGTACTGCATGATGGCCTTGCGCGCGGAGAACAGGCCCTTGGACGCGGAATACCCCTCGCATTCCGGCAGCTGGTGGGCCATGTCGTATATGACCTCGTCCGGGGTTCTGAACCCGAACGGGGCCGGGTTGCCGATGTTGAGTTTGAGGACGTGCGTGCCGGTGGCCTCCATGCGCGCGGCTTCGTCGACGACCGGTCCACGGACGTCGTACAGCACGTTGTCGAGTTTGGTTGATTTGGTGAAGCGACGCATTGCCTGTCCTTTCGGCTCTGTGATGGTCTTCCGTTCGGTTTCCATGGGGTTCAATCCATCGGATTCCGATGTTCTGACGGCCGGTACGCCGGCGTCGCCCGCCTGTTCGGCCCGTTCCATCGGGGCGTCCCCGCCGGCGAGCCAGTCCTCGCGGACGCCCAGCGTATCGGCGAGGAATCGCATGATGTCCGGTCGGGGCGTGGTCTTGCCGCTGGCGTATTGGCTGACATGGCTTTTCCCGAGCTTGACGTTGGCCGCGGCTGCGGCATGCACGAAATCGATCTGCTTCATATGACGTAACGCCATGGCGTAGTTCAGTCTGGATGCGAAAGATGCCTCACCCATAGCTCTCCTTATGGTTCAAGACAAAGTTCAATGTTCAATTGGAAACGACTATACCACCCATCTGCGATCCGCACATCATCGGCGCGGCACCAGGGACGACCAGTGTCCCCTGCGTCCGCATCCGCGTCCAGCCACAAATGTTCAATATTGAACTTCCGATGGATACTACATAGATATATTAGGGGGTATTCAATCCGTAAACTACGTAGTGTTCTAAAACCAGTTTCCCTTATTGCGAAACTTGGCGAAAAACTTGATCGCTACAGGTTGAAGTTCCGTTCGATCCACTGTGCTACCCCATCCTCGTTGTTTGCCGGGCAAATCTCATCGGCGATGGCCAGCACCCTCGGATTGGCGTTCGCCACCGCAACTCCCCTGCCGGACAGTTCAAGCATCCGCACGTCGATGAGGTCGTCGCCGAATGACGCGATCGAGTCCATTGGAATGTGCATTCTTTCGCCCAGCAGGTTCAACGCATGTTCCTTGTTCGCCGACGGATTCATCAGCATCCACATGACCCCCTCGCTGATGCTGACCGTGAAATCGGATGGAATCAGCGGCCGCAAAACATCCCATTGCTCCGCCTGCGGCAGGATGATGATCTTATCGGCGATGCCATCCGGAACATCGGTGAAATCGGTATACCGAAAACTCTGGGTCTTCCACATCGTACGCACATCGAAGTTCGTGTATCTGACGTCGTTCATCACAATGCCGATTCTGACATCGGGAAGCACGTCGAGAATGGTTCTGCATACCTCGCAGGCTCGACGGGAGGGAAAACCAATCTTCATCAGATGCCCGTCATCGGGCATCTGTCCACTTGTCAGCATTCGCTCGTTTGATCGTGCCGGATCGAAATCCACCAATGCGCCGTTGAGATATACGCATGCGTCGACCGGCAGCCGGCTGACGAACCGCATGGCCGTACTGACCGGACGCGCGGTGGCTATGGCGAACTTCACCCCCAAGTCGTCATGCATGCGGATGATGGTCCTGATGGTGCGTTCGGTGATGAATCTTCTCTCGAAGGTATCCCCGTCATGGAGCAACGTGCCGTCGAGATCGGCTACAATCATACGGAATCGTTCATCGGACATCATTCTCCTGTGCTCCTCTATACAAGTTCGGAACCGGCGGTAGGACCGCCTCGTTGGCAAAAGAAAAAACCCGCGGTGCGCAATCCGCGGGCTGAAAACCTGATGCAGAAGATTTGCTCAGATGAGATTGTACTTGGCCATCAATCCCAATGCGATGATAATGGCGACCCAGATAAGGGCGACGATGATGGTCAGACGATTCAGATTCTTCTCGGCGACGCCTGAGGTTCCGGCGTTTGCGGTCAGTCCACCGCCGAACATATCGGAGAGGCCGCCGCCCTTGCCCTTATGCATAAGGATCAGCAGGGTCAGCAGGATGCTGGCGATGACGACGATGATTTCAAGAATGATCTTGACAATGGCCACGGTTACCTCCGGTCGTTTGACTCGTACTTACGATACTCCATGCTCGGGATAAAGTCGATGATGGATGGCGTCATCGCCGCGCCTTGGCCGCCTTGGCGGTAAGCCTTGCGATGGTGGCGAATTCGTCGGCGTCGAGGGCCGCTCCCCCGACCAGGAACCCGTCGATGTCCGGCCCATCCTCCATGAGCTGCGTCGCCTTGGAGGAGTTGACCGATCCTCCGTACAGGATACGGATGCGGTCGGCGACATCCTGTCCGTAGACTTCGCCGAGATGGGAGCGAATCGCCGCTGCAGCCTGTTGCGCCGATTCGGGAGTCGCGACCATGCCGGTGCCGATGGCCCAAACGGGTTCATAGGCGATGAGCATCTGCTCGGCCTCCTTGTCGGAGAGGTCGCGGATGACATCCTGCACCTGTCCGACGGCGAATTCGAGCTCGATGCCCTGCCGTCGTTCCTCGAAGCTCTCTCCCACACACAGGATGGGCTTCATGCCCGCAGCCAATACGGCCCTCACCTGATCGACGATGTTGGCATCGTCTTCGGGATGGTATTTGCGTCGTTCCGAATGACCGACGATGACATAGGTGCAGCCAAGACTGGCAAGCATGTCGGCGGAGACGTCGCCGGTGAAGGCGCCCTGATTGGTGACGGACACGGTCTGCGCCCCATAGGTGAGTTTAAGTCTGTCGGCCTCGATGAGCACCTGCACGCTGCGAATCGAAGTGAACGGCGGCATGAGCGTCACTTCGCAGCGTTTGAAGTCGAAATGGGCATCGCGTAGCGTCCAGGCAAGCTTCTGCACGAAATACGTTGCTTCAAGATGGTTGAAGTTCATCTTCCAGTTGCCGGCGACCACGGGAATGCGAGTCATGGAGATCCTTACGCAAGGAGCCGGCTCCCGCCCCTATGACGATGGCGGGGCGGGAGCCGGGAATGATGGGATGATCAGTCGAGGACGCTCAGGCCCGGCAGGGTCTTGCCCTCAAGGAACTCAAGGGAGGCGCCGCCACCGGTGGAGATGTGCGAGAAGCCGTCCTCCGGGAAGCCGAGGTTGCGCACGGCCGCTGCGGAGTCGCCGCCGCCGACGATGGTGAACGCGCCGGCGTGCGTGGCGTCGACCAGCGCCTCGGCCACGGCCTTGGTGCCTTCGGCGAAGGTCGGGACCTCGAACACGCCCATCGGGCCGTTCCATACGACGGTCTTGGAATCGACGATCTTGTCGTGGAAGAGCTTGCGGGTCTCCGGACCGATGTCCAGAGCCTCCTCGTCGGACGGGATGGCGTCGATGGCGACGGTCTTGGGGTCGATGACCGCGTCGTCACCGGCCGGGAAGCCGGGGTTGACGACCACGTCGACGGGGAGCAGGAGCTCGACGCCGTTCTTCTTGGCGGTCTCCATGTATTCCTTGACGGTCTCGATCTTGCTTTCGTCAAGCAGGGAGTTGCCGACCTCGTAGCCCTGGGCCTTGAGGAAGGTGTAGGCCATGCCGCCGCCGATGATGAGGCGGTCGACCTTGCCCAGAAGGTTGGAGATGACGCCGAGCTTGTCGGCGACCTTGGCACCACCGAGGACGGCGGTCAGCGGGTGCTCGGCGGCGTCGGTGGCCTTGGAGAGGGCCTTGACCTCCTTCTCGACGAGCAGACCGGCGGCGGCGGGCAGGTCCTTGGCCACATCGTAGTTGGAGCCCTGAGCGCGGTGTACGACGCCGAAGCCGTCGGAGACGAACACATCGCCCAGTGCGGCGATCTTCTTGGCGTACGGTTCGCGGACGGACTCGTCCTTGCTGGTCTCCTCCGGGTTGAAGCGGACGTTCTCCAGAAGCACGACGTCGCCGTCCTTCAGTGCGGCGACCTTGGCCTGGGCGTCCTCGCCGTAGGTGTCCTTGGCGAGCTCGACGTTGACGCCGAGCAGCTCGCCCAGACGCTTGGCAACAGGAGCGAGGCTGAGTTCGGGAACGACCTTGCCCTTCGGGCGGCCGAGGTGGGCCATCAGAATGACCTTGGCGCCCTGCTCGCGCAGAGCCTTGATCGTAGGCAGAGCAGCCTTGATACGGCCATCGTCGGTGATGGTGGTGCCATCAAGCGGAACGTTGAAATCAGCACGGACCAGCACGCGCTTGCCCTGGAGATTTCCGAGATCCTTGAGAGTTTTCATTGATATCCTTTCCTGCTGCGGCGCTACGCCGGAACGACGGTTGACGATTCCCACGAAGATGCTCGCATCTGCTTGCGCCACTTGCATCTTACCTTGTCAAACGGATAATCAGCGGCTTTCGGAGCGGGGATGTCATCACACGGACCCGCGGACCGGGAACGCGGAGGCGCACCCATGCCTACTGGTTCTGATCGGCCTCGGCGCGCTGCTTCTCGACCTTGTTGGCGAGCTGCAGCAGACGGCGGATGCGGCCTGCGATGGCGTCCTTGGTGACGGGCGGGTCTGCGAGCCGGCCGAGCTCCTCCAGACTGGCGTCTCGATGGTCGAGCCTGAGCTGTCCGGCCGCACGAAGGTTCTCGGGAATGTCGTCGCCCAGAATCTTGAACGCCTTCTGCACCTTCTCGCTGGCCTCCACCGCGGCCTTGGCGCTGCGACGCATGTTGGCGTCGTCGAAATTGGCCAGACGGTTGGCCTTGCCGCGATATTCGCCGTCGTTGCGCTTGCCGCTCCATTCACGTGCGGTACGGGACGCCCCCATGAGTGTGAGCATCCGCTCGATGACGTCGGGGTCGCGCAGCGTCACGCGTTCGGAGCTGCGTACCTGACGGGGCTTGGCGGAGATGCCGAGTCGGCGCGCCGCGCCGACGAGGGCCAATGCCGCCTCCGAGCCGGGGCAGATGATCTCCAGATAGCTGGCCTTGCCCGGGTCGGATAGTTCACCGTGTGCGAGGAAGGCACCGCGCCAAGCGGCCTTGATCTGCGCGATGTTGCCGGAGACGATCTCCGCGGGCAGGCCCCGGACGGGGCGCTTGCGGCGGTCGAGCAGTCCCGACTGCAGGGCAAGGGCGCCTCCGGCCTTGAGCACGCGGACGGAATACCGTTCGACGATGCCGGTCGGGGTCTTGCGCGCGACCTTGATCAGGTCGGCCTCATGGCCGTACACCTCCTGAATGGTACGTTGCAGCCACTGAGCTGATGCCAACGAATCAAACTGGCTTTCCACCACGATATGACGTTGGATAAGGTGAAGACCGCCGCCGAAGCGAATCATGGCGGCCGCCTGGGCCTTCTTGGCTGCAGGCAGTTCGTCATCTATTGCGGCCAGTTCGCTTTTGACTTCATCTACCAGAGCCAAGAGCTAACCTCCTTTAAGTTGTACAGCTTCAATATCGGTTGCACGGCCTTATTCCCACGGGGAGACAACATGTGTACCGGCTATCTGTGTTACCTAATCAGGTGGACAAAACCGGGGGTGTCATCCCCGTTTCGACTTGGGATTTCAGGATATGAGATGATGTCACGCACCAACTCCGCCGAAGATCCGGACTGCGGGGTTTCAGCGATGCTTCTTCAGCTCACGGGCGGAAACGGTGACGTTGAGCCCTTGTGAACGCAAACGCTCGGCCAACGCATTGCTCATCGCCACGGATCGGTGCTGGCCACCGGTGCATCCGACCGCGATCGTCACGAAGTGCTTGTCCTCCCGGGAGTATCCCTGGATGGCGGTCAGTATCGCCGCGGCATACGAATCAAGGAACCGGACGGCCCCGTCACTGGAGAGCACATAGTCGCTCACCGGCTTGTCGTTGCCGTTGAGCTCGCGCAGCTGCGGGACCCAGAACGGGTTGGGCAGGAACCGGACATCGGCCACAAAATCGGCGTCCAACGGCACCCCGTACTTGAAACCGAAGCTGAAGATATGGACCGCCACGGTGGTGGGACCGGTGCCGAGCAGCGCATCGTACAGTTTGGTGGAAAGCTCGTGGATGCTGAGCGACGAGGTGTCGATGACCACGTCGGCCCGCTCCTTGAGGTTCGACAGCAGCGTGCGCTCCTCCTCGATGCCGTCGATGAGGCGTCGCCCGTGCTGCAGCGGATGGGGCCTGCGCACGGACTCGTATCTCTGGATGAGCACATCGTCCGCCGCGTCCAGGAACAGTATGCGGTATTTCACCCCAAGGTCGTCGAGATGGCTGAACACCTGGGCGAGGTCGTCGAAGTAGGCCCGGGAGCGCACGTCGATCACCGCCGCGAGCTTATGGACCTTGGACCCCGAGGACGTCATCATGTCGACCAGGGGGACGAGCAGGTTCGGCGGCAGGTTGTCGACCACGTACCAGCCCATGTCCTCCACGCTGTCGGCGGCGCGGGAACGGCCGGCACCGGACATGCCCGTGATCAGCAGCACCTCGAAGGAGTCGGCGGGCTGGGGGGATTCGCCGGCCCCGCCGGCGACGTTGGCTTCAGTATTCATCACAGCACCTCTTCCAAAGCCGTTCTGATGGTCGAGTCGAGATTCGACGGAAGGTCGTCGAAATCGGTCCCGGTCATGTATACGATCTGCGGGATGGCCTGATACAGCAGCATCTCCTCACCTCCGATGGCCAGTCCCCCGAGGCTCCGCCACGCCCGGATCAGTTCGGATGGACGGGGGGCGTACACCACATCGAGCAGCACGCCCGGGGCCGATCCCGCGGACAGCCGAGTCAGACTCATGGCGGTGGGATCAGCCGCATGGGAGGGAATCGTGCTGACGATGATGCGCATGTCCTGCACGGCCTCGGCTATCTGGCGCATGGCGATGACGTCGACGCTCATGCCGAACCCCTGAGCCACGGGCGCGAGGGCATGCGCCTTTTCGGGACGACGCGCGGCTATGGTCACGTGCTGGATCTGCATGGTCGACAACGCCGCGATGGCCGAGACGGCGGTCGACCCGCTGCCGATGACCATGCCGTTGCCTGCGATGGCGTCGGGAACGCGTCGTCCATCGTGCGCGATGGCGTTGGTCAGCGCCAGGTTGATGCCCGCCACGTCCGTGTTGTAAAGACGGATGACCGGGGTCCCGCCCCCTCTCGACCAGTCGAATATGGCGGTATTGGCCACGTCGAGCTTCTCCGCCCACCGGTTCGACGGCTCCCCCATCGGCATGATGGCCTTCTTCAGAGGCATGGTGAGGCTCAGGCCGTGCCAGCTGGAGTCGAGTTCGCTGATGAAGTCGGCAAGGGAGCTTTCATCGACCTCATGGCTGTCGTAGAACCAATCATCCAAGCCCATCGCGCGATATGCGGTGTTGTGGATGAGCGGCGACAGCGAGTGCGAGATGGGTTTGCCCAGCACGGCGGCCCGATTCCTGATGTCTGTCACGGTAGTGCTCCTCGCTCCCTGTTTCGATAGCTCTTGATGCGATACGAACATCCAGCGCCAATTCTAGCCTGATGTCGCTGACACTGTGCTAAGCAAGGCCGTGAGTTTCGGCGGTGTCGTTCGGTTCGACGCGGATCGGTGCGATCTCTTATGAGGCGAAGCATCGGCAGCAGACATCTATTGGTTTGCTCCGTAGCGGTAGCGCAATATCGAGGAATGTCTGCGACACCGGTCCCCGACACTATCATGCGTGCTCCTCCGTCACCGTGCGAGGACGCAGCTGGCGCGGATCGAGCATCCGGCGGCGTGCGGTCATGATGACACAGATTGCGAATCCGGCCAGCCACCAAGTGACGAGCGTGCCGATAGGAGCGGCGGTGATGCCGCCACCGGTGACGACACCGCGTAGAATCGCCGTCGCGGCATGGGTGGGCAGAAGCGGGACGACGCCGGCGAGCCATCCGGGAATCGTGGAGATCACACCGGTGGCCACGGTCAATGCCATCATCAGCATCGAACCAATGCGGCCCGAATGCCCGAAACTGCCTACCAGCGCCTGATTGATGGAACCGAAGGTGAATGCAACGACAAGCGATGCCGTCAGCAAGGCGAGTCCCTTCCCCACGTCAAGCCCCAGTGCAACCCATACCAATACTCCAATGACTGCGGCCCCCGTAACCGCCATCAATGTACCGGGAAGGATGGCTTTGACCACCATTTTCCACGTTGGCTCACGGGAAATCAGGATATCCGCGGGTAGGGCGCGAGTGAAGACGTAAGTGGCTATGGCCAGACCCCAGAGCGCCAACGTGGCCAGGAACGTGATCGCCATGACGCCGATGGACGGCGCGGATACGTCAATGCGGCTGGGCTGGGCCGCAGTATCCGCGAGTTTGTCGCGCGCGTATTGGCTGAAGGTCGGTATCTTCTCGAGAGCGTCGCCAAGGCCGTCCGCGAGTTGTTTGGTCCCATTGTCGAGTTTGTCGGCTCCGCCGCCCAGCTGGGTGATTCCGGTGTCGAGAGCGGCGGCACCGTCTGCAAGCTGACGGGCTCCGGTTGCCGCGGAGGCGATGCCGGACTGCAGTGCGGGCGCGGCGCCCGCGAGCCGTTTGGCGCCATCGGCGACCTGCTGCGATCCGTCTGCGAGCCGGTTCACGGAGTCGCGTGCGGTGCTGATGACAGTTTTGGCGTCGGTCTTGGCGACGTCAATGCTTTGGGCAACGGTCCGGGCATTGGACAGGGCCTCTTCGAGACCGGCGCACAAATCGTCCGGAGCGTTGTCGTCTCTGCACTGTTGCGCCAGCGGCTGGATTTGGTCGAGGAGGCTGTTGGCGGATGGCGTTGCGTCGATCGTGCTGACAGCCCGGTCAGCCATCGGTGCCACGGTTCTGGCAATCTGTCGATTGCCATCGGCTACCTGTTGCGCGCCATCGGCCAGCTGTTGTGTGGAATCGGGTAGTGTTTCGGTCTGTTTCGCCGCATCCTCAAGTCCGTCGGCGAGCTGGTCGGAACCGGTGACGAGCTTGCCGCTGCCGTCGGAGAGCTGATCGATGCCCTTCGTAAGCTGGGATGTTCCGTCATGCAAGTCTTTCGCGCCGCCGGCGGCTGAAGAGATGCCGTCATGCAAGGTATTGAAGCCGGAGTAGATGTTCTCCAGATATGTGGTGAGAATCATGTCGTCGAGCTCGGTGCGGACGTTGTGCGCCGAGGCGCCGCTGGCAGCGGGATCGAGTACGCCGGATGCCGTGGATGCGTCGAGACGTACCAATCCTTGTGCGACCTTAGCTGCATCTCCCGTTGTGGTGGCTTTGGCGGTCGCGGCAATCGATTCGGAGAAGTTCTTCGGAATCGTCACCTTCGCGGCATATGTTCCGCTGGCCAGACCCTTGTCGGCGTCGTCTCCGTTCGTGAGCACCCATGTGTAGGCGGAATCATCGGCGTGCGTGAGCTGACCGGCCAGTTGTCGCCCCAACGGCAGAATCTGCCCGTCGACGGTGACCGGTTCGTCATTGTTGACGACAGCGGCCCGGGCCGTGCCATGGTTCGTTCCAGGATGCAGGAAGGCGCTTGTACACAGGGCCATTATGAGCACGGGAATCAACACGATTGCCAGCCATGTACGCAAGGTGAGACGTTTTCCGTCTTGGGATGCAGAGATGGGCGTAAGCGATGCGCTCACGGATTCGGGAATCAGGGACATGGTTGCAGCTCCTTGGCGTTCGGTGACGTTATGCACGGTATTTGGAGGATTCGGCGTCTAGAGAGAGTATCCTCACGCCGTCTGAAGGTAGGATGTCGGCGAGCTGGCCGGCGTTCTGGCAGGTCATCACATAGGTGACGGGGGATGATCCGGCCGTTCTGGTTGCAAGCAATTTCCGCAACCTGTTGCGGGCGTTGGGATAGAGGACCGCGTCGGCGTCGTCGAGGAAGATGATGCCGGCATGGTCGGCCAGTGCCTGTTCGATGGCGTCAAGCGGACCGGGAAGGTTAGCGCATCCGATCAGGGCGACGGTCGAACGAACCGCGCGCACATGCTGCGGCAACGTCTGTCCGAGCACTTTGAGATCGCCGCGGAATGTCGTGACGCGACCGGACAGTGTGTAGAGCAACGCCGATTTGCCGCTGACACCGGCACCCTCGATCACGAGCACACCGCCATCGGGCACATGCAGGTCGAGATTCTCGAACAAGGGGACGCCGCGATCATCATCCGCGGATAGCCCGGCGGCACTGATTGATTCATGCGAGTCGGGGGAAGGCCAGTCCTTCAAGCGGAGCTCCTGCGACAGACCGTCACCTTCGGCATCGAACACCGGCAGGCTGCGGTCGATTGCGGCCGGCAGATGCCAAGCGCGTTTGCCGAGCAAGGCGAGCACGGCTGGCACAAGAGTCAGTCGGATCACGAACGCGTCGACGAATACACCCACGGCCAGTGAGAACGCTATCGGTTTGATGGTGGCGGAACCCTCCGGAATGAACGCGGCGAACACGGCGAACATGATTGTTGCGGCGGCCACCACGACCTTGCTCGCCGCCGCGAAGCCCTCGGTGATGGCGGCTTTCGCATCGCCATGATGGGCGTAGTGTTCGCGGATGCGCGAAACGAGGAACACCTCGTAATCCATGGCCAGACCGAAGAGCACGCCCATGAGGATGATCGGCAGGAAACTGATGATAGCGCCCACGCGCTGCACATGGATCAGATCCGCCCCATGGCCGAGCTGAAACACCCACGAGGTGGCGCCGAACGCGGCCAGCACCGACAGCAGATATCCGACGGTGGCCTTGACCGGCACCCATATCGAACGGAACACCATGGCGAGCAGCACCAGTGACAGTCCGGCGACCAGTATGCCGAACGGCAGCAGCGCGTTGCCGAGCTTGGACGACACATCAATTGCCACGGCGGTGATGCCTGTGACGGCCGTGGTCGTGTCGTATTTGTCGTTGAAATACGCTTCTTTGTCGCGCAAGGTGCGTACAAGCTGTTCGGTGCGTGGGTCGGAGGGGCCGGTTTCCGGCACGATTTGGATGATGCCCGTGTCTCCTTTGGGATTGGGGGTGGCGAGCGGAACAGATTTGACGCCTGGAATGTCGCGTATGTCGTCAGCCAGATCGTTCACCAGTCCAATCGGATTGCTGCTTTGTATGACATCCGCCGTAACGATAAGCGGCCCGTTGAAGCCCGGTCCGAAATGTTCGGCGATCGCGTCGTAGGCGCTGCGGGCCGGCGTGCCCGACTCCTCGACGCCGTTGTCCGGTAACGCCAGTCGCAGCTGAGTTGCGGGAACGGCCATGGCGGCCAGTGCCGCGACAATCGCCATCAAGGTGATCAGCGGCTTAGCGGTGACCACACGCACCCAGAAACGGGCGAACCGGTTGCGGGAGCGGTGCCGGGAATCGCCGTCGGCGGCCTTGGGACGCAGACGGTCTCCCGCGAACGCCATCAACGCCGGAACGAGTGTTTCCGCCACGGCCACCGCTACGACCACTCCGAACGCCGCCGACAGCCCCATCGTCGTCAGGAAGGGGATGCCGGCAACCGACAGTCCCAGCAGAGCAATCACAACGGTCAATCCGGCGAAAATCACGGCCGATCCCGCAGTCGCAACCGCACGCGCAATCGACTCTTCTACATCCAGCCCTTGTGCCATCTGATCGCGATGACGCGAGATCAGGAACAGCGCATAATCAATGCCGACCGCCAGACCAAGCATCACCGCCAGCATGGGCGCGGTGGACGAGATGGTCGCCCAAGCGGTCATGGCGTAGATGGATGCCACGGCAACGCCGACACCGATGATCGCGGTGAGCAACGGCATGCCCGCTGCGATCATCGAACCGAACGTGAGCAGCAGCACGATGAGCGCGATAATCAGGCCCAGCCCCTCTGTGGGAGACAGTGAGGGAATGGCGTTGCTGAACGCGCTGCCTCCGACATGGACGGCGATGCCGTGGCCGAGACTCCGACGAAGTTGTTCACCGTCCGATTCGAGTTTGGCCTTGATCTCGGGTTTGAGCTCGTTGACGGCAACTTCGAACTGGATAGCGATAATCGCGGCATGACCATCCTCGGATACCGCATCCTTTACCGTGTCCGAGAACGGGTCGGCAGCCAATGCGACCTGATCGTAGCCGCCGATCCGTTGAGACAACCTACCGATGGCCTCACGATTCTCGGGCGTATCGACGGATTCGCCGTCAGGCGTGACTACAACAATCTGAGCTGATGTGCCCGATACCTCCGGGAAGACATGCTTCAGGTGGTCGAGTGCACTTTGCGACTCAGAACCAGGAATGGCGAACTCGTCGTTGGTTCCCTTGGCAAGCGCCGACATCGAAGTAATCGCCAGCACAAGAATGAGCAACCATGTGACGAATACGGTGCGTCGCCGACGAGACATCGCCCGACCAAGCCGGTACAGGAATGAGGACATATGAAGGAATCTCCTTGATTGGAACCTCGCATGCTTTTGACAGCCAGCCGATATATGCACAGAGACATGCAAGATCGCGACGATACGGGTATGAAGGCGCGTTAAGGCATAGCTCGCGCATGGGTATCCTGAAAATGTAGATAAGAAGGAACGAATCCGGAACCGGAAAGTGTTACTTTCCGATCCGTTCTCGCTCCGCCGCCGCAAGGTCGGTCTTCAAAGCGGAAGACAACTCATCGAGCAGCGGCAGCCACCGATCCGCACGCACCGAACAGATGCGGCGAGTGGCGTCTTTACTGATATCGATGAATCCGGCTTGCTCCAGCAGTTTGATGTGATGTGACACGGCCGTGCGGGACAATGCCGACGATTCGGCCAGCTCCCCCACCGTCTGCGGACCATGGCACACCAACTGCACCAGCAACTGCTGCCGGTTCGGATCCTTCAGCGTCTCGAACAGCGGAATGCACTGGTTGAGGATTTCCAAGCTCCTGATCGGCTGGTCACATGACTCGCGGCCTGCCGCCGCCGCACTGTCTGGCCTATTATCAAACGTCACGCCGCTACCTCTTTCTCAACCTCGCTCTTGGCCGCCGCCCGAGCTTCATGGTCTCCAGTATCATCGCGGCCAACGACGGCGGCCGAACGCCGGACGAGAGGCTCTTGCCTTGGATACCGTCTGCCGCATGCAACCCGGTTTTCGCGATTCACTGATGGCCTTTGCGCCGGCGCGGGGCCAGAGCACCCATGCCGTGCTGTTTCAGTACGAACAGCAGCGCGCGCATGCCGCCGATGCGCGGGTCAGGCTCCTTGCCGCGCCCGATACGATTCATCTGCAGTTCGAACCAGCTGATGACCAGCACGCCGCCGAACGCCTTGTCAAGCGCCTTGATTCCGGTCGTCACCCAAGGCAGTCGCACCGGCGCGCGCCAGTTGCCGTACATGATGAGGTTGGGCAGGTTCGGGCGCACCACAAGTGGCCGCGCGATACCGATCATCTGCGTGATGCCGCTCTCCAAAGCGGTCTCCATATCGGAGGCGCTGCGGAATCCGCCGGTCAGAGCGATTGGGGTATCAACCATACCCTTGATACGCTGGGCAAAAGCGGTGAAGTACACACCTCTCCGCTCATCTTCCTTGGCTCCGGTAGTGGTTTGAATCACGGGCTTTTCCAGAGTGCCGCCGGAGATGTCGATGAGGTCCACGCCCATGTCGGCCAGCCGCTGAATCACCCAGATAGATTCCTCTTCGTCGAACCCGCCGGGCACCCCGTCAGGCGCGTTGACTTTCGCCGCGATGGGCACATCACTGGAGTTGATCTTCACCGCGACCGGGAACTTCGGGCCCACCGCCTCGCGCACTGCGGCAACCACTTCGAACAGGAATCGCGCTCGGTTTTCCAGACTGCCGCCGTATTCGTCCGTGCGACGATTGTCGAGCGGGGACAGGAACTGGTTGATGAGGTAGCCGTGCGCCGCATGAATCTCCACGCCCGTAAATCCGGCCTTCTTGGCGATGCCGGACGTGGCGGCAAAGCGGCGGACGATGTCGTGAATCTGCGCCACGGTCAGCTCGCGCGGCGGGGCGAAGAACCGCGCGTAGTCGCCGTCCAACGCGCCGGCGCTGGGCGCGTACGGATGCGGGTTGATGGTGGCCGGCGACTGACGCCCGGGGTGATTGATCTGCATCCAGCAGTGCGCGCCGTTGCAGGTGCCGGCCTTGGCCCAGCGGCGCAACATGTTGAGGTCACGCTCGTCCTCGATGGCCACGTTGCCCGGCTCGCCCAGCTGTGTGCGGTCGACCATCACGTTGCCGGTGACCAGCACGCCGGCCCCGCCCATCGCCCAGCGATGGTATAGCTTCACGTGTTCCTCGGTGGGCGCGCAATCCCGGCCGGCGAGCGCCTCGTTCATGGCCGATTTGTAGAATCGATTCTTCACTGTCACCCCACAGGGCAGGGTCAATGGTTTGGCTACGTTCAATGCGCTCGTTGCCGGCATAACGTTCTCCTTATGTTCAGATGTCTAAATGTTTAAGTGTTTCGACATTTAGATATTATCATATGGTGGGACAATCGGCTCACAGAGAATGTCGGCCTCCACAAACAGTGTGAGGCCATCCCGCAGCCAAGCGAACATGGCGATAGACAAAACACTGGAATATCAAGCATTTCTTCATTGTGCGATTGTGCGACAATGCGCGGATGGCTCACACTTTTCTTATTGAGAACCATTCGCTGCGACACCCAAGCCCCTCCCCGCAGGCATAATGGCACTAAGAGCACATGCCCACATCAAAGGAGACCAAGGATGGAACTGCGAGTCCTGCGATATTTTCTGGCGGTTGCCGAGGAAGGCAATATCACGTGGGCCGCGCAGTTGCTGCGCATTTCCCAGCCGACACTCTCCCGCCAGCTCAAGCAACTGGAAGAGGAGCTGGGCGTCACGCTGTTCGAACGTGGCAGTCATACCATCACGCTCACCGAAGAGGGCAGGCTACTGCGCGAGCGTGCGCAGACCATCGTTTCGCTGGCGGACAAAACCGAATTCGAATTGAAGCAGTCCGGCAATGACCTCAGCGGCGAAATCGCCGTGGGATGCGGCGAAGTGCGCGGTATGACGCTGTTGTCCCAACGCATGGCAGCATTCCGCGAGATACATCCTGGCGTACGATTCCGGGTGATCAGCACCACATCGGATATTATTCAGGAGCAAATCGAGCAAGGTCTCATGGACTTTGGCTTACTCACCGATCCGGTGGACGTCAGCCAATACGAGTTTCTACGCACCGGCATCACGGAACACTGGATGGCCATGGTCCCGCACAACCATCCGTTGGCGGAACGCGAATCGTTGACCCCACAGGACCTCAAAGACGTTCCGCTACTCTTCCCGGTGTGCACACCCGTACATAATCTGCTGCTGAACTGGTTTGGACAGTACGCCGACCAAGCGAGAGCAAACATCGCTGGATATTGTTCGCTGACCAACAACGCCATCGTCATGATGACCAACGGACTGGGCATTTTCCTAGGGCTAGATCTGGGCATGTGCTACCCCGGCGTTCGAGCCATACCACTCTCCCCCGCCCTGCAAACCGGCTCGGTCATCGTCTGGAAGAAGCAGGCCTCAACCTCGCCTGCTGCCGCAGAATTCGCCCGATTCCTGCTGAGCTGAGATCACGACCGCCGAAATCTTGCGATCGCCAAGGAGAAGTCAGCGCTCAGCCCAGCGCAGTCGGGCGTAGGCGAATGCGGCGATGAGCAGCACGGCGGCCGCGATAAACACAGCGCGCAGGGAGCCGTCAAGCGAGGGAGTGAAGGTGGCGACCACACCGAATACGGCCACGCCGATCGCACCGCCGACCTGGCGGAACGTGTTGAACACCGCGCTGGCGATGCCCGCCTGCCGTTGCTCCACGCTCACCAGCACCAATCCGGACAGTGCCGGCGTGACCAGTGCGCCGCCAAGGCCGACGACGCTCAGGGCGACGGCAATCACCCATGCGGGCATCGGAGCCGGCACCAGCACCGCGGCAAGGAAGCCGACGGCCATGGCGATCAGTCCGATGGATACGGTGAACCGGGTGCCCATCGAGTTGATGACCTGCCCGCTGAACACGTTGGTGACCACCATGACCACCGCGGAGGGAATGAACACCAGCCCGGCGGCGAACGGGCTCATGCCTTGTTCGCTTTGCAGGAACAGGGTGGAGATGAAGACCATGCCAAACCAGTTGAAAATCATGATAAAGCCCACAATCAGCGAGATGTGCATGCCATCGTTGCACAACAGGTTCAGCGGTACCATCGGATGCCTGACCCTGGCCTGCACAACCACGAACAGCACGAGGGCGGCGACGCCGACGGCCAGCAGCGCAAGCGTCACCGGCGAGGAGATGCTCAAGGAACCGATCTCGATGACGCCGGCCACCAGCGAGGCAAGACCGATCAGCGCGAGTGCCTGGCCGAGCCAATCGAACGAGATGGCACGGGTGGGCGATGGTGCGACCTTCGGCGCGAGGGCGAGCACGATCAGGCAGAACGGCACATTGACCGCGAAGATCAGACTCCAGTGAATCGGTGTGAGCAGGCCGCCGAACAGCGGGCCGAACGCGGATGCCGAAGCCGAGCCGGCACCCCACAGGCCGAGTGCGAACGCACGGCGGCGCGGGTCGGGATTAGCCTCATTTATCAAGGCCATCGACGCCGGCAGAATCAGGGCTGCGGCCACGCCCATCAGGCAACGGCCGACGATGAGCACCAGCATGGTCCACGCGAAGGTGCTCAACAGGGATGCCGCGCCGAACAGTGCCGTGCCGAAGAAGAACATGCGCTTGGCTCCGAACTTGTCGGACAGGCTGCCGGCAAGCAGCAGCAGCGAGGCGAACAGCAGCGTGTACCCGTCGATCATCCACTGCTGCAACGCCATGTCGCCGCCGAGGTCGGCGGTGATGGTCGGCAGGGCCACGTTGACGATCATGGTGTCCATACCGGTCAGGAAGAACGCCAGTGAGGTGGCGAACGTGGTCAGTCCGGCGCTGTAGCGGGCCGAGCGACGCGACGCGCGACGGGTTTCATGTTCGGGACTTTCGTCTTCGCATACGAGGCCGAGGGTGGCGGATTCGTTGATTGATGTCATACTCACCTATATCCCATTGGTTTATATGTTTCCGTTTGGTTATTGCAGTAGCTATGGTATTCTTCAAGACATCAGTAAAACAGCGGTTTATAAATGCTTATGGTTTACATCATATAAACCTTTGGTTTATGGAGGTCGCAATGTACGACAGAAGACTGGACGCGGTGATCGCCGCCGCACAGACCGGCAGCTTCGCCAAGGCCGGCCATCGCCTTCATATTTCCACGCCGGCGGTGGCCAAACAGGTCAATACGTTCGAAAAGGAATACGGCCTGACGTTGTTCGACCGATCACGCACTGGCGTGCAACTCACCAAAGCCGGCCGGGAGTTCGTCGAGGACGCGCAGATGATCGTGCGCCAATGCGAGGAGATTCTGCGCCGTGCGCAACGGAGCGGCACTGACGGCATCGCCACCGTTCGCCTTGGCGTTTCCATCCTGCGCCCCGGCCGCCGCATCCTCGACCTTTGGCAGCGCGATGCCGGCAAGCACACCGACATCCGCCTGGAACTGGTGTCGATGCCTGACGACTCCGAAGCCATCAACGACATCATCATCCATCTCGGCAAGGACGTCGATCTGATCTCCACGGCTTTCGACACCGGCTATTGGGACGACACCTGCAACACCCTCGCCCTCGATTCCGAGCCGCTGTGCGTGGCCGTGCCACGCAACCACGCGCTGGCGAGACGCGCACGACTCACATTGAAAGACCTCGAAGGCACGCGCATCCGCATCCTCAAACGCCATCGCGGCGCCAACGACACGTCCCGGGACCTGTTGGAACACTACCCCGCCATCGACCTGATCGACATCGACCACTACGACCTCGACACGTTCAACGACTGCGCCGAATCCGGCGACCTGCTCGTCTCCAAACCGATGTGGGCCGGCATTCACCCGCAACTTGTCAACGTGGCCGTGGACTGGCCCGAACCCGTCATCATGCACTACGGACTGCTCTATCCACTCGATGCCTCCCCGGTGATTCGCGCGTTCATCTCCCGTATCACCGAATTATCCGGCCTCACAGACAGCACCTCATGCCAAGCTGACGGGATGTAAGGCCACGACCCAAACCCATATGAACCGGTCCGCACGAAGACGAGGGTTCGGACCGGTTCACCGCCTATGCGACCTATACGCCGATAGCGTTATTCCCACTGTTGCAGCGCATCCAGCGTGACGATGTTGCCGGCTATTGGTTTGCCGTGATCGTAATGGACATCGTCCGGCGTTATCTCACGGGCGACCTTCGCCGGGCTCCTCATGGCGATGACGTTCGCCGGAACATCCTTCGTGACGATGGAGCCCGCGCCGATAATCGCATTGTCCCCGATATGCACCCCGGGCAGAATGATGACGTGGGACGCGATCCACACGTTGCGGCCGATATGCACGGGCTTGTTGCAGCCATAGCCCTCCGCCCGAAGCTTCGGCGACACCGGGTGCGACTCGGCGACGATCGTCACGTTGGGCGCGATCATCGTCCCGTCGCCGATAGTGATTTGCACGTCATCCACCAACGTGCAGTTGAAGTTGATATAGACGTTGCTGCCCAAATGGACGTGACGCCCACCCCACATCGCGTGATACGGCGCTTGGATATACGCGCCGTCGCCAACCTGCGCAATATCTCCTGTTTTGCAGCTTCGGCTTCCGGAGAATAGCCGAGCCGGTTGTACTCCTCCATCCGCTGGAGATAATCGCGGTAATGCGGGTCCTGCTCAGTGAATTCCATCACCTTATACAGCTTCCCCGAATTCATGACCTCCTCGTACGCCGTCATCGCCATGGTGTCTTGCTCACCGCTCTTTCATCCAATACGTATCGCCTTCTTCGGCACTTGTAGACATTGTACGGATTCTTGGCATTACGCTGTGCATCGTCCAGTTACCAAGTCATTGCGGTCTCCACCATTTCCGGCTGCTCCGGATTTCCGATCATCGGCGCACGGGCATCAAGCCGTTGCAGAGCATCCTGTTCCTCTTCGGAAAGGGAGAAGTCGAAAACATCGGCGTTCTCCGCGATCCGACGCTCATGAACGCTTTTGGGAATCACCGCCACACCCTGCTGAATGAGGAACCGCAGCAGAATCTGCGCAGGGGTTTTGCCATATCGCCGCGCCAGAGCCATCACTTCCGGACAGGAGAACATTTCTTTCCGCCGTCCTTGTCCCAGCGGAGCATACGCCATATGCCGCATCCGATATTTCTCCATCCACCGACGTTCGCTACGCCGTTGACACAACAGGTGGGTCTCGATCTGATTGACCACCGGCGCGATCTCATGGAAATGGATGAGGTCGACCAGACGATCGGGCTCGAAATTCGATACGCCGATCGCCCTGATGAGTCCCCGCGCATACAACTGCTCCAGTTCTTTCCAAGCGGCATAGTAGTTTCCGAACGGCCAGTGCAACAGGACAAGGTCCAGATAATCCGTTCTCAGGTCGCTCAGTGATTGTTCCACGGATGCGCGGGCATGGTCATAGGAATGGAAATCGACCTTGGTGACCAGAAACAAATCGGATCGAGATATTCCGCTGCGTGCGATCGTATTGCCGATTGCGGCCTCGTTGCCGTACGCCTCGGCGGTATCAATCATGCGGTAACCATTTCGGAGCGCTGCTGAAACGCTGTGCTCGCATTCGTTCCCGTTCATCAGGAATGTTCCGAAACCCAGCATGGGCATGGTGACGCCATTATTCAGTGTGATGTAATCCATGTATTCGTGCCTTTCGTGAGTGCGACGATCCGTTGTGTCCGCCGCTTGAACGGCTTTCCTGGCCGTATTACAATCACCGTAACCAGTTCGAGTAGCCCGAAGTCAAATGCAGCAACGATGATTTTCGGAATCATGCTCAGAGAGGCACGCTTATGGTCTATACACTGCGGCAGTTCGCCGAGATGTTCCACACAACAGGCCATACCATCCGCTATTACACCGACATCGGCCTGCTGCCTTGTGAACGGGATGCCGGTAATCGTCGGGTCTTCAACGAGGAATCCGTGAATTGGATGCAGGGCATCCTCTGTCTGAAAGGCTGCGGAGCTTCAATTGAAGGCATCAAGGAATACGCTGATTTATGCCGGCTTCCGGAATCCGAAGACACCCTTCGAGCACGCTATCGCATCATTCTGCAACAACGCGAGCAAGCGTATCGCAAAGTCGAGGAGGCCAAGGCGACCGCAGCCTATATGGATGACAAAGTACGGCATTATGAGGCAATATTGTCCGGCAGAATCCCGGATGACACCAATCCCGAACATTGGAACGCAGACGCACGGCCAGAACGTCATGCGTAGGCCTTTCGTCGGATTCCCATCCGCAAGACATCACCGTCCGGATGACGATGCATACATCACCGCGGCATAGGTTGCCGGTGTGTTACGTAATGCGCAGTCGCCTTCGCATCCAATGAGTGGAACGGCCCACATCGTATGGGCGCGGGCAGAGGCTCCACGCCCATACATGAAGAACATCCTGTAAGAGACCCGGTAGAAAGTCAGCGCCGACCGTCATCGGCATGCAGGGCGGTGACGATGGCGTCGGCCTTCTTGCGTCCGATGCCGGGAACCTCCATCAGCTCCTCCATGCTTGCCGCCCTCATGGCCTTGACCGAACCGAAATGCCGCAGCAGTTTCTTCTGATGGCTTAATCCGATGCCGGGTATTGAATCCAACGCCGAACGCAGGCCGCCTTTGCTTCGTGCCTCACGATGGTAGGTGATCGCGAACCGGTGCGATTCGTCGCGGACACGCTGCAGCAGGTACATGCCCTCGGACTGCCGCTTGAGGATGATGGGATAGTCGTCGTCCGGCACCCAGACCTCTTCCAAACGCTTCGCCAGACCGCACAGCGCCACATCGTCCACGCCGCAATCCACCAACGCCTTGGCCGCAGCCGCGACCTGTGGTTGGCCGCCATCGACCACGATGAGGTTCGGCTTGTAGGCGAAATGCCGATGGCTGGTGTTCTGCTGCACGATCTGCGAGGCATCGGCACCCATCGGCATCGCCTTTCCGCCGGCATCGCACTCCCCGCCATCTTGTGCGGAGGCCTTGGCGATCCGCTGCTCGTTGTCGATGCTCTCACCCGAATCACCGGCGATATTGCCATGACGGAACCGACGCGTCAACGTCTCATACAGGGCCGTGGTGTCGTCAACCGCCCCCTTGCCATCCTTGCCGCGAATGGCGAACCGGCGGTATTCCGACTTCTTGGCGACGCCGTCCTCGAACACCACCATGGACGCCACCTGATAGATGCCGCCGACGGTGTTGGAGATGTCATAGCATTCGATGCGCAACGGGGCCTGTCTGAGACCGAGCGCCCTCGCCACGTCGTTCATGGCCTCGGTACGCATGCCGACGTCCTTGATGCGGTTCATCTTGCTGCGCTGGAGCGATTGCCGGGCGTTCGCCATGGCGCGGTCCATGAGGTCCTTCCTCTCTCCACGGGAGACCGCGCGGATGCTGACCGCGGACCCGCGTAGCCCGCCCAGCCAATGTTCAAGCTCGTCTCGGCGGGCGGGTTCCACGGGAACGATCACCTCCCTCGGCACCGGCGCTATGGGGGCGAGAAGATCCTCCCTGCCCGTGCGCTCCCGTCTGGCGTTGCGGGACCGGGTGGCCTGGGCGCGCGCAATGGAGTCCGTGGCGGTCACGTTCTGCGTCGAGCCGATGGCGCTCCTTCGCTCGGAGACGGTGACGGCGGCACCGTCATGACCGATGTCCGTCGAGGCCGCGGACCCGCCGCCGGTGACGTCCGAGTACACCTGGGTGATGAGATCGGCCATGAGTTCGCCGTCGCCGATGTCCTCCACCCGCTCCACGCTCCAGCTTTTCTCTCCACGAATCGTCCCCGCACGCACGAAGAACGCGTGCACGCTCGCCTCAAGCTCATCCGAGACGAAGCCGAACACGTCGGCGTCGACGTCGGTTCCGAACACGACGGCGTTCTGCTGCATCACGGTGCCCAGCATGGCGATCTGGTCTCGGATGCGCGCGGCCTTCTCGAATTCCAGTTCGGCGCTCGCGGCCTTCATGTCGTCGGTGAGACGGGCGATGTACGTTTTGCCGAGACGACCGGTCATCACGCCGACGAGCCGCTCGCACATCGTGCGGTGTTCGTCGGCGTCGATCCTGCCCACGCAGGGCGCCGAGCATTTGCCTATCGACGCGAGCAGACAGGGACGGCCGGTCAGCTGCGCCTTGTGGAACGCACTGTCGGTGCATGTCCGAACGGGGAAGCTCTTCAACAGCTTGTCGAGTGATTGGCGTACGTCCCATACCTTTGCATATGGCCCGAAATAACGGGTGCCGCGATGCTTTCGGCTGCGCGTTATCCATACGCGCGGATACTCGTCGCCTATGGACAGCGCCAGATACGGATAGGTCTTGTCATCACGGAACACCACGTTGAATCGTGGATCGAACTCCTTGATCCACGTGTATTCCAGGGTCAGCGCCTCCAGCTCGGTGCCCACGACCGTCCATTCGAGGCTGCGGGCCGTGAGCACCATGGTCTGCGTGCGCGGATGCATCTGATACAGCGGCTGGAAGTAGTTCACAAGACGGTTGCGCAGGTTCTTCGCCTTGCCGACGTAGATGACCCTCCCCTCGCCGTCACGCCATTTGTAGACGCCCGGCTCGGCGGGTATGTCCCCTGTCTTCGGCCGGAACAGGTCACGGGAGTCACCGAGAAGGGGCGCGCCGTTGGCGTTCACCCCGGGCCCGTTCCCCGTCGCCCGTCCGTCCGCGGCCGGGGAGTCGTGCGACTGTCCGCGTCGTACCGCGTCCGCCGTCCTCTGCCACACTTCGGGCGAGTGCCGTTCCAGCATTCCTGACGCCATGGCCTACCCCAGCATGGGCTTGAGGAAACGCCCGGTCCACGATTCGGCGCATTCGGCGACCTGTTCGGGAGTGCCCTCGGCCACGATGGCGCCGCCGCCGTCCCCGCCCTCCGGGCCGAGGTCGATGATCCAGTCGGCGGACTTGACCACATCGAGGTTGTGCTCGATCACGATGACCGTGTTGCCCTTGTCGACGAGTCCCTGCAGTACGTCAAGCAGTTTGCGCACATCCTCGAAATGCAGTCCGGTGGTGGGCTCGTCGAGGATGTACACGGTCTTGCCGTCGGAGCGTTTCTGCAGCTCGGTGGCGAGCTTCACACGCTGGGATTCTCCGCCGGACAGCGTCGGGGCGGGTTGTCCGAGGCGTATGTAGCCGAGTCCGACGTCCACCAGCGTGTTCAGGTACCGCGCGATGGAGGGATACGCCTTGAAGAAGTCCGCCGCCTCCTCGATGGGCATGTCGAGCACGTCCG
Source organism: Bifidobacterium catulorum (assembly GCF_003129925.1). Classification (GTDB taxonomy): domain Bacteria; phylum Actinomycetota; class Actinomycetes; order Actinomycetales; family Bifidobacteriaceae; genus Galliscardovia; species Galliscardovia catulorum. The sequence continues at coordinate 12,142 of NZ_QFFN01000001.1, read as the reverse complement.
CGACGGTCTTGCCGTTGTACTTCACCTCCAGCGTCTCCCGGTTGTACCGCCGTCCGTGGCAGACCTCGCAGTCCACGTACACGTCGGGCAGGAAGTTCATCTCGATCTTCAGCGTGCCGTCGCCGTGGCACGCCTCGCAACGTCCGCCCTTCACGTTGAACGAGAACCGTCCCGGACCGTATCCGCGCACCTGGGCCTCCGGGGTCTTGGCGAACAGCTGCCGGATCTTGTCCCATACGCCGGTATAGGTGGCGGGGTTGGACCGCGGCGTGCGTCCTATGGGGTTCTGGTCCACGTGGATGACCTTGCGCAGCTGATCCACGCCCTCCACGCGCGTGTGCTTGCCCGGTACGATGCGTGCACCGTTGAGCTTGTCGGCGAGCACCGGGTAGAGGATGGTGTTCACCAGTGTGGATTTGCCCGAGCCGGATACCCCGGTCACGCAGGTGAACACTCCGAGGGGGAAGTCGACCCTGATGTTCTTGAGGTTGTTCTCGCGTGCGCCGACCACGGTGAGCGTTCTCGTCTTCCTCGCCTTGCGACGACGGCCGGGAACCTCGATGGCGCGGCGTCCGGCGATGTAGTCGCCGGTGATGGACCGCCGTGCGTCGACAAGATGGCCAGCCGGACCGGAGTAGACGACCTCTCCCCCGTGTTCGCCGGCGCCGGGGCCGATGTCCACCAGCCAGTCCGCCTCCTCGATGGTCTCCTGGTCGTGTTCGACCACGATGAGCGTGTTGCCGAGGTCGCGCAGATGGTGCAGCGTCTCGATGAGCCGTTCGTTGTCCCGCTGATGCAGTCCGATGGACGGCTCGTCGAGCACGTACATGACGCCTACCAGCCCGGAGCCAATCTGGGTGGCGAGCCTGATGCGCTGCGCCTCGCCTCCGGAGAGCGTGGCCGCGGCCCGTGACAGCGTCAGATAGTCGAGCCCCACGTCGTTGAGGAATCCCAGGCGGGCTCGGATCTCTTTGAGCACCTCGCCGGCGATCATGGCCGCGGAGCCGGTGAGCCTCAGCCCGTTCACCCACGCCAGGGCCCTGCGCACCGGCATGTCGCATACGTCGAAGATGGACAGGCCGTCGACGGTCACGGCCAGCACCTCGGGCTTGAGCCTTCTGCCGCCGCATTCCTGGCAGGGCACTTCGCGCATGTACGACTCGTAATACTGCTTCATCGAGTCGGAGTCGGTCTCCTCGTGCCGGCGCATGAGGGTCCTCACCACGCCTTCGAATCCGGTGGAGTATTCGCGGAGGCGTCCCCAGCGGTTTCGGTAGGACACCCTCACCTTGAAGTCGTGACCGTACATGATGGCCCGACGGACATCCTTCGGCAGGTCCTTCCACGGGGTGTCCATGGAGAACCCCATCTCGTCGGCGAGGCCTTCGAGCACGTGCCCGTAGTACTGCGACGTCGTCTTCGTGTTCGACCATGGTTCGATGACGCCCTCGGCGAGGGACTTGCCGGGATCGGAGATCACGAGTTCGGGGTCGATCTCCAATTTGAACCCCAGTCCGGTGCACACCGGGCATGCGCCGTACGGCGCGTTGAACGAGAACGTGCGGGGCTCGATCTCATCAAGCTCCAGCTGATGGCCGTTCGGACAGCTCCGCTTCTCGGAGAACGGCTGTCGGCGGGCCGGGTCCTTCTCGTCGACATCCACGAAGTCGGCGACCACCACGCCGTTGGCGAGCTTCAACGCCGTCTCGACCGAGTCGGTGAGCCTCTGTCTCATGCCGTCCTTGACGACCAGACGGTCGACGACCACCTCGATGGTGTGCTTCTTCTGCTTGACGAGCCTGACGTCGTCGGACAGCTGCGTCATCCTGCCGTCGATGAGCGCACGGGCGTACCCGTCGGACCGCAGCACTTCGAGCATCTCGACGAACTCGCCCTTGCGTCCCCTCACCACGGGCGCGAGGATCTGGAACCGTGTACGCTCCGGCCGCGCCATCAGCGCGTCCACGATCTGCTGCGGCGTCTGCGCGGTGACCAGTTCGCCGCATTGCGGGCAATGGGGCACGCCGGTCCTTGCGAACAGCAGCCGCAGGTAGTCGTACACCTCGGTGATGGTGCCGACGGTCGAACGCGGGTTGCGGTTCGTGGTCTTCTGGTCGATGGAGACCGCGGGGCTCAGTCCCTCGATGAAGTCGACGTCGGGCTTGTCCATCTGCCCGAGGAACTGCCTCGCGTAGGCGGACAGCGACTCCACATACCGGCGCTGCCCCTCGGCGAACAGCGTGTCGAACGCCATCGACGACTTGCCGGAACCCGAAAGGCCGGTGAACACCACCATCCGGTTGCGAGGAAACGCCAGATCGACGTTCTTGAGGTTGTGTTCCCTGGCGCCCTGTATCACGATCTTGCGGTCGTTCGGCACCGAGGACAGGTCGGCCACCAGCGAACCGTCCCGTTCCCCGCCGCCGTGCAGCCACGTCACGGAACCGCCCATGCCATCGCCGACCGCGCCGGCATCCTTCAGACCTTCGCCGTTCACGGCATCGTTCCTATCCGACAATGCTCCCCTGCCTTGCTATGATTCCTCACCACGGTTTGCCGCATCCCACAATACCGCATGACGACACATTATTCGAACAGCTGTTCGACGATGGCGTAGCCGGATCGATTCCGGCATCGAAGCCGCCGGGAATCATGTAGATTAATTCATGGAAAACACCCTTGACATCGGTTTTTTCTTCAAACTATCCTTACAAATCAGAAACGCAGAGTCGCGTTTCCGTAAGGAGAAGGGGCCATGTCTACAACAGTGGCTGAACACAAGGAGATTCCCTCCTACACCAAGGACGAGGAATCCCGAATCATCAGGAACAAGCAGGGCGTCCCCGTAGGAGTGGAGCCCGATTACAAATGGACGCCGAAGAAGGTGATCATCTGGGCCGCCATCACCGCCCTCGGCGTGCTCGGATGGACGATGCTGGCCATCGTCCGCGGGGAGCAGGTCAACACAATCTGGTTCGTCGTGGCCGCGGTGTGCACGTACGCCATCGCATACCGCTTCTACGCCCTGTACATCCAGCAGAAGATCATGAAGCCTGACGACCGCAACGCCACACCGGCCGAGCGCATCAACAACGGCAAGGACTTCGACCCCACGAACCGCGTGGTGCTCTACGGGCATCACTTCGCCGCCATCGCCGGCGCCGGACCGCTCGTGGGACCGATTCTGGCGGCGCAGATGGGCTACCTGCCCGGCACCATATGGATCATCGTGGGCGTGTGTCTGGCCGGCGCCGTGCAGGACATGCTCGTCCTGTTCTTCTCGATGCGCCGCGGCGGCCGCTCCCTCGGCCAGATGGCCAAGGACGAGATCGGCCGTATCGGAGGCTCCGTCGCCACGATCATCGTGTTCGTCATGCTGATGATCGTGCTCGCCGTGCTCGCCATGATCTGCGTCAACGCGCTCGCCGCCTCCCCGTGGGGCGTGTTCTCCGTGGGCTGCACCATCCCGATCGCCATCTGCATGGGCCTGTGGCTGCGCTACGTCCAGCCGGGCAAGATCACCGAGGTCTCCATCGTCGGATTCGCCGTGCTGATCTTCGTCATCATCGCCGGCCGCTGGGTGTCCGAGTCCTCGTTCGGCCAACAGTACCTGCACCTGTCCCCCACCGCGTTGGTGTGGTGCATGGTCATCTATGGATTCTTCGCGGCGATCCTGCCGGTCTGGCTGCTGCTCACGCCTCGTGACTACCTCTCCACGTTCATGAAGGTCGGCACCATCTGCATCCTCGCGCTCGGCATCGTCATCGTCCGCCCGATCGTCGAGATGCCCGCCGTCACCGCCTTCGCCACCAACACGGACGGCCCGGTGTTCGCAGGGGCCATCTTCCCGTTCCTGTTCATCACCATCGCCTGCGGAGCGCTTTCCGGCATGCACGCCATGGTCTCCTCCGGAACCACGCCGAAGATGATCCAGAAGGAGGGCCAGGCGAGGATGATCGGCTACGCCGGCATGCTCATGGAGTCGTTCGTGGCCGTCATGGCCATCGTGGCCGCGATCTCCCTCAACCAGGGCATCTACTTCGGCATGAACACCTCCGAGGCCACCAGCGAGAAGCTCGCCGGCCCCGCCGTCGTGCAGGTCGCCAAGGACAAGGAGGACATCATGGCCGCGGCCGTGAAGAACCTCGGCGTCACCGACGTGCATGGCGACAAGATCCACGCCGAATGGGATTCCTGGGACGCCCAGGGCAACGACAAGGTCTACACCGACGCCGACGCGTACCGCCAGCTCGCCAAGGACGTCGGCGAGCCCTCGGTCGTATCCCGCACCGGCGGCGCACCGACGCTGGCCGTCGGCATGGCTCACATCCTGCACCAGATAGGCGGCGGCCGCACGATGATGGGCTTCTGGTACCACTTCGCCATCATGTTCGAGGCCCTGTTCATCCTTTCCGCGGTCGATGCGGTGACCCGAGTCGCGCGCTTCCAGCTTTCCGACGCCCTGGGTAACATCTGGCCCAAGTTCAAGGACCCGTCGTGGCGCATCGGCGCATGGCTCTGCACGGCCGTCGTGGTCGCCGCATGGGGTTCGCTGCTCCTGATGGGCGTCACCGATCCGCGAGGCGGCATCCAGACGCTGTATCCGTTGTTCGGCATAGCCAACCAGCTGATAGCCGCGGTGGCGTTGCTCGTGGTCACCGTCATGGTGGTGCGCAAGGGCTTCGTCCGGTACGTGTGGATTCCGCTGATTCCGCTTGTGTTCGACACGGCCGTGACCTTCGTGGCGTCGTGGCAGAAGATCTTCTCCACCGATTCCGCGGTCGGCTACTGGCAGCAGTGGCGTGACGCCAACGCGAAGCTCGCCACGCTCACCGATCCGGCTCAGATCGAGATCGAGAAGGCCATCGTGCGCAACACGTTCATCCAGGGCACGCTGTCGGCCGTGTTCCTCGTCACCGTGGCGTTCGTCATGGTGTGCGGCGTCATTCGAATCGTACAGACGATCCGCACCAAGGACACCGCCACCAGCGAGGACCCGTTCGTCGAGTCCAACTTCTTCGCGCCGGTGACGATGATCCCGTCCAGGCTGGACCGCAAGCTCGTCAAGGAGTACGCAATCGTAGGCGATCCTGAGCTCATCCCCGGTCTCAGCCGCGAACAGCGCGACGAATTGGAGGGAAAGGCCGTGCGGACGGCGTGACAAACGCCTGACGCAGGACCGTTGACATGGCATTATGGCCGCCGGACGGCATGGTTCCGATCCGGCGGCCATAATGGGTTTTCAGAACAGCTTCAGGAGATGCAGACATGAACATGGCAGCCATCCGCACGACTTGGCGCGAGTTTCGCGCATTCTGGCGCGACCTCACCGGGGAGAACGCCTATGACCGGTATGTGGAACGGCATCGTCGCAACCATCCCGGCCACGCGCCCATGAGCGAGCGCGAGTTCTGGCGTGCGCGCGACGATTTCAACGAGACGCACCAGTCGACCGGATGCTGCTGATCATTCCCGGTCGCGCCTGACGGTGAAGGACCGTTCTCCGGAGACGACGGGGATATGGTCGACCGCGACATGCTCGACCATGCTCCAACGGGGGCCGACGTGCAGCCGGGCGACGAACCGGCCGACGTCGGGGCCCGTTCCCTGCGCCTCGGTCTCCACCGTCCCGTCCATTCTGTTGCGCACCCAGCCGGTCATGCCGAGGCGTTTCGCCTCGGTGACCGTGAAATAGCGGAATCCGACCCCCTGCACCGTGCCGGAGATGCTGGCACGCACGCGTATCTGCTGTGTTTCCGTCACATACGCCTGTCTATCCCCGGTCTCGGACAACGGCGTCCGGCGCGATCGGTCAGTAGCCGTGCGCGTGCAGGTAGTCGTCATCGAAGCCGAAATAATGGCCGATTTCATGCATCACCGTCTTGCGAATCTGCATGACCAGTTCCTCGTGGGTGTCGCAGACACGTTCGTGGGGTCCTTTGAAGATGGTGATGACGTCGGGCATCACTCCCCCGTATTCGTTCGTGCGCTGCGGCAGCGGTATTCCCTCGTACAGGCCAAGGAGCTCGCCGCATTCGTCGTCCATGCCGGCCAGCTCGCGTTCGTTCGGCTCGTCGTCCATGGCGATGCCGATGTTGTCGAGCACGCGATGGAACCGTGGGGGAACCGAGGATAGCGCCTCCTCGATGGCCGTCTCGAAATCCTCGTCGCTGATGCGCATCATCGTCCCCTCCGTCCTCGTCGATGGATATCGACTTCCAACTGTTCTATGAACCGACGACTTTTCATGCGGCCGAATGTCCACCCATATGCGGTTTACTACAGGGGAAGAGATACAGGCAACCGCGCAGCGACAGAGCACAGCGATGCAGGCGCCGGAACGTATGGGCAGGACGTGTGGCCCGTTGTCGAAGAAGAAGCGCAGGAGACAATACCCATAATGGACAACGAACTTTTCGAAAAGGCGCCGATTCCCAAAGCGTATTTCAGCCTCGCCATGCCGGTGGTGATGAGCATGCTCGTCACGCTGGTGTACAACATGGTCGACACCTATTTCATCGCCCATACCGGCAATGCGAACATGGTGGCCGGCGTCTCCCTTTCCGCTCCCGTGTTCATGGTGATGATCGCCATCGGCGACATCTTCGGCCTCGGCGGAAGCTCGGTAATCTCCCGTCTGTTCGGACAGCACCGGTATGCGGACGGCAAGCGGCTCAGCGTGTTCTGCTTCTATGGATCCCTGCTGGTCGGCGCCGTGATCCTCGTGTCCGGGCTCGTGTTCCGGGCCCCCATACTCTCCCTGCTCGGCGCCAACGCCGGCACATGGGAGCACGCCTCGGCCTACTACACATGGATCATCATCGGCTCGCCACTGATTATCGTCTCCATGACGCCGGTCAACCAGCTGCGCACCGAGGGCCATGCCGTACCGTCCATGATCGGGCAGATCCTCGGCACCGTGGTCAACATCATCCTCAACCCGCTGTTCATTCACGTGTTCGGCTGGGGCGCCGCCGGCTCGGCTTTCGCGACCGTCCTGGCGAACGTGTTCACCGACGCCTACTTCGTGTGGTTCCTGCTGCGACGCAGCGGCAACCTGTCCATCGACCCGCGTCTCATGCTCCGGCGTCCCTCCGACGCCTCGGCGAATCCGGCGGCCAAACACTATGGCAAGGCGTTCGTGGAACGTCCCGTTCCCGTGCGGCGCCGGCGGCTGGACATCACCGCGCTGGAGATCAAGGACATCCTTGCCATCGGCATCCCCGCGGCCATCACCAACCTCACGCAGAGCTTCGGCGTCATCATGGTGAATCTGTATCTCCTCCGATACGGCAACGCCCCGGTGGCGGCGATGGGCATCGCGCTGAAGGTGGTGCTCATCGCGGTCTCCGTGTTCGTCGGGTTCGCGTTCGGCGCACAGGCGCTCATCGGGTACAACTACGGGGCACGCAACATGAGGCGTCTTGCCGGCATACTACGGTTCTCATACATTTTCCTGAGCTGCTTCGCCATTGCGATGACCGTGCTGCTCAGCGTCTTCGACCGTGAGCTCATGGGCTTCTTCATCAGCGATCCCCACATCATCGACCTCGGTGCCGGGATGCTGCGTGTGCAGCTGCTCAGCCTCGTCTGCGTCGGAATCGTCATGGTCACCACCTGCACGTTCCAGTCGACGGGCAAGGCGATGGGCGCGTTCATCCTCTCGATCAGCCGTCAGGGTGTGGTGCTGGTCGCCGTGCTGGCGGTCGCGTCCCGCGTCGGCGGCTATCAGGGCGTCATCGCCTCGCAGGCGATCGCCGACCTGATCACGGCGATCATGGCGGGTGTGCTGTTCGCCGTCATGCTCCCGGAGCTGAGGAACGGCCCGCACGGGAGGAAGGAGAACGCCACCGGGAGGCCGGACGGCGAAGGCAGGGCGGTGGAATCATGATGATTCGACTTCTGGTCATGGATGTCGACGGCACGCTGACCGATGGGCGCATCCTCATCGGACCGGACGGCGAGGCGTTGAAGGCGTTCGACGCGAAGGACGGCTACGGCATCAAGCATCTGCTGCCCGATTCCGGCATCGAACCGATGATTATCACCGGCCGCCGGTCCCGCATCCTCGAACGCCGCGCCCGGGAGCTGGGCATCACGGCGTTGCATCAGGGCGTGCACGACAAGCTGCCGTTGCTGAACCGTCTGCTGCGCGAACGCGGACTCGCCCCGGATGAGACTGCCTATATCGGCGACGACCTCAACGATCTGGAGGCGATGCGCGCCGTCGGCGTCGCCGGATGCCCGGCCGACGCCGTACGGGGAGTCATCGACATAGCCGACCATGTCTGCATCCATGAGGGCGGCCGCGGCGCCGTACGCGAGTTCATCGAATACCTCATCGCACGCAACGACGGCTTGCAGTGCGCAAAGTGACCGGAAGCCGACGTCATGACGCGTCAGACGTCATGACGACCCCCATCAGACGAACAGCCCGATCATCTGCGTCACCAGCAGGATGAGCAGGGCGCATGCGACGACGAACCATACGCCCCCGACGACGGCGACCCCGATGCCGACCGCCTTGCTCCATACGGGAACGGGCTGGCGACGGTGCAGACGCCATGCCCTCCATGCGAGCAATGCCGCGCCTTCGACGGCGAGCAGGAAGGCGACACCGAGTCCGATGCCAGCGCCCACGGCCAATGCGGCGGCGGCACCCAGCGCCACCAGTCCTATGGTCATCACGGCGAGCATGGCGATATACAGGATGATGAGCAGTATGAACAGTCCGGCGATGATCATCGCACCCCTTCCCCTCCAACATTCGTTGCGACGTCTCCATTATCCCTCAGGCCGGGATCCGGAGGCGTCGCGACGGTCGGGGATTGCGTCATCCATCGCTTTGGCACACCGTTCGGTATCATGGTCGGTTGGACTTTACGCAGGAACGTGATTCGACACATGAATCGGCAGGTGAACCATGGCAATTGACGCTCAGGGGCTTGAAATCCGCATCGGCGCTCGCACGCTGCTCAACCCCACGGACTTCCACGTGGCGAAGGGCGACCGCATCGGTCTCGTCGGCCGCAACGGCGCCGGCAAGACCACGCTCACCCGCGTCATCACCGGGACCATGCTGCCCTCCGCCGGCAAGGTGCGTGTCAGCGGCAAGCTCGGATACCTGCCCCAGGACACGCATACCGGTGACCAGGAGCAGACCGCGTTGGACCGCATCATGAGCGCCCGCGACATCAACACCATCCTCACCCGCATCCGCAAGGCGGAGAAGGATATGACGAACCCCGATCCCGACATCATGGAAAAGGCCATGAAGCGCTACGACAAGGCGCAGCAGGACTTCGAGAACGCGGGCGGCTACGCCGTGCAGTCCGAAGCCATCGTCATGGCCGAAAGCCTCGGCCTTGACCAGGAGGTGCTCAAGCGTGAGCTCGGCACCCTTTCCGGCGGTCAGCGCCGCCGCATCGAGCTGGCGCGCATCCTGTTCTCCGACGCCGACACCATGATCCTCGACGAGCCCACCAACCATCTTGACGCCGACTCCATCGAATGGCTGCGCGGATATCTCAAGAAGTTCCAAGGGGGCTTCCTCGTCATCTCCCACTCCACCGAACTGCTCGACGAGGTCGTCAACAAGGTATGGCATCTTGATGCGCAGCTCGGGCAGATCGACATGTACTCCCTCGGCTGGAAGGCCTATCTGCACCAGCGCGCCGTTGACGAGGAACGCCGCCGCCGCGAACGCGAGGTCGCTGAGAAGAAGGCGGAACGGCTCATGAAGCAGGGCATCCGCCTGCACGCGAAGGCCACGAAGGCCGTCGCCGCCCAGAACATGATGCGCCGCGCCGAGAAGCTTCTTGAGAACACGTCCGAGGCACAGAAGAAGGAGAAGGTCGCGGACATCCGATTCCCCGAGCCCGCACCCTGCGGCCGCACGCCCATCATGGCCAAGGACATCTCCAAGGCATTCGGATCCAACATCGTATTCGCGGGCGTCAACCTCGCCATCGACAAAGGCTCCCGCGTCGTCATCCTCGGCTACAACGGAGCCGGCAAGACCACCACGCTGCGGCTGCTCGCCGGCATCGACAAGCCCGACACCGGCGAGGTCGTCTTCGGTCACGGCGCCAAGATCGGCTACTTCGCACAGGAGCACGACACCCTCGACAACGACGCCACCGTCCTTGAGAACCTCACCCACGTCGCCCCCGACCTCAACGACACCCAGGCACGCAGCATCCTCGGCTCGTTCCTCTTCTCCGGCGACGATGCGCTCAAACCCACTCATGTGCTTTCCGGCGGCGAGAAGACGCGGCTCGCGCTCGCCACGCTCGTCACCTCCCGCGCCAATGTGCTCCTGCTCGACGAGCCCACCAACAACCTCGACCCCGCCTCCCGAGAGGAGATCCTCAAGGCTATCGCCAAATACGAGGGCGCCATCGTGCTCGTCACCCACGACGAGGGCGCCGTCAAGGCGCTGAACCCCGAACGCGTGCTGCTCATGCCCGACGGGGACGAGGATCTGTGGAGCGACGACTATCTCGACCTCGTAGCCGAGGAGTGATGGAACGTCTGCGGCGTTAGGGCACCCCGGCGCATCATCCTTCGTCTCCGCTTTCCGACACGGTCCGTTCCCATGGTCCCGCATCGGCCTATAGTGTGTTTCGGCTACGGAACCGATGAACGACCGATGGATGAGGGAGAGTGAGCCGCTGATGAGCGAGTCAGCCAGTGGAACAGCGAACGATTCGATAACGCCGAAGAAAGTGGTCGCCGCCCGGGAGCCCGAGCATAAGGGCGCCGCGGTCAAGGCGGCATTGGCGGCGAACATCGGGGTGGCGGTCTGCAAGGTGGCGGCCGCCGTCTTCACCGGATCCTCCGCCATGCTGTCGGAAAGCGTGCATTCCGCGGCCGACTGCTCGAATGAGATCGTGCTCATCATCGGTGAGAAGGCATCCCACCATAAGACCGACGGCGATCATCCGTTCGGCCTCTACCGTGCGAAATACCTTGCCTCGTTCGTCGTCGCCACCCTGCTGTTCTTCGTCGGCGGCTTCTACTCCACGTCCGAGGCCGTCAGGAAGATGCAGCTCGTACTTTCCAACCCGGCCGCGCACACCGCCAACCGCTTCGAGCTGTCCGTCGCGTTGGCCGTCTGCGTGGTCAGCGCCTGCTTCGAGGGCATGGGATTGCACAAAAGCGTTCTTGAGGCTCGCGAGCGCATGGACCGCATCGGTATAAAGCGCATCGGATTCCTGCGTTTCTGGCGGCGCACCAAGTCCGCCGAGCTCGCGTCGGTCATCATGGAGGATACGCTCGCCCTCATCGGCCTGGCGTTCGCCGGAACCGGCATCGGCATCGGCATCATCACCGGCGACGAACTGTGGGATGCGGTCGGTGGCCTCATGGTCGGCCTGTTGCTCATGGTCGGCTCCGTGCTTCTGGCCACCAAGTCCGGCTCGTTGCTGCTCGGCGAGACCGTCGACGCCGAGACCCGCACCAAGATCGTCGAAGCCGTCACCTCCACGCCGGGAGTGGATCGCCTGCTCAACATGCAGACAATCCATATGTCGGAGGACGACATCCTGCTATGTGTCAAGGTGCAGACCTCGAAGCTCGACCGCGACTATGACGTGCAAACGGTCGATAAGATCGAGAACGCCGTGCGTACCGCCCTGCCTTGGTATCGTTTCGAAATCTATGTGGAGCCCGACATCTACCGTCCCGACCACGACGGGAACGCCATCGCGTAACAATGAAACGAGGCCCCGGAGCCGTGTTGCAAGCCCCGGGGCCTCATCGATGTTTGGTGTCTTCCATAGCCACCTCTTCAATTGTCGGGCGGGCGAACCGTCGTCCGCTTTCACTTCGGGCTGTCTTTCTCTTTCCCTGTCATCTTCTCCACGCCATCCGTCACGATGCGGTCATCGTTTCCACGACCTCGGTCCGTCGCGACTCTTCGTACCGCATCTTGCCATGGCGGCGTATCTTCTTGTGAAGATTGGGTTCGATGAATCAAACACTGCATCATGTTCGGTTTTCTAGGTCGAACATCTCCAACCTTCATTTTCATTATATCATACACACACAAAGAAATCTGCAATCGACGTGACTCATGTTTTTTGAGCGCGTAATGGTTAGTGGTGCCTCATCGGAAATGAGCGCGAACGGTACCGGTCCT